>JBPCXV010000041.1:0-143083 GCA_051008235.1 Pseudohongiellaceae bacterium | reverse complement strand
ATGGACATCGTGGCCGAGCGCGCCCGGCGCAGGTCAGAGTGATAGACATCCGTCAATACCTGATCGTTGGTATAGGAATGCACCGTGGTCATAATGCCATTCACCAGACCGATGTTGTCATGGATAACCTTGACCAGCGGGGCCAGACAGTTAGTGGTGCATGAGGCATTGGAGATTACGCTGTCCGATGCCTTCAGTACCCCGTGGTTCACACCATAGACAATGGTGGCATCCACATCCTTGCCGCCCGGCGCCGAGATAATGACTTTTTTGGCACCGCCCCGCAAGTGTGCGCCAGCCTTCTCCTTGCTGGCGAAAAAGCCGGTGGACTCATGCACCACTTCCACCCCGAGTTCACCCCAGGGCAGGCGCGCCGGGTCGCGTTCCGATAACACCCGTATCTTGTCGCCGTTCACCACCATATAATCCCCATCCACTTCTACACTGCCGGGGAACTTGCCGTGTGTGGAATCATAACGCGTCAGGTGTGCGTTGGTGTTGCTGTCGCCCAGATCGTTGATTGCCACGATTTGTATTTCATCTGTGCGATTGGCTTCATACAGTGCCCTGAGGATATTTCTGCCGATCCTGCCATAACCGTTGATACCAATTTTTATCGTCATTTTACTTGCTCCGGAAAAAACTTTGAGTTGATATTATCCTAAATCGCCGAAGCCTGGTGCAAGAGGTCGGCCAATATTTCCAGACTATCAACCAGCCGCGGGCCTGGGCGACTGAAATAAGCGTTGCCATCCAGAACATACACCCGGCCGGATTGTGCGGCTTGCAGTTTATCAAAGGGCACCCGCGTCTTGAAGTCCTCCAAATCGGCAGCCGCCCGTGTTGCATCAAACCCGCACAGGGCAATGACCAGCACTTCCGGGTCGGCATTAAAGAGAGCGTCTTCGTCAATGGTGTGAGATGGCTGGTGCTTGCTGCCCAGGACATCAATGCCACCGGCCAGTTCAATAATTTCCGGTGTCCAGTGGCCGGCGTTGAAGAGCGGGTCCAGCCATTCCAGAAGAGCCACGGTAGGTCGCTTTGTCGGCTCTCGGGCGCTGACTTTCGCAACTCTGGCACGCAGGCTGGCCACATAATCCTGAGCGTATTCCACACATTCGGCGGCTTCGCCCACTAGCTCTATGGTGTCAAACACCTGGTCCAATGTCATCGGTTCCAGATTAATCAGTTTCGGGTTGCCGGGTAACTCATCCAGCACTTGAATAACTTCATCTTCCGACACTGCGCAAACATCACAAAGCGCCTGGGTGACGATGAGGTCCGGGCGCAGTTGGGCGAGCAGTGGCGCATCAAGAGAATAGAGTGCGGCCTGGGTTTGCAAGTGTTCGCGCACTGCTGCGTCTATGGCGTTGCTGGCAAGGCCGGGGGGAATCAGGCTGCGGGTTACATGAGGCAGGGTTTCCACTCCTTGCGGATAATCACATTCGTGGGTGACGCCTGCCAGCTTGTCTCGCAAGCCGAGTGCACAGACAATTTCCGTGGCGCTGGGTAACAATGTAACGATGCGTGATGGCATAACTTTTAATTTACGTATATGGCGTTGGAAAATATTTCGGTTTTTATTATTTGAGTTTGGCTAATTCGTTCTTGATGGCGGCGGTAATGCCCTTTGCATCAAGGCCAACCGATGCCAACATATCCGGCACCTTGCCCTGGTCAATGAAAGTGTCGGGCAGGCCGAGGTTGAGAACCGGGGTGTTGTGGTCGGTTCGTGTCAGAAACTCTACCACGGCCGAACCGGCGCCGCCCATGAGGGCATTTTCTTCCAGTGTTACCAGTAGATTGTGGTTTGTTGCCATGTTGTTGAGGATGGTTTCGTCCAGCGGTTTGACGAAGCGCATGTCAACAACGGTTGCATCAAATGTTTCGGCGGCTTCCAGTGCGGGTGCCACCATGCTGCCGAAGGCGAGCAGAGCGATTTTTTTATCTTTCTTGCCTGCCTTGCTTTCGCGGCGCACCACGGCCTTGCCGATGGGAACGGTGTCGGTGGCTGTGTTGCTGTCGGCACCGGGGCCTTTACCGCGGGGATAGCGAACCGCCGCCGGACCATCGTAATGAAAACCGGTGTTCAGCAGCCTGACCGTTTCCGCTTCATCGCTCGGAGCCATCACCAGCATATTGGGAATGCAGCGCAGATAGCTCAGGTCAAAACTGCCGGCGTGGGTGGGACCGTCTTCGCCAACCAGTCCGGCGCGATCAATGGCGAACAACACATTCAGGTTTTGCAAGGCCACATCATGAATCAACTGGTCGTAAGCCCGTTGCAGGAAGGTGGAGTAAATTGCCACGATAGGTTTCAGGCCGCCGCAAGCCATACCGGCGGCGAAGGTAACCGCGTGTTGCTCGGCGATTGCTACATCGTGAAAGCGGTCGGGGAACTGGCGAGCGAACTCCTGCATGCCGGAACCTTCGCCCATAGCGGGGGTGATGCCCACGACCAGCGGCTCCTGCTCTGCAAGCTGACACAGCCAGTTGCCGAACACTTGTGAGTATGTGGGCTTTGCCGGTTCCGGGGCACCGGCTTTCTTATCTGCTTGTTCAGTTTTGCTGTCGACTTTCTGCGATGGCGCGATCTTGGTCAGGGCGTGCATACCATAAGGGTCTTTTTCCGACTCGGTATAACCCTTGCCCTTCTGTGTAACCACATGCAGCAGTTGCGGTCCGCGCAGTTTTTTTATGTTGCCGAGAATCTCAACCAGCCTTTTAATGTCATGCCCGTCAATCAGGCCGATGTAATTGAAACCAATTTCCTCAAACAGCGTACCCGGCGACACCATGCCTTTCATATATTCCTCGGCGCGATGTGCCGCCTTTAGTGCCGGTGGAATCTTTGACAGCACCCGTTTACCGCCAGTGCGGATAAAGTTGTAAGGTTTGCTCGCCCACATTCGGGCAAAGTAACTTGATAACCCGCCCACATTCTGGGAGATGGACATATTGTTGTCGTTCAGCACCACGAGAATGTTGTCATCCAGATGGCCGGCATGATTGAGTGCTTCAAAAGCCATGCCCGCCGTCATGGCACCATCACCGATAACGGCGATATTGCGATGCTCCTGATTTTGCAGACGCGCCGCAATCATCATACCAAGCGCCGCGCTGATGGATGTGCTGGAATGGCCCACACCGAAAGTGTCATACTCACTCTCGTCGCGTTTGGGGAAGGCTGCCAGACCATCGGCCTGCCGCATGGTGAGCATTCGTTCACGGCGGCCAGTGAGAATCTTGTGCGGATAAGCCTGATGACCGACATCCCAAACCAGTTGATCGCGGGGCGTGTCAAACACATAGTGTAGTGCGATGGTTAACTCAACCACACCCAGCCCCGCGCCAAAATGACCGCCGGTTTGACCCACGCAATACAACAGATACAGGCGCAATTCATCGGCCAGTTCGCGTAGCTGGCGCGGCTCCAGTTCCCTGAGGTCAGCCGGGCTGTCAATTTGATCAAGCAGCGGCGTGGCAGGTCTGATTAAGGGTATCTCTTCCAGCATGGTTTTCTTCCAACGGGATGTACAGCAAATTTAATGGCCGCGCGTGACGATATACGCAGCCAGATGTCGCAACTGATCGGCTTGCTTGCCGTATCCGTCCAGCGCAGCGATTGCATCAGAAGCCAGTGCCCTGGCGCGGGCGCGGGCGGCTTCCAGACCCAGCAGTGTTACATAAGTGGGCTTGTTGGCCTTGCGGTCGGAACCTCGGGGTTTGCCCAGTGTTGCGGTGTCGCCGGTTTCGTCAAGGATATCGTCCTGAATTTGAAAGGCCAGCCCGATGCAATCGGCATATCGGCTCAGGTTTTCCAGTGTCGTGGCATCTGTCTTATGCGAAGCCTGTGCCTGTGCCTGTGCTTGCGCTTGAGTGTGAGTCGCAGGCCGCGCCGAAGTTGCAGGCTGGCCACAGGCTTGCGGTCGGCTAAGCGCTCCGAGCAAAACACTGGCACGAATTAAAGCGCCGGTTTTCAGACGATGGATGGCAGTTAGTTCCTCCTCTTCTGTTTGGGTGCCTGCCACGGCAAAATCCAGCGCCTGACCGGCCACCATGTCTTCCGCAGCCCGGGCGAGAATCTGCAACATTGGCGCGCGGGCTTCAATGGGCGCACTCGGTCTGCCCTGTTGCGAATCGGTTGCGGCCAGCCCATCCACATCGGCTCCTGCCAGCACACTGAAAGCAAGCGCTTGCAAGGCATCGCCTGCCAGAATTGCAGTGGCTTCATTAAACGCCTTGTGCAAGCTCGGTTTGCCGCGCCGCAAATCATCGTTGTCCATGGCAGGCAAATCGTCGTGGATGAGGGAATAACAGTGCATCAGTTCCACCGCCATGGCGGGGGCATCGGCATCATCAAGCTTGCCATCCACCGCCAGCGCACCGGCATAACACAGCACTGGCCGCAACCGCTTGCCGCCGTCAAGGCTGCCGTAGCGGATTGCCTCAGCCAACTTGCCAGTGGCGGATTGATGCTTCAGACACAACTCCAGGCGGCGTTCAATGCGCTGCTGACATTCAAGCAGGAACGCATCCAGAGCTGCCGGCGGCGGGGCGAGAACCGTGTCGGACTTCTCTTTGGACAGGGTTAATTTACTCATCTGGGAATTCGGCAAGCGGGCGAACGCTTACTCGCTGGCTTGTTCGTCGTCGGGCAAGGTCATGGCTTCGGTCTTGCCGCTGTCATTCAGCAGCACCTGCACTTTCTGCTCGGCCTTTTTCAATGCGGCCTGACATTCGCGGGTGAGTTTGACACCCTTCTCAAACGCGGCCAGAGATTCTTCCAGACTCAACTCACCATCCTCCATGGTGGTTACCAATTCTTCCAGTTCTTCCATGGCGGTTTCAAAGTTGAAGCTGGTGGTTTTTTTCGGGGGCATGATATTGCTCGTTTAACTCAGGGCTGTTCGTTGTTTGGTTCCGGGCTATTGTTGCTAGCTCAAGGCTGTTTGGCTGCCGGTTGATTATACTCCAAATACTCTGGATTTAATGCGCTGAACCGGATATTCTCCGACACAGATTTGGTGCCGGGCTTTGGATGTTGATAATGAATAAGTGTGCTCTCTTTGCTGATGTGTCTCAGGGCGGTTCCTTTCGCCCTGCCCGCCCCGCCCGTCCTGTGTGTTCTGCGCGCCCTGCCCACCCTGCACGCCCTGCCCGCCTGTGGCTTCTGGCGTGGCGTGGATGTGTGGCGGGCTGCGTGTTGCTGTTTGCCGGTTTTGGTTGCTCGCTGGCGCAGGATGAGACTGATACGCCAGTGGTTCAGAACTTTTCCCCCATCTCCGCCCTTGCCCCCGCCTCGCTGGCTGACCCGGTGGCGCACAAGCTTGATGACATTGAGTTTCTGGAAGTCAATCTTACCGAGCAGGACGGCCTGCCTCGCCGATTGCTGTTGTTTGTGCATGGCACACCCGGTTCCGCCCGAGCCTTCATGACTTATCTTACCGACCCCTTGTTGCAACAACAATTCCATCTGATTTCTGTTACCCGCGCTGGCTGGATAAATGATGCGGATGAAAAACGCCCCTTGCTAACAGAACAGGCGCGCACACTGGAACCGTTGCTCAACAGAAACCAGTCGGAGCAAGGCGCGATACTTATGGGGCACTCCTTCGGCGGACCGGTGATTGCCCGCACCGCGATGGACTATCCTGAACTGGTGGGTGGCCTGGTGTTCGTAGCCAGCACCGGCAACCCGGAACTGAGCGGGCCGCGCTGGTATAACCGCATTGCCGTGATACTGCCCCGCTTTGTGTTGGGCAGCAATCTGAAAGGGGCAAACGCCGAGATAATGCCCTTGCGACCACAACTGGAAGAGATGTTGCCGCGCTGGTCGGAGTTGCGTATGCCGGTTCTCATCGTACAGGGCGACCGCGACCGGCTGGTATATCCCGGCAACGCAGACTTCCTGCGTGAGCAACTGATTAACGCCGATGTCAGTTACCTGCGCCGCGAAGATCAGGGGCACTTTGTGCTATGGGAAGAATCCGATCTAATCCGTGATGCCCTGCTGGAAAAGTTCGCTAACTGATTAACAAAAATCATCTCTGCTCTACAGACAATTTTATAAACGGGCGAGAGCCCCGGGAGGCAAGCATGGAATTGGTAATGATTGTGATTTTGCTGGCGCTGCTTGAATATATGTTCTTCAGCTTTCTGGTGGGTAACGCACGCAACAAGTATGGCGTTGATGCGCCGGCCATAACAGGCCATCCAACTTTTGAGCGCTATTATCGTGTTCATCAAAACACGGCGGAACAATTGATTATCTTCATCCCCGCGATTCTGGTGTATGGTTATTACGGCGACCCCTTTTATGCCGCCGTTGCAGGGGTCCTATTTTTGCTTGGCCGTCTGGTTTATTTGATAGCTTATGTGCGCAAACCTCAATCTCGCCAGATTGGTTTTCTAATGACTTTTGCGGCGAATGTTTTGCTGATTGCCGGTGGTATATTCTCCACGTTTCCCGGCTTGCTTTGATACTCCTCAACTGGCTACAACACTGATTACTCTCCTTCCGCCTCCTCTTCCTCCATCTCGCGCACTATGGCAGTGAGAGTGCGGAAATCGGTTTTGCCGCTACCCATGCGCGGGAACTCTGCCACGATGACATACTTTTTGGGCAAAGCGAGGTTCGGTAACAAGTCTGCCAGTTTCTTATTCACTTCCTGCCCGTCCACTTCAAGGCTGGTAACTGCCACGATGCGTGAACCACGTTTGGAATCGGGCAGTTCAATGGCACCGCATTCCACTTCCTCCGGCGTTACTTCGTTAAGGGCATCCTCCACCCTTACCAGCGAAATCATTTCGCCGCCAATTTTTACAAAGCGCCTGAGCCGACCCTGATGCCAGAGATAACCATCTTCATCCAGATACCCCAAATCGCCAGTGTCATACCAGCCTGATTTCAGCCGCATTGAAGTTTCTTCCACATCATTAAGATAACCTTGCATCACATTCTCACCACACACTGTAATTTTGCCAGTCTCACCAATCCGACAGGGTTCGCCAGTATCGTAATTCACAATTTTAACTTCCACACCCGGAATCGGCAGACCAATACTGCCAGGGCGATTTCTATGCTGCGGATTGGCGGAGATTACCGGCGAAGTTTCGGTGGTGCCATAACCTTCGTGAATTTCAAGCTGATGCTTGCTGCGATATAGTTCACGCAAGGCCTCGGGGCATTTGTCGGCACCACACACCGCCAGTTTCACACCGGCAAAATCCCCCGCTTGCGATTGCCTGGCATAGCCTTCCAGAAACAGCGGCGTGCCAATGATGATATGCGGCTGGTGTTGTTCGATAAGTTTGGCAACAGTTTTGAATTCAAGCGGGTTGCTGTAATTCACCGATGTTATGCCCAGATACAATGGCGTCCACAGGGCAACGGTGAAACCCATCACATGGAAATAAGGCAATACCGCGAGTAGGCTGTCCATCTCTTGCAAATCCATCATCTCGGTAAAAGAGTGAATGTTAGCCAGCAGATTGCGCTGGGTGAGTTGCACAATTTTTGGCTCCCTCTCACTACCGCTGGTGAACAGGATTACCGCCGGCTTGTCCAGGTCAAGGCGTCCGCACAGGCGTTTCAGCCACGCTCCCGGCAGGCGGGATTTGAGCAAGGCGAGCACCTTTTCATAACGCCCCAGCTCGTCCATGATGTCTTCAAGAAACACCATTCCCGGCAACTCCTTGCAGTTCACCTTTTCCAGCAACAGACGTGAAGTTATGATGATTCTGAAATCACATTGCTGGTGGGCAAAAACACAATTTTCTTTGGCACCGGTGGAGTAGTTAATCATCACCGGTGTTAGCCCGGCCATTGCCGTGCCGATAATCGCCAGTCCCGCGCCTGCCGAAGTTGGCAACAAAATTCCGATGCGACCCCGTTCCAGTTTGCGAAAACGCCGCGCCAGTATTAACGAGCCAATCAGCGCGCGTTCATAGCTCACCTCACGCTTGGTGGTGCCATCTATGAAGGCCAACTTTTTTGGATGCTTGCGAGCGGAATCTATGAAGTGGTGTTGTAGCATATCGTTATTGGCATATAGTTAGTGGCACATATTAGTAGCATATAGTGAGTGCATACCTAAGCGCATATCGTTAGTGCACATCAACGGGAACATCTGTAAACAAACGCGGGAGGCATATTACGCATGGTGAATTGCAAACGGACTTTGCCAAACACCGCTTTCAAATCGCCATATTGGGTCAGGCTATATTGATATTGCAGATACCGCCCCTGCGGACACAGGCAATCCCGCACGGTGTGCAGGATGTTGTCCACCTTGTCATCATCAATCATCGCCAGTGGCAGACTGGACACTACATAATCCGCGCAAGCGATGTGTTGCGCCTCAAGGATGGTGCGTAGCGTGGTGGCGCAGGCGCGATGAACCTGCAAGCGTGAATCATTAATCCGGCCAAGCCGGGTGGCGAACTCCTCGTCTATCTCCAGGCAAATCAGTTTGCTGTCCGCCTGCATACGGCCAAGCAATTCATTGGTGATGCAGCCGTTGCCAGGACCCAACTCCACAATGCAGCGAGCCTTGGTGAAATCCACCGCCACCATGTGACCAATTAACACCTTTGAACTGGGCGTAATGGTGCCCGTCGTTTTGAAGTTTTTAATCAGCTTGATTGAATCGCTAATGTTAAATCCCATAGCCATGTGGTCAACCTTACTCTATTGTGTGCCAGTTCGTGCCCGCCCCTGAAGTGCCATCCAGCCAAACAGCATAGCACAGCCGGGCGGACCCTGTAGCGGATTAGTACATTTGAGACAAATCAGGGAGTCCCGCCACAGCGAGGAAATGCCCGGGTTCCTCTGGCCTAATCGGGACATTCTGTCATAAATGTGTAATAATTCAGTGCTTAAATATCCGGCACTTGAATGGACACTTGGACAGACACGGAGTGTGGCAAACACGACAGATACATGGAGACCAAACCATGACCGAATCCACAGTTCTCATAGTTGACGACGAAGCCGCCATCCGCGACATGGTAGGCATTACCCTTGACCTTGCCGGATTCAACTGCCTGAGTGCGGCCAACGCCCGCGAGGCGCACATCTCCATTGTTGATAACAAACCCGACCTGGTGCTGCTGGACTGGATGCTGCCCGGCGGTAGCGGCATTGAACTTGCCAGACGGCTGCGGCGGGATGAAATTACCAACAACCTGCCCATTATTATGCTAACCGCCAAGACCAGTGAAGATAACAAGGTGCAAGGCCTGAGCGAAGGTGTTGATGACTATGTAACCAAGCCGTTCTCGCCTCGTGAACTGGTTGCTCGCATCAAGACCGTGCTACGGCGGGCGCAGGGTCGCTCAAAAGACAAGGTGCTGCAAGTGTTTGACCTGAAACTGGACCCCACCAGCCACCGGGTTTTTATTGAAGACCAGCCGGTGGTTATGGGCCCCACCGAGTTTCGCCTGCTGAAGTTTTTCCTGCTTAATCAGGAAAAGGTGTTCAGCCGGGATCGGATTCAGAATGCGGTCTGGGGCAACAATGTCTATCTGGAAGACCGCACCATTGATGTCCACATCCGCCGCCTGCGTAAAGCCCTGTCATCCGTTGAAAGCACCGGCATAGACTACACCAAACTGGTGCAAACCGTACGCGGCGCAGGCTATCGCTTCTCGGTGCGGCCAGCCTGAATACGTGAAAAAAGCCGATTTTTATCAAAAATACCTATCTGAAAACTGAAATTTGCCCTGATTTCAATTATCGGGAAGTATCTATGGGGATTCAGGGCTATAGTCTCATCCGCAAATTCAACGAATGGAGGTTTTTATGCAAGTCTCAAAAGTATTCTCAAGGCTCACCAAAGCCACAATAGCCGCCTTGCTGATGCTGGGCGTAAGCTTGAGCGCCAGCGCCGGCGAGCGCATCAGCGACTTTTCGCTGGTTGACGCAGATGGCCGTTTCTTCCAGCTGAGCCGCCACAGCGATGCGCCGGCCATAGTGCTGGTGGCCTACGACAAGGACAGCCGCGACGCCCGTCGTGCGGTGGCTGACCTGGCTGACATCGCCGCCGAATTCAAGCCCGTGGAATTCCTGGTAATCAACGCAACCAATCTGGCCGACAAGTCAGTCATGCGCGAAGAAGCAGCAGCCCGCAACATCGCTTTCCGCATACTGATGGATGATACCCAACTGGTATCCCGCGACCTCGGCCTCACCCGCGCCGGTGAAGCCGTCATCATTGACCCGGGATCCATGGAAGTGCTCTACCGCGGCGCACTGAACAGCCGTCAGGCTGCCGGCAGCCGCAGCGAACGACGTGCCGCAACATACGTGGCCGATACACTTAATGCCATGCTGGCAAACCAGAAACTCCCCGACAATGTGCTGGCAAGCAAGGGAGACGAGCTAGCCTACAATCTACATGAAAGCATCTCTTACGCCGACGACATCGCCCCCATTCTGGAACAACGCTGCGTAAGCTGTCATCAGGAAGGCGGCATCGCACCATTCGCCATGGACAGCCACCAAATGGTTCGCGGCTGGTCGCCGATGATGCGCGAAGCCCTGATTACCAAGCGCATGCCCCCCGGCCAAATTGGCCGTGAGTTTGTTCACGACTTCCACGATGTCAACCACATCACCATTGAAGAAACCCGCAAACTGGTGCAGTGGATTGACCAGAAATCCCCCAACACCAACGACAGCGACCCACTGGCGAGCTTTGATGCACAGCCGGTGAAATGGCTGGGCGGCGAGCCCGACATGGTCATCCCCATTCCGGCCCAAAAGATTCCGGCCACCGGCGTGCAGGACTATCGCAACATCCGCCTGCCCCTTGAACTGGAAGAAGACATCTGGGTTAAAGCCGTTGAGTTTGAAGCCGGCGACCCCACCGTGCTGCATCACATCATCGCCTTCTCTTACGGCCCCAACGGTGTGAATGAGTTTGAAATTCTCAATCAGGGCATCGGCCTGGGTGCTTACGCGCCGGGCAACGAACTTAATCTTTACCCCGAAGGTGCCGGCTACCCGCTTAAGAAAGGCGGCGGCCTGATGCTACAACTGCACTACACCACATCGGGCAAAGAGGCTGTGGATGCCTCGGAAATCGGCCTCTACCTGTGGGATGAAAAGCCCGAGCGCGTTGTGCTGGGCGGCTCCGCAGCCGATTTGGACATTGACATTGCACCACACTCCACCAAGGAAATGGTGGCAAGCAAAACCTTCCACACCGATTCCTACCTGACCATGCTCGGCCCGCACATGCACTATCGCGGCTATGATGCCAACTTCGTGCTGCGTTTCCCCGATGGTCGTGAGCAGGAGGTGTTGAATGTGCCCAACTACCAGTTCAACTGGCAGAAGACTTATGATTTCAAGGAGCCCATGTTCCTGCCCGCCGGCACCGAACTGGTTTTCCGCGGCACCTTTGATAACACCGAGAATAACCCGTTCAACCCGGATGCTTCACAAACTCTGTCCTGGGGCGAACAAACGTGGCAAGAAATGTTCTTTGGCTTCTTCCGCTATGTGGAGGCTGATGACGATGTTGGCGGCCAATAAGCCATCATTGTCTTAAAGAAACCCGGCTACTTTGGTAGTCGGGTTTTTTCTTGCCCGGTGCCCTGCCCTGCTAATACGCTTTACTGGCTTTCTTTGTGCTACCATTCGCTGAAATCTGTTTAACAGGAGAGCCTGTCATGCGCGTGAAATCAATTTTCCCCGGTTTGGGACTATTACTACTAACAGTCGGCACGAGTTTGTGTCAGGCCGACACTGTGCTCGTCACCAACATCAACGGCTACACCCTTGACAGCCAGAAACAACTGCATCAATTTGTTGCCTTGCAGATTGAGGATGATCGGGTAACGCGTCGCTTCAGTGCGAACGAAACATTGCCCGCCAATGTGGACAGGGTTGTTGATGGCAACGGTGCCACTTTGTTGCCGGGGCTGATTGATGCCCATGGTCATGTGCTCGGTTATGGCCTGAGCCAGTTGCGGGTGGATTTGATTGGCGCCCGCTCGGAACAGGAGGCGGTGGACAGGGTGCTGGCGTTTGCGGCGGAAAACCCGGATGTGGCGTGGATTCAGGGGCGAGGCTGGAATCAGGTGCTGTGGGACAGCAACGCCTTCCCCACCGCCAGCTCGCTGGATGCTGCTTTGGCCGAGGCCAACATTAACAAGCCGGTGTGGCTGACACGGGTGGATGGCCATGCGGGATGGGCAAACTCGGCGGCGATGGAATTGGCTGGCATAACTGCGGACAGCACCGACCCGGATGGTGGCCAGATTATCCGTTACGGGGCAGATGATGGCACGGGCAGTGGTGCAAGTGGCAACTCACGCAACTCTCGTAACCCACGCAACTCACGCAACACCAGCGTCCCCGTAGCCAGCGCCAACACACCCACCGGCGTGCTGGTGGATAACGCCATGGATTTACTGGAAGCCCAAATCCCACCCATCACCCAAAGCGAAAGAAAACTCGCACTGGTCGCCGCCATGCAGGGGCTCGCCGCCTACGGCCTGACCAGCGCACATGATGCCGGAGTGGGCAGCGCAACCATCGCCGCTTACAAAGAACTAATCAACGATGGCCCGCTACCAATACGAGTCAATGTAATGCTGGCCGCCACCGACAACAACTACGAACAACACCTTGCCGCAGGACATTTCCGCAGCGCCGACGACACCCTCACCATCAACAGCGTAAAAATTGCCGCCGATGGCGCACTGGGCAGCCGCGGCGCAGCACTGATTGAAGACTACTCCGACCTGCCAGGCCACCGCGGCCTGCTACTACACACAGCCGAACGCCTGGAATACTTCATGCGCGCCGCCATGAACGCCGGCTTCCAGGTGGCAACCCATGCCATAGGCGACGACGCCAACCGACTGGTGCTAAACCATTACCAGCAACTCATCACAGAGACCAACACCCACGCCCTGCGTCATCGCATTGAACACGCCCAGGTGCTGCAACTTGAAGACATCACCCGCTTCACCGAACTCGGTGTGATTCCCTCCATGCAAGCCACTCACGCCACCAGCGACAAAAACATGGCCCAGGACCGACTGGGCGAAGTGCGCGTCCAAGGCGCCTACGCCTGGCGCAAACTGCTGGACACCGGCGCCATCATCGCCAACGGCTCCGACTTCCCGGTGGAATCACCCAACCCATTCTTCGGCCTGCACGCCTCCATCACCCGCCAGGACCACAACAACGAACCCCCCGGCGGCTGGTTCCCCAATGAACGCATGACCGTGCAAGAAGCACTGGCAAGCTTCACCATAGACGCAGCCTACACAGGCCATCAGGAAAACCTGCTCGGCACACTGGAACCGGGCATGAAAGCAGATTTCATACTAATAGACCGCGACATCTTCACCATTAACCCCAGCACAATCTGGCAAACCCAGGTACAACAAACCTGGGTTAACGGGCAGCAAGTGTATCCCTAATAAATCGCAAACCATCACTGGTGATTCAACACCGCAAGAACGAGGCACAGAGAGCAGATGCCGAACAACTTCAACAAAAAGGTTAGTTTCATCTGGTCGGTTGCCGACCTGTTGCGTGGTCCCTACACACCGAATCGATACAAGGATGTTATGCTACCCTTGATTGTCCTGCGGCGACTTGACTGTGTATTGGAGTCAACTAAAGACGATGTGCTTTACGCAAACAAAAAATGGAGTTCCAAAGGTAAAGGCATCCGTGAATCAAAACTCATCCAAACGGCCGGAGTCCCTTTTTACAACACCAGTCGCTATACTCTAGAGAAACTCAAGGGCGACCCCGACAACATCGCCCCCAACCTAATAAACTACATAAAGGGGTTTTCGCCCCGTGTCCGTGACATCATTGTACACTTTGAGTTTGAGGAGCAAATTGCTAAATTGGACAAAGCGGATAGACTTTTTCGAGTCGTGTCCAAGTTCTGTGATATTGACCTGCATCCAGATAAAGTCTCAAACATTGAGATGGGTTACATTTTTGAAGAGCTGATTCGGAAATTCAACGAAACCTCAAACGAGGAAGCCGGGGACCACTTCACCCCACGCGAGGTAATCCGCCTAATGGTGAATCTGATATTCATGCCCGACAAGGACGTGCTCACCACCAAAGGCATTGTAAAAACCCTCTATGATCCGGCTTGCGGGACGGGCGGTATGTTATCGGTAGCTGAGGAATACCTTCGCGAACTAAACCCGGACGCACGCCTTGAAGCCTTTGGTCAGGACTACAACGGCGAATCTTTTGCAGTATGCGGTTCCGACATGATGATTAAGGACCAGAACATCGGCAACATCGCCTTTGGCAACACCTTTCTTGATGACCGCTTCGCCGGAAAACGGTTTGACTATATGTTGGCCAATCCACCTTTCGGAGTGGAGTGGAAGCCAGAATCTGACCAAATTAAAAACGAACACGAACAGCAAGGATTTGGCGGACGGTTTGGTGCCGGACTACCACGCATTGACGATGGCTCGCTTTTGTTTTTGCAACACATGATTAGCAAGATGAAACTGCCGCAAGATGGCGGCACACGGCTCGCCATCGTATTTAACGGTTCCCCGTTATTCGCCGGAAGTGCCGGGTCGGGCGCAAGCGAAATTCGGCGCTGGATTATTGAGAACGATTGGCTTGAAGCAATTGTTGCCTTGCCCAATCAGCTTTTCTACAATACAGACATCTACACCTATCTATGGATTGTCACAAATCGCAAAGCCAAAAGCAGAAAGGGCAAGATTCAACTCGTAGATGGCACCAGTTTTTTTAAGAAGATGAGTAAGTCACTCGGCAACAAGCGTAACGAAATATGTGATGAACAGCGAGATGAGATTACCCGTCTCTACGGCACATTCAAGGCGGGTGAATATGTTCGGGTATTTAACAATGAAGACTTCGGCTATCGGCGCATAACTGTGGAACGCCCCCTAAGGCTCAACTTCGTGGCGAACAAAGAACGCATTGATCGTCTTAAACAAACTTCGGCTTTCCAAAATCTCGCTACCAGCAAGAAGCGGCAAGCCACAAAGGCTGCACAGGACGAGATTAAGGCTGGACGAAAACTCCAAAAATTGATATTGTCGGCACTAAATCGCTTTGCACCCAAACGCATCGTCAAGAGCCGGGATAAGTTCTCAAGCCGCATGAAAGCGTGCTTCAAGAAAGCCGACCTGAAGATACTTACCCCGTTATTCAAAGCGATTCTGATGGCCTTGGCAGAACGAGATGAAACGGCTGAGGCTTGCATTGACTCAAAAGGTAACCCAGAACCGGACAGCAAATTAAGAGACTACGAGAATGTGCCGCTAACGGAAGATGTAAGCAAATACTTTAAACGAGAAGTCTTGCCACACCGCCCTGATGCCTGGATAGACGAATCAAAGACAAAGATAGGCTACGAAATTAGCTTTAATCGCTACTTCTACAGCCACAAGCTCCCGCGCCCATTGGACCAGATTGAAGACGATCTGAGACAAATTGAGAAAGAGATTGCAGATATGCTAACGGAAGTGACGGAATGAGTATTTCTGAAGCCATTAGCATTATCGTTGCCATCCTAGCCTTGGTCAGTAGTTTGTGCACAGGCCAAAGACAGGTGAAACTTCAAAAGCGCGTAGTAGGAATTGAGAAGTCTCGTGAGCAAGCAAGGATTACTGAACTACTTAAAGCCAACATTCGTGCAGAGCTCAAAAAGGTAGACAATAGGTGGCGGCTAATATTAAAAAATACTGGCCGATGCGCTGCTCGGAATTTGACAATAATCTTGGATGATAAACCATTGCTTCAGCACGTAGCATTAAAATACAGCACTCATAAGGAAGTGCATGAAATTGGCCCCGAATCGGATATATCTTATGCAATGGATATTCGCAGAGTGTGTGAACCACCGTTTGATTTTAAGGCAACTTGGGATGATGATTCCGATATAAAAGGTTCTTACAATACAACCCTGACGTTATAAAAGGAGATGAACCAGTATGAGAAATACATCATCGGTAGAAAATAGACACATCGTGGCTCCCAAAAGTATGCAGTCATGGCTGAACCAGGAGGTTATTCAGCCTCCTTTTGCTCCCGGTGACCACAATGTTTTGTGGCTTAATCGTTGTCCGAACAGCTGGGCATTCAAGCCAATCAAATATTTGTGCGCCATCAACGAGCAGGTTATTGGCGAGAACATAGAGCCCACATTTGAGTTTCGTTACCTAGACATTGGTAGCGTTAACTCAGATGGCCAATGGGAGGCTTCCGAGCCTATGAGTTTTGATGATGCGCCATCGCGAGCGAAACGTATTGTATCCAATGAAGATGTTCTAATTTCGACTGTTCGCACTTACCTTCGAGCTATAACCCACATTTCGGGAGTAGATGAAACACTAATTTGCTCAACTGGCTTTACCGTAATCACTGCAAAAGGCATTGTAAATTCTAAGTTTCTAGCATACTGGATCCAATCATCCATGTTTGTTGATGAAATCGTAGCCCGTTCGGTAGGCGTCAGTTACCCGGCTGTTAATGCTTCTGATATTGGAAATTTACCTTTCCCTATTCTTGATAGTGCACACCAGCGAGCAATCGCTACATTTCTTGATAGAGAGACCACACGGATTGATGGGTTGATTGCGAAGAAACAGAGGCAGATTGAACTACTCCAAGAGAAGCGCAGTGCGCTCATTACCCACACTGTTACTAAAATTGACTCCAAGACGAAGATGAAGAATTTAAGAACTGAGCAGTCAGATGAGGATGACGAAATAATTCAACCTCCTTTTGCCCCTAGTGACCGCAAGGTTTTGTGGCTTAATCGTTGTCCGAACGGTTGGGAATTCAAACCAATCAAGTATTTGTGTACCATAAATGAACGGGTTATCGGCAAGAACACTGAACCTACATTTGAATTTCGTTACCTAGACATTGGCAACGTCAATTCAGATAGCCAATGGGAGGCTTCCGAACCTATGCAGTTTTATGTTGCACCATCACGAGCGAGGCGCATTGTGTCCAATGGGGATGTCCTTATTTCAACTGTTCGCACTTATCTTCGAGCTATAACTCACATCTCGGCAGTAGATGAAACACTAATTTGTTCGACCGGCTTTGCTGTAATCACTGCAAAAGGAATTGTAAATTCCAAGTTTCTTGCGTACTGGGTCCAGTCATCCACGTTTGTTGACGAAATTGTAGCCCGTTCGGTAGGCGTCAGTTACCCAGCTGCCAATGCTTCTGATATTGGAAATTTGCCTTTTCCCATTCTTAGTAGCGGACACCAGCGAGCTGTCGCTACTTTCCTTGATAGAAAAACAACACAAATTGACGCGCTTGTTGAAAAAATCCAAATTAGCATTGAGCGGCTACGTGAATATCGCATTGCCTTTATTTCCGCTGCCATAACCGGCAAAATTAATGTTCAAGAGAAAACCGTCTGATGCCCAGAGTCTCTGTCAAACCGGAACTACTTCATTGGGCACGGGAGCGTGCAGGCAGAAGTGTGGAGGACCTTCATGGTCGCTTCAAGAACCTCGCTGCGTGGGAGCAGGGTGAATCTCAACCTACATTCAAACAACTGGAGGACTTTGCCAAAGCAACCCATGTGCCATTTGGCTACTTATTTCTACCAGAACCGCCGGAAGAACGTATCCCAATGCCTGATTTGCGGACCGTCAAGAACGAGGAAATTAGTCGCCCGAGTCCTGATTTACTTGATACGATTTACCTAATGCAAAGGCGTCAGGCATGGCTCCGGGAAGAAATGATTGATTGCGAATCAGAGCCTCTAGATCTCGTGGGAAGTGTCCACATAGCAGATGATGCGGAAGGTGTTGGGCGCAAGATGCGACAAGTACTAGGGCTGAATGACAATTGGGCTGAGGCTATAAGCACGTGGTCAAGTGCAGTCCGCAAGTTACTGAGTAGCATTGAAGAATTGGGTGTAATGGCGTTCATCAATGGCATTGTCAACAATAGCACCAATCGTAAGCTAAATGTTCTAGAATTTCGTGGTTTTGCGCTAAGCGATAAGTACGCACCCCTCGTTTTCGTCAACGGTGCCGATGCAAAGTCCGCTCAGATGTTCACTCTGGCGCACGAACTGGCACACATCTTGCTGGGGAAAAGCGCTTTGTCTAATACCGGTCTTGCCTCTCAACAAGCGCAAGGGATTGAACTGTGGTGTGACCTAGTAGCAGCGGAGTTTCTTGTTCCAGCAGAACATTTGCGGGAACGCTGGCCTGAATTCAAGAATAAAGAAGACCCATTTTCAAGCATCTCTCGCATATTCAAAGTTAGCCCTATCGTTGTCGGTCGCCGCGCGAAAGACCTGCGCCTTATAGATGACGAGACATTTTTTAATTTCTACGAAGAGTACATAGCCAGAGACCATGATTCATCTACCGATTCGAAGGGTGGCAATTTCTACTACAACCAAAACACACGAGTAGGCAAAAAGTTCTACACGCAAATTATCCATGCTGCAACAGCGGGGAGGTTAAGTTTTAAGGAAGCCTATAGACTTACCGGGCTGAACGGAAATGCATTTCAAAAATACGGTCAATTTTTGGAAATTAACTTGCCATGACTATCAAACGCCCATACATTTTGGATGCTGATGTTCTAATAACCGCAAAGAAAAGTTACTATGCCTTTGCAATCTGCCCAGGCTTTTGGGACAGCCTGATTCACTATTATGCCAGCGAAGACCTGCACAGCATTGATCAGGTCAGAAATGAACTGCTTAATGGGGATGAAAATGACGAAATTATTGAATGGATGAAACGGGAGAAACTTCCGGAGGAATTCTTTGCCAGCACCAGTGATGATGAAGTAACCTCTGCGTACAGCGAAGTCATGCAGTGGGTGCAACACAACAGCCAATACACTGACCAAGCCAAAGCGTATTTCTCGAAAGGAGCAGATGGCTGGCTAATAGCCTATGCAATGGTTCATGGTGGTACTGTTGCAACCAATGAACGGCCGAGTCCTGAGTCAAAACATAATATTAAAATTCCTGATGTTTGTGGGCAGTTCAATGTGGCTTACGAAAACACCTTCTTCATGCTCAAAGAAATAGGAGCTCTGTATGAGTGGAGCAAGCCAAGCTGATGCCCGGCCAGCACACTGAGCGCGCCTTTGAAGAGGCCATTGAACACCACCTCACCACGGCGGGCGGGTATCGCTTGGGCCACAGCGAGGCATTTGACCTTGAGCGTGGCCTGTTTGCCGACGATGTTCTCGCTTTCATCAGGAAGACCCAGCCTACAGAATGGGAATACCTTGAAGGCATTCAGAAAGGTGAAGCCGAAGCAACATTGCTTGACGATTTGTGTCAGGCTCTTGATTCCAAAAACCAGGGCTGTTTGGCCGTCTTGCGACATGGCTTCAAGTGCTTTGGCAAACAGTTTCGCATGGCTTATTTCGCGCCAGCCAGTGGGATGAATGACGACATCAAGGCCTTGTATCAAGCCAACAATCTGACAGTCACGCGGCAATTACGCTATTCATCAAAGCACGGCAACACGCTTGATGTGGTGCTAGCGCTCAACGGCATCCCCATCATCACTGTTGAACTCAAGAATGCCATGACCGGGCAAACATGGCGCAACGCCATCAATCAATATAAGAACGACCGAGATCCGGCTGACCTAATCTTCCAGTTCAAGAAGCGTACGCTGGTTCACTTTGCCGTAGATACCGATGAAGTGTACATGACAACTCGCCTTGCCAAAAAGAAAACTCACTTTCTGCCCTTTAATCTGGGTGATGGTAGCGGTGCAGGAAACCCCGAAAATCCCGGTGGCTACAAAACCAGCTATCTGTGGGAAAAGGTGCTGGAGCGGAGCAGCCTCCTTGATATCCTCGCCCGATTTATTCATCTTCAAGAGGATGTTAAAGATTTAGGCGGAAAACAGGTCAAGTGGGAAACAATGATATTCCCTCGTTACCACCAACTGGACTGTGTGCGGGTTATTGTGGCTCATGCGCGTGATAATGGAACCGGTAACAATTATCTCGTCCAACATTCGGCTGGCAGTGGGAAATCCAATTCAATCGCTTGGCTAGCCCATAGACTGGCAACGCTTTACACAGAACAGGACGAAAAAATTTATGACTCTATAATCGTAGTTACCGACCGCGTTGTTTTGGACCAGCAGCTACAGAACACCATCTACCAATTTGAGCATAGGCAGGGTGTTGTTCAGAAAATTGATAAGGATTCCGCGCAACTGGCGGAAGCACTTACCACGGGCGTTCCCATTATCATCACGACCTTGCAGAAATTTCCTTATGCTACGGAGAAAATGGGCAAATTGGGAAAGAAGCAGTATGCCGTCATCATTGACGAGGCTCACAGTTCTCAGGGTGGCGAAACCGCTACAGAGATGAAAGGGATACTCTCAGAAGCCTATGTGGAGGAAGAAGCTGCAAAGTTCAATGAGGAAGGTAATCAGCCTGACTACGAGGAAGAGATAATCAAAGCTATACTCAAGCGCAAAAATCAACACAATATTAGTTTCTTCGCTTTCACTGCAACACCCAAATACAAAACGCTTGAAGTCTTCGGCCAGTCTGGGCCAGACGGCAAACCGCAACCCTTTCACATTTACAGCATGAGACAAGCTATTGAAGAAGGCTTCATTCTGGATGTACTCAAAAACTACACCACTTATAACAGCTACCACCAGTTAATCAAATCCATTGAAAAAGATCCCAAGGTCGAAAAGCGCAAGGCAGCGAGGGCATTGGCAAGATTTATAAGCCTTCACTCGCACAACATCGCACAGAAAACGGAAGTCATGGTTGAGCACTTTCACCAGTTCACGAAACACAAAATTGGAGGAAAGGCCAAGGCTATGGTGGTAACAGACAGCCGTCTTCATGCAGTCAGGTACAAACTGGCTTTTGATGAGTATATAGCGGAAAAGAAGTATGAGGGAATCAAGGCTCTGGTGGCCTTCAGTGGTAAGGTTGCGGACCCGGACATACCGAACGTTGAATACACCGAAAGTAGTATGAATGTGGACAGCAGCAACAAGCAGATTAGAGAAAAAGAACTGCCGAAGCGGTTTGGCACGGAGGAGTACCAAGTACTTTTGGTAGCCGAAAAATACCAAACCGGATTTGACCAACCACTTCTCCACACCATGTATGTGGACAAACGGCTGAAAGGCATCCAGGCAGTACAAACCTTATCACGCCTGAACCGCACCACGCAGGGCAAGGAAGATACCTTTGTTCTTGATTTCGTGAATAAGGGAGATGATATTCAGGAAGCCTTCCAGCCTTATTACGAACAGACATCCGTCGGAGAACGAGTTGAGGTACAGCAACTCTACGAGCTACAAGCCAAACTTGATAAGCAGCAGGTGTATCACAAGGCAGAGGTTGAGGAGTTTTGCAAGGTTTTCTTCAAACCAAAACTAAATCAGTCGCCGGATGACCACGCTCGTATGAATGCCTGCATTGATCCTGCTGTCAAACGATTCAGCGAAATTGAAGAGGAAGAAGAACGTGAAGAATTCCGCAAGGAATTAATCGCTTTTCGAAATCTTTATGCTTTCATGGCTCAGGTGATTCCATTTCATGATTCCGACCTTGAAAAACTTTATTCATATATTCGCCTTCTACTAAGCAAACTGCCACGGAGAGGCCGAGGACCAATCTATAATTTTGATGACGAAGTGTCCATGAAGTACTACCGACTTGAAAAGATTAGCGAAGGTTCTATTCAGTTGGAGACAGGCAAAGTAGTGCCAGTATCCGGCCCTACGGATGTCGGCACCGGCACGGGGCGCAAAGATGAAATAGAACTATCAAAACTCATTGACATTCTGAATGATCGATTCGGCACCGAGTTCAAACCGGGCGACCAACTTTTCTTTGATTCAATTCGAGAAGATGCCCTTGGCGATGACAAGATACGCCAAGCCGCCTTAGCAAACACTATGGAAAACTTCGGCTATGTCTTCAAGGAAGTTCTGGAACAGTTATTCATTGATAGAATAGAACAAAACGAAGAAATCACCGCCAAGTTCATGAACGAAAATGACTTCCACGACGCTGTAATGAAGCACTTGCTAAAGGATGTGTACGAACAGGTTCGTGCGGAAGGGAAAGCCGTGTGAATTTGCGATATACTCGGCGAACAGATGCCTTTGGAGGATTTAATATGCACACTTACCAACTTTGCTGGCGTTATGGCACAGCACTTGTACTCTGGTTACTACTCGCCGCCTGTTCCCGTGATGCTGCCAGAACGGCGGTGGACCCGGCTGACCTAGCACGCTGGGAGGCGCGGGCGGCCAATGTAACTATCCTGCGGGATAGTTGGGGTATCCCGCACATCTACGGCACCACCGATGCCGATACGGTGTTTGGCACCCTGTATGCCCAGGCGGAAGATGACTTTAATCGGGTGGAAACCAATTACATCAACGCCATGGGGCGCTTGGCGGAAGCCGAAGGCGCGCAGGAGTTAATGCGAGATTTGCGTATGAAACTGTTCATTGACCCGGCGGAAATGCAAACACTGTATGATGAAAGCCCGGTCTGGTTGCAGGAGTTGATGGTTGCCTTCGCCGATGGATTGAATTACTACCTTTATACTCATCCTGAAGTAAGACCCAGAGTCATCACACATTTTGAACCCTGGATGGCACTTACCTTTACCGAAGGCAGCATCGGTGGTGATATTGAACGGGTGAACCTCAACCGCCTGGAAGAGTTTTATGGCTCCGCCGGTTCTGCGGCGCGAGGAGCATACAGTGCCGACACCGAACCACAGCCACAGAGCTTGCTTGCACAAGCCACCACCGAACAGCAGGCACAAAACAAACCGCAGAGTTTGCTCGCACTACAAGCCACCGCAAAACAATTACCCGATGGCGAACCGCGAGGTTCCAACGGCTTCGCAATCGCACCGGAGAACAGTGCCAGTGGTAATGCATTGCTGCTCATCAACCCCCACACCTCGTTCTTCTTCCGCGCCGAGTTACACATGGTCAGCGAAGAAGGATTGAATGCATACGGCGCAGTTACCTGGGGTCAGTTCTTCGTCTATCAGGGGTTCAATGAAAACACCGGCTGGATGCACACTTCCAGCCGCGCCGATGCCATTGATGAGTATCTGGAAACAGTGGTAGAGCGGGATGATGGTTACTATTATCTGTATGGCGATGAGGAACGCCGCCTGCAAGAAACCGAACTCACCCTGCCCTATCGCACTGGCCGTGGTATGGCGGAGCAAACCTTCACGGTATATCACAGCCACCACGGCCCCATCATCCGCGAGCAAGATGGCAAGTGGGTGGCCATCAAACTGATGGAAGAACCCATCCGCGCCCTCACCCAATCCTACACCCGCACCAAAGCACGCAACTACACCGAGTTCAACGAAACGATGACACTCTTAACCAACTCTTCAAACAACACAGTATATGCGGACAGTGGCGGTAACATCGCTTATTACCACGGCAACTTCATCCCGGTGCGAGACCAGAGTTTTGACTGGAACGCACCACTGGACGGCAGCAACCAGGCCACCGAATGGAAAGGCCTGCACCCTGTGGATGAAATCATCACCCTGCTCAACCCACCCAACGGCTGGATACAAAACACCAACAACACCCCATTCTCCGCCGCCGCAGAGTTCAGCCCCCAACCGGAAGATTACCCGCCCTACATGGCAAACAACCCTGAAAATTACCGCGGCGTTCACGCCGTGCGGGTACTGGAAGGCGTAACCGATTTCACCATTGATTCACTACTCACCGCAGCTTACGACCCTCTGCTAACCGGGTTTGAAGAACTCGTCCCACTACTCATCGTAGCAGCAGAGCAAGATGACGCAGGACTCTCGGAGTACATTAACCACCTGCGCAGCTGGGATTACCACTGGTCACTGGAATCCACCGAAACCACACTCGCAGTATATTGGGGTCAGGCATTAATGAATGCATCACGCGAAGCCGCCAATGAACAAAACATAAACATTTACACTTTCATGGCCGAACACAGCACCGCAGCAACCAAACTCACCGCTCTGCGCGATGCCGCCGAACGCTTACAAACCGACTTCGGCGATTGGCGCGTGCCATGGGGCGAAGTCAACCGCTACCAACGCCTGAACGGAGATTTGGTGCAGCAGTTTGACGATGATGCCGCAAGCATCCCCGTACCCTTCGCCTCAGGCCGCTGGGGTTCACTGGCCTCATTCGGCGCCCGCACCTACCCCGGCACCAACCGCATGTACGGCACCAGCGGCAACAGTTTCGTAGCCGCAGTAGAGTTCGGTGAAAGATTGTCTGCCAAAGCGATTACCGTGGGCGGGCTAAACAACAAGCCAACATCCACCCACTTTGACGATCAGGCACAGATGTATGCCGACGGCGAATTCCGTGATGTATTATTTTACAGAGAAGACATTGAAGCCAATCTTGAAACCAGCTACCACCCCGGCGAAAATTAGTATCCCACCGCCGCAGAATCTCCCTGCCGCGAATCCGAAGCGCCAAGAAACAACCCCGCATCCCGGTCGTAATACACCAGCATCGCCGAACCCTGCCTGTCATACATCCTCAACCTGTGCCCCTTCGCCTCATACAACCTGAGCGTGTCAACGCTAAACACACGACGCTCCACACCAGTCACATCCGGCAACCACTGATGATGAAAACGCCCCGCCTCAACCGACTCGGCGATATTGAAGTCATGGTCAATCACATTAAGAATAACCTGCAAGGTAGTATTGATAATGGTGCGCCCTCCCGGACTGCCCGCCGCAAACAACGGCTTGCCATCCTGTGCAACAATAGTGGGTGACATGGAAGACAACATTCGCTTTTGCGGTTCAACAAGATTCGGCGGCGTACCAATCAACCCGGTTTCATCGGTGCGCCCGGGCACCGGATTAAAATCTCCCATCTCGTTATTCAACAGATAGCCGCCATCCGCCACTACAATACCGGAACCGTAACTGTATTCCAGCGTATAGGTAAGGCTGACCATATTGCCTTCACCATCCACCACTGAAAAATGGGTGGTGTCTTCACTCTCATAAATGCCGGCAAAACCTTCCGGGTCGCTAACCGAAGCCTGCTCCATATCAATTGAAGCGCGCAAGGTGGCGGCATAGTCCTTGCTGGTCAGGCGTTGCACTGGCATCCCCTCGTTAAAATCAGGGTCGCCCAGATGCTCGGCCCGGTCAGCGTAAGCACGGCGCATGGCCTCGGTAAGCACATGCAAATACTCCGCCGAGTTATGACCCATTGCGGCAAGGTCAAAGCCCTCAAGAATGTTCAACATCTCCACCAGCACGATGCCACCGGAACTCGGCGGCGGCATACCAATAATTTCATAACCCCGATAGTTACCACGAACAGGCTCGCGCTCAACCGCTTCATAATTCGCCAAATCCTGCGTGGTAATGATGCCGCCGTTCGCCGCCATAAAGTCAGCCAGACGCTGCGCGTTTTCGCCCCGATAAAAACCGTCATGCCCCTGCTGCTGAATCAGTTCCAGCGTATGCGCCAGATTTGGTTGCACCCATCTGTCGCCCAACGTGTAGTCGCTGCCATCGGCGCGATAAAACTTCGCCATTGATGCGGGATAAGACGAAAAACGCCCGCGCATACGGGAAAACCCGGTTTGCAACGCATAAGTGATGGGAATGCCATCCCGTGCCAGTGCCACCGCCGGTGCCACCAACTCAGCCCAGTCCAGCTGCCCCAACTGCTGATGCGCCTTATACAAACCCGCCACCGTGCCCGGTACTCCCACAGAGAGAAAGCCATCATGATTAGCATTATCTGTTATCTCACCATCCAGACCGAGATACATGTTCTCAGTGGCAGCCAACGGTGCCTTCTCACGAAAATCAAAAGTGGTGGCATGCCCATCGGCGCCGTGATAAACAAGAAAGCCACCGCCGCCGATGTTACCCGCCGTCGGCCAGGTAACCGCCAATGCAAAAGCCGTGGCAACCGCAGCATCAACCGCATTGCCACCCTTGCGCAAAGTCTCCACTCCCACCTCGGAAGCCAGACGTGAAGCACTGCTAACCATGCCATTCTCCGCCCGCACTGGCGTGCGACCACCATCCGCATAAAGCCCGGCGGCGAGCGCGATGAATAACAGGAATACTGAAAATCTTGTCAGAAATCTAGTGTACATTTTTCCTCCTGATGTGAGGCTATGAAGATGTCGGCAGTATAGCGAAGCCGTGAGGGTGGTGCAATGGCGCAAGCCTTGTGCACCGATGGGTGGCTCCCTGATTTGTCTCACATATATTGAGTCAGGGCACGGTATTGAATAGCAGCCCGTCAAGTGTTAGTTTAGCGATGAGATTGATGTCGCTGCTCTGGTGGCGCCGCTACTCTGATAACAATAACTGAAAACCCGTTGCTTCATGCGGGATACCATCCACGAACATAACTGCGAGCAAAATATTATGAACACACATCTGAAACCTGCCCTTCTCACCCTTGCCACGCTTTTTCCAGCCGTGCTGCTTACAGCCTGTGGAGAGGGTGGAGACACAACAGAAACCGAAGCGGCACTTGTTGCCCGTGCCAGGGGCATCCATGAGCGGGTGATTACGCTGGACACGCATGCTGATATTAACACCGCCAATTTCACGGCGGAGTTGAACTACACCATGGATTTGGACACCCAGGTTACGCTGCCGAAGATGGAAAGCGGCGGGCTGGATGTGGCCTGGTTTATTGTTTACACCGGGCAGGGGACGCTGGATGAGGCCGGTTATGAGGCGGCTTATGCCAATGCCATTGACAAGTTTGAGGCCATCCACCGGCTGGTGGAGGAGATTGCGCCGCAGCGTATCGGGCTTGCCTACAACTCCGCTGATGTGCGGCGCATTGCCGCCGAAGGCAAGCTGGTGGCGATGATTGGCATTGAGAATGCTTATCCGGTGGGGCTGGATATGGCGAACATTGCCGATTTTCATGCCCGTGGCGGACGCTATATGTCGCTGGCTCACAACGGCCATAGCCAGTTTTCCGATTCCAATACCGGCGAGCGGGACAACGACTGGTTGCACAACGGGCTCAGTGATATGGGTCGCGAAGCGGTTGCCGAGATGAATCGGCTTGGCATTATGATTGATGTGTCGCATCCATCCAAGCCTGCCATCGCGGAGATGCTGGCACTCAGCCGTGCGCCGGTGATTGCTTCGCATTCTTCGGCGCGGGCGGTGAGCGAACACAGCCGCAATCTTGATGATGAGCAACTGCTGGCCATTCGCGATAACGGTGGTGTGGTGCAAGCGGTGGCGCTGGATGCCTATCTTAACGCCGGGAAAAATACCCGGCATGATGAGGCGCGTGATGCGTTGCACGCTGAACTTGCGGCCGGGATGGGTTTTCAGTTACTGGATTTTGCCGCGCGAAATGCCCTGAGTGAAGCTGACCAGGCCGCCTATCAGGCCAACATGGCAACTTTGCTGGAACGTGCCGCACCGCGTATGGCGGCGGTGAACGCTGCTGCCCCGCCGGTGGATGTGGGGGATTTTGTGGACCACATTGACTATATGGTTGAGTTAATGGGCATTGACCATGTGGGAATCAGTTCTGACTTTGATGGCGGCGGTGGTATTGAAGGCTGGCGTGATGCTTCTGAAACATTCAATGTCACGCTGGAACTGGTGCGGCGGGGTTATAGCGAGGAATATATTGACAAGCTATGGAGCGGCAACCTGCTGCGCGTGCTGGATGAAGTGCAGGCGGTGGCAGACTAATCCGGCTCCGGCGGATTGCCCAGAGGAGTGCCGGGTTTGCGCCACTCGCCGTAGAGGAACTCTTCGGAAAACTCGGCACATTTGAACTCCAGCAACTGCATATTCTCTTCTATATGGCGATACAGGGGGAAGCTAACTTTCCACGGCTCGGTGAAAGTGTTGGGGTCGGTGATGGTGGCTTCGTAGCTGATGTGGTTGGGACCCGTCGCCGTCCAGCGTTCTTCCACTACCATTTCCCAACTGTGATGGTTGCCGGCGCGGTCAAACCAGGTGTCCGGTATCTGGCCGGTAACTCGCACCACCAGCGTGTCGCCTTCCCAGTGGGCGTTGGAGTGGCCCATCCAGGCATCCACTTGTGATTCAAGTTCCGGCTGGTCCACATAGAGGATGCGATTGGCTTCGGCGAACTCATAAGCGATAAGAATAGTTTCCACCGACTGCACAATCTGAAACGGAAACGGCAGATAGTTGCCTCGCGGCACACCGGGCATATAGCACTTGGTGAGCGGGTCATTCTCCAGTGCATTGGCGCGGTTTTCATCGCGCTTGCGTAGCGCCTCTTCGGTGTAGGGAATTTTCCCATCCTCAATAATGCCGAGGCTGGCCGGCGTGGCCGACAATGCTCCGAACAGGTCGGGGTGCGGACCCATGGATGCGGCGTGGGGTTCAATATCATAATGGGCGTTGGTCATGGCCTGCCAGATGCCACTTAAATCAGGCTTGCCACTTGGGGTACGCGGGATATCGCCATCCTGGGCAAAGCTCTGGGTGGCACCAAGAGCAAGTGCGGGGACAAGTATGAGCATGCGTACAAACATAAGTGCGGCGACGGAAACCTGTCTGTCAAGATATTTCATGTTGATAAAAACCTTTTTCTGTTGATAGTGTTAAGTGATGTTTCACAATACAGTGAACTGGATGCAGCCCTGATTAATCAGGGCTCCCACCCTCCGCCGCCACCTGCTCCGCATGGCGTTCGCCACGCAGGATGTTGGTCATGCCGTAGTTGCCTTCGTGGCAGCCGTATTCATACAACTGTCCGGCAACCTTAATCATGGGCACGATGGCGGTAATCTTGTCGGTGAAGGTGCCGGGGTCATCAATGGTGAACTGGTAGTCCATGCCATCATACGCTGTGCGGGTGAAGCGTTCGGTGAGCACCATCTGGTAATTGCTGCCCCTGCTGGCAAAGGTTTGCAGATAGCCGTTGAAGTTTTTGGTCTCCACTACCAATGTGTCGCCTTCCCACCAGCCGCGGGAATCGCCGGACCAGAGTCGGATATCATCATGCAACGGGGGTTTCTCGCCCAGTGGCACGATGCGGGCATCGTGAATCATCTCTGTCATGATGACGGCTGTGTCCCGGTTCTGGAATATCTGCACATTGTTGTTGTAGAGGCTGGGGCGGAACGGCGGGCCGGAATTGAAGCCAACGATGCAACGCTCCGACAGGCCGCGGTCTTCCGGGCCATCCTTGGCGATGCCACCGACCACATAGCGCACCGGCCGCTCGCCGGGAATATCCGGACCGAGGCCGCCATACTGGAGCGGCGCGCCTTCCACAGCTTCGGGAATGCGCCCGTTCTCGGGATAGACAATGTGGG
This sequence comes from Pseudohongiellaceae bacterium, assembly GCA_051008235.1. GTDB lineage: Bacteria > Pseudomonadota > Gammaproteobacteria > Pseudomonadales > Pseudohongiellaceae > UBA9145. The sequence goes on along the minus strand of JBPCXV010000041.1, from coordinate 113,739 downwards.
AGGTGCGCACCGCATCACCAATGCCGGCGCTTTCAACCCAGAAATCGTTGTAGCCGCCGGGGTTGTCGGTTTCGGGTGGGGTCTCGGGGTTCAGCACCAGTTGCGCGGCGGCCTCATCGGCGGCGGCCTTGCGGGCGGCGATGCGGGCTTGCTCTTCCTCAATCTGCTCGGCAGTCAGGAATGCCTGGGTGCCGAACCGCTGCGGCCGCTGCATGGGGATATCGGATGAGAAGTTCCACACCCCTTGCAGGTCCGGCTGTCCGTATTCGGTGCGCGGCACCGTGTAGTCGTTATCAGACTGGGCCAGCACGGCGCCGCCGCCAAACACGAGTATGCTTATCAGAAAAGTCTTTGCTGCATTCATCTGGTCAACCTCCCGCCCCGGTGTTGCTGGTGTTTCCAGTGTTTCACCCGGGCAAAATTATCAGTGCCGTGAGTATATCCAATGTTTTGCCGCAAGGCCATAGGTAGTTCTGACCCAATATATGTGAGACAAATCAAGCAATCCCCCCACCGCATCAGCCGTCGCGCCGGGTGAAGCGGGCCAGCAGGCTGGAGGTGTCCCAGCGGCTTCCTCCCATGGCTTGTACTTCGGCGTAGAACTCATCCACCATCTTCGCCAGGGGCAGTTCGGCGCCGTTGGCGCGGGCCTCGGTGAAGGCGATGTCCAAATCCTTGCGCATCCAGTCCACGGCGAAACCGAACTGGTATTCATCCCGCAACATGGTCTGGTGGCGGTTCTCCATCTGCCATGAGTTAGCGGCGCCTTTGCTGAGGGTTTCAATCAGGGTGTCGCCATCCAGCCCGGCTCGCATGGCGAAGTTTAAGCCCTCGGCCAAGCCCTGAATCACACCGGCGATGCATATCTGGTTCACCATCTTGGCCAACTGGCCGGAGCCGACCGGACCTTGCAACTTGCTGAACCGGGCATAGGCCGCCAGCACTGGCTCAGCACGGGCAAAGTCGGCCTCGCTACCACCCGCCATCACCGTGAGCGTGCCGTTTTCAGCACCGGCCTGCCCGCCCGACACCGGCGCATCTATGAAGCACTTGCCTTGTGCCCTAGCGGCGGCATCCAGTTCCCGCGCCACGCTCGCCGATGCGGTGGTGTGGTCAATAAGCAGGGCACCGGCGGGTAGCCCGGCGAGCACGCCGTCTTCTCCCAGAGTTACTGCGCGCAAGTCGTCATCGTTGCCGACACAGGTCATTGCCAGCGCACAGTCGTTCGCCGCCTCGGCTTTCGTTTCCGCCATGCTGCCGCCGTATTCCTTCACCCAAGCCTCGGCCTTGTCAGCCGTGCGGTTATAAACGCACACCTCGTGGCCGACTCGTTGCAAGTGGCCTGCCATGGGGTAGCCCATAACTCCCAATCCTATAAATGCAACTTTCATGTTTCACCTCTTCGTTGATTGCCCCAGCGAAAGTGCTACGGTCTGATTTCGCTCATCGCGCCCTCAAATCTTCGCGCCAATCCTGCTGTAACAGCTTCACCACTTCTTCAATAGCAGCGTAGCGGTCATCCGGTTTTTTTTGCAGACAGGTCATGGCGATTTCTTCCAGCAGGGCGGGTATGCGCTGTTCAGTATATTGTTGAGTGTCCTGTTGGGCATATTGCGATGGCAAAACCGGCACTTTATTCTTGACGCTTTCCACAACCTCATGAAGTTTTTCGCCACTGGTTGGTGTGTGCCCGCACAGAACCTCATACAGCACCGCGCCAAAACTGAAAATATCGGTACGATAATCAATGTCCGGGTTGCGCTCAATCTGTTCCGGCGACATGTAGTGCGCAGTACCCTGCGCCTTACCAATGCCAGTCATACTGATGTCGCCCTCAATTTCAATATCAGCATCCAAATCAGGCACGGCGCTGCCGTCCTGATTCCACACCTTGGCCAGCCCCCAATCCAGCAACACCACTTCACCGAACGGACCCACCAATATATTTTCAGGCTTGATATCGCGGTGGGCGACACCATGCTTATGGGAATAATCCAGCACATTGGCAATCTGCAACATCACATCCATCAACTGAACGAGATCATAACTTTCGCGATCATCCAAAACTTCCCGCAAGGTGTAACCATGCACCAGCTTCATAGTGAAATACACAGCACCCCTGGCATCCCTGCCCAATTCATAAGTTGGCACAGTATTAGGATGCTGCAACATAGCCGACACCCGCGCTTCCCGTATCAACCGCTTCTGCTCAACCTCATCATTTATAAACTCCGGCTTCAGAGTTTTGTAGCAAACATAGCGCGACAAATGCAAATCCTTGCACGACTTGATAACAGACTTCCCCCCCTTGGCAATATCGCTAAAAAAAGCGTACCGGGTGCGCGGGTCAATCTTCTGCGGCAAAGACTTATCGGTTTCGGCAAGGTAAACCGAACTATAGCCCTTCGGGGGCTCAGGAAAGTTCAGCATAATATATCAATGAATACAGTAAGTTAGTTGTTTGGTTCAGTTCCATCCGTCAAAATCAGGCGGTCGGACACAATAGCACACATTCTGAAATGGCGGAAACTGGCAAGGGCGAGTATAATCAGGGTGGTTTATTACACTGAATTTGTTGGGCGCTGTATCATAAAAAAAATGGGCTTTTATCATGAGTTGTGGTTATCACGCACCAGTACGTGAATTTATTGAAGATGATGTGGATAGGATTGTTGGATTGCTTGCCAACGCCATTGCCGACATGGGGTTCAGTACTGAACATGCCTCACAAATCAAAACATGGAAGGAGCAAGTCAATTTATTACAAGGCTGCCTTCGGCATTTGTTGAGTGAGCATGGGCAGAATGACAATAACTGGCATATCGCCTTGGAATATGAGCTACCGCGCAGACAAAAGCGCCCTGATACCATCTTGATTGTCAGGGATCGTATTTTAGTTATTGAATTCAAGTTCGGCATGGAAGCTTATGATGCCTCAGCACGATGGCAAGCCGAAGACTACGCGCTTAACCTACGTGATTTTCATGCCGCTAGTCATGAACGCTATATCGTACCTATATTGTGTGCTGCGGATGCTCCTACTAATGAACCTGAACTTTTGCTCACCGATGAAAACCTGATAGCACCGATTCGCCTTGCGAACAAAATGAACCTGGGTGATGTAATCAAAAAATCTTGCGAATACCCCCTGCCTTCAAGTGCTATTGATACTGTCATTGATGCTGCAGACTGGCTCCAATCACCCTATAGGCCGACATTGACTATCATTGAAGCTGCCGAGGAACTCTATGGAAGCCATAGCGTACGAGAAATTTCCCACAGTTATGCGAGCAACCTTGACAAGACGACTGAGATGTTGGCAGCCACTATCCTGGATGCAAAGAATAACAAGAAGCGTTGCATTTGTTTTGTTACCGGAGTCCCCGGTGCAGGCAAGACACTTACCGGATTAAATGTGGTTCATGACCCCAGCATCAGGTCAAAGCAAGGTCCCTCTGGAATCTTTCTTTCCGGGAACGGACCCTTGGTCAAGATTGTCCGAGAGGCTTTAGTCATAAATCAACAGAAAGCAGGTCGCAATCGACCAGATGCGGAACATGAAGTTTCTACTTTCATCCAGAATGTCCATCAGTTCTTGCGATTTCATCGTGAGAACAAGACTGCTATCCCGCATGAACATGTCGTGGTGTTTGACGAGGCCCAAAGAGCATGGGATTGTGAACAGATGAAACGAAAACAAAACGTCAACTGTTCCGAGCCAGAGGAACTTATGGCGGTTATGGAAAGAACCGCCGAGTGGTGCGTAATCGTAGCTCTTGTCGGAGGTGGTCAGGAGATATTTCGTGGTGAGGCAGGTTTGGAGGAATGGGGAAGAGCTATCCAAAATGCTAGCGAGCAGTGGACTGTCGTGGCATCACCTGACGTTGTGCAAGGTGGGGAAAGTGTAGCAGGACACCGTTTGTTTGCGGATACGCCGCCAAGCGACATTGAAATTCAACACGAGCCGTTGGCTCATCTCTCGGTAAGCGTACGCAGCCACCGGGCACAGCAGATTACTCAGTGGGTTAATAACCTTCTTGAGTTGGACGCCTCCAAAGCGCTGGCCAACGTTCCTGACATTCGTGAATTTCCACTTTTTGTAACCCGTGACCTTGACACGGCTAGAGCTTGGTTGAGGGCAATGTCGGGAGGTGATTCTTTGCAGCGTTGTGGATTAGTAGCCACATCCAAGGATCAACGCTTTCGCGCCCATGGGCTAGAAAATTCAGGCAGCTTTCTTAGGGGCTATGCTTTCGAAAAATGGTTCTTGTCCCCACCCGAAGACGTACGTTCGAGTTTTGCTCTTGAAGTACCCGCATCAGAATTCGAATGCCAAGGATTGGAGTTGGACTGGGTCGGGGTTTGCTGGGGTGGCGACCTAACCCCCGATGATAACGGAAGCCAATGGGATTATCGGAAGTTCCGAGGTTCCTCATGGCAGAATTGTCGTACTGATGTTGAACAGGCTTACACTCGAAACCGGTACCGAGTGTTACTGACCAGGGCGCGTTCAGGAATGATTATTTGGGTTCCACCTGGTTCACTAAATGACCACACCAGAGACCCCGAACGATTCAACCGCGTCTATGAATTATTAATAAATGCCGGAGTTCCTGCCCTGTCAGATCAATGGCAGACCGGTTAGATAATGGCTTCCGTTCTAATTAGCGCCATGTTTCTCCCTGTTATCGAATAAGCCCTAGCAGTCTTTCACGGAAGTAATTGAAGCTGGGGGATTTGTTGTTGTTAACATTCATGTGGGGGCTAACTTCTTCAGCCCATTGAGATTTTTGGGCACCGATAGCCTGCCCCCCTTTACTCTTAAGTTTAGATGCGCCTCCTTTATATACTGCGTCAGCTAAAAGCTCCCAGGTTCCGCAGATAGAATCATTCTTGTAAGACTTCAAAACGCGACTCTTTGCTTTGGGGTATGCTGTCCTGATAGCGGGAATGTCACCAAGGAACCATGCCTCGCCTTCTTCAATGGCTATGCAAAATCGGGTTTCAGGTTCTGGACTGCATTGATTCAGCACATTAAGCAGTTGCTGGCGAAATTCGTCGCGGTTCTTGTTGTCAAGATCACACACCACCACAACTGCTGCCGAGTAATCATCTGGATAACCTGAGTGCGTGGCCCCATAACCCCGCAAAAGCCTTAGTAGCTGGTTAAGGAGCATGCGATTTTTGGGATCTACGGCTTGCCCAAGGTCTTTCGGTATGTGGCCTATCCCTTTGTAGGAATATACTCGAAAGGTATGATTACTACCGATAATCCTACCAATGAGTACATCAAGAGCTCTCTTGCCCGATTGATCTTCCACAAGTACTTCAAAGTGCATGCTATGCCCTCTTGTCCAGATATTCACTGTACCAAAGCCCGCCCAATGGCAAGCCTTCTGCTACCATGTTTTCAATTAAAGAATCATCACTCGCGCGGCGGATGGTAGAAAAACCATTGTCACCTTTTTCAAGTATCCATACCTCTTCCGGATTAAGCGCATCTACCAGATAGGGCTGATGTGTTGTGACAAATACCTGTGAACCGCCCTTTTCTCTGGCAGCATGCTCTCGAAACTCAGATACTAATAATTCAAGCAGCTTGTGATATAAACCATTCTCTGGTTCTTCAATACACAGAAAAGGTGGAGGGTCCGGGTCTTCAAGCAACAATAGATACGCAAATATCTTGAGTGTTCCGTCCGACATTTGCTGGGCATAAAATGGATCCTTAAATCCCTTATCATTGAAGCGAAGCAGCAATCTGCCATCGTTAGATGTTTCAGTGTCAATTTTACTAATACCAGGGATTCTTTTTGATATTTTATTTAGTATCTCTTTAAACCGTTTGGGGTGCTCTCGTTCCATAAACTGAACAACATTGCCAAGGTTATCTCCGTGTATGTTGAGATGTTTCTGTGGCCCTGCAAGCGGTAGCCCTCGTGCAGCATCAGGTGTAAAGTAACTCAGATACCATCCTTCAATAAAACGGCGAAATGCTGATATTTTCGGATGTTGCTTTAAAGACCCCAGGGTGGCTATGCCGAGCTTGCGCTTATCTTCCAGAACAACAAATTCAGACCCTTCTACAGGCGTACTGACATCACTCACTAAAATTTTTCTCCATTTGGCATCATCTATATCAATACCGTCTCCTTCTTTGTGTCCCTCACTACCTTTCCAGACAATGCTTCTCCCTTTGACCAGATACAAGAAAAGATATTTCAAAATATCACCCCCTGGCCCCTTTCTATGCTGAAAGAGTATTTCCACACTAACGAATGGCCGTTTATTTGAGTCGATGTTTATTGAAAGTGTATAAGATGTAATATCATCGCTTTCATCTTCTTTATAAAAAATCTCATATATGATTGATTCTTCTTTACCATTCGATACTATCTTCTCATAGCCACCCCTCCCGCGAGCATCGCATGCCTCCTCCACACCAAGACGCAAGCAATCCGCAAGGAAGCCAAATGCATCAAATAGAGTGCTCTTTCCTACTCCATTCTTACCAATTACCGCCGTCATTGGTGTTAGCGGCTTTGCCGTTGGCTGTATGCTGCTAAAACCGAGTGTCACATCTCGTAATGCACGAAAATTCCGTATTCTGAATCCCACAATTTTTGCCATCATCTTCTCCTTTTCATTTTCACCTTGCCGAACTTATTTCTAAACCAATCACTACATTCCGCTAACCTGCGGGTAATAACACATCACTATTGCTGATGATAGTCTATTTGGGTCTTTAATCCAATACCTGTATTGGGTCAGGATTCGGGCTTGCACTTTTGGGCCGAATTGGGGATGATTGAGGCGATGTCATCCAATAAAGATTCAGACAAGTTTTATATAGAAACTGATTTCGCGGTGCGTTATGCGGAAACAGATGCTATGGGTGTTGTTCATCATTCCGGGTATCTGGTTTATTTTGAGGAGGCGCGCAGTCAGTATATGCGTGATATGGGGCATGATTATGCGCTTATTGAAAAGGACGGGTTTCGTTTGCCGGTTACCGAGACTCAGCTGCGTTACAGTGGGAGTTTGTATTATGGGCAGCGGGTGCGGGTTCGTGCGTGGATTGAGGAAAACCGCAGTCGGCGGCTCAAGTTTGTTTATGAGGTGCGTAGCGGAGATGATGATGCTGTGCTGGTTACGGGGTATACCTATCATGTGTGGACTGATGCTTCCGGCAAGGTAACGCGTATTCCGGATTCTCTTATGCAACTGTTTAGTCGTAATCGCTGATTTACTATTGAGCTGACGATGCCTCGTTCTGCAAGTTCTCGGCGCGGCCGCCGGCGAGATAGAAGCAGAGGCCGATGAAGGAGATTACGGCGGCGCAGAGGTAGGGGAGTTGGTAGAGGTTGTGGTTGGTGGCGTATATGTAGCCCAGCAGTCCGGGGCCGATTGCGAAGCCCCAGGATGAGAGCAGGTTGTTGACTGAGAATATCCGTGCGTAGTCTTTTACGCCGAACGCTTCGGCGACTATCAGTGGATGCAACATGAGCAGGTTGCCAACTGTGGCGCCGAACAGAAATAGGCCGAGGCAAAGTGTGGTTACGCTAAAGCCCGCGGCAAGCAGTGCCAGTGAAAGGAATTGTATGACCATCATGACAATGGCGAAGGTGCGGGTGGAGGAATTCTCCACTATCCAGCCGCCGATGAGCCGCCCGATAATGCTGGCCGTCGGCAGGATGGCCACAGCCAGTGCGGTAGCGGCTTCGTCAAGTTGCTCTCTGGCTAATCCGTATTGGTGGGCAATGCCGCCTACTTGGGCCATCATAAGAAAAATATAGCCCAGGCCAAGACCCCAAAAAAACCGGGTGCGGCGGGCATCCTCCAGGCTTATGCCATCCACTAGAGATTCGCTGGCGGTGGCCTGAACCTTATTTTCCATCGTGCTATGGCTTGCCTCTTCGGCCGCGTTGGCATTAGCAACATCGGTCTCATCGGAAGCAGCCGCATCAACAGGCACTTGCAGGTTAATCGCTTCGGGGTGCGGGCGTAGCCAGAACCAGGTAATGGGAATGATACCGAGGAGATACAAACCACCGATGTATGGCATGGCCGAAGTGAATCCGAGTTCATCTACCAGCAGCACGGATAAGGGTGTGAGAATTATGCCGCCCAGCGACAGGCCGGTGGATGCTATTGACAGCACCATCGCCCGGCGCCGTTTGAACCAGCGCGTTACCAATGTGGTGGCGGGAATCAGTGCCGAGGCGGCGAAGCCTGCGCCGAGTACGGTGTAGATTAGCAGCAACTGCCACACATCTTGCACATAACCCAGCACGCACAGGCACAGGCAGGACAACACGGCACCGGCGGTGATGCAGATGCGCGGGTCGTAGCGGTCAACCCAGTGGGCCACAACAAGGCCTGCGAAACCACTGGACAGAAAGAATACCGAAACTGCCATTGAAGCAGTTGACACGGTGAAAGCGGGAAGTTCAGCCAGAGCATTGAGATACACGGCGTGATTGTAGAAGCCGAGGCCGCTACTGAAAGTTAATATCACCATAATTGCCAGCACGATTTTCCAGCCGGAATGTTCTTGTGTTTTTGATTCAGGCACTGGTATGTCCGTCTGACTTGATTAAGGTTGCAATCGGCGGTGATAGGTGAGGTAGCCGGTGAACATCTCTTCCCAACTCTCCACACCGAAGCGCACTTCACTTTCGGGTGCAGGGTTGTTGGGGTTTGATATCGAGTTATCAAACGCTCCCTCAATCCAGACGCGGGTGCCGGCGGGAATGGCTACGGGCTGGCTGAGCCGGTAATGGGGTTGCCAGCCGTAATTGTAAGCCGGAATGCTGAAGAACGCTTCGCGGGTGCCGTCCGCTTGTTCCACGGCGAAACGCATTCGCTTGCCGCGAAAACTCATGTGGGCGCGTACGCCGGTTATCACCACATCCTCGGTGAAGATGTGGGATGCTCCCAGTGCATAATCCGGCGCGTGGGGTGGCAGGACGAAATCACTGCTGAGGGGAATGGTAAGGTGTTCGGTGAGATTGGGTTGCTGGGCGGGGTTGCTGAAATATAAACCCAGACGGGTTTCATCCACAGTGGACTGGCCGTTGGTCACATAATGAAACTGCATGGATAACTTGTAACCGGCGGGAATGAACACCCCGGTACCGGACGGAAACTCCACTGGCTTGCTCGGGCCGGGGGAGAAACCTGCCACGAAGCGGCGGGGTTCACTGCCTTGCTGGCGTTCCACACCCCAAAAATCTTCTTCCGGTGCGGTGACGAAAGTTAGCAAGTGATGCAGCACCGATTCATCGCCCGGCAGATATTGCACGGCGCGAATCCATTTGTCCTCGTTGAAATTCAGTTCAGCTTCGGCATAGATATAGTCCATAATCCCGGTGGCGGCCACCGGAATGGGCGGGGCGGTTACCACATAATCGGGTTCGCCCAGTAGCCATTCCGTGTTTTCTGTGTTCATCGCCGCAGCTTCAGGCTGGTTCGATGGCTGTTCTGATGGCTCTTCTGACTGTTCCGATGGTTGGTTTGATGGCTGTTCTAATGGCTGGTCTGACTGTTCCGATGGCTGCCGCAAATTCCTTGCCTCGGATAGTGCTTGCAACGGGTCGGTGGCAGCTTCACCGCGAGGGGCACCAGCTTCAATCCAGCGCACCAGCAGCTGCATCTCGCGGGCTGAAAGATAACGGGCATCCACCGAGTGGCCGAGTTGGGGATCAACCTGCATGGGTGGCATGCGCTTGTTCAGCACTACCTCCCGAATCATGTGCGACCAGCCCAGCACCATGAGGTGATTGTCCATGGGAAACGGACCAACCCCGCCCTGACGATGGCAGTCAACGCAATTATTGATGAGCAACGGCGCCACATCGGTGGCGTAATCCGGTGGTTCATTCAACAGTTGTTGCCGGGACGGGTATGGCAAAGGGCAGCCGGACACCGGCAGCGACAAAGTGTCGCGCATCTCATCGCCGAGCACATCTTCCAGCACTTCGCCGAGCGCCTCATCGGCCGGACCGCGATAATAAACCGCCAGCCGCTGCGGGTTGAGCACCAACACCTCCCCGGCCTGACTCAAGCCCAGTGCCGCCGAAACCAGTTCACTATTATCTTGCAACACAGGCAAGTCTGCCGCCGAACCCGTGGTCGGCTTGTTACTATCTTCCGCCGTTGCAAAGTTTGCTGCTGAATGCGTGGCTGATTCACGGCCGTTTACCGCCGAATCATTCCCGGACACCGAGTTAATAAGCACGAAGTCAATCTCCCGCTCAGCAAAACCGTTTCGAATCAAGGTGAATTCAGCAAGCGCCGCAGCCATGGCATCGCAGCCGGGGTCAAAGGCCATCAGCACCAGTGCCTGCCGGTGTTGGTAGCGGCTGAGTTGGTGGAAGCGGCCATCAGCATCCAGTAGCGCAAAGTCTGTGACTCGCTCCAGCGCAGCTTGTGCCGCCGGAGATATCATCGCAATAGCTATCAAGAAAAGCCGCAAGGTGTTTAACAGCAGGATATTTGACTGCATCGTATTTGACTGTATCGTGTTTGAACGCAGTATAATATAGTTAGAGGTCAATGATAAGCAGGCATTGCAGAATGCCGGAGCCGAAGATGGCGAAGGTTGGTACTGCATCGGGCAAGGCACAGCCCGGCAGGTCGGCAAAAACCTGCTCTTGACTACTGCCGCAGTATCCCGATAATAGGCACACCCACATTGAACATTGGAGACTTGATAAATGAACAATTCAGCAAAAGCAACTCGCGCAACTCGCACAATAGCCAGACTAAGCGCGGCGCTACTGGTGCTGTTCGCGGCCACCGTCTGGGCGCAGCAGCCGCGCTTTTTGAGCCTCACACCGCCGGAAGGCTTGCCGGTGATTCCCGTGCTGGAAGGCTGGGTCGCCCTTGAGGATGGCTCCCGCGGCTTCTCATACGGGGTTATCAACCGCAACGATGTGCCGGTGGAAATTCCCCAGGGTGAGAAGAACTACCTTGAACCCGCCAGATACAACGGCTTCCAACCCACCCACTTCCCGCCGGGTCGCGGCACTGGCATCTTCTATATCGTCGTGTCCCCCGAAGATGCGGACATTGATGTGTGGTGGTATCTGCAAACCGGCGACAGCGAGGTATTGAAAGTTCCCGGCAGAGCCAGCCAGTCGGCTTATGAACTGGATTTCATCCGGCCACGCCCCCAGGGCGGCCTGCAACCCTGGGTCTCATTCGGCGACACGGATGACCTCAGCCCCGGCCTGCTCGCCAGCATCAAGGACTACCCCGGGCGGGTGGCAACAGGTGAGGAAATTTCGCTGACGGTTACCGCTCGCGATCCATCCGAGCGCGACCCCACAGACCCTCGCTTTGAAGAGCCGCTGGATATGGGTGTGGAGTTCAACAAGTATCAGGGCCCCGGCGAAGTTACTTTCAGCCGCGACCCGAATGCCCCGGAACCGGAAAATCCTTATGAGGAGGACGACCCGCGTTTCTCTCGCTGGACTCCTCCGGAAGCCAACGAGGCTACGATTGAGGGTGGCGCCGGCAGTGTTGTTGTGAACGTCTCGTTCTCGGCGCCCGGTGAATATCTGATTCACGCCAAGATAAACAACTTCACCGCGCCGGACAGTTCCAATGGCGACCAGTGTTGCTGGACTAATGTTTATCAGCGTGTTCAGGTCACGCGGTAGTCGATTACTCCGGCTCCCGCCACTGCAACTGATTATGGTCAAAACCTTTCTCCAGCGTTGGCTTAACCACGTGAAAGTAAGGCGACAAATCAAAATCCCGCGGCGTGAAGTGGGTGAAATGGCGGCGGTAATATTGTGGCACCTCACCATCGCGCCCAATCTCGCCAGTGCGGTGGGGAAGAATGGGATAATCCACCGCCTGAAAACTTTCAGCAATGAGCGTTGAACAAATCGCTCTGGTAGGCTCACCACTACCCAACCCAAGCATAACCCGGCGATAACGATTGGGCACCGCAGGTTTCTGAATCAGATAACGCACCAGGTCAAAAACATTACGCAAGTCATACTGATGGCCGAGCCTGCTTGTAGCAAACGCCACCAGTTGCTGCTTCTCTTCATCAGTCAAGCCCACCGGGCGGCACAGGCGCAAGTTAAAACCTTCATAATGTTTCAGGCTAACCAGCCGCACCCCGGCATTCAAGTCGGCTTCCAGCAAGTTGCCCACCGTGGGCGGCTCACCATCCTGCCCCACATAAAGGCAGGCATGCGACCAGGAGGATTGCGTCAAATACTTGATAGCGGTGCTGATGCGGGTATTACCCTCCACCAGCACAATGTCGGCAGTACGAATGGTGGCCGCCACCTCGTCAATGGATACCGTGTCAATACGCTGATATCCGGACAAGGGTCTGGTGAGAAAACGCACCAGACGGGTGGCGATGGCTTGCTTTATTGAAAACATATCAGTACGATTTTCCTTTCATTTGAGATAAATTGCGAGCCCTGTCAACTGCCAACAACGAGGATTAAACCATGACCACAACATACAACAAATTCTATATTAACGGTAAATGGGTGGCGCCGGATAGCCGCCCAACGCTGGATGTTATCAACCCCGCCACCGAGCAGGCTTTTGCCAGCATCAGCCTCGGCACCGCCGACGATGTTGACGCCGCCGCCAAAGCGGCGCGCAAGGCATTCCCGGCCTGGTCGGTTTCCACTGTGGAGCAGCGGCTGGCCGTACTCGGCAAGATAGTGGAAGGAATGAAAGCCCGCAGCGAGGAACTGGCCGTCGCCGTCTCCAATGAAATGGGCGCGCCGATGACGCTGGCGAAAACCGCACAAATCGGCAGCGGCATGGGGCACTTCGCCAACACGCTGAACATTCTCAAAGACTATCAGTTTGAAGAAATTCGCGGCAGCACCCGAATCGTGAAAGAACCCGCCGGTGTGTGCGGCTTTATCACACCGTGGAACTGGCCGCTTAACCAGATTGCCTGCAAGGTGGCACCGGCCATAGCAGCCGGTTGCACAATGGTGTTGAAACCCAGCGAGATTGCGCCGGTTAGTGCCTACATCCTCGCCGAAATTATTGCCGATTCAGGGTTGCCCGCCGGGGTGTTCAATCTTGTTAACGGCGACGGGCCCACAGTGGGTGCCGCCATTGCCGCGCATCCGGAAATTGATGTGGTGTCGTTCACCGGTTCCACCCGCGCTGGCAGCGATGTGGCTCGCAATGCCGCCGCCGGCATCAAGCGCGTCACCCAGGAACTTGGCGGCAAGTCTGCCAACATCATTCTTGATGATGTGCCGGATTTTGCCAAAGCGGTGGCCGGTGGCGTGGCCGGTTGCTTCAACAACAGCGGGCAATCCTGCAATGCGCCAACGCGTATGCTGGTGCCAAAAGCGAAAATGGCCGAGGCCATTGAAGTGGCAAAGGCCGCCGCCGCCAAAGCCACAGTGGGCGACCCCGTCGCCGAAGACACGCGGCTGGGACCGGTGGTTAGCGAACCACAGTTCAAAAAAATTCAGGGTCTTATTGAGAAGGGCATCGCCGAAGGTGCGGAGCTCGTGGTTGGCGGACCGGGGCGTCCGGATGGGCTGGACAAGGGTTACTATGTGAAGCCTACTGTGTTCGCCAATGTGAGTAATGATATGACCATCGCCAGAGAAGAAATTTTCGGACCGGTGTTGTCTATCATTGCTTATGAGGATGATGCCGATGCGGTGCGTATTGCCAACGATACTGAATACGGATTGTCCGGCTATGTTTCGGGAGAACAAGGCCGCGCCGAGGCCATTGCCCGACAGATTCGCACTGGCATGGTTCACATCAATGGCGCCGGACCGGACTTTGCTGCGCCCTTTGGCGGCTACAAAAAATCCGGCAATGGCCGCGAATGGGGTGTGGCAGGGTTTGAAGAGTTTCTGGAAGTGAAGGCTATGCTGGGGGCGGCGGCGTAATATTCTTTGGTGGTTATGCGTTGGAGAATTGTTCGTGTAGCTGCTGAAAGCCGAGTTGCGCGATGCGCTTTGGCGGTTATGAGTCGGAGAACTGTTCATATAGCCGCCGCATACCGCCGAGCCAGCGGTCATAGTCGTCAGTCTTGCGACGCATGTAAGTGAGTACCTCCGGGTGTGGGAGACAAAGGAATTGTTCTGTGGCCAGAGTTTCCATTACGCTCTCGGCCAGTTGTTCCGGTTCAAGCATACCGTCCAGACCTGCCACACCGCCATCACCGCCGCCTATGTCAGTCATCTTCGTGCGCACTGCCTGCGGGCACAATACTGATACCCGAATGCCGCGTTTGCCGTAAGTGATTGACAGCCACTCGGCAAATCCCACCGCCGCATGTTTGCTTACCGCATAAGGTGCCGAACCGATTTGATTCAACAAACCGGCAGCCGAGGAAGTATTCAGCAAATAGCCCTCACCCCGTTCCAGCATGGATGGCAACACCGCGCGAGCCGCGAACACATGAGCCATTACATTGATATCCCAGATTCGCTGCCAGTCTTCGGTGCCAACTGTTTCATCACCGGGAGTGAAAATGCCAGCGTTGGAACAGAACAAATCAATATGGCCAAACTGTGCCAAACTGTCTTTTACCAAAGCGATGACTTCCGTTTCCTTGCTAACATCGGTAACCACAGCAAGCGTAGCGCACTTCCCGACCGCCTCCATCTCGGCAATAGTTTGCTTTATACCCTCTGCATCAATATCAGAAACCACCACAGCGCGAGCGCCTGCACGGGCAAATCGTATGCACAAGGCTCTGCCGATTCCACTGGCTCCGCCAGTTACTACGATAACTTTATCTTTTACCTGCATGATGGTTAACTCTTCTGGCCGATGGCAGATTGTCAGTGTAAGCATTATCCGGCACAAGTGCAAAACCTGGCCTGTCTATGTGTGGCGGATTATTAACTTTTGAGACAAATCAGGGAGTCCCCCCACCGCATCAGGCTTCGCCTTCTGGGACTCCCCGATTTGTCTCAAATGTGCTAATTCGCCACACTATGTTGTCCTGTCCGTGTTATAGTATGCGGCGTCCTGAATCTGGAACGAAAATGAAATATGGAGAGCACTATATGAAAACTCACAAGCCGTCCTGCACTAACATCACCGCTGCGATTTGTTTCGCGTACCTCGCGGGCCTCACCGCGACCCCTGCGCTGGCTCAAAGCGGGCAGGAGGCTGTTGAAGAGATTGTGGTTATTTCCGCCAGTCGGCGCTCTGAAGGTTTGGCTGATGTTAATGCGGCGGTGTCGGTGCTTTCTCAGGATGAGCTGGAACTGGTCAAGCATACGCACTATCAGCAAGCGTTGAACCGGCTGCCGGGTGTGAGTGTGCATCGCAACAACGGGCAGGAAAGTTTGGCCGCCATTCGTTCGCCGGTGCTCACCGGTGCCGGTGCCTGCGGTTCGTTTCTGGTTGCGGAGAATGGCATCCCGGTGCGCTCGCACGGTTTTTGCAATGTGAACGAAATGTTTGACACCCACAGCGAGAACGCCGCCCGCATTGAAGTGGTGCGCGGTCCGGGCAGTGCGTTCTGGGGTTCCAACGCCGTGCATGGTTTGATTAATGTGGTATTGCCGGAACCCGGTGATGCCGGATCTGTCAGTCTGGAAACCGGTCCTCGCGGTTCCTGGCGCATGCGCGGTCGGGCTGGCCAGGATTCCGGTAACTTCAAATATCTGCTGCTGTTCAACGGTGCGCGCGAAGATGGCTGGCGCGATGACAGCGGCGTGGACCAACAAAAACTATCCTGGCTTTACAACTACACCAGCAGTGACGGCACCGAACTGAATGGCGGCTTCTCGCTGAACAATCTGAATCAGGAAACTGCCGGTTATGTGGTTGGCGAAAAAGCTTATGCCATTGATAACTTGCGCAGCAGCAACCCCAACCCCGAAGCTTATCGCGACAGTTTTAGCAGCCGGGGCTGGACCTCGTTCAGTGGTGCGGCAAACAACTGGGACATCGTGGTAACACCTTACTTCCGCGAAGTGAACATGACTTTCATCCAGCACTTCCTGCCCGGCCAGCCGGTGGAAGACACCGAACATCGCAGCCTCGGTGTGCAGGCTGCGGGCTATCGTGATTTGGCGAGCGGCGCATCTCTGGCTCTTGGTGTTGATGTGGAAATAACTCGCGGCAATCTGAAACAGTTTCAACCCAACCCTACTGTGGGCTCCGCCTTCCTGCGCAACACCATTCCCCAGGGTCAACATTATGATTACGATGTGCGGGCGCAGCAGATGGCCGCTTTCATCAGTTATGAACAGGCGCTGAGCGACCGTTTGGATTTATCTTTGGGTATGCGCTACGAGAATGTCTTTTATAACTACGACAACAATATGCTTGTTGGCCGCACCAATGATGCCGGTGTTGCTTGCGGATTCGGCGGTTGCCGCTACAGCCGCCCCGCTGACCGCGATGACCGGTTCGCCGACTTCTCTCCCAAACTTGGCCTGCGCTATATGCTAAGTGGCAACCACAGCCTGCAACTGCGAATACAACGCGGCTTCCGCGCACCGCAAGCCACCGAACTCTATCGCTTGCAGAATGCGCAAACCGTAGCAGAACTGGATTCGGTGGAACTGGACAGCTACGAACTCGCCTTCACCGGCGCAGGCGATAACTGGGATTACAGCATCAGCAGCTGGCTTATGAACAAGGAAAACGGCATCATCACCAACAGCGACAGAGAAAACCTGAACGGCAGCCACACCGCACATCTCGGGCTTGGCTTCGCATTGAATGTGGGCCTCACCGACACACTCAGTTTGCACGGCGTAATAAATCTCGCCAAACATACTTATGAAAACTCCCGCCTCTCCGGCGGCATTGACATCAACGGCAAGGAGGTGGATACGGCACCCAATATCTTCGGCAATGCGCGGCTGCAATGGCGCCCCAGCGAACGACTGCTGGCCGAACTGGAATGGGTGCGCATGGGCGAGTATTACACCAACCCGGAAAACACCGCATCCTACGGCGGCCACGATTTATTCAACCTGCGCGCCAACTATCAACTCAACACCCGGCTCGGTTTCTCACTCAACATACTCAATGTGTTCAACGAAAAATACGCCGAACGAGCCGACTGGACCCGCTTCACCAGCGACCGCTACTTCACCGGCGAACCCACCCGCGCCTTCTTTGCGCTTACCTGGGATTGGTAATGTCCCACTCCGATTTTGACGGCAGTTTTGCGAACGGAGGCTTGGTGAGCGGCGGGTTTATAAAGTTGCAGCGTTTGTTCAGTGCTGCAAGTCATCATTCAGTTCCTATTCGTCAACCCGACAAGGCTGTGGAATCAGCGGCGCAGTCGGTTGCGACTTTGCGTGAGGCTGCCGTGTTGATTCCGATAATCCGGCCTGCCAATAATCAACCCAGTGAAATTGTGCTTACTGTGCGTTCGGACAAGATGAAGCGACATGCGGGACAAGTCAGTCTGCCGGGCGGCACTGCGGATGAGCAGGACAAGGATGCCGCGGCCACCGCACTGCGAGAGGCTGAAGAAGAGATTGGGCTTGCACAACAGCAGGTGGAAGTTATTGGCGTGCTCGGACAACTTGCCATGCCTTCCGGTTTCAGGATAACGCCGGTGGTGGGGCTTATTGATGCCGAACAGAATCTTGTGCCCTGCCCCATTGAGGTGGCGGATATTTTCAACATACCCCTTGAGCTGGCACTGGATGTGAATGCCTACGAAGTTGGCACCATTGATCATGGCGGCCAGGCGCGCAAAATTCTGGAGTTACAATCCGGCAACCGCCGGATATGGGGAGCCACCGCAGCAATCCTGCACCACCTGGCGCAGCAGGTTGCTGCTCATGCTGATAATGATTCTTAGTATGTAATCAGAGCTGCCCAAGTATGGCATCGGCGCTGCTTACTGTAATCTCACCGGCTGGTTCCACGCCCAGATGGCTTACAGTGCCATCATCAACAACCATGGCGAAGCGCTGGGAGCGTGAGCCCATGCCGAAGCCGCTGGCATCCAGTTCCAGGCCGAGTGCCTTGGTGAATTCGCCGTTGCCATCCGCCAGCATTAAAATCTCCGAGGCGTTTTGTGCTTCGCCCCAGGCGCCCATGACGAATGCATCATTCACCGCCATGCAGGCAATGGTATCCACGCCTTTGGCTTTGATTTCATCTGCTTTCACCACGAAGCCCGGCAGATGAGTTAGCGAACAGCCCGGCGTGAAAGCACCGGGCACGGCAAACAAAACCACCTTCTTGCCGCCGAACACTTCATCGGAACTCATATCTTTGGGGCCATCTTTGGTCATTACCTTGAAATTGCCCGCAGGCACTTTGTCACCAGTTTTGATTGTCATGATTTACTCCTGTGTTGTCTGTGAGTTGTATGGATATATGGTTTGTGTGGTTCATATAGATTGGAAAGAGGCGAGATGGTAACACACTTTCTTTCACCGGCTGATGGCTCTCGTCTGATGGCTGCTCTCCTCACGGCTGATGGCTTTTTATAGCTAATGGCTTTTTCATGGCTGGTGGCTCTCCAATACATCAAGCAGCTTCCGGTGAATGTTGCCAAAACCGCCGTTGCTCATTATGAGCACATGGTCGCCTGAAATACAGTTGGTGCGCAAGAACTCAACGATGGCGTCCACTTCACTGAAAGCATGGGCGGGGATTTTGCTGGCTTTTATCAGGCCATCAATGTCCAGACCGAGGCCATCAGGTTTGTGCCACAACACCATGTGGGCAGCGGAGCAACAGCTGGCCAGTGCTTTTTGGTGAGTGCTTGAACGCATGGTGCTGGAACGAGGGTCAATAACAGCAATCAGGCGACCCGGGTTTGCGCCTGCGCTTGAGTTGGCACGGGCTTTCAGTTGCACTGCCATCCCGCTCAGGGTCGCGGCGATGGCGGTGGGATGATGGGCAAAATCGTCATACACGCGAATGCCATTAACCTCGCCACGCAATTCCTGGCGTCGTGCAACACCCTTGAATTCCTGCAAAGCCTTTGCCGCAGTGTTTAGTTTCACCCCCGCATGACAAGCGGCGGCAACGGCAGCCAAACAATTACGCACATTATGTTCCCCCGCCATACTCCAGCTGAAGCGCACACGTTCCGCCCCACTTGTTTCGTTCCGCTTACTCGCTTTATTTGCATCACTCGCTTTATTCGTCTTACCTTGACTATAACGAACAATCTCTATTTCACTACCTGCTTTATCCAGCATCTGTGCATTCCAGAACACTCCGTTATCGCGGGCATACTGCTCGCATTCTTTCTCCGCAACATTCAGCCCGAGTTGCTGGCAATCAGTCCAGCAACCCATGTTGAGCACTGACTGAATATTCTTGTCTTGGCAAGGATGCAGAATCAGGCCGTTGCCCGGCACGGTGCGTAACAGGTGGTGGAACTGTCGCTTGATTGCATCCAGATCGGGGAAGATGTCAGCGTGGTCGTATTCCAGATTATTCAGAATCAAAGTGCGGGGGGCGTAATGCACGAACTTGGAACGTTTATCAAAGAAGGCGGTATCGTATTCGTCGGCTTCCACCACGAACAAAGCCGAGTCGCCCAAGTCTGCCGACAGTGGCAGGTTCTTTGTTACCCCGCCGATGAGGTAGCCCGGCTTCAAACCGGCGTAAGAAAGTATCCAGGTAAGAATTGAACTGGTGGTAGTCTTGCCGTGAGTGCCAGCCACCGCTAACACCTGTTTGCCTTTCAGCACATGGTCGGCCAGCCAGGCCGGACCTGAGGTATAGGGCAGGCCTTCGTCAAGTATGAATTCCACCGCCGGATTGCCACGCGACATGGCGTTGCCGATGACTACCAAGTCGGGGCGGGGTGAGAGATTGGCAGGCGCATAGCCCTGCATGATGGTAATGCCCTGCTCTTCCAGTTGGGTGCTCATGGGCGGATAAACATTTTCATCACTGCCGCTCACCTGATGACCCTGAGCCCGTGCCAGCAACGCGAGGCTGCCCATAAAAGTGCCGCAGATTCCGAGGATGTGTATGTGCATCGTTCAAATATAACACAGGAATTGCCAGAAGCCGTCTCAGTCTGTAATATGACGCTTTCACGAAAGGTTCCCGAAACTTTTTTCAAGTCAAAACACCATGAGCAAAGCCAATCTGTTTTACGCCCAGTCGGGCGGTGTGACTTCTGTCATCAATGCCAGCGCTTGCGGGGTGATTGAAACCGCGCGCAAGCACAAGGATAAAATTGGCACCGTGTATGCCGGGCTCAACGGCATAGTGGGCGCCCTGAACGAAGAACTTATTGACACCGGCAAGGAATCGGCGGCAACCATTGCCCGTCTTAAGACAACACCCGCAGGTGCCTTTGGCAGTTGTCGTTACAAACTGAAATCCTACGCGGAAAACAAACGTGAGTATGAACGCCTCATGGATGTGTTTCGCGCCCATAACATTCGTTACTTTCTTTATAACGGTGGCGGGGATTCCCAGGACACTGCCAACAAACTGGCTCAGGTGAGCAAGCAAACAGGTTTCCCCATCACTTGCATCGGCATTCCCAAAACAGTGGATAACGATTTGCCGCTCACCGATAACAGCCCGGGGTTTGGCTCGGTTGCCAAATACACGGCGGTGTCCATCCGTGAGGCGGGGCTGGATGTGGCATCCATGTGCGATTCGTCCACCAAAGTTTTTGTGATGGAAGTTATGGGCAGACACGCAGGCTGGATAGCCGGTGCCGCGGGGCTCGCCTGCGAGCAGGAGGGAGATGCACCGCACATCATTCTGTTTCCTGAAATTCCATTTCAGCGCGACAAGTTTTTGCAGAAAGTGCGGCGTTGTGTGAACAAGTATGGTTATTGTGCCATTGTGGTGTCGGAAGGGGCGCAATATAAAGGTGGCAAATTTCTGGCTGATGCCGGTGGTGCCGATGCCTTTGGTCATGTGCAGTTGGGCGGTGTGGCGCCGTTCATCGCCAATCTGATTAAGGACAAGTTTGGTTACAAATACCACTGGGCGGTGGCCGATTACCTGCAACGGGCGGCGCGCCACATCGCCTCGCGCACGGATGTTGAACAGGCTTATGCCGTGGGCAAGGCTGCGGTGGAACTGGCTCTGGCAGGCCACAATGCGGTGATGCCCATTATCGTGCGCGGCAAAGGCAAGAACTACAGCTGGCGCATTGGTGTGGCGAAGCTGGCTGATGTGGCCAATGTGGAAAAGAAAATGCCTCGTTCATACATCAGTCGTGATGGTTTTCATATCACCGAGGCGGCGAGAAAATATTTTGCGCCTTTGGTTAAAGGCGAAGATTACCCAGAATATCATAACGGGCTGCCCCGCTACGCTAGGCTTAAAAAACAATTGGTAAAGAAAAAGTTAGTAGCAGGAAAACCGGCAAAGAAAATAACCGCCTAGGGAGCAAGGCGATCAATCTGCCACTGCTTATTATCCAGCAGCCGGTATCGGAAACGGTCATGCAAACGGTTTGCGCCGCCTTGCCAGAACTCAAACTCATGGGGCTGCACCCGGTAGCCTCCCCAGAAATCCGGCATGGGTATTTTTTTTTCGGCAAACTTCTCATTCATGGCGGTGAACTGCTCCAGCAGCAGCGTACGCGAATCCAGCACCTGACTTTGATTTGATACCGCTGCGGCCAGTTGGCTTTCACGGGGGCGAGTGAGAAAATATTGTTGTGCTTCCTCGTGAGAGACTTTCTCCGCAACACCACACACTTTCACCTGCCGGTCAATGGCATGCCAGGGAAAATGCAGGCTGATATGCGAGTTGTGCGTCAGCTCATCTGCCTTGCGGCTGTCGTAATTGGTGTAAAACACGAAACCGTTTTTATCACTATTTTTCAGCAGCACAATACGCTGGCTGGGCTGGCCGTCCGCGCTCACGGTGGCGGCGGTCATGGCAGTCGGGTCGCCAATCTGCAAGGCGATGGCCTGTTGCATCCATTTGTCAAACTGGTCAAACGGATCTTCCTCCAGATCAGCGCGGCGCAAGCCTCCCTGAAGATATTCCCGACGCAAAGATTCAAGATTCATAATCAACTCAACGCACGAAGTCCCCATAGTGCCACAGTTGCTGCCGCGAAGTGCCGGTTTCATAATAGAAGGTGCCAAAACCATGCTTGTTGCCAGCGAAGAAACTGCCGGTATATTTTTGCCCGCTGGCCCAGCGATAAGTGCCCTGCCCGTGGTAATAGTCATCCTGAAACTCGCCGGTGTAGTTTTCGTAGTTGTCCTTTAACCAGAATTCGGTGTGGCGGTTCTCTTGCCAGTCCTGCAAATTAAAAAAGTAGGAACCCGTGCCGTGGCGTTTGTCATCCCGCCATTCCCCGATATACAAATTGCCGCGGCCATTGTAATAGGTGCCGCGACCATTGCGAATTCCCGCCTCCCAGTTGCCGATATACACGGCTGCGGCGACAAGCGATGTGGGTAATTCCAGTCTGCCATAGCCGTTGAAATTACCGTCGCGAAAATTACCGGAATAAGAACCTTCTCCGAATGGTGTTTTAATTTTCAGTGTGCCGCGACCGTTCTCGCAATCGCCATAGGTGCACTCGTAGCTTTCAATCTCAGCCCAGCTTACCGCCACGCCAAGCGCAGGCGGACTGACAAGAACGAGCCCTGCCAGCAAAGTAAAGCCGGTTATTCGTATTTTTGAAGTCATCATTCTGTTCCTGATGTCTGCCATCCACTAAGTAATCCGCCGTAGCACTGCCAGCGGGCTGACGCCAACTACCCGGCGGGTGGCATTCACGCCCAATGCGGCAATCAATAGCATACCCAGTAACGGGCCGGCGAGCCACACCCAGTAGTGTAACTTGAAGTCTTGCTGAAAAATTTCTTCCTGAAGATAGAACAAACTGGCCTCGGCACCAAGCGTGGCGATAACGCCGGCCACAAGGCCGATGCAGGCGAACTCTATTAGCAGGCTGGTAAGGATGAGTTTGCGTTTGGCACCCAGTGTGCGCAGGATGGCATTTTCATACAGGCGATCATCCAGTGTGGCATTAACACAGGCGAGCAGTACCAGCGCACCGCATACCAGAACCAGAATAAAAATCAGTTCAACCGCCGAAGTAACCTGACCGATGATGGTTTGAATTTGTTCAATTAACGCATCAACTTCAATGATGACCATGGTGGGGAAGCGTCTCACCATTTCGTTCAGCAACACTTTTTGTTCGGTTTCCAGCAGGGCGGTGGAAAGAAAGGTGCCGCCCAGATGGTCAATGGTGCCGGGTGAGAAGATGATGAAAAAATTTGGTTGCATATTGTCCCAGCGCACGCTGCGAAAACTGCTGACTTCGGCGGTAACAGTTTGCTGGTTTACTTCAAACTCAAGTTGGTCGCCCAGTTCCAGATTCAGCCAGTCGGCATATTCATCTTCAATGGATACGTAGCCCGGTGCGGGATTGTCGCCCCACCAGGCACCGGCGGTGATGCGGTTATCCGGCGGCACTGCGTCGGCCCAGGTAACCTGCCTGCGGCCAAGCCGACCGCGTACCCGGGTGCCTGTTTCGGCTTGGGATTGGGCATTGCTGCCTGCCAGATTGCTTGTGGTGTTTTCGGAGAGGACAGAATCTTCAGCGCGTGCAGAGCCTTCAGCGAGTATAGAGCCTTCAGCGAAAGGAGAGTCTCCGGCCGTGCCATCAGGCAAATCACGGGTGGTGCTTTCAGTGAGTGTGCCCACTTCGGTGTCGCCATCATCCCGCGGGTCAGGCAGGTCGCCGTTGATGCGGGTTACGCGAGCGCTAATTAGAGGATAAAAGGCGTTGCTTTGCACATTATTATCGTCAAAGAATGATTGAATGCCCGGAATCTGGCCGGGAGTAATGTTCATCATAAAATGGTTGGGCGTGTTTTCAGGTAGCTGTGCCTGCCAGTCATCAATTAAATCGGTTCGCAGTAATGTTAAAGTCAGCAGCGCCATTATCGTCACCGCGAAAACCATTACCTGCAGCACATTCTGCCGACGGCGGCGGCGTATTCCGGTCATCGCCAGCATCCAGGCACTGCCTGCCTGCATGCCCACTGAACTGCCGCTGTGCAACAACAGCCACGACACCAGTGATAGCAACAAGGCAATGGCGACAACCGAAATTACCAGCACCGAGGTGAGCACCAGATTCTGGCTATACCAAAGTGCCAGCGCGATAGTGCCGATTGCGCCAAACAGATAAGGCACTCTGGCTCCAAACCGCTGTTGACTGAGGTCTCTGCGTAACACCCGTAGCGGTGGTGTCTCGCGTAATGCCAGCAACGGTGGCAAGGCGAAAGACACCAGACAAATTACCGCAGTGAGTGTGCCGATGACGAAAGGTTGCAGGCTGGCCGCGGGCAAATCAACATTCAGCATGGACTGCAACACGCGCAGGATGATCTCGTGTACCAACCAGCCGAGCACACAACCCGCCACGGTTGCGACTGCCACCAACACTACCTGAATGGACAAATAAATTGTGGCGACTTGACGTGAAGTGCAACCGAAAGTTTTGAGGATGGCCACATAATCGTAATGCCGCTCGCTGTAGCGGCGGGCGGTGAGAGCGATGGTTACACCGGACAGCAACACCGCGAAAAGTGAACCAAGCAACAGGAAACTTTCCGCCGTGTTTAGTGCCTCGGCAATTTCTTCACTTTCTTCGCGCACATCACGCACCCGATATTCATTGTTGAATTCTGTTTCCACCCACTCTTCAAAAGCATCAAGAGCCGCAATATCTTCTGCAGCGAACAGGTAGCGATGGCTCACCCGACTGCCCACTTGCACCACGCCGGTGCGCGCCACATCGTCTATGTTAAGCATGAGGCGCGGACCGGCGTTATTCAACATGCCGCCCTGCTGGCGATCCGGTTCGGCGATGAGGATGCGGCTCACGGTGAGTTCCGCTTCGCCCACATAAACTGAATCGCCCACTGCCACATCAAGTGCGGGCAATATCCGCGATTCAAGCCAGACATTACCCGTTGCCGGTCCACTTAATACCGGCCTGCCTCGGGTGAACGGCGCGTCGGTAATAATAAGTTCGCCGCGTAGTGGATAGCCCTCGCTTACCGCCTTGGCCGAAACCAGCATACTGTCGCTGTCGGAAAATGCCATTGAGGTGAACGAAAGCGTGCGGGCGGTGCGCAAGCCGCGCTGCCCTGCCTGGGTGAGAATTGTTTCCGGCGGCAGTTGCCCGCTGCCCAGCACCCGGTCGGCGGCGAGGATGTTGGCGGATTCCAGCAGCAAGGCTTTTTCCAGACGGTCGGTAAACAGCGCGATGCCGCTAACTGAAGTAACCGCCATAACCAGCGCCACAAACAACAAACGCAACTCGCCACCTTGCCAGTCGCGCCATAGCAGGCGCAGGGCTAGCGCCAGCAATGAGTCAAGCGGCTTGCGATGTTGTTGCGGGTTGGCTGTTGTGGTTCCGGGCACTGTTTGTTTCCTGTATGTTGCTGCTGCGTTGCGCTCAGTGCGTTATTACGCTCAGAGTTGTTGTGTTGTTACGCTCAGGGCTGCAGCAGTTTCATCACTAACTACTGCTCCAGCCTCAAGCCCGACGCTACGACCACAACGAGCAGCGAGGCGTTCATCGTGCGTAACCAGCACCAGCGTTGTGGCGAACTCCCGGTTGAGGTCAAACAATAAATCAACCACCCGGCCACCGGTTGCAGTATCAAGATTGCCCGTTGGTTCATCGGCGAACAGGATGCGCGCCTCGGTGGCGAATGCTCTGGCGATGGCCACCCGTTGCTGCTCGCCGCCGGAGAGTTGATTCGGATAATGTCGGCTACGCTCTTCCAGCCCCACTCTGGATAGCAACTTGCGAGCGCGCTCACCCGCATCCTTTACCCCTTTCAATTCAATAGGCAACATCACATTTTCCAGCGCAGTAAGGCTGGGCAACAACTGAAACGACTGAAACACAAAACCCACCAACTGACCGCGCAGGACGGCGCGCTGCTCCTCATCCAGTTGCGCCAGATAGTGCCCGTCAAGAATCACATCGCCGGATGTGGCGGCATCCAGCCCGGCCATCAGCCCCAGCAGGGTGGACTTGCCCGAACCGGAGGCGCCCACCACGGCCACGCTTTCGCCCACTGCTATTTGCAGGCTGACATCTTTCAGGATGGTGAGTATGCCCTCGTCGGTGCCAACCTGTTTCACCTGTTTAACCAGATTCCGGGTTTCAATTATAAAACTCATAGCGTATATGACCTGCGTGCCGCACAAAAGGGCTAAATTAGCATACAATGGCCGGTAATATGAAATCATCTGCATACCAATTGCCTGTGCTGTCGGTAATTGTGCTACTGGTTTTGCTGGCCGGTGCCGGGAATGCCACTGCCCAGCGACAAACGGTGCTGGTTTTCGGCGACAGCCTCAGCTCCGCCTACCGGATGCCGGAGGCGGAAGGCTGGGTAACCTTGCTGGCTGAAAAACTGGCGGATGAGGGATGGTCGGTACAAGTTGCAAACGGCAGCGTGGCCGGCGCAACCACCACCAGCGGCACGGCACGGCTGCCGAATATTCTGGAATACTTCCGCCCCACCCTGGTAATTCTTGAGCTGGGCGGCAACGATGGCTTGCGCGGTTTGCCGCTGGAAGTCATGCGCGTCAACCTCACCGACATGATTAAAACCATCCAGCAATACGGCGCCGAGGTGCTGCTGGTTGGCATACGCATTCCGCCCAACTACGGCTCCCGCTACACCGAACCTTTTTTTAATACCTATAGCGAACTGGCGGAACTGTACGACTTGCCTCTGGTGCCATTCATGCTGGAAGACATAGCCGAACACCCGGAACTCATGCAGAATGATGGCATCCACCCCACCGCCGAGGCGCAACCACTAATCGTTGATAACATCTGGCCCGTGCTGGAGCCGATGTTGAGAGAGATGGTCAAGCGCTAATACAAAAAACGGAAAATCAATCTACATTTATGAGTCAATTCGTATCCAGCGATAAACTTTAAAACAGCAAGTCATTTTGTTATCATGCAAACTCGCTTGAGGACAGTATCGCAATGAGTTATAGCAAAGATGAAATTGAAAGCCGACTGCGTTTGGGGAAGGGGGAAGACAATAGCTGGGAGTTCAAGCAAATTGAATTCAAGGGCAACAAGCCGAACAGCCCCCGCGCCGACGATCTGGCGGACGAGATAGCCGCTTTTGCCAACACTGATGGCGGTGTGTTGCTGTGTAGCGTCACGGACAATGGCGAGGTGTTGCCCCTGTCCGGCGAACAACTTGCTAGCCTGAATAATCACATTGCCGAAATATCCACGGATAAAATCAAACCACCCGTGCGTATAAGCACTCACCGCTTGGAACTTGCAGACAACAAACAAGTTCTGCTGGTAGAGATTCCCAAGGGCGATGCGCAACACGACAGCCCCGGCGGTGCCTATATTCGAGTCGGCAGCTCAAAACGGAAGATGACCAGCGACGAAAGCCTGCGTCTGGCACAAAGGCGCAGCCAGGCGCGTTACCTCTGGTATGACAAGCAACCCCTGCCGCACACCGGCTTCGGCACGCTGGACGAATCGCTTTGGAAGCCGATGCTCAGCGCAGAGGGCGCCGCAGACCCCAAGACGGCGCTGGAAAAAATGGCGCTGTTGGCGTTGGACGATGCCAATGTTCTGCGGGCAAGCGTCGCAGGCATTTTGCTGTGCGTCAAATCTCCTGAGCAGCATCTGCCCAGCGCCATCATTACGGCAACCCACTATCGCGGCAGCGACCGCGCCTCCGGCCAGGTGGATGCGAAGGAAATCACCGGGCCCTTGCCTCAGCAGATAGCGGAGGCAATGACTTTTGTGCGGAACAACATGCGCGTGTCGGCGGCAAAGATGCCAGACCGCATGGAACTGCCCCAATACAGCACAAAGGCTGTGTTTGAGGCGATAGTGAACGCCGTGGCGCATCGTGACTATTCGATTCATGGCAGCAGAATCCGGCTGTCTATGTTTGAAGATCGCCTGGAGATTCAGTCACCCGGCTCACTGCCGAACAATTTGACCGTGGACAACATGGCAGAACGGCAGGCGACAAGAAACGAAGCGCTGGCGTCTGCGCTGAGCCGTATGCCGGTAAACGGAATCCGCGGCTCGGAAGACAGAGGCTACATCATGGAGCGCCGGGGAGATGGCATCCCCATCATAAGACGAGAAACTTATGGGCTGAGTGGCAAGCAACCCGAATACAAAGTGATTGGCGATGCGGATGTTCGTCTGACCATTCCCGCAGCGGTGCAGGCAGATAGCGCTGCCCAAACAAGAATTGCTACCTTGTCAAACAACGAAACACTGCCGGGCGTAAATCTGCTGGCGCTGTTTCCGAACAAGACCTGGGTGCAAGCTGTAACGGATGCTGAGGGCATAGCTGACATTGACTTGCACAGCACCCATCTGCCCATGACAGTATTCGCAGCGGCTCCCGGCTTCGCCGCTTATGTTCATAAGGGTTGGGTACCGGGCGAAGAGGCTTTCAATCCAGTTGAGCTGCAGCCACTGCCAAATGGCGGCTCGGAAATTTTCCATGACGCGACCGGTTACCTGCCTGGTTTGCACGGCAGGCTGAATCCTAAACGAGATACTCACGACCGCACTTACCTCTATGCATCCAACATTGCCATCAACGACGGCCAGCAGCAGCCAGTATCTTTTGCGCTCAGTGAAGCACTGCGCTTGACAGATGCCGACGGCCGCGAACTGTCGGTGCGCATAGTGGATATAGTCGGGCAGGCGGCACTAGTGGAATACAGCACAGTTCCATAGCGGCCATTGCCGTTAAGGAGTCAAGCAATACATGATGGCTAAATTAGCATGGCAGTCTGCTGAAGCCAAAAAAATGGGCACCGGGGACATCTAATCGCAAAAAACCCCGGCGCCCATAGCTGGAGAGCCACCGATAAAATATGCAGTTTTATCCCTGGTGTAAGCAAGATTTTCCGGTTTGGCAGAACAACCTGAAAAAAAACGGGCACCGGTAAACCACCACAGGAAACCTGGTGCCCGGTAGGGATAAAACAATTGACTACACTAGTCTCACTTTTAGTGTAGGCAATGTTTTTCGATTTCGCAGGAAATTTCTGAAAAAAAGTGAAATTTTTTTGCCTGGCGGGAAAGCGAGGCAGGACGGGGGCTGGCGCGATAAAGCGCAGCGATTAGCCGCCAGTGATAGCGTGATAGCGGGCGATTACCTCGGGCAGGCCGTGCTGGATGGACTCTATTACCAGCGCATGGCCGATGGATACTTCCAGAATATCGGGAATCACAAGGAATTCGGCGAGATTGCTGAGGTCCAGATCATGCCCGGCATTCACGCCGAGCCCCAGGCTTTGGGCGTGTTGCGCCGCATCGTGGTATTGTTGCCAGGTGCTCTCGTGCTGCGGACTGCCGTAGTCGCGGGCGTAAGCCTCGGTGTATAGTTCAATGCGGTCGGCTTGCACGGCGGGCACCTGGGTGATGGCATTAAGAGACGGCTCCATAAACAGGCTGCTGCGAATGCCGTGTGCCCGCAGCTGCGGCAACACATCCGCCAGCAGGCGTTCATTGCCTGCCACATTCCAGCCGTGGTCGGAGGTGAGTTGTTCGGGGCTGTCGGGCACCAGGGTGCATTGGGCCGGTTTCACTTCCAGCACCATGCTGATGAATTCCGGCGAGGGATAACCTTCAATGTTGAACTCCACATCGGGCTCGGCTTGCAGCAACTCGGCCAGGGCATAAACATCGCGGCGGGTAACATGGCGCTCATCGGGGCGCGGATGCACGGTGATGCCCTTGCAGCCCAGCCCGATTAGTTGTTGGGTGAACTCAGGCAGGTGGGGGAAGTCGCGGCCTCTTGAGTTGCGTAGCAGGGCAATCTTGTTGATGTTTACGCTGAGTGTGGTCATGCAAGGAACTCGGTGATGACTTGTTGCAAGGCTTGCGGCTGGTCGGCGTGCACCCAGTGGCCGGCATTCGGTATGGCTTCTATTTTTGCGGCGGGGAACAGGGCGAAAATTTCTGCTTCGTTTCTTTCGCGGATGTAGTTGGAGTTGGCACCTTTGACGAACAGCACGGGTTGTTTGAAAGTTGCGCCGCCGCCGGGCTTTATCCGTAGCGCGTCATAAGCCTCCCTGATGGCGGCCACATTCAGTCGCCAGCGAAACTCGCCCGCATCATCCCGCGCCAGATTGGTAACGATGAACTTGCGCGTGGGCGGGTCCGGAATATCTTGTTCCAGCAACTGCTCCGCTTCAGTGCGGCTTTGCAACTTTGCCAAATCCAGCGCTTCCATGGCATCAATTATATGGATATGCGCTTCGTTTCCCGCCGGATAATCCGTCGGCGCAATGTCAACCACGATTAGTCGTTCAATCCGTTCCGGTCGGGACAGCGCCAGTTGCATGGCAACCTTGCCACCCATGGAATGCCCCAGTATGCTGCACTGTTTCAATTTCAACTTGTCCAGCAACTCCTCAACATCCTGCGCCATTAGCGGATAAGACATCTCCGCAGCATGAGGCGATTTGCCGTGGTTGCGCAAATCCACCCCATACACGGCAAACTGCTCGGCAAGTTGCTTGCAATGCCAAGCCCAGTTGCTCTGCGAACCAAACAGGCCATGCAAGACAAGTAGCGGCTTGCCTGCTTCGGAATATTGCTGGCTAAATAGTTTCATAGTGCTCGTAACAGTGCTCGTAACACCGCTCGATATTCGTGATGCTGACATTATACCCCGGCCATCTAATCGTACAGGGAGTGTTATGATTGCGCCATGACAGCACAGCCAAAGTCAGTAGTCGTTCTCACCGGAGCCGGTATTTCCGCCGAGTCCGGCATCAAAACATTCCGTGGTGCTGACGGGCTGTGGGAAAATCATCGGGTGGAGGAAGTTGCCTCGCCGGAGGGGTTCGCAAGCAATCCCGTATTGGTGTATGAATTTTATAATCAGCGCCGCCGCCAACTTCTTTCGGGGTCTATTAAACCCAATCCTGCTCACACCGCCCTCGCCCACTTTGAGCGGGAGTTCGCGGGTGAGTTTTTGCTGATTACCCAGAACATTGATAACCTGCACGAACGAGCCGGAAGTGATAAGCTGTTACATCTGCACGGCGAGTTGTTGAAAATGCGCTGTCTGCATACGCAGCAGGTGTATGACATTCGTGAAGACCTGGATCAAACCAGCGAAT
The DNA here is from genome assembly GCA_051008235.1 of Pseudohongiellaceae bacterium. Taxonomy (GTDB): domain Bacteria; phylum Pseudomonadota; class Gammaproteobacteria; order Pseudomonadales; family Pseudohongiellaceae; genus UBA9145. Next base: position 82,641 of record JBPCXV010000041.1, on the reverse strand, counting down.
GCCGTTGCTGCCAGGCCACGGGTAGCCTGCGCCCGCATATCGTGTGGTTCGGAGAGATGCCGTTTCATATAGAGCAGATTGCCAACGCCCTGAGCCGCTGTGATTTGTTTATCTCCATTGGCACCTCGGGCAATGTGTATCCTGCGGCGGGGTTTTATGAAACTGCCAAACAGGCCGGGGCGCGCACTGTGGAAATCAATCTTGAACCCACCGGTTCCCGTTTTGATGAACATATCTACGGCAAGGCTTCTGCAATGGTTCCCGACTATTTACAAAGACTGCTACAATAATTCCAAACTACTCAACACACACCAACGAACCCCAACCCCCATAAATGAGAGACAACCATGATTCGCAAATTACTAAAGATATTACTCGCCCTCGTAGTAGCCCTGATTGTTTTGTTCGGCGGTGGCCTTACGCTGTTTTATCTGACCACCATGCCGGAACAACCCGACAGCGCCAGCAACAGCGCCCGCTGGCTGCAAGCGGGGCCCTATCAGGTGGGCTTTGAGGAACGCCAGTTCGTTGACACCAGCCGCCCCACACAAGCCAACGGCGAATTTGCCGGCCACGATTCCCGCACTCTGGAAACTTCTATATGGTATCCACGCAACGCCGAAGGCAGCCTGCCGCTCATCATTCACAGCCATGGCTTTATATCAAACCGCACCGAGATGAGTTACCTGGCCGAACATCTGGCCAGCTACGGCTATGTGGTGGCAGCGGCAGACTTCCCGCTCACCAATGGCAACACCCCGGGCGGACCGCTGGCTGACGATGTGGTCAACCAGCCCGGCGATGTAAGTTATCTGATTGATTCCCTGCTAGCCCTGCGCGGCGACGACAAACCATTCGCCGGCACCCTGGACACTGAACGCATCGCAGCAATGGGCTTGTCCCTCGGCGGCCTCACCACAACGCTGGCAAGCTTCCACCCGGAAATGCGCGATGAACGCATCAAGGTCGCCGTATCCATCGCCGGTCCCGCCGCATTTTTCACCGAACGCTTCTTCACCCATGCCAACACACCCTTTCTCATGGTCGCCGGCACCGCCGATGCCATCGTGCCTTACCAATCCAACGCCGCACCCGTGCCGCAGCGTGTATCCGGCGGCGGCCTGCTGAGCATTGATGGCGGCTCCCATATAGGTTTCGTCACCGGCGCCGAACCAGCCTTGCGCTACGCCTATAACCCCGACTCGCTCGGTTGCGATATGATAATGGCCAATCTGGATGAGGGACAGGATGACTCCATCGCCACCGTACTCGGCGACGCAACGATTGGTGTGGAGTATGACCCGGATATGCAGGGGATATGCGAAGCTGAAATACAAGAAGCCATCCACCCGGGGCGACAACACATGATTACTCGCCTGGCAGTGCTCGCCTTCATGCAATCACATCTGGCACAGGATTCCGCCGACCGCCAGTTTGGCGCGGTTCTGCTCGGCACCGATTTGGCGAATGATTTTACCGAGGCCAGGTTTGCTCCGGGCAGGTGAAGCCTGTTGTTGCGTTCACAGTCTTTTTTGAGTGGATGTACCTTCTATTTTTGAGTATTGTGCTACACTGTTAGTTACGGCAGGAGGGGAAGAAAGCCCCTCACTACCTAGTGTCTGGGCTACCCACCGCGCCGGGAATGGCCGATAACTATGGAAAGAACCAACGGAGCATACCATGAGCAGATTATCCGACCAAATTCAGAACGTTCCAAAGCTGGTCGTAGCCACTAAGCCACGAGCGGCCAAATCATTCAAGCAGAAGACCACACATTATTTTCACTACGAAGCAAAAGGACATGACGAGTTACCACATGTCATGAAGTTTTCAGGGGGGCGTTCCAGTGGAATGCTCCTGTTCACTCTGCTGAAAAACGGCATCCTAAATGCCAAGCGAGGTGATGTTGTTATATTCAACAACACTTCGGCTGAACATCCGAAGACTTATGAGTTTACAAAAAAGTGCAAAGAGATTGTTGAAAAACAATATGGCATCCCTTTCTACTGGGCTGAATTTCAAACCTATGAGGATGCCAAGGGTGGCCGGTGGGGACGTGTTCCCTCATATCGTCTGGTGAAACCCGTGCCGTGGTCTCCCGACGAACCAGATGGCTATCACTGGAAAGGCGAAGTATTTGAAGAGATGCTGTCTTGGTCGGGCTATGTGCCGAACCAGTTCCAGCGTGTTTGCACAAAGCAACTGAAACTCGAAACAACCAGAGCTTTCTTGATGGATTGGTTCGCGTGTAAGGATAAGATTGACAGGCTGGGGCACCATGGTGATAGTAGCCGCATTACCTCTGATGATGCATTTGCCAGCCATCAAAAACACCACGGGCAAGTGCCAAGAGAGATATTTCTTAGGAAGAAGTCCTATGTTCATTCTCGCCCCCTGTTTCGTCCCGAACAATATTTCAAGGATTTTTCGTGCTTCACCGATATAGACAATCCAGTTTTGGAGGGTAAGCAGTATGGAAACAATGCTTTCTTTGGTAGAGGTGGTGTTGAATATATTGCTTTCATTGGCCTTCGCTTTGATGAGATGAGGCGCGTAATAAAAGTACGACGCCGAAACTCGGAAGGCCCCGAATCTGATGGCTACCAAGGAGAGCACGTGTATATTCCTCTGGCTGGCATGGGTGTGTCCAGAGAGGATATAAATGACTTCTGGGACAGTCAGGAATGGGATTTGGATTTGCCAAAAGACTCTGCATTGTCAAATTGCGTGTATTGTTTCTTGAAGGGTGTAAATAATTTGGAGCAAGTACATCAACATATGCAGTCTTCTGATGGTGAACTAAAAAATTCTCCGTGTGATATAGGCTGGTGGAAACGCATGGAAGACTCTTATGGCCGCAACCTAGTTGATGAAAAGCGTGAAATTCGGAGCAAGGTAAAGAACAACTTCATCGGTTTCTTTGGGACACAGAGCGGGTTTTCATACGATTTGCTAACAAAAATTAGTGGAAGTAAGAAAATTTCCGATTTTTCTAATACTGTTTTGCCTTGTGATTGTACCGACTAATCTATTGAAGTCAGGACAAACTGTGGCAAAACTGTTTTTCTCGTGGCAGAATAGCCCGGCTCTAAATATTTCAAACCAGAGGTATAACACCATGCACAAACCATTATCACAACGCCTTTTCACCCTATGTAGCACTGTATGTGTCGCTGTTGCTGCGGCCTGCACAGTCAATCTTGCCAGCGCCCAGGAGCTCTCGCTGGAGGCTCTTGCTGAGGGAGAGCATCGTAGCGCCGAGTATGTCGCCCGCAACAAGTTTCGCAATCCGGTGGAGACGCTGGAGTTCTTCGGGCTTCAGCCTGATATGACGGTGGTTGAAATCCTGCCGTCCGGTGGTTGGTACACCGAGATTATCGCCCCCTATGTGCGCGATGAGGGCAGATATTACGCCGCCCACTTTTCTCCCAATGCCACCACCAGCTATATGCCGCCGAACCTGCAACGCTTTGAGCAGAAAATGATTGATAGCCCGGAGTTGTATGGCAAGGTTACCACCCGGCATCTTAACCCGCCCCATGAGGTGATTATTGCACCGGCGGAGAGTGCGGATATGGCGCTTACTTTCCGCAATGTGCATAACTGGATTATGGCCGGCCAGGAACATGAGTTTTTTGCCGCCTTTTATGCGGCGTTGAAACCGGGTGGCGTGCTCGGGGTTGTGGAACATCGCGCTCTGCCCGGCGCGGGTATGGAAGTGATGGAGACCACCGGCTATGTAACCGAGGCTTATGTAATTGAAGTGGCCTCTGCGGCGGGGTTTGAGTTGGTGGAGAAATCTGAGCTTAACGCCAACCCCAAAGACCAGACTGTTCACCCCAGAGGTGTGTGGACTTTGCCGCCCAGCTATCGTCTGGGAGATGAAGACCGGGCGAAGTATGCGGCCATTGGTGAGAGTGATCGTATGACACTCAAGTTCGTCAAGCCGTCCAACTAGCGCGGCCAACTGCATAGCTTTTTGGAACCTGAAAGGAAAAGATTATGATACTAAGCAGCACCAGCATAGTGTTACTGTTATTGGCAGCACTCATTATCCTGTCAATTTTCCGTGGCGTGCGCATTGTGTCGCAATCGGAAAAGCATGTGGTGGAACGATTCGGGCGCTATCGGGCCAGCCTGGGGCCGGGAATAAACTTTATCGTGCCGTTCATAGACCGGGTGCGACACAAGGTTTCCATTCTTGAACGCCAGTTGCCCAACGCAACCCAAGATGCGATTACCTCAGACAACGTGTTGGTGAATGTTGAAACCAGCGTGTTCTATCGCATACTGGAACCGGAACGAACTGTTTATCGCATCCGCGATGTGGACGGCGCCGTTCTCACCACTGTGGCCGGCATCGTGCGCGCCGAAATCGGCAAGATGGAACTGGACGAGGTGCAGTCAAACCGCTCAAGCCTCATCGGCCAGATAAAGGTGAGTGTTGAAGAGGCCGTCACCAGTTGGGGCATTGAAGTAACCCGCGCCGAAATACTTGATGTTGATCTTGACCAGGCAACCCGCGAAGCGATGTTGCAACAACTCAACGCCGAACGGGCGCGGCGCGCGCAAGTTACCGAAGCCGAAGGCACACGCCGGGCGGTTGAGTTGCAGGCCGACGCCGACCTTTACGCGGCAGAGCAGGCGGCCAAAGCACGCCGCATCACCGCCGAGGCCGAGGCTTATGCCAACGAGATAGTTGCCAAGACCATCCGCGAACACGGGGTTGAGGCGGCGCAATATCAGGTGGCACTGAAGCAGGTGGAGGCGCTGGTTAAAGTTGGTGAAGGGGAAGGCAAGCAGGTTGTTCTGCTGCCGGCCAATGCCATTGATGCTTTTGCCGATGCGTTCAAACTATTGAAGGGAGGTGCATGATGGATTGGAATACGTGGTGGATATGGATAGGGGGTGGCATTCTCCTAATCATCCTTGAAATTTTCGTGCCGGCGTTTTGGTTTCTTGGCTTTGCTATTGGTGCGCTAATTATTGGTCTGTTGTTGGCAATATTTGGACCGTTTACTTCGCCGGCGGTGACGGTTTTGTTGTTTTCAATGCTTTCGTTAATTGCCTGGCTGGTGATACGCAGGGTGGTTGGTGTGCGGAAGGGGCAGTTGCATGTTACTGAGACGGATGTTAATGAGGACTAATCAGGCATGCTTCTGTCGCCAAGTGGCGATGTGTTTGCCTATTTCATCGGGCGAGTCTTCCTGTAAAAAGTGATTGCCGCGCACAGTAACTTCTTCCTGATGCGGCCAACTACGACAAAACTCACGCTGGCGGCCAATCAATATGGCTCCGGGGTCGGCGTTAATAAAAAGTTTTGGCACTTCCGCAGTCGTCAACCAGTCGGCATAAGCCTGCACCAGTTCAACCACATCAGCCGGTTCGCCATCAATAGGAATTTGTCGCGGCCAGGTTAGCGTCGGTCGCCTGTCCTCACCCGCATTAACAAACGGACGGCGATACACATCCATTTCCTCATCCGTCAACTCCCGCAACACCGAACCGGGTAAAACCTTCTCCACAAACACATTCTTCTCCAACACCATCTCATCCCCGGCTGGCGAACGAAAACCCTGAAACACTCTACGCGCCGCCTCAGGCCAATCATCCCAATTAACCGGCATCACAACCGCCTCCATATAAGCAATCCCCAACACCGCATCCGGGTGGCGACGCGCCCAATCAAACCCAATCGCACTCCCCCAGTCATGAATAACAAACGTAACCCGCTCCCGCACCCCCAGCACTTGTATCGCCTCATCAAAATACTCAATATGCTCCGCCAAGGTATAACGCTCAGGCCCCGAATCATCCAATTTGTCAGAATCCCCCATGCCAATAAGGTCAAGCGCAATACAACGCCCCTGCCCCGCCAAATGCGGCATAACATTACGCCACAAATAAGACGAAGTAGGATTACCATGCTGAAAAATAATCGGGTCGCCCTCCCCCATTTCCACATAGGCCATGGTCTTGCCCTTGACCTGGATAGTTTTCTTTGGATGTTCAGTCGCGCTAATCATTTTGTGCCTCCTAATTTTCTGAACCAGACTCAAACTTCGAATGGATTAAAAACTTCAACCCCAAGATCTTTGACATCTGCCTCATTTCTTGTCACCAGCGTAAACCCATGAATTTTGGCTGTTGCTGCGAGTAAGGCATCGGTTGTTGAAACCGGACGAATGGCGCCCATGCGACCCCACTCCTCAGCAATATCAGTGGTAACTGCAAGAATACGATTGCCAAAGTCCTCCTCAATTTGCTCAAGCCACTGCTCAAGAATCGCCGCCTTTTGCGGTTTCTGTGGTCGAGCCAGTTCAATGCCCTTACGGATTTCACCGATGACTAGTACACTCAAATAAACATCTTCCTCAGGAGTCTCTTGCCACCATACGGCAACCTGCGGGTCGCAATGATTACCCTTCTGAACTTCCGAGATAATGTTAGTGTCAATGAGGTAGCTCAAAATACGGACTCGCGCCCAAAATCACGTGGACGGTCAAGTTCAATGCCCTCAAGCGAAACAGCGGTAAGGAGTGTTTTCAAATTCTTGGTCTTGCGCGATGCTTTTAGATTGCGTAGCACATCCCGTAGCGTTGCCTCTTGATGAGGATCGCCAAGTACGTCAGCAACATCGTGCATCAGGCTTTCATGTCCTTTACGAACCTCAACCTCAACACGCACAAGGCTCTGAGGCTTGATATGCTTGCCGTTAGCATTCATGGGTGAATTTCGAGTATCTGTCATGAGTTACCGCCACCAGTGGTTGGAAAGTAGAGTCAGTTTAAATACAGTAGTCCTGAAAGTCAAGCGCATACTGTTAATTTGAGCGCTGATTAATTATTCATACACTCTTTAGACTTAAGTGTCTCGTTAAACCCTTGTAGTAATTTTCTTTCTACTTGTTGGTGTTCACTCAATTTTTCTATATAGCTTTCATTGAATATAATTAGCTCTTTCCAAGTTAGACACTCGATAATCATCCCCTGTGCAATATTTATTATATCTTCTGCAATTAGACGCTCTTTATTTTTCTTTTTACAGAAATTAATTTCATTTTCTACAAGTTCCGCTGTTTTTATATTTTCTTTTTTATTACTAATAAACAAAAGCACTAGGCTTGTATTGATATCAACAAAACCCTCCTCTCTCAATAACTTTAGCAATAAGGAGTATTTGAGTATCTGGTCTTTATTCTTATCGCCTCTCAGTTTCAGTTCATTTGCTACCAAAAGAGATTCATGCTCTGAATAGCACACATTATCTATAGCCAGATTGCCATCGGTCTTTGTGCTATTCCAAAACAAACCACCATCACCATGGGCAAACCAATGTCCTCCGCCCATAATATCAACATCTGTATCTTCAAACGTTTGCGAGTACAAATCATCAATATATCTATCACTTGACAAACTTATAAAAATGTCAAATTCCTTGTTTAAGTATTTTTCTGAAAAGAACTTTGCTCTTCTCAGAGCTTCTCTAGACGTTGCTATTGATTTTTTTACATCTGCGTATTTTTCTTTGCTAAGATTTTTTCTTCCTTCATCCTTAAAGTGTTTTTTGATTTTTTGCTTTATATCTGAAATATCTACATCATTCTCTATCGCATCAAGGCAACAATCAACTACTTTTTCCTGATATTTAGACTTTGAAATGCCTAAAATATTGTGGGGTTCCCAAGCTAACCATTCAAGCATATTCGAAATTCCTGAAGGCCAAGGCACATCTTCGGCCAGTGAATTAATCTTACCAAATATATCGATGTATTCATCTTTTGCGCTCATAGTCACTTAACCCTCAATAATTTTGTTAACAGATTATCCCAAAAAACGGGCGCGAAAGTTAACACAATTTAACTAATAAGTCAAGACCAAATTCACTAACAGTATGTTAGCCAATATTCCAAATATCACTGACTGACAAACTATCAGGAACATTCGTGTATCAATAACTCATTGAAATTCAGGGCTTGTTATCAATACCACAATAGCATTGAATACCACCCGCCATTTCGCTATGCTTCCTTTTCGGCTGCGCCCCTTGGCCGTAAATGCACGGCGGGCGCGGATAGTAGATGATTAGAGAGGATATCGGAATGACTATGCAGAATACTCCCCTATTGATGTCGCGGATACTTGGCCGTGGTGCTGTGCTGGACCCGGAGGTTGAGGTGGTTACGCAGCAGTTGGAAGGTACGCATCGGCAGACGCTGAAACAGACTTGGGACAGGGCTAATCAGTTGGCTCATGCGCTTAATGAATATGGCATCAAGGTGGGGGACCGGGTTGCCAGTTTTATGTGGAATAACCATCGGCACCTTGAGTTGTATCAGGGGGTGCCTTCTATGGGGGCGGTGTTGCATACACTGAACATTCGCCTTTCGCCTGCTGATTTGGAATATATTATTAATCATGCTGGCGACAGGGTGCTTTTTGTTGATGAGGATTTGTTGCCGTTACTAGAGCCGTTGATGGGGAAAATTCCTTGCGTGGAGTTGCTTGTTGTTTGCCGTCATGGTGAGAGTGGTGAAAGTAGTTTTGACAAGCAGGTGGATTATGAGGAGTTTATTGCGGACAAGCCTGTTGTGTATGAATGGCCTGATATAGATGAGACTGCACCGATGGGGCTTTGCTACACCTCCGGCACGACTGGCAAGCCTAAGGGGGTGATGTATACCAATCGTTCCACTTATCTGCATACGCTTACTGAATCGCTGGTTGATTCAATCGGGCTGTCGGCGCTGGATTCGTTGCTGGGTATTGTGCCTATGTTTCACGCGATGGGATGGGGGTTGCCGTTTGCTGCTTCCATGTTGGGTTGCAAACAGGTTATGCCGCATCGGTTTATGGTGCCGGATACTTTTCTTAAACTGATGCAAGACGAGGAAGTTACTATCTCGGCGGGTGTGCCAACTATTTGGCAAGGTGTGCGCGCAACGCTGGAAGCCAACCCCAAAAAGTATGATTTGAGCAAATTGGGTCGCCTTACTTGCGGCGGTTCAGCACCACCGGTTGAAATGTTGCGCTGGTATTGGGACAACTACAAAATTGAAATGATACAAGGCTGGGGCATGACCGAGACCAATCCGCTGGGCACCTTGTCGCGCAAGATAGCCAAGCATTCGCACCTCGGCTTGCCGGAAGACGAGCAACTTACAAACATCGCCAAGGCCGGCCTCGCCATGCCCGGCCTTGAAATTGAGATATTTGATGAGGAATGGAACCCTGTGCCGCACGATGGGGAATCTGTAGGCGAACTCTGCATCCGCGGTCCGTGGATTGCATCGGAGTATTACAACGACCCGCAGCCGGACAAGTTCCATAACGGCTGGTTGGTAACCGGCGATGTAGCCAAGATAGATCCCGAGCAATATGTCATTATCGCCGACCGCTCAAAAGACATGATTAAGTCCGGCGGCGAATGGATATCCTCAGTAGATTTGGAAAACCACATCGTAGCCCTGCCCGATGTTGCCCAGGCAGCGGTGGTAGCCCAACCCCACCCGAAATGGGACGAGCGTCCCGTCGCTCTGGTGGTAATGAACGAAGGCGCAGAACTCAACCCCAAGGCCGTGATGGATCACTGCAAAAAAACCTTCGCCAAGTGGCAACTGCCCGACGAAATCATTTCAGTAGAATCCCTACCAATTGGTCCAACCGGAAAAATCGACAAGAAGATCATCCGGGCAGACTTGCAGAAAGATGAATATGTGTTGCCGTCTTTGCGTGAATGACACGGGCAGTGTAACCAGCCATCAGAATTAGAAACGCTTGTAATACCGAATGTAAGCCCGGTGGTTTACTCGCGGCTGGTTGTTGAGTTGCTGGGTTAGGCCGGGGGGTTGGTATTGTGCTGTGTTGCCGCCGTTGTAGCCGTAGGGTTGCATGAATAGTTCGTAGGCTACGGTGCCGGGTTGCAGGTGGGGGAGATAGTTGGAAGTGCCGGGCATGAATGGTTGGTTGGGGTCGGTGCCATAGTTGCCGCCGTAGCCACTGCTGAGGCCACCGAAGTTGCTGTTGTAGGTGCTGTGGCCGTTGCGGGGCATTAGGGCGGCTTCGTAGCCGGCGGTGATGTGTTTGCCCAGGTTGAAGGTGGCGCCGAGGGCGGTGGTGTTGTAGTTGCCGTTCAGGTTGCTGCGGGCGAAGAGTTGCAGCAGGTCTTTGTTGTTTGAGAGGGGGATGCCGTATTTGAGTTCAAGGCCGTAGCTGGCTGCCATGTTGCCGGCTCCGGTGAAGGTGCCGCCGTATTGGTTGAATTGGCTGCCGTCTCCGTTCCACAGTTGTCCGGCGCGGCTGTGGGTGGCGCCCCACTGGGGTTTGAAAGTTAAGGACAGGCCGCGGTTGTTGCGGTTGGGGAGCCAGATGAGGTTCATGCCTACGCCCCATTCATTCAGGTCGCTGGAGTGGTAGGCCAGGGTGCGGGCATCTATGCCGAGTATCAGGCCGGATGTGAGATTAACATTTAGTGCGCCGCCAACTTCTGCGCCGCCGCCGGCGAGGCCATCGCCGATGTCGTGCCGCCAGGTTACTTCAAACGAACTGACGAAGTTGTTGCCGGAGTCAAGGGTTTGGTTGTGTTCCAGTTCCAGGCCCATGCGCAGGCGGCCACTGCTCACGGCCATGGCGCCGGCGGTGTCTTCTTCGGTGCGCACGAATGTGCCATCACCGATGAAGCCGAGGGTGAGGGAGTTGCCTGCATCGGTTGTTCTGCTCACGATGGGACCGTAAGCACCCATGCCGAGAGTCTTCATGGTGATGTCGCTGAGGTAGCGGTCGTCGGGGCTGTCCTCTTCGTTGATTTCAATATCACCCTTGTCAAAGCCCAGCGTGCCCCATACGCGCACACCGCTACCCCATTGCACGGCGGCATAAGGATGCAGGCCGGTAAGACGGGTGTCGTGCGTGCCTTTGATGCCGCCACTGGTGTAGTCCATCTCACCTCGGGCTTCAACCAGACTCATACCCCAGAGCACACCGGTTTCGGGTGAGTAAGTGTCAATGCCAATCATCACACCGCGCACATCGCCTTCAAACTCCACGCGCTCGTCCAGTTCTCCCTGACTGCCGCTACTCTCCTGATAGAAAACCCTGCCCCACAGCGTAAGCGCATTACCCGGCGCGCTGGTGGCATTATCAATGGCCGTGCTGGTGTCGGGGGAAGCCGGGGTCGGGGTTTGATTTGAACCGTTTAGTGCGACGGTGAAACTCATGTCGCGGGGAACATAAAGCGGGGCTGCCTGTTGACCGCGGCGATAGGCATCGCGGCGGCTGCGCGCCTGATTAACCAGAAACTCCAGTGGGCTGGAACCTTGCAGGGTTAGACCATAGTTGTTGCCGGGGTCGCCGCCTGTTGCCGGTGGGCTGCCGCCGCCCTGTGGCGCACCGCCGCCGCCGGTAATCTGGCCGGGATTGAGGCCACCCTCGGTGCGCGCCTGAATGGTTGCGCCGTAACCGTTGCTCAGGTTTGCTCCCACATCGGAAGCGATAGGCTCGTTCGCCTGACGCTGGGTTTGGGTGTTGCCGCCACCGGTTTCGTCATTGTCGGTGATTACAACAACGGCGGCGGAGGCGGAACCTGCGGCATAGCCATCACCACTTAACACCGACAGGCTGATGTTGCCATCGGCTTCATCTTCTTCATCATCAATAGTGGCAACTTCCACAATAACATTTGCACGACCTTCGGGAATGGTTACCGCGGTGGGTAGCGCACCATCAACGAAGTTGCCGCTTGCGTTGACTGTTAAGCCAACGAGCAGTTCCGTTGCTGCCGCCGGGGTGGAACTGATGCTGAAAACAACGGGGGTGCCTTCAATCACCGGGGAGGCGATGGCGCGGACGCTGATGACCGAGTCGGGGCGGATGTCGTTCTCGGTGAGGGCGATGCTGGCGGTAACGGGTGAACCGAGGAGGTAGCCGGAGCCTGTTGTCAGGGTGAGGGTGAGGATGTCGCCGGAATCTACCTCGGTATCATCATCTGTGGTTACATCAAAGTTTAGTGTGGTTTGTCCGGCGAGCAGGGTTTGCACCAGGTTACGGTTGGTGTCGGTATGTCTGCCACGCTGGCTTACATTCATGTTGATGTGCACATTCTCCGCCTGAATGTTTGAAGCAGTGATGGTGAAGGAGGCGCGCTCACCTTCGGCAACCGCATCGCCGGCCACTACGGACAGGGTGGGGGTAACCTCGTCGTTATCCTGAATTTCAATAGCGGCGAAACTGTTGCGCGATACTGCGTAGCCGGCATCGGCCGCGGGTGTTATGAAGCCCACTGCAATCTCGCTGTTCTCCTCGGGCACGGTGTCATCTTCGGTGAGCACGGTGTAACTCACGCTGCTTTGCCCGGCAGTCAGTATCACCTGCGGGGCGGCCTGGGAGTCAGCCAGGAAGTTGCCGCCTGCTTCCTGCACTGTTATGGGGATGGTCAGGGTTGCATCGGGAGCGGGCTGGGAAGTTATGGTGAAGACTGCGTTGCTGCCCTCAATCAAAGGCACCGAGGAATCAGCCGCGATGGATAGCACCGGCTGCTCCGAATCCACTATGGTGCCGGTGGCACTGGCATTGGTGGTGGAGAGCACCAGCAGCCCGGCGGGGGCTGGGCTGGAGAGTTCCACTGTTAGTGTCTCGGAACCCTCCCCGTTTTCGTCGTCGGCAACGGTGTCCACCACGAGTTCAAGGCTGGCCTGATTGGGGGCGAAAGTCAGGCTTATCAGGTCCGGCACAATGTAGTCAACTTCACCGGGGGTTGCGGTGCCGGGAGTAATATCAAACTCCACGCTGGCCTGCTCCGGTATTGGCGGGGAAATAGTAACCGCGAAGCGCAAACTGTTGCCTTCGTCGGCACTGGCATCGGCGATGGCTATGGTGGCGGGCGGGCGCGCCATATCGTCATCGTCTCTTATGGTTACGGTGGCGGTGATGCTGTTGGCACCGTCGGCGAACACGGCGTTTCTCAGGTTGGAGATGGTTATCGTGAACTCCTTGTCCGGGTTATCAAACTCATCGCCACGGGTGGAACGGGTTAGCCAGACAAGCACTTCCCAGTCAGGAGAATTGGGGGTCATGGTTACATGGCCGCTGCGGTTATAAAACTCCACACCCGGTCTGGCGGTGCCGCCTGTGGTGGCGAAGTCCCACTCTACTTGGCGCGGTGTGCTCGTTGACAGGTTGAATGGTATGCGAATGACATCCACACTCTCATCCACGGCAATATTCGGCATGCTTGCCGTTGGCAGGTTGCCCGCATCATTGTCGCGGATGGTGCCGACGGCGGTGATGCTGCTGGCATCACCGGGGAAGCGTGCGTGTTGTGCGTCGGAGATGGTTACTCTGAATTGCCGGTCCGGGTCGTCAAAGATATCGCGGCGGATGGCATCGGTGAGCCACACGCGCACGCCCCAGCTGTTGGCGTTGGGTGTCATCGTTACATGGCCGCTACGGCCATAGTAGTGGACGCCCGATGTGGCGGGGGCGTGTCCGTCTGCATACACGCCGTCTGCGTTTCCGTTAGCGGTGGCGAAGTCCCACTCCACCCGTTGCGATGTGGGTTGTGATAACCGCACCGGGAAGTCAATGTATTCCGCATCTTCATCAACACTAGTATCGCTTATTCTCAGGGTGGGGGCATCCCGCGCTTCGTCATCCTGAATGGTGCCGACGGCAGTGATGCTCGCGGCGCCGCCCGGGAAGAGCGCGTTGCGCGGGTTGGTGAGGGTTACGCTGAACTGCCGGTCCGGGTTGGCTCTGGCATCGCGGCGGATGGCGTTGGTGAGCCACACGCGTACGCCCCAGCTGTTGGCCCAGGGTGTCATCCGCACATGACCACTGCGGGGCTGATAGTGGGTATTGGCCACGGCGGCATTCTCGCCCTGGCCATCAGCCGTACTAAAGTTCCACTCCACCTGATGTGCTGTGGGCTGCGACAGGTTGACGAGAAAATCAATGTATTCGGCATTCTCGCGCACGACAGCATCATTTATTGTTATCTCCGGCAGCGCGCCGGTTTCATCATCGCGAATGGTGCCGGTGGCGGTGAGGGTTTCGGCACGCCCGAAGAGTTCGGCATTAACGGGATTGGACAGCGTTACTGTGAACCGCCGGTCGGGATTGCGGTAAGCATTCTGTCGGATGGCATCGGTGAGCCATACTCGCAGAGACCAGGTCGCGCTGCCCTGAGGGATGGTGGCGGTGCCGGAGCGAGCCTGGTAGTGAGTGCCTGCCACGGCATCGCCATTCGCTGTGGTGTATTGGAAACTGACACCTTCCGCTTCGGTGACCGTATTGCGCAGGAGCAGGGGGAAGTCAATATAAGGTGCGCTCTCGGCAACTTCGGCGTCTCTTACTTGCAGGAACTGACCGGACCAGACGTTGAGTTCAACAGTTGGGCCGTGAGCCAGTACGATACTGAGCCCATCACGCAGGTGATTGGCCTGTTTTCTGTAAACACCGGGCGGGGTGCCGAGGGGTACTGTCAGCGTTACCCTTATGATGCAACCTGCGGAGGCGAGGGAGCCATCCTTGTATTCCAGCCTGCCGGGAACGCTGTCGCTGGAAGAGGCGACTTTGACCGAACCCCTGTCGTAAATAGTGCTGCCGGAGGCGGCTGTTGTGCTACATGAATCAATAGTGGGGGTGTTGGTGGTGCCTCCGGGTATCAAGCCATTCGTTCCGGTTAGTTCATGGGAAAATTGAAGACCGGCTCTGACGAAAGCCAAACCTTTGGGCACTACGTCTATGCGGTAAGTGAGTATGACCGATTCGCCGGGGAAAAGGCCGTGTTTGGATTGGTCTATGACGAAGGTGTCTTCGAACTGAGCCATTGCCACTTGTGCGTTGGTCAGCAGTGCGACAGATGCAATAACAACAAAAACCATCTTTAGAATCTTTAACATGAGAGTATACCTCCTGCTATGTTGGCGCAATTATACTCCCCGCCCACGGGCTTTGCCAATACCCTGCCCTGCCTGCGCTATATGTCTCTGGCAATTAGCAGCTTCATTATCTCGTTGCTGCCGCCGTAGATTTTCTGGATGCGGCTGTCGGCATACATGCGGGCGATGGGGTATTCCATCATGAAGCCGTAGCCGCCGAAGAATTGCAGGCATTCATCTATTATTTCGCATTGCTTTTGGCTTACCCACCACTTGGCCATGGAGGCGGTGGTGGTGTCCAGTTTGTTTTCGGTGAGTTTTATTATGCAGTCGTCTATGAACACGCGGGCGAGGCGGGCTTCGGTGTAGCGTTCGGCCAGTTTGAACTGGGTGTTTTGAAAATCAAGGATGCGTTTGCCGAAGGCCTTGCGTTCCTTAACATACTCGGCGGTGATGCGGAGTGCGGTTTCTATTGCGGCGCAGGCGCCTACGGCCAGAATGAGGCGTTCCTGGGGCAGCTGTTCCATTAGATGGACGAAGCCTCTGCCCTCGGTGTTGCCGAGCAGGTTTTCGCCGGGCACTTTTACATCTTCAAAGAAAATTTCGGCGGTGTCCTGCGCTTTCATACCGAGTTTTTTCAGGTTCTTGCCGCGGGAGAAGCCACCGCCGTTCTCTGCGCTTTCGGTTTCAAGCATGATGAGAGAGATGCCCTTGCCTTGGGCGGAGGGGTCGGTCTTTGCCACTACGCAAATCAGGTTGGCGGTCATGCCGTTGGTGAGGAAAGTTTTTTGTCCGTTGAGTAAGTAATGGTCGTCTTGTTTGACGGCGGTGGTGCTTACCGATTGCAAATCGGAGCCGGTGCCAGGTTCGCTCATGGCGATTGCCGAGACGATTTCGCCGCTTGCCATCTTTGGCAGCCAGCGTTGTTTTTGTTGTTCGCTGCCGTAGCTGTTGATGTAGTGGGCGACGATGCCGCTGTGTACGCCATTGCCGAAGCCGGTGATGCAGGCGCGACCCAACTCTTCCACCAGCACGGCTTCGTGGCGGAAGTCGCCGCCACCGCCGCCGTATTTATCGGGGATGGAGGCGCAAAGTATTCCTGCTGTGCCGGCTTTTAGCCAGATGTCTCTGTCTATGAAGCCCTGGGCTTCCCATTTGGCGTGGTGGGGGGCAAACTCTTTGGCGAGGAAGCGGCGCACGGAGTCGCGAAGGATGGTGAGTTCCTCGTTCATCCAGGGGGATTTGTGTTCGTCCGACAGCATTACGCTGCCTTGTCCGTGCGCTCAATTATCATGGCGTTGGCGGTGCCGCCGCCTTCGCAGATGGCAACCAGACCATAACGTGCCTTGCGGCGTTCCAGTTCATTAACTAGTGTTGTCATCAGTTTGGCGCCGGTGCCGCCGAGGGGATGCCCTAGCGACTGGGCGCCGCCGTTCACATTCAACTTGTCCATATCGGCATCAAGGGCTTTGGCCCAGGCCAGCGGCACCGAACCGAATGCTTCGTTCACTTCATACAGGTCAATGTCATCAAGGCTGAGTTTGGCTCGTTCCAGCGCCTTGCGGGTGGCGGGTATGGGACCTTCCAGCATGATTACCGGGTCTGAACCGACCACAGCCAGAGAATGAATTCTGGCTCGCACCGGCAACTTGTATTTCTTGACGGCTTCTGCGTTGGCTACCATTACCGCAGCTGCTCCGTCGCTAATCTGGCTGGCTGTGCCGGCGGTAATCACACCGCCTTCGCGCAACGGGTTTAGCCCTTGCATACCTTCCAGTGAAGCATCAAAGCGGATGCCCTCGTCTATGGTGTGCATATCGCTGCTGCCATCTTCCAGCTTGACGGGAATCGGCACTACCTCATCCTTGAAGTGCCCGGCTTCGGTGGCGGCGGTGGCACGTTGATGGCTTAGCAAACCGAACTCATCCAGTTCGGCGCGGTTGATGTGGTATTTTTCTGCCAGCAGTTCAGCGCCGTCAAACTGGCTGAACTGAATGCCCGGATATTGGGCTTCCAGCCGCTCGCCTTTGGGCTGGCCACGTCCGTTGGCAAGACCATCGCGTATGTTGGAACCGATTTCGCAAGTGCTCATCGCCTCCACGCCGCCGGCAATTACCACATCCTGCGTGCCGGACATCACTGCCTGGGCGGCGAACTGAATCGCTTGCAGGGAAGAGCCGCACTGTCTGTCAACTGTTGTGCCCGGCACTTCCAAATCAAGTTTGGATGACATGGTTACATTGCGACCCAGGTTGCTGGCCTGAGCGCCGATTTGCATTACCACGCCGAATATCAAATCATCAACGGCGTTGGTTGGGATGCCGGTGCGATCCACCAGGTCATCTATTACCATGGCGCTGAGGTCCACCGGATGTATTTTGCTCAACCGCCCGTTCTTGCGGCCGGTTGCGGTGCGCGCGGCACCGACTATGTATGCGTCTGCTGTGTTGTTCATGTGCTTGCCTCTCTTGTTTGATGTGTATTGCCAGTTTAGACCAGAATTCGTTGGGGCACAAATGAAGGTGCGGCTGGGGCTAGGCGGGCATGCGGATGCCGGCGTCCAGGCGGATGGTTTCGGCGTTCAGGTATTGGTTGGTTACGATGTGGGCTACTTCGGTGGCGAACTCTTTGGGGTCGCCCAGGCGTTTGGGGAATTGGGTGATGGCGATTAGTGGTTTGCGAACTTCGTCGGGGGCGGAGGCTAGCATGGGGGTTTCGAATATGCCGGGGGCGATGGTTACTACGCGGATGCCTAACTTTGCCAGGTCGCGGGCGATGGGGAGGGTCATGGAGACGATGCCGCCTTTGGAGGCGGCGTAACCGGCCTGGCCGGTTTGGCCATCGAAGGCGGCTATGGAGGCTACATTTATGATTACGCCACGTTCGCCTGACTCGTCGGCACTGCTCGCGCCTGGCTCGTTCTCGCTTGTGTTGCTTTGCATAGCTGCTGCACACAGGCGTAGTACGTTGAAAGTGCCGATGAGGTTTACTCGTACGATGTGCTCAAATTGTTCCAGAGGCATAGGACCGTTTTTGCCTACTGTGCGTGCTGCGCCGCCGATACCGGCGGAGTTGACATTGATGTGGATGGCGCCGAATTGAGTTTGGGTGGCGGCGATTGCGGCTTGTACTGCTGCTTCGTCTGTTACATCGCCGGCGTGGAATGTGGCTTGTTTGCCAAGTCCGGCTGTTGCTTTTTTCAGGGCGTCAGCGTTGAGGTCAAACAGCATTACGTTGGCACCGGCGGCAACGAAGTGTTCCGCAGTTGCCAAGCCCAGGCCGGATGCGCCGCCGGTGATAAATGCGGTTTTTTTGTTGAGTTTCATTACACGGGCAAGGTATCACATCATGGGTTGGTGTCGTCAAGCGGCAAATCAGGTATTCTTGGATACTTATAACTCTGAAACTTCTGACTTGCTGAGTACTTGCTATGGGTCCGCTTAAAGGTATTCGTGTTATTGAGGTGGCAGGCCTTGGGCCTGGGCCGTTTTGTGCCATGATGTTGGCGGATATGGGCGCCGAGGTGATACGTGTTGAGCGTTTGAGTGCCGGGGGGAGTGAGTATCGCAGCAATGTGTTGAACCGGGGGCGGCGTTCGCTGGCGCTGGATTTGAAGGTGCCGCAGGCGGTGGAGGCGGTGTTGAAACTGGTTGAATCGGCTGATGTGCTGATTGAGGGGTTTCGGCCTGGGGTGATGGAGCGGTTGGGGTTGGGGCCGGAGGTTTGTCTTGAGCGTAATCCGCGGCTGGTGTTTGGGCGCATGACTGGTTGGGGGCAATCTGGTCCGTTGGCGGGGGCGGCGGGGCATGATATTAATTACATTGCGCTCGGCGGGGCGCTGGGTGCGATGGGTTATGCCGACCGGCCACCGACTCCGCCGCTGAATCTGGTGGGGGACTTTGGTGGGGGTGGTATGTATTTGCTGGCCGGGGTGTTGGCGGCGCTGGTTGAGCGTCAGCAGTCCGGGCAGGGGCAGGTTATTGATGCGGCAATGACTGACGGGGTGGCCAGCCTGCTTGCTCCGATTTATGGGTTGATGGCGGCGGGGAGGTGGAATGGGGGGCGCTCTCGTAATTTGCTGGATGGTGGGGCGCACTTTTATGGTTGTTATGAGTGTGGTGATGGGCGTTATGTTGCAATCGGTTCGCTTGAGCCGCAGTTTTATGCTTTGCTGTTGGAGAAGTGTGGGATTAGCGACCCGGAGTTTGGTGAGCAACATGACCAGACGCGCTGGCCGCAGTTGCGTGAGAAGTTGGCGGCTTTGTTCAAAACACGTACGCGTGATGAATGGTGTGAGTTACTGGAAGGTAGTGATGTATGTTTCGCTCCGGTGCTCGATTTAGCCGAGGTTCCTGAGCATCCTCATAATCGTGCCAGAAAAACTTTCGTTGAAGTGGATAACATATTGCAACCGGCACCCGCACCGCGGTTTAGCCGAACGCCGGGACAAATACAATCCGGTGCTGCGATGCCGGGAGAACACTCCGAGCAAGTGTTGCGCGATTGGGGGATAACAGAAGATGAAATTGCCGAGCTAAAACAGAGCGGGGCAACAGGTTAAAGAATCTCCTAACGTATGTTGTCAGCAAAACGAAACTGCGAATCGGGTGTGGCACCCATAAGGTGTTCAACAAAATAGTTCCAGCGCTTGAGCATGAAGTAGCGGGAGTTGGCGAAGCCGTGGCGGGAGCTGGGGAGTATTACCAGGTCAAACTCTTTTTCTGCGTCAATGAGTGCATCTACCATTAGTAGTGTGGAGGATGGATGCACATTGTCGTCAAGCATGCCGTGGGCGAGTAGCAGTTTGCCTTGTAGTTCGTTGGCCAGTAGCTGGTTGGCCTGGTTGTCGTAGTTGGTTCTTGTTTGTGTGGTGTTGTTTGTGGCATCGGGGTTGGTTTCCGGGTGTGTTATCAGCAGGCCTTGCCATTTTTCTGCCCAGTCATCTTCGTAGTTGCGGTTGTCGTGATTGCCGGCGCTTGATACTGCCACCTTGTAAAACTCCGGGTAGCGCAGAATGCCGGCAGTGGAAGCGAAGCCGCCGCCGGAATGACCCCAGATGCCGACTCGTTCCAGGTCCATCCATGGTCGCTCTGCGGCCAGTTGGCGGATGGCGCTGACCTGGTCGGGCAAGCCGTTGTCGCCCATGTTGCCGTAGTAAGCATCGTGAAAAGATTTGGAGCGGCCGGGTGTGCCCATCGCGTCAAGTTCCACCACGATGAAGCCGAGTTCGGCGATGGCCTGTTTGTCGCCCCGTGAGGGGCGGAAGCTGCGGCTGCCCACGCTGCCGGATTGGGGGCCCGGATATAAATAGTTGAGCACCGGGTAAGATTGGTCCGGGTTGAAGTTGCTGGGGCGATACATAAGGCCGTGCAGGTCGGTGAGTTGGTCGCGGGCTTTTACTGTGAACGGGACGGGGGGAACCCAGCCGTTGTTGAGCAAGGCGCTGATGTCGGTTTCTTCCAGTAGCCAGCCTGGCCACTCAGGGTTGCAGCACCTGGTTGGTTGCGCGGCATTGGTAGAGTTGGCGGAGGGTGCCTGACTGCTGCGCTGGTGCAGCACGCTGGCGCCCGGTTGTGTTGGGGTGGACCAGGAGTCTACGAAATATTGCCCGCTGGGCGACCAGGAAATGGTATGGTGCGCCGGTTGCGGCGTGAGCAGTTGCGGTTCGCCGCCGTCCAGTGCCAGTTGATAGAGGTAGTGATAGTAAGGGTCTGTGCCATCGTCGGTGGCGGCTGTGAAGTAAATCTG
Organism: Pseudohongiellaceae bacterium; assembly: GCA_051008235.1. GTDB lineage: Bacteria > Pseudomonadota > Gammaproteobacteria > Pseudomonadales > Pseudohongiellaceae > UBA9145. The sequence goes on along the minus strand of JBPCXV010000041.1, from coordinate 62,018 downwards.
GCCGTTCTCCGCATCTACTTGTTGCAACTGCAACACAGGCCAGTTGCCGCTGGTGAGTTGGCGTTTGAGTTCGCCGCTGGTTAAATCATATAAGTATAAGTGGCCCCAGTTGTCCCGTTCGGAGAACCAGATGAACTCATTCCGTTGCCAAAGCACATACCAGTTTTGTTGGTTGAAACCGGACTCGTAGTAAGTGGCCGCTTCCTCGCGTAGCACATCGCGCACGGTGCCGGTGTTGGCATCGGCGATGCGTAACTGTGCCACCTTGTGGTCGCGCGAGCTGGAGATGAATGCCAGTTGGCTGCCATCGGCATTCCATTGCACATCAAGGAAGGTGCCGTCAAAGTCAGCCACATGGTCGGCGGTTGTTGAGCGGTGGGGGTCGGGTGGTATGTCCAGCCGTACTATTGTTGGTTCGGGTGTGGAAGCGGAGCCCAGGTGTATGACGATGCGTTCAATCATGAAGATATGGTCGTCGCCGGGTAATGGATATTTCCAGGCGTCAAGGTTTGGGTGCCCTACTCTGGTGTCATACAGATACATCTCTTCCACCTGCCTGCTGTCGTGACGGAAGGTGGCGATGCTGCGGCTGTTTGGCGACCATAACAACACCGGACCTTCATCGCGCAACCAGCCGGCGTTGTTGGTGCCGTAGCCGTAGTGTTCTTCGCCGTCAAAGGTGAGTTGGGTGAGTGCATTGGTGGTGGTATCGCGCAGCCAGAGGTTGTGGTCTTGAATGAATGCGGCTTGGCTGCCATCCGGCGAGGCAAACTCGTTTGCATTGCTTGCTTGCAAGCGGTTCAGCTCGTAAGTGTCCAGGTCAAGGTGATAGTTGTTGCCTTCAAAACGAAAACGCACTGCCGATTCGCCATCCAGTTCAATCTGGAATAATTCCATATCGTCGGAGGTGTATTGTGTGGCGTCAGATTGTTCGGTGTCGTCTTGTGCGGAAAAAGCAGCGGCCAGCCGTTCCGTATCCAGCAGTATCAGCTGGAAATTCTCGGTCGGATTTACTTGTACATACGCTAAGCCGAACGGGTCGTGGCGGGTGCGAAACACAAGTTGGTCGTCCTCCTGCCAGTACAATGCCTCAATGCGCCTCATCACCAGCGGTGCGGTATTGGGCGCAAGAAAACTTTCCGCCCGGGCGTAGTCAACCGGTTCGGGGCCTGCCAGTTCCAGAGAAGGTGGCATGCAGGCTGCCAGCAACATTGGCAGGCAACACAGCTTGAGTGCGCGCAAGGTGGATATGGTTGATGTTGTCATAATGAACTCCCGAAATTACTGGTCTCTTTGATTATAGCAACGCATCCAGAATAAGGTTAGTGGATTCTACTACGCGCTGGTCGCGGGGGCGCAAGTCCGGCGTGAACGGTGCGGCGGTGAGGTGCTGCAGCCCTTGGATGTATCGCACGGCAATCTGATTGGCCTGTTCAGTGGAAAACTGCTGCTGCTTTTCCTTGACCATGCCGCGGGCGAACTCCTTGGAGAAAGAAACCGGCTTGCCATCGCGGGTGAGCAAGGCGCCGTTGTCATCCAGCCGCCAGAAGCGGGAGGAATCCATAGTATAAAGTTCATCGGCGGACACAATATCGCCACGGGTGTTTATGCCGTGTTCGGTTTTGGTATCCACCAGCACCATATTTTTTTGCTGCAGATATTCCGACACTGTGTTGAACGCGGTGATGGAAGTATCGCGAATCTCATTATACTGGGCTTCGCTGCACACTCCCTGCGCAATCAGCGAGGCGGCATCGGTGGTGCGGTCAACCTTGTCCTTGGTGCTGGGTGTATCCAGCAGGCGCGGCAACTTGCCATTAGGTTCAAGCTCGGCCACCGTGAGTTCATGTCCGGCATAGTTCAGCACCGCATCACCGCGCTCCCTGGCCTGCAGCCAGTGCTGATAAAGCGATGTGGAAGTGGAACTCTCGGCCATATACAGCCGCAACACATTCTCCAACATCAGCAACTTGAGATTTTCCGCCGGGATTACAGTTGAAACAGGCTCCAGCCCCGCCACCTCAAACTGCGATGTGCCAAGCACATCCTTCACCAGTTGCAACATAACATCGTGGTTGCAAGCCAGCACCTGATCCTTGAACGGAATGGTGCCGCGATTCACATCATGGGTGGAGATGCGGTTGTTGCGAAACATAAGACGGATAGGCCGCCCTTCGCGCGTTTGCAAATCCGCGCCAACAACCGAATCGGAAACCTTGCCTTCCAGCACGGTGCAGCCGCGCAAGCGCGGAATGTCACCATCATTGATGAGTTCGCGTATGGAACGACCCTGGTTTACCGCAGCGCCGTATTCAGCCACAAGGGCATGGATATCCTTTTCATCAAGCATGGGAAATAATGTTTGCAAGGAAATGGTGCCGCCACCAAGAGTCGAACTCGGGACCTGCTGATTACAAGTCAGCTGCTCTACCACGGCTGAGCTATAGCGGCATAATTCGGGTTTGACAGCACTGACTGCCGGAACAAGGTGGGCATAATACCGGAATTCATAATTCACTGCAATCCCTGCGGATTATAGATTAGAATACGCACACCGTCCAAGTTGAGACCATGCGCTAATTATGACTGACCCTACTCGCACCCAAGCCTGGCAAGTGTTGCAATCTTGTCGCGGTGAGTTTCTGGATGACAAGTTCAGTCTGGGTGCTTTGTTTGATGCTGACTCTTCGCGCGCTGACTCTTATTCAATCAACCTTGACGGGTTGTTGCTGGATTACTCCAAAAATTTGCTTACCGAACCGGTGCGACAGGCCTTGTTGCAGCTGGCCGGGGAGTGCGGGGTGGCGGAGGCTATTGAGGCTATGTTTAAGGGCGAGGCGGTTAACAATACCGAGCAGCGGCCTGCGCTTCATGTGGCGCTGCGTGACCCGATGGTTGTGCCGGGTGAGGCGGCATCGGTGGCGGCTGCGCTTGAGCGTATGGAGGCTCTGGTTAACGCTATTCATCAGGGCGAGCGGCTGGGTTATAGCGGCAAGCGTCTTACCGATGTGGTGCATATTGGTATAGGGGGTTGTGAGTTGGGACCGGCGTTGGCGGTTGATGCCTTGCGTGAGTTTCATACGGGTCATGTGAACTGTCATTTTGTATCCAATGTGGATCCGGCGCACATCGGGTCGGTGCTTGACAAGTTGAATGGGGAAAATACTTTGTTCATTCTTGCGTCCAAGTCGGGCACTACATTGGAAACCTGGGAGAATGCGAAGGCGGCGCTGCACTGGTTCAAACATCAGGTGCAGAACCGGCAAGTTGCAGATGATGTTATCGCCAAACATTTTATTGCTATCACGGGCAAACCGGATGCTGAAAAGTTGTATCGTGATGCGGGCTTTCCCATTGCCAGTGAAGATATTTTTCCGGTGTGGGATTGGGTTGGTGGTCGTTTTTCCTTGTGGTCGGCTGTTGGTCTGCCCATTGCGCTCACTGTGGGCGTGGATAATTTTCGTGAACTCCTCGCCGGCGCCCGGCGTATGGATGAGCATTTTCGTATCGCACCCTTGGCGGAGAACATGGCGGTTATGCTCGGCCTGTTGGGTGTCTGGTATGGGAGTTTTCTGGGCAGTGCAAACAGTGCGGTTATGCCTTACGCCCAGCGTTTGCAACTTGTGCCTGCCTGGTTGCAGCAACTGTCTATGGAAAGTTTGGGCAAACGGGTTGACCGCGATGGCAAACCGCTTGGCTTTAACACCGGGGAGGTGGTGTGGGGTGTTGTGGGAAGCAATGTGCAACATTCCTGTATGCAACTATTGCATCAGGGCACGCGGTTGGTGCCGGTTGATTTTATCGCGGTGGCAAGGCCGATGGTGGGTGGTGATGCGGGTCAGCATGAAGGTTCGCCATCAAGTTGCGTGAGCAAGACGGAAGCTGATGCGGGTGAGTCTTTGCATGGATACACGCAGCAGCTTGAAGGCCAGCATGACCATTTGCTTGCTAACTGTTTCAGCCAGAGCTTGGCTTTGATGCGGGGTGATGCTCATCCGGATTCCCCGCACCGCCACCTTACCGGCAACAAGCCGAGCAATACGTTGCTGCTGGAAGCGCTCACTCCGTTCAATCTTGGTATGTTGCTGGCATTGTATGAGCACAAGGTTTATGTGCAAGGCGTTATTTGGAACATTAACACTTTTGACCAGTGGGGCGTTGAACTGGGCAAGCGATTGTCCGGCGAGGTTCACAAGGTGCTTGTGAGCAACGGGCAAAGCGACAAGGCTTCGGCCAGTTCGGCTGGTGCCTCTGCGGGTAAGACTGGCGAGATTGATACCTCTACAAAGGCACTCATAAAGCAAGTTAAGCACTGGCAGTCCGATTAACCAAGCTTCGCTCCATCCGGCACATCCTTGTCGGGTGCTACCAGCACCACATTGCCATCTTCCCGGTAGCAGCCGGTTACCAGACACTCGGACATCATTGGCCCGATTTGCTTCGGCGGGAAATTAACGACACCTACCACACGCTTTCCCATTAACTCTTCCTTGTTATACAGGTTGGTGATTTGTGCGCTGCATTTCCTGATGCCGATGTCGGGACCGAAATCCACTTGCAGCTTGTAGGCCGGGTGGCGTGCTTCGGGGAAATCTTCCACCGCTACAATCGTTCCCGCTCTCATATCAACTTTTGCAAAGTCATCCCAGGTAATATCAGTCATAGTTTGCCTCGTTGTGAACTCTGGTTATACATTAGACTATAAAAACTTCTTGTGCAACCTGTTGGGTTATAACCTCCTAACTCAAGCTGCGAATCAGACCCAGCAACTCTTCGGTTTTTTCCTGCATCCTCGCTTTCGCCCTGTCTTTGGCATCGGCTGAGGCGGGTGTTGTATCGCTTGCGTTCGCCGCACTGGCACGGGCTTCCACATTGGCGCGCACCACCGGTTCGGTGTTGGAGAGACGCAGGTTGAAGCGCCAGTCGCCCATGTTCATGCTCAGGCCGTCGGTGTGGTCAACCGCTTGTGCCTGCGATGCGTAGTGGGATTCAACGGCGGCGAGCAAGGCGGCCGGGTCTTTTACCGTGCTGTTAATTTCTCCGCTGGCCGGAAACGCGGCGATGCGTTCGTCCACCAGTTCGGCCAGAGTGCGGCCTTGTTTTGTCATCAATTCGGCTACCAGCAACCAGGGAATCATGCCGCTATCGCAATAGAAGAAGTCACGAAAGTAATGGTGAGCGCTCATCTCGCCGCCGTATATTGCATCCTCGGCGCGCATGCGTTCCTTGATGAAGGCATGTCCGGTTTTGCACTGCACCGGTTTGCCGCCGTGAGCGTTGACTACTTCAATAGTGTTCCAGGTGAGGCGCGGGTCATGCACAATTTTCGCGCCCGGCTCTCGCTCAAGAAACGCCTGAGCCAACAAGCCGACGATGTAATAGCCTTCAATGAAGCGGCCTGAGGCATCAAAGAAGAAGCAACGATCAAAGTCGCCATCCCAGGCAATGCCCATATCAGCACCATGCTCGTTAATCGCATCAATGGTGGGCTGCCGATTCTCGGGCAACAACGGATTGGGCACGCCGTTGGGAAAGTTTCCGTCCGGCTCGTGGTGCAACTTGATAAACTCAAAAGGCAAATGCGGTTCCAGCAAATCAATAATTGCACCCGCGCCGCCGTTGCCGGCATTGCAAACTATCTTGAGAGGCTTGAGGGCAGCCTGATTCACATAACCCAACAGATGTCTAATGTAGGCTGGCCGAATAATGCGAGAGAACCAATAGTAGGGTAGATTTGGCGAACTGTCCCGCGCAAGAACTGTGCCCCGCCGTTTAGATTCTCTGAACTGTGCTGCCTCTGTCAAAATTTTGATGTCATCTAACCCAGTGTCGTTGCTGATTGGTTTGGCTTCCTCCCGTACCAGTTTCATACCGTTATAATCTTTGGGATTGTGACTAGCGGTAACCATGATGCCACCCGTCGCCTTGAGGTGGGCGGTGGCGAAATACACCTCTTCGGTACCGCACTCGCCAATGTTGACTACAATAGCACCGCCTTCCATGAGACCCATGCTCAATGCGTTGCACAAATCTTTTGAAGTTAGACGAATATCGTAACCGACCACTACACTGACGGAGGACAGGTAATCCGCGAAAACGCGGCCAATGCGGTAGGCGATATCTTCGTTGAGTTGGTCGGGAATTCGCCCGCGGATGTCATACGCCTTGAAACAAGTAATTTCTTGCATAATGTGGTCTTCGCGTTCTGTGTGGTCAATTCTATAAAATGAACTACAAGCTGAATGACAAGTTAAGCAACAAACTAACCGGAACTTTCCTGTTTGACACGACCATACTTGTCCTCAAAGCGCACGATGTCATCCTCGCCCAGATAATCGCCCACTTGTACTTCAATAATTTCCAGCGGCCCGGTGCCGGGGTTTGCCAGGCGGTGTTTGCTACCTAGCGGGATGAAAGTGGACTCGTTGGGGTTCAGGGTGAATTCCTTGTCGTCGCAGGTAACCCGTCCGCTACCCTTGATGACTGTCCAGTGTTCGGAACGGTGATGGTGCAGTTGCAGGGACAGGGAGGCGCCGGGGTTCACCACAATATGCTTGACCTGATAACCCTCGCCTACCGCCAATGACTCATAGCTGCCCCAGGGACGATACACCAGCGTATGACTGATGGCTTCCTCCCGCCCGTCGGCTTCCAGTTGGGCAACGATGTCTTTTACTGCCGACAGTTGCTCCCTGTGAGTGACGAGCACTGCATCGGGGGTTTCCACAACAACGATATTTTCCACGCCCAGCACTGCCAGCAATCTGGATTCGGCGTGAACATAGCTGCCGCGCACATCCCCGGAGAGTATTACCTTGCCCGAACACAGCTTGCCGGTGGCGGTCTTTGGGGAGTTACCTTGCGCTGCATCTTTGCCTTTTGCTTGCTTGCTGCCACCGGCCTGAGTCTGTGTGTGTGTTGCGTGTGTTGTCGCATCCCACACTACATTGCCTTTGGCATCCCGGGAGTGAACATCGCGCATTGCTTCCCAGCCGCCCAGATCATTCCAGCCAGCGGCGAGGGGAATCACCGCCGCCTGTCCGGTTTTTTCCATCACGGCGTAATCAATGGAATCGGCGGGGCAATCTGCAAAAAATGATTCGTTGATGGTGAGGAAGTCATCACCCACGCTCATCTCGGCGAAAGCCTTTTCGCAGGCGGCGTGCATTGCCGGTGCCAGTTGTTTTAATGTGCTGAGATAACAGTCTGCGGTGAACATGAACATGCCACTGTTCCAGAAGTAGGAGCCGGTGCTGATGTAACGTTTGGCGGTGGCTTCATCCGGCTTCTCGGTGAAGCGGGCAACCTGATAGGCGGCGCTACTATTCCCTGCCTTGTTCTCGCTCGCTACTTTACTCTTGCTCGCTACTTTACTCTTGCTCGCTGCCTTGTTCTTGCTCGCTACCTCATTCTTATCCGCTGCCTTACCTTTGCCTGCCACCTCGTCCCCGCCCAACACTTTGCCGCACTCAATATAACCATAGTCAGTTATCGGCGCATCCGGTTCAATGCCGAAAGTAACCAGCCTGCCCTTCTCTGCCAGTTTCACACCTTGCGTTACAGCAGCGCGAAACTTTTCCGGCTCGGCAATCTTGTGGTCGGCGGGCAACACCAGCAGCACCGCATTGGGGTCGGTTGCGGCGATGTGCAGGGCGGCCATAGCGGCGGCGGGTGCTGTGTTGCGGCCAAACGGTTCCAGCATTACAGTGCTGTTGGTCAGCCCCAGTTGCCGCAGTTGTTCCGCGGCCAGAAAGCGATGATTGTGATTGCAAACCACCAGCGGCTCTCCCCTGTCGACAAGCCCGTTCAGACGCTGAATTGTGGCCTGGAACAAAGATCCCCGTTCACCGGGAAAGTCAATGAACTGCTTGGGCAGGAGTGCCCTGGACACAGGCCACAGGCGGGAACCAATTCCCCCGGCAATAATTACTGGAATTAACATCGCAACTCGCTTGTTAAAGGCCATCATGTTATCAAATTCTACCGTGCTATTCAGAACATTCTGAACTGTCCGGCAAATATGCTGCTGCTTTCCACTACATACTTTGAGGCGTGAATCTGGTATCTTTGGCAAATCTTGTTATGATTGCCACCTGATGGCAGCGCAATGGTAGCGCAGACAACCGCAATGACGACCCATAATCCAGATTTTGTACCCAAGAGTTCCTACGAGTTGCAGGAGCTGATTGACTGCGGCCATGGCAGGCTGTTCGGCCCGGGCAACGCTCGCTTGCCAGTTGATAATATGCTGATGCTGGACCGCATCGTGGAAATCAACTCCGATGGTGGCAACTATGGTCGCGGGCAAATCATCGCCGAGCTTGATGTCCGCCCCGACCTGTGGTTTTTTGCTTGCCACTTTCCGTCAGACCCGGTTATGCCCGGTTGCCTCGGCCTTGATGCCTTGTGGCAGCTGGTGGGTTTCTTTCTCTGCTGGAGTGGCTTGCCCGGCAGGGGGCGCGCGCTTGGCGCTGGCGAAGTAAAATTTGCCGGCGAGGTTCTGCCCAGTGCGAAGAAGGTGGTGTATGACCTGTCTATCAGCCGCATCATTCAGCGCAAGCTGGTCATGGGCATAGCCGATGGCAGCGTGGCGGTGGATGGCGATGTCATTTATACTACGAAGAATCTCAAGGTGGGTTTGTTCACACCCGATGCCAGTTTTGGCAAATAGGTTGCGAGAATTATGAGACGGGCAGTTGTTACTGGCATAGGCATCGTCTCTTGTCTGGGTAATGACAAGGGAACAGTGCTTGCCGCCTTGCGGGAAGGCCGCAGTGGCATACGCAAAAATCCGGCTTATGCCGAGGCTGGTATGCGTAGCCAGATTAGCGGTTCGGTGGAGCTGGACAGCGATGCACTAATAGACCGCAAGCAACGCCGCTTCATGGGCGATGCCTCCGCATTTGCCTACATTGCCATGCAACAAGCCATCACCGACGCCGCGCTGGATGACTCCCCTGCCCTGCTAACCAACGAACGCACCGGCATAGTGGTCGGCTCCGGCGGTGGCTCACCGCAAGACCAGGTGGAGTCCGCCGACATTGCGCGCGAGAAAGGTGTGCGCCGGGTGGGACCGTATCGGGTGTCGCGCACCATGAGCAGTTCAGTGTCCGCCTGCCTTGCCACCGCTTTCAAGATACACGGCTTCAACTATTCCATTTCCTCGGCCTGCGCCACCAGTGCCCATTGCATCGGCCACGCTGCGGAACTGATTCAGATGAACAAGCAAGACATCGTGTTCGCCGGCGGTTCTGAATCGGAACACTGGACGCTGTCCCATATGTTTGATGCCATGGGCGCCCTGTCCAGCAAATACAACGACACGCCCGAGAAAGCATCAAGAGCTTTTGACGCCGGCCGCGATGGTTTTGTTGCCGCCGGCGGTGGCGGTATGCTGGTGATGGAAGAACTTGAACACGCCAAAGCGCGGGGGGCAACAATTTATGCTGAGTTAACGGGCTACGGTGCCACTTCCGACGGCTACGACATGGTGGCACCCTCGGGCGAAGGCGCGGTAAGAGCCATGCGTATGGCCACGGCAAATCTGCAAGGCCCGGTTGATTACATCAACACCCACGGCACCAGCACGCCAGTGGGGGATGTTGCGGAGTTGAATGCCCTGCGTGATGTATTTCAGGACAGCATTCCCACATTCAATTCCACCAAATCCCTGACCGGCCATTCACTCGGTGCGGCCGGCGTGCAGGAAGCCATATACAGTCTGCTAATGCTGGAGCATAACTTCATCGCCGCCTCGGCCAACATTGAAAACCTGGACGAAGCCGCCGCTGATATGCCGATAGCATTAACACGGCAGGATGATTTGCAGTTGAACCGGGTAATGTCCAACAGCTTTGGCTTCGGTGGCACCAATGCCTGTTTGGTGTTTGATCGCTACATCGATTGAATTAGTGAGAGAGCAATGTATTCCCTTTACCGAAAATCTCAATGTTCCACTTTCTCATGCCTGCGCCTGTTGGCAGGTTTATTCTTATGTGTTGCCACGAGCACAAGCACCGCCCAACTTGAACTGCTGCAACAAACCGACAGCAAACCGCAGCCACTGCCGATGGAACAGGCATTTAACTATTATGTGTCGGAGTTAGGCGAAAATCATCTACGCATAACCTGGGAACCGGCAGCTGAGCATTACTTGTATCACCACGGTTTCAATTTCAGCCTTGATACCGACCCACCCGACCAATCCAGCGTGCAATTTGAATTACCCGAGGGACTTGCCAAAACCGACCAGTTCTTTGGCGATGTGGAAGTGTATTACGACCTCTTGCACATTGACCTCTATCTGCCGCCAGACCACGTCGGCAAAACCCTGCTACTGGAATATCAGGGCTGCGCCGACTGGGGCTTCTGCTACCCCCCGCAACAGACCGAGTACCCCCTGCTGCCCCGCTGACTTTTACAAATGCCGCTTAACCCATGCTCCTTTCGGTGCCGCTGCGTATTGAGTTCCCCTTGCCCCGCTGACCTTTACCAGCGCCGCCGCCCGGCCTGATTCGCCTGAACAGGCACCGAACCGGGACAAACCACTTGACACCCTTCCCGACAGATTGATAACCTGCCCGGCAATATAGGCGCTGGCCGCAAATGACTTAATCCGCAACTCCGGCCGCAACTTTTATCAGAAGGGCAAGTTGGACTATGGCTACTATCCTCGCCCTGCACGGGCCCAACCTTAACCTGCTGGGTTCCCGCGAGCCGCATATCTATGGTTCAGACACCCTTGATGATATTAATGGCCGACTGGCAAAGTTGTGCGCCGATGCGGGTCATAACTTTAAACACGCACAAAGCAATTCCGAAGGCACATTGATTGACCGGCTACACCAGGCGCGCAAGGATGGCGTGGGGTTTATGTTACTTAATGCCGGTGGCTTCACTCACACCAGCATCGCACTGAGAGACGCCGTGCTGGCAACGGAAATCCCCTTCATTGAGGTGCATCTGTCCAACCTGTTCCGCCGCGAGGTTTATCGGCACGAGTCTTTGTTTTCCGATATTGCAACAGGTTGCGTAATAGGGCTCGGCGCTCAGGGTTACGAATTGGCTCTGCAAGCCGCACTTAAACAACTTGAACAAGACTCATAACTGCAACAGGTTCATAACTGGAAAGATAGTTGCACAAAGACAATTTGATAACTGGCTAATTGGAAAGGTAACTAAAGGTTCACACTATGAATTTAAAAAATGTCAAAGAGCTAATCGCATTGCTTAAATCCTCCGACCTGGACGAAATTGAAGTACGCACAGGGAATGATGCAGTGCGAGTCAAACGCGCTTCCGCCCCTGCGGCCGCCGCACCGGCAACACCCGCCACACCAGCCGTAGGGCAATCCGCCGCCGCCCCCGCCGCGCCACAAACCCATAAAGGCAAGGCCGTTAAAGCCCCCATGGTGGGCACTTTCTATCGCGCCCCTTCGCCCAGTTCACCGCCTTTTGTTGAACGCGGCCAGCAGGTGAAAGCCGGCGATGTAATCTGCATCGTTGAAGCGATGAAAGTAATGAATCAGATTGAAGCGGAACACAGCGGCGTCGTGGAAGCCATTCTGGTTGAAGACGGTGAGCCGGTGGAATTTGACCAGCCGTTAATCACCATCGCCTAATGCTGAATAAAGTTGTCATAGCCAACCGTGGCGAAATCGCCCTTCGTGTGTTGCGTGCCTGCAAGGAACTTGGCATCCGCACGGTGGCGATGCATTCCACCGCCGACCGGGATTTGATGCATGTGCGGCTCTCGGATGAGTCGGTTTGCATCGGTCCGGCCAACCCCACCGAAAGTTATCTCAATATCCCCGCCATCATCAGCGCCATGGAAGTAACCGGCGCCGATGCGGTGCATCCGGGCTACGGCTTCCTGGCTGAAAACGCAGACTTCGCCGAGGCGGTGGAAAACAGCGGCTTCGTATTCATCGGTCCGGAAGCCGACACCATTCGCCTGATGGGCGACAAGGTGTCGGCCATTGAGTTCATGCGCAAGGCGGAAGTGCCCACCGTGCCCGGCTCCAACGGCCCGCTGGACAAGAACGACAAACGCACACTGAAACTTGCCAGTGAAATTGGTTATCCGGTTATCATCAAGGCCGCCGCCGGTGGTGGCGGGCGCGGTATGCGGGTGATACACAAGGAGGCCGATTTAATCCGCGCCGTTGCCATCACCCGCACGGAGGCCAACACTTTCTTTGGCAGCGATGTGGTGTATCTGGAAAAGTTTCTGGAAACTCCCCGCCATGTAGAAATTCAAGTTATCGGCGATGGCAAGGGCGATGCCATTCATCTGGGCGACCGGGATTGCTCATTGCAGCGGCGCCATCAGAAGGTGCTGGAAGAAGCCCCCGCGCCGGGCATTCCCGAAGCAGTGCGGAATGAAGTGCTGGCCGCCTGCGTTGCCGCCTGCAAGAATATGAAATACCGCGGTGCGGGAACGGTGGAGTTTTTATATCAGAACGAACAGTTTTATTTTATTGAGATGAACACCCGGGTGCAGGTTGAACATCCGGTTACGGAAATGGTAACCGGCGTGGACATCGTTAGGGAACAACTGCGAATTGCCGCCGGGCTCGACTTGTCGGTTAAACAGGAGCAGGTGGTGATGCGAGGTCATGCGCTTGAGTGCCGCATCAATGCCGAAAACCCCGACAACTTTATGCCCTCCCCCGGCAAAGTAAAACTGTTCCACGCGCCGGGCGGCAACGGCATTCGGGTGGACTCACACTTATACAGCGGCTACACCGTGCCGGCCTGGTATGATTCACTGGTGGCCAAACTAATCAGCTACGGCGCCGACCGGCAGCAAGCGTTTGCCCGCATGCAACAGGCGCTGGATGAGTTGTTAATAGACGGCATCCACAGCAACATTCCCCTGCACAGGGAACTGCTGCGCGACTCTGAGTTTCAAAAGGGTGGCGTGAACATTCACTACCTTGAAAAGAGATTGGAAAGCCGGCAATGAGCTTCCGTGTTACCCAGTGTCCGTCTTGTGATTCCACCTTCGCCATTAGCGCCCGCCTGCTGGAATCCACAACCGGCAGGGTGCGTTGTGGTGCTTGTGTCAGAATCTTCAATGCCAAAGCGTGCCTTACTGATTATGGGGTTGATAAGGATGAGGAGTATGCGGGTGAGTCTGTCTTCATCGGCTTGCCGACAGGAGGCCGGGAGGAGGAGGCCACTGAGCCACAGCCAGTCGTCGGGATAGCCGATACCCCGGAGTTAGACGATGTTGAGATTACGGTTACGGTTGCCGATTCCTCGCCAGCCTGGACTTTTGATATTCAGGAAGCGGATGAGGTTGTTGATTCTGAAACAGCGGAGATAACTGATAGCGCAGAATCGGGCATTGCGGATGTGGATGAAGTTGCAGGTTCTAATACAAAATTGCAGCGTTGGACTATGGTGCCTTTGCTAAAAGATATGGATGCACCGGAATCTTTATCAAAAACTGCTCTGGCATCGCTGGCGCGATTATCTGCTCCGCTGAAGTTTTTCCGCCGAGACGGAAGACAATCTGAGCGGTGGTTGTTTCTTGGCACGCTGACAGTGCTGCTGATGGCCACCCTGGCCGTGCAGATGCTGTGGGAGAACCGCTACACCCTGAGCCAGCAAGCCCGATTTCGCGGCCTGTATGACTGGGGCTGCCAGTGGTATGACTGCGGTCTGGCGCCCTTTACGGCGATTGGGGCTATCCGTAGCGGTGCCCTGATGGTGCGTAGCCATCCCGATTATGAGAATGCGCTGTCGGTGCAGCTGGTGTTGCGTAACACTGCGCCGCGCCCTCAACCATTTCCTATTATCATTCTGACTTTTAATACTGTGAGTGGTGATGTCATCGCCTTGCGTGAGTTTGCGCCTGAAGAATATCTGTCTGAGGAGTTGCGCGATATACTTGGTGCTCGCGACACTCGCAACGTTCGCAGCACTCGCAACATCCGCAACGCTTATAACACCCGTAACACCATTAACATGCCAGTTATGACTCCGGTGCAAATTGAAATGGCACTCATTGACCCCGGACCTGATGCAGTGAACTACACCGCCGCATTCCGACATCAATAAAATGCTCGCCGAAGGCATTTCCGGCACCTCCGAACCAATCATACGAAAATTACAAAAAGTGCTTCCACTGAACTCAACAGACCGCTATCATTAGCAGCCAGACAGCCACCGGAGCACGGGCAACATGACAAAGGCAAAACCCAGCAAGCAGCCAAAGAGCAATCGGACAAAACCATCCGGGGGTGCCAGCCAACAGCAAAGTGGCGCTTTGCGCTCCGCGGTAGAGAAAGCCCTGCATCGGTATTTCCAACTGGTTGAGGATGGACCTGTTACGGACTTGCACGATATGGTGATGTCGGAAGTGGAGGCGCCGCTGCTGGAAACGGCGATGCGCCTCACCGGCAACAACCAGAGCAAGGCATCCGCCCTGCTGGGAATAAACCGCGGCACCCTGCGCAGCAAACTGAAGCACTATGACCTTCTCTAGCGTGGCACGAACATGACATCAACAGGTTCCACCGCCGTACGCCGGGCACTAATCAGTGTTTCCGACAAGACCGATATAGTCCCCTTCGCCAAAGCCCTGCACGAACTCAACATTGAGATTCTCTCCACCGGCGGCACTCACAAGTTGCTTGCCGGCGAAAACATTCCTGTCATTGAGGTTTCCGACCACACCGGATTCCCGGAGATGATGGATGGCCGGGTGAAGACCCTGCATCCAAAAATACACGGCGGCATTCTGGCGCGCCGGGATGTGGACAAGGCGGCACTGGAAAAACATAACATCCCGCCCATTGATTTGGTGGTGGTGAACCTGTATCCCTTTGAGGCAACCGTGGCCAAGCCCGACTGCGACTTGCCCACCGCCATTGAGAACATAGACATCGGCGGCCCCACCCTGCTTCGCGCCGCCGCCAAGAATCATCGCTTCGCCGCCGCGGTGGTGGCGCCGCAGGACTACGACCCCATCATCGCCGAACTCAAAGCCAATGATTGCAAACTAAGCCCGGCCACGCGCTTTAATCTGGCCGTGAAAGCATACGAACACACCGCCGCTTACGATGGCGCCATCGCCAATTACCTGGGCGCACGCAGCGTGGCGGATGATGGCAGCGATGTCCCCCCGCAACACTTCGCCCGCAGCTTCAATGCCCAGTTCATCAAGCGACAGGATTTGCGCTACGGCGAGAACCCCCATCAGGCCGCCGCCTTTTACACCGAGGCAAACCCGCCGGAAGCCGGCATCGCCACGGCTGTGCAGCATCAGGGCAAGGCGCTGTCTTACAACAACATTGCCGACACTGATGCCGCGCTGGAATGTGTAAAATCTTTTGCCGAGCCTGCCTGCGTAATCGTCAAGCATGCCAACCCTTGTGGTGTGGCGGTGGCGGAATCTCCGTTGCAGGCGTATGAACTCGCGTTTCAAACAGACCCTACTTCCGCATTCGGTGGCATCATCGCTTTCAACCGCGAACTGGATGCGGCAACTGCCGAGTGCATTGTTGGGAAGCAGTTCAGCGAAGTCATCATAGCGCCTGTGGTAAGTGAAGAAGCTCTTGCCATCACCGCCAGCAAGGAGAATGTGCGTGTGCTGAGTTGCGGCCAGTGGCAAACCGGGCGGCAGCCGGATTCATCCGCACAGGCATCGCGCCACGACCAGCAGATTGCTCGCCAACCCGGCCTGCACACGCAGCGTGTTAACGGCGGCTTGCTGGTGCAAGAGCGTGACATTCATACTCTCGGCGCGGATGATTTGAAAGTGGTAAGCAAGCGCACACCCACCAAAAATGAGATGCGCGATTTGGTGTTCGCCTGGTCGGTGGCGCAGTATGTAAAATCCAACGCCATTGTGTATTGCAAGAACAGACGAACCATTGGCATCGGTGCCGGACAAATGAGCCGCGTGTATAGCGCAAAAATCGCCGCCATCAAAGCCGCCGATGAAAACCTTCAGGTGCAAGGTTCAGTAATGGCCTCCGATGCATTCTTCCCGTTCCGCGATGGCATAGACGCCGCAGCAAAAGCGGGAATCACCGCAGTCATCCAGCCCGGTGGCTCCGTGCGGGACGAGGAAGTCATCGCCGCCGCAGATGAAGCCGATATGACAATGGTGTTCACCGGCATCCGTCATTTCAGGCATTGAACTGTATCATCATGACAGCGGTAGTCACCACTTCACATCACAGAGTATTACAGTGAGTGCCCATGAAAGTATTAATAATAGGCGGCGGTGGCCGTGAACATGCACTGGCCTGGAAGGCCGCTCAATCCGCTGAGGTGGATGCCGTATTCGTCGCCCCCGGCAATGCCGGCACTGCGCTGGAACCCAAAGTTGAGAATGTGGCCATTGATGTGCTGGATTTCCCCGCCCTCGTTCAGTTCGCCAACGACAATAACATTGCACTAACCATCGTTGGCCCCGAGGCGCCGCTGGTGGCGGGCGTGGTGGATTATTTCGCTGAACATAATTTACCCTGCTTCGGCCCAGGCAAGGGTGCCGCACAACTGGAAGGTTCCAAAGCGTTCAGCAAAGAGTTTCTAAGTCGGCACAACATTCCAACTGCCCGCTATCAAGTCTTCACCGATGTGGGTAAGGCACGGGCATACATCACCGAGCAGTATGCTGAACAACATTCCGAACAGCACTCGCAACAACATACACAGCAACACACGCAACAAGATACCGAACGGCATTCGCAGCCTGTACAACAGCCCCCCGTCATCGTCATCAAGGCAGATGGCTTGGCCGCCGGCAAGGGCGTGATAGTGCCGCAATCAGAACCCGAAGCAATAGCCACAGTGGAAGATATGCTGGCCGGCAACACCTTCGGCGATGCAGGTCGCCGCGTAGTCATTGAACAATTCATGCCGGGAGAAGAAGCCAGCTTCATCGCCATGGTTGACGGCGAACACATCCTGCCCATGGCAACCTCCCAGGACCACAAGGCGCGAGATGACGGCGACAAAGGCCCCAACACCGGCGGCATGGGTGCCTACTCACCAGCCCCGGTAGTGAACGAACAAGTGAACCGACGCATCATGGAACGCATCATCCGCCCCACCGTGGCGGGCATGGCAGCGGAAGGCAATCCCTACACCGGATTCCTCTACGCCGGCCTGATGATTGACCACGAAGGCAACCCCAGCGTAGTTGAATTCAACTGTCGCTTCGGCGACCCCGAAGCACAACCTGTCATGCTACGCCTGCAATCCGACCTCCCCCGCCTGTGCCTGGCCGCACTGGAAAAAAAGTTAAACAGGGAAACCGCGCAATGGGATGCGCGTTACGCAGTAGGAATCGTGCTGGCAGCAGGCGGATACCCCGGCAGTTACAACAAGGGCGATGCCATCACCGGCCTTCCGGACAGCCAAAGCAAGAACAGCAGCAGCACCTCCCCAAAAGAACCCACACCCCACTCAAAAATATTCCACGCCGGCACCACGCTACAAGACAACATCGTAGTAACCAACGGCGGGCGAGTACTCTGCGCCACCGCCCTCGGCGAAACAGTATCCGCCGCACAACAGGCCGCCTACGCACTGGTCAAGAAAATTTCCTGGAACAACATTTACTACCGAAAAGATATTGCACACCGCGCCATAACAAGAGAAAATCAATCCCCGTAACTTTCACCGGAAAGATTAACCACCATGACCGAACGCCCCTCTCACAGTTTCCTTGACCGCTGCCTAATCCAGTTACAACAGGCCATCCGCACCTGCGCGCCCGGCACCACCACAGCACAACGCCAATCCCCCGCCACACCGCTAAAGGAAGACGAACTAACCCCCACCGAAAACCGCCACAGCGCCGGCCTGATGCGCACCAACCACACCGGCGAAGTATGCGCCCAAGCGCTATACCAGGGCCAAGCCACCACCGCCCGCCTCGGCGAAGTAAGAGCCGCCATGGAACAAGCCGCCGCCGAAGAAACAGACCACCTCAACTGGTGCGAACAACGCCTAAGCGAACTAAACAGCCGCCCCAGCCTGCTCAACCCCCTGTGGTACGCAATGTCCTACACCCTCGGCGCCGCCGCCGGTTTGGCTGGCGACAAATGGAGCCTGGGCTTCGTAGCCGAAACCGAAACCCAAGTTTGCCAACACCTGGAAAACCACCTCACCCGCCTGCCAAAATCCGATAACAAATCACGCGCAATCCTCACCCAAATGATTCAAGACGAAAAACAACACGGCGAAACCGCAAAAGCCGCCGGCGGCGCCGAACTACCCCAACCGCTGAGGCAAGCAATGGCGGGCATGGCGCAGGTGATGAAGAAAACTACTTATTATGTTTGAGCGGGCTTGGCAACTTCAAGATCCACCTGGATGTGCAGAAATTGTCTGGGATTGCTGTCTTGCGACTTGCGATATGGTATTAGTCATCAAGTCATTTAAGACTCCAGGGTGATTTAGGGCAACTCTTAATAGTTTATCCATGGGTTCGCTTTGGATAACTTCCCCCCGCTCATACTTTGAGAAGGCATGCTCCCCTCCCCCAAATACTTCAGCAGCCTCCTGTTGAGTTAGGTTAAATCGCTTTCTCAACGATTTTATCTCATCGCTAGTAAGTAGATTGAGGGATTTCCGTTTGGCATCAGTCACCAGCACCTGATTGAATGAAATCTGATCAGATAAAATTGGGTCTGCATCACAGTTGTCGCACAGGGAATACTGCAAGCCGCTTACATGCAGTGGCTTGCCATTGAATTTAAAAGTTTCATCATAGGTGTCCGGGCGCAAGGAACCCTTATCACACACAGAACAAATTTTTAATGCCGCCATAGTGTTATCTCTAAATATGAAACGATATAAGTCTGACAGATTCCACAGCACATATCAAATGTGCTAATTCGCTACATGGTGTAGACGATACAACTCAATTTCTGTAAGCTTAACGAATCCCCCTGTAATCATAGCGCAATCCCATGAAGATTGAATTTGACGACATAATGCGACAGATACACAACGAAATTGAACAGATACCTGAGCAATATCGTTTGCTCCTGCTCAAGCTTGTACGGTCTTTCCGCGAAGGGATTGAAGATGAGGAACCATGGCCCAGTGCCGCTGATTCCTTCCGTTCAGGCTGGCGTGATATCAAAGCAGGTCGTGTCAATCCTGTTGGCACGCTTTGGGATGGTATAGACGTGGAATAGATTGTGATAATTTACTGCTCTGATGCTGGAGTTTTAACATGACTGAGTTCATTAACACTTTGCCTCCATGGATAGGTTGGCTACTCACGAGTGGTGTAATTGCATTCGCACTGAGAGGGCACTTTCATTTTGACCTTAATCAATGGCTCAAAGATAGAAGGGAGCAAAAGATTGAGCGGTTACGAAACATGTGCCCTCATGTTCGACCACTCATAGAGAATGGGGAACCTAGTCTCTTACCAACCTTCATATCACCGCCTGGAACCCAAGCATTGATATGTCAAGAATGTGGGGTAAAAACCTATGATCATGAGCGGATAAACCAAATCGTGGAATATTGGGCAAAGAATCCTAGCGCGCTAGGTGAACAATGGAAGAAAATGAAAAAATTGGAGGAAAAACTAGGCCTACGTTAAGTGTGCATAGATGGTCTCGCGTGCACCTTGTTCCAAGCACACTGCTCTTCCAGTAACATCGCTAGAGGGCTACCTTCTGTAATATGGGGCACAACAATTTCTGTTGCGAGCTTTAGTATCAAGCGATTTCTTTCCAGGGCTGTGGCACGGGTAGTGTGGCGGGCTTCCGGTGGAAAGGCAGTTAAGATGAGTAGGCGGTCTTCATCCATGGCTTCTTGTTCTTCGGTAGGAATGTGGTAGTCGGTGAGTCCGCGGGCAAGAAGCTTTATGGCTTTGCCTTTTCGGCGAAGGAAGGAACGCATCACTTGCTGCTCTAGCGGAGAATGAAAGCCACTTAGGATGACTCTATTTTCTTTTATCCACTGGGGCACACGTTCTATGGTTTCTAGCAGGACGCTACCAGGGCATTCGCGGGAAGCAATCACACCGAGCAGGGGCTCATTCAGTAGTGCGATGTTGCCAATACTTGACCAGTTTTTGCTAGATACTTTGCTAGCTTGTAAAAGCGGCACTGCGACCGAAGGAATGGGCAACGCCTTCATGTCTCGTCCCCTACACCACCCATGCGGTATTTGATATCGTAGTTGATGATGAAATCAAGCTCTTCATTTGTCATGCCATAGCATTCAGCAAGTATATGATCAATACGGTCACATGTTGCTTTTACTAAGCCGGGGCGAAATATGGGATGAGTGAACACACCTTCATGATCAGTTCTGGTAGATTGCAGCGCTTTAATATAGTTCTGCCCCACCTGATTCAATTGATTAGGTGTCTGGTCTGAGATGTCATACTTAAATTGCTCAATCTCTTTCAGGTTTAGGTGGCGGCTATTAGATGTTTTGCGCCAAAACCAATAAAACAGGCTAGAATTAAGGATGGCGGATAGAGGTGTGGCTTGCCCTTTGCCTACGAAGTAGCGTTTGTACTCCCGAGCATCAATTTCCTCCGGGAATGCCCGTAAAAAGTATCCTCCGGTGCCGCCGCAAACCGAGAGAATTTCTCCTTGCTTTGAAAAATGAGATGTCAGCGATTGTCGATGCGAAATAATTTTTGAGAAAATATTGCTTTCGATAGGATGTGCCAATTTGTACCAAGAACTAGGTAAATTATCTGAACCTAGGTGATAAGTGATTGTCTGAAAGAGAGCAGGCCTCTCGTCTTGCTTCCAATGCTGAAAACTAGTTGATGTCATAGATTTGGCATTGGGTGCTTGCCAAGCCGTTACGATAGAAACCATTTGATGGACACCAGGGAACAGCGAACTTGGGCGATCAGCAAAGTGGCTATGATAAACTTGATAGCCAGAGAAGCAATCTCTCAAGCTTTGCATACGTTTTGCGCTAGCAATGGAAACTGGCACAACCATGCTAAAGCGTGTTTGCTCGTGGAATAATTCCATACTACGTTCCACTATAAAAGCGTACAAGTTACCACACTTCTGAGTGCTGTAATCGCATTGCGGAGTACCGTAATTTAGCAAACTGTATTGCTGACGAAGCTCTTTATTATATTCAACATATGGCGGATTCCCAATTACCACATCAAATCCACCGCTCCGCATAACCCTGTAGAACTCTGCAAACCAGTGAAAGGGCTGATGGCTTTCGCGCCAGTTGTTGAAAGAGGCGACCTCTTCCGGATCAATCCCGTAGTCTTTCGCTAGATATTGATCCAATTCTGAGTCCAAACCTTTTAGCTTGTCCCGTAGCCTTTGCTTATCTTTAGAAATAATCTTGCCGCCTTGCACTGTCTGCTGTTCGCGGAAACGATCAAAAAGGTCAGCCAAGTCAGCGATGCCAGCCTTGATGTTGTCGCGCTGGTCCTGGTCGCTGGCAAGGTTGCTCGATTCATCAAATTGCTTCTCGGTAGCAAATCCCACCAATGCATTACCAGTGCGGATATTGAAGTCTATATCGGGCAACGGTTCCAACTCATCCTCGTTTCCTACCTGCGACACCAGTTTGAGAAATAGGCGAAGCTTACAAAGCTCCACAGCTTCGGCCATGATATCCACACCGAATAGGTTATGCAGGATAATATTTTTATAGACAAAGTAACGGCGCGATGAGTGAGAACTAACCTCTTGGAGTGCTTTAACGAAATCTGCTTCTTTCGGCTTGTCGAGTTTGGCTGCATCCTCAATAAAACCCTCCATGCGGTCGAGACAGGCTTCGTAGAGTGGCTCCAGTACATTAAGAGCGGCAAACAGGAAGGCACCAGAACCGCAGGTAGGGTCAAGGATGCTTATGCCATGCAGGAATTTCTCGTGAGACCTTTCTGGCACTCTACCAACGATGGCTTGCCAAATAGCACGCAGGAGTTGCGGGCCAGTGCTGGTGTCAATGATATCCTGCATAAATTGACGAATATCCAGATTCAAAGTAATCAGTTCTTCAATACTCTTGACTTCGCCATCGGTCAGTTTTTTTCGTATCTCTAGGCAACGTTTGCGTCGCTCCACATATTCGCGCCAAGTTTCAGTTAGCAAGGTACCACGCTCGCCAGTGGTAGTGGAGAACAGTGCTTCGCTAAGATTGTAATTTTTATTGAACATACGGGCTTCGGCATCATGCATACCTGTCTGTACGAAATCCGGTAGTATTGATTCCGGTACTGTTTTGCCAGTCTCGTCAATGACCCCAGCTTTCATTGCCGGGTAGATATATTTTTCAGGGTCATTCTTGAGCAAGTTCCAGACTGATTCTTCACCTTCGAAAGCCACCTTGCAACGTTCCTGCGCCTGCTCCAGAAGCCAGGGGATAACAGTATTTTTACTAATGTATTCAGTAATATCTTCCTTAGAGTAGTAAGCTCCCATCTGTTTTTGGTTGACATACTTTTCAAATATGTAACCTAACACGTCAGGGTTAATCTCATTGCCTTTGGCAAGAGGGCGATCATCCAGATGCCAATCATAAGCATCAAAGAATTCGAACAGCTGTCCAAAAGCCTCGTCAGGGATGCCAATATTTGGATTTTCCTTTTCCAGTTCATGGATGTCGAACAGGCCTCCGTTAAGATATGGAACTTTACCCACAAGGCTATCAAGACCAGCTGCTCTTTTATCTACAGGCGTCCCGAGCCCTTTATGGAATAGCTGCCGCAGGAAAGTGCGGTAAAAAGAATGAAAGTGTCCCTTTCCTTTTTTATTTCTGACCTCTTGAAACTTATCAGTTAAATAATTTACGTTGTTGTCAAGAAAGCCCTTGCGCTGAATAAAATAAACAAACATAAGGCGGTTTAGCATTAGAGAGGCATACCATGCTTTTCCACCTGTTACATTCTGTAGCCCTTCAATAAAATCGGAAAATTTTTCATGTTCCCTTTTGAAGCGGTCGTAGAAACTCTTTGAGATACGATCCCGATCAAAAGCACGGCGCAGGCCGGTAATAACATCGGTCAGGGTGATGGCATCCTCTTCCTCTAGCGACCAGACGATGGATTCCAATTTCTGACGCAAAGACTCGCCACTGGTGTCCTTGTGCCAAGTGTGGGTACGGGTGATGGTTGGTTGGCCCGGCGCACGCGATACCCACAACCAAGTGAGTGCCGTCTTCCCCGAGTCAGTGAAAATTAATAGATGTTCATGGGCGATTCGATTGACTTCTTTGTCAATTTTGAGCTGTACAGGCCGTGCAGGAATCTTGCCTTCTGTATCTGGGCCACACAGAAAAACAACGACTCCACGCTTCTGGGCTATAGCGGTAAGCCGAAATGCCTCTCCGCTAGCCTGAATTTCCTGAGGACCAAGATTGGTGTTATCCCAACCACATTCGTTGAACAACTGGCCAAGCTCTAACTCTGAAAGCAATTTTTCAAAACGGGCAGGATTAATAGCCATGCGATAACCTTTCTCTTTGCTGTTATACCAGCCCCATAGAACAGATTAACTTCGGGTCTCGTTGTTCTTCTTCCAATTCTATCAAGCACAGGCGACCATCGTCGCGTAATGCAAGAATCAGATCTGCCAACCTGTGGTCATCTATATTCGTCTTTAGATGGCGGTTCAGTGAATCAGTGGTGGTTTGATAGAACGGATAGCGGTAGATTTCCTCCATTGCCCTATCAAGCCTACGCACAAAATCATCGGTGATAAACATGTCGTGGTTCTCATCCAGCTTTTCGCGGTAACGTTTGAGTCGTTCATAAGCCTTGAACCGCGCCCCGGACGGACGGCCTAAGGCTCCGCCGTAGGACTTTTCCTCTTTGACAATGTGCTCCAGTCCCTGCTGAGTGAGAGCGTGGTGCTGCTCCGTTCGAGGCAGGGCTTCTGTATCCGCTGAACACGCGGCGGCATTCAAAATGGTGAGTTGAGATTGAGTAACAGGTTCGCCGGATTCATTCATCCAGGCCAGAGCATCGTTGTCTTGGGAGGTGCGCATATAGACCAACACGCCTTTTTCAGCATCTGGGTCAGCCTCACCAGCCTTGGTGGCATAAACCACGTTAGGCAGAGATTCAATAATTGATTCCAGCGAAGAGTCAGCATCAATTGCATCTTTCCATATTTGATAGGCATAGGAAGCAAGGTCCACCTCGGCATCACCTTCATCATCAAGGATGCCGCTATTCTCGTGATATAAATTAAGCACAATGCGTTCCTCCTCTTCACCACCAAAGAAGGACTCGTCTGACCCTATCAACTCCGCATTTTCTTCCAGACGCCTTCGCACCCGCTCTCGCAAGCGAATGAGGCGTTCAACACCATCGGCGGGCAGGAAAGAGTAGCAAAGAATTTTGCTGGACTGCTGCCCTATCCTGTCCACACGGCCAGCGCGTTGAATCAGACGAATAATTGCCCAAGGCAAGTCGTAGTTGACAATAACGGCACAATCTTGAAGATTCTGGCCTTCCGACAAGACATCCGTAGAAATGAGTACTCGCAGTTCGTCTGTTGTGCCCACGCGGTCGCGCTTGTCATTGGAATTCGGAGAAAAACGCCATGCCAAATCCGTAGGTTTTTCGGTGTCTCCCGTAACCAGTTCCATTCGCTGGACACCCTGAGCACGCAGTTGTTCAGAGAGGTAGCGGGCAGTGTCGGCGAACTGGGTGAACACCAGCACTTTATCTTCGGAATGTTCCTTTTGAATGAGGCGCGTTAATTCTTTCAGTTTTGTATCTTGCTCTGGCATCCAGGTGCCACAGTGGTTGAGGATTTTGATTAGTGTATCGGAGTCGGAGTGCAAATCATTGATTAAATCCTCTTCAAAAAGATTGCCAGGAAGCCATTTGAATCGGTTGTGGAAAGCATCGCTATAAGACTTATATATTGCCTTTGCCTGTGAACGATATTCGGCTTCCGTATTCAGATGTGCCGGGGCATCGGCTGTGCTTTCCGCACCTTCAGTTGACTCATCCTCGTCATCATTCTCAATAGCCATCGCCGCCATAAAGTCTTCCACATCCTCATCATAGCTTCGGGTATCCAGCAACTCGGCACTTTGTGTGCCTAGCGGAATGTCCAGACCGTTTTCAATAGCATGTATAAAAACGAAGTTGCGAAGAATGTGCCGCTCAATAGAAACAAGGAATGCGGGGCCGGTGCTCTCCAGACGCTTGAACAGGTTGGTGCGGCAAAATCCCATCAAACGGGTGCCGGCGCGTGAAAGGCCTTCAATGATTGCGGCATACTTTTCCATCGCTTCTGACTCTGCCTCCACCTCAGGCACCAAATAGTTGCCAAGACCATACCGGGGGAGATTAAGGGAATTAATCGCATCAACTACCTTATCCGAGTAGAAACGGGCATAAGGGTCGGATGGGTTATTGTCGTCTATCTTGAAAGCAAGGGTTTTGGGGACACGTTCCGGAAAGTAGGATTTACTTCCGTCCTGGAACTCAAGATATTTTCCATTATTGTCTTCCTTTGCATAATGCTGCATGACGAAACTGCGGGTACGGCGCACCATATAATGCCGCATGAGGTCGCGCCAATCGTCTGCATTCTCGCTCTTCTCAAATGCAGCAATTGAACGCACCGGACATTGATGGACAGCACTAAACTTATGTTCTCCTCCCAGTGCGTCAATGAGCTTTTCGGGCCGAATGCCAAGGTCCTCATCTTCTCCTAAAAACAACCCAAGCTGCGATGCCAAATCAAGATAGGTTTTGTTGTATGGTGTTGCGGAAAGCAAGATGCAAAGACTTTCGTTGCGTTCTATGTACTCCCGGATAGCGCGCCATCGTTTGCCCGCCTTGTTGCGCAGGTTGTGAGATTCATCAATCAGCACAACCCGATAGCGTGGGGTGTCTTCTGGCAGTTCGGCTATCACTTTGGATATAGACAACACTTTGGCGACTAACCGGTAAGTGTGAACATAATCCTCCCACATCGGCACCAGATTTTTGGGGCAGATGATAAGGGTCTCCATGTGGAAATCTTCCTCAAATATCTTGGCCAGTGCGGTGGCCATTATGGATTTACCTAACCCGACCACATCACCTATGAGCACACCGCGCCGCTTGTGCAAATGGTGTGCGGCGATTTTGACAGCGGCAACCTGAAAATCAAAAAGGGAATCACCGAACACTTTCGGGATGCGAAACTCTGCCAGCCCTGAACGTGCTTCCTGCGCCAGATGATAGGCCATCTTCAAATAAACATGATACGGAGGAACGAGACGCTCACTAGCCCAGCTTTCGTCAATAATATCCGCCAGTTCTTCTGAGATATCAAGACACCACCTGTCATCCCAACGCTCCTCAAACCAGTCGGCCAACTTTTGGGTGGCATCGGAATCTACCACATCAACGTTTAACTCACCCTGATGGGAAAGCCCGGCCAGTGTAAGATTACTACTTCCAAGATAACCAACAGCGGGATTGACAGGGTCTTTGCGGTGCAACAGATAAAGTTTGGCGTGCAGGGCATGACGCAAATAAACTTTCACCAAAAGTTTCTCTTCCCGAATCTGACGGGAAAGCTGTTGCAAAGCAATCTCGTCCTCATTCGTCGGCACACCATAGGTAAGTTGGTCACGAAATTCGGCGGCAATCCTGCGCCTCTCCCGCATGGCGGTCTGATTGTCCAAAGATTCATCTTCCTTGTCACTACGCAACGCATTCCGCAATTCTTCGTTAGGCGTAATATGCATACCAACAAGCAAACGACAACAATTACCCTCCCCACCTGTCCACTTATCCACATACCCCGCAAGATGCCGCCAGCCACGAAGATTAAAATAACCAACACAAAAATCAGCACGCTCAGAAACTTCCAACGTCTCTCGCAACGCGGGCAGCAGTTTTTTATCTATGTTGTCAAATATGCGTGGCATGTCATTTATCTATTAGGGGGGGCTATTATTCAGTTTCTTCTTTATAAGTCAAGAATAATGAGTCGCACTGATGAGCAAAATAGCGAAATCTGACTATTGAGCGAAAATGCTTTTTAGTGGCTATACTAGAGTTGGGTATACCACGGTATCTGGCTCAGATGCCCGTGATATACTGGCTCAATGCATACTAGCTGACTTTGAAGGGCAGATTGATTTATACGGCTCATTCTGTTTCCTGAAAGTCATAAATATCAGGAGAATACTATGGAAAATTCAGATTTTGATAATTTCATCAACGAAATAAACAAAGTAAAGAAAAAAGAAAGCCAAGTTGATTGGAGTGCTCGACGTGAAGAATGGCTGGAATACTTGTCTGTCCTTTATAACAAGGTTGAAGTCTTCTTACAGCCCTACGTGGAGTCAGGAAAAATAACCCTAGAAGAAAAAAGTGTTAAATTGAACGAAGAGTATATTGGTTCGTACGATGCTACAGCACTAGACTTGTTTATGGGGAATATACAAATTACTCTCACGCCCGTAGGCACTAGTAATATAATCGGAGCTAGGGGGCGAGTGGATATGCGAGGGCCCAGAGGAACAGTGAAATTTGTCCTTGTTCCCGAAGGATCAAGCAGAGTTAATATTCGTATGGATATTCGAGAGAAAAGTGTATCTGAACAGCAGACAAGCAAACCAGTTGACAACTGGGAGTGGAAGATTAGTACCCGCCCCCCGGTAATCAGCTTTATCAAGCTGGAGGAAGAATCTTTCCAGACTGCTTTGCTGGAAGTGGCAAATGGCTAAGCATTCAGAAGTTTCCCTCTCTGGACAAAATCTGGGCCTGGATGAAATCAACCAGTACTATCGGGAAATTGAAGCATCTGTACGTTTGTACTTTTCGCCATCTAACCCCAGAGCTAAAAAATTGTTTGTTGGAATGACAAATGATGATGTTGACGCTCGGTTACAAGCCGCTTCTAAAGAGAACGATCTTGCTGCTACGCTGAACATCTTTGCCGCAATAGAGGCAGCTTTTTGCGTGGACTATTTGCTAAGGTGTCGTGACACAACAAAGAAAGACAGTCTATCTCTCGCTCTGCAAAGAATTTATAACAATAAAAGGCAGCACGCACCTCCTCTGCGTGATATTTTTAAGGTGTGGGGGGAAAATGGCACTGAGCTGGATACACTATTTTCTGAACTTAATAAAGCATTTAAGTACAGACATTGGTTAGCGCACGGAAGATACTGGAAGCCGGATTTTGATAATTATGACTATGATTCTGTCTATATTTTAGCGCAAGCAGCCTTTGAGGAATGTTCCTTATAAAGCGTAAGAATGTTCAATACATGTGAGACAAATCAACAAGCCCCCACCAGCACTGTTGAAGGGCTTGACTGCCGCTCGCTTTACCCATACAATGGGCGCCCCCTTGGGAAATCCGAGGCTATTGTTTCGGCTCGTTGAGATTGAGGAATTGGTTGAGAGCGTGCCGAGTTCTTTTGACAAGAAACGATTAGTTGCGGGGTGGAGCAGTCTGGCAGCTCGTCGGGCTCATAACCCGAAGGTCGTAGGTTCAAATCCTGCCCCCGCTACCAAATGAACGGCTTGAAGTTATTGTTGTTATTTGCAACTGTAGCTTCAAGCCGTTTTTCTTATGCGGTCTATTCGGTTGCGTAGGGGTTCAGAAACTGGCGGCTCCATAAAAGGTTCTTATCTGTTTCGCTTAACTCGGCTTCTTCGCAGACTGTATCCCAGTATTGTTTGATGGTCTCTGTGAGATGTTTAAATATGGCGCGAGCATCTGTTTCAGAAAGCAGGAAGTTGTTTGCCGTCATAAGGCAGGTGTTGAGTTGGCTGAGGTTGTTGCTACCGAATATCAGCATGCCTTGCGAGGCTTCGTTACCAGTGCGGCTTTGTGGACAGATGTCGTAAGCGGGTGTCAGGGTGAGTTCCTTGCCATTCCAGAACGCAGCGTGGTTGCGAGCGTGGTCATCGGTATTGCCGCAGAGGATATTGAAGACCAGTCGGGAGAACAATTCTTTCAGGGTATCTTTTGGATTGGTGAAGCGATGGCGGATAGCTTCCGCCAAAGTTTCGTAGCTGGCGTATCGTGCTGTCATGTCATTCATGCCGAGCAGTGTTAGTGCGGAGACCATGACTTTGCGTGTCCACTGGTCGTCTTTTGGAATGCGGTCAAAACGTTCTATCAAGAGTACATCCTTGTTTGCTGCTTGCGTCAATTTAACGGGCGCAACTTGCAGTCCGGCCAGGGCGGCCAGACGCATGGCGATGTATTCGGCTTTGACAACGCTATACAAGTCGGTGCCGGATGAAAACTTGGCTACATATTTTTTGTCGGAATCTTGAATCAAGGCTTTGGGGCGGGCGCCACCGATACTGCTGGCATTGAATAATGCCTGATCCAGTTCTGCTGTTAGAAGCAAACCTTTTTCAACCCGGTCGGCAGATTCAATCAATGCTTCCATGCTGACATTACCTGTAACGCGCGGTATGTATTCGGTCGGCGAGCGCTGGAAATCGAGTGCGCCAATTCGGTCTGAACCAGACTCCAGCAAATAAGTTAGTTCATCCAACTCGGCTGTATCCGTGCCCGCACCTTTGCGCCCCAATAGCTTGTTAATGATTACGCGCCGCCCCCATGAATCGGGTGAAGCGTCCCGAATGCAACCGGGCATGGTTGATTTCACGAATCCCCCGGTCTTCAGTGGTAATTCAGGTTCATAGATTGAAATTGCCGCTTTGCTGTCCCCGATGCGTTCCAGATAGCTCTGGCCATAGCTGAACCGAACATTGCCGTTGCCAGCTTCCAGTCGTCCGGCCACAACAGGCTGGGTTTCCCCCGGCAACCATATCCAGACGAAAGCTTCTTTATGACTGTTAGAAGTCATCACGCACCTCCATCGGTTTCTTGCGGATGGATTTCGGCAGAAGTGCCAGTTTGTCTTTTGTCTGGTTCATCATTTTTGCCAGCTCGGTCTCATCGGTATCAAAGAGAGGAAGGCCAACGATTGTGGCCACCTCAAACACAGCCCCGATTTCACATTTGGGATTGCCCTTTTCAATGCGCTGCAGCAACCCCCGGGAGATGCCCGCACGGTCCGCCACCTCTTGCGCGGTAAGCCTGCGCTCTTTGCGCGCCTCGCGGATGAGGCCGCCGAGCAAGGTCGCCGCGGTGCGGGTATAGCGTGAGTAGGCGCGGACGATGGCTTTTGGCATTGCTGACATCACTCTATTTTGAACTACACTGTTTTGGGCTACACATAGACCATAAGGCCGCCTTATGGTCTATGTGTGAAGCAGAATAATCGGTGCTCACACCCATGTCAAGGTAAAAGTGGCTCCTCAAATAGCTTCGCAACTCTTTCTTTCCCCATTGAAAATAGTAGTTTTTTCCGGTAATATGCCGCCCCTGCCCTGGTTTGACCCGGTGTCAACCGGGGGCCGAGTGGGTCTGGATGATCGCAGTAGCGGCGGCCAGGTCGGATTCGGCAGGATGCCAGACCGGGACTTGAGGTGGGCCTTTGGCCCATTTTTTGTGGCCGATAGAGAGTGGCCGAACTTGCCGGGCCAGGCGGGATTAACGCGGGATTAACAAATGAAACACAGTAGCGCCCGGCTAGCGGAACTTGTTGAGCCGACTGTTAATGCTTTCGGCCTGGATTTGTGGGGCGTGGAGTTGATGACTCAGGGCGGCGGTGCGTTGTTGCGAATTTATATTGACGCGGAAACCGGAGTTGATATTGAGGATTGCGAGCGGGTCAGCCGGCAGGTGAGTGCGATGTTTGATGTGGAAGACCCGATTGCCGGTGAGTACACGCTTGAAGTGTCATCGCCGGGTCTTGACCGGCCATTGTTTAACGCGGAACAGTTTGCCCGCTATGTGGGTGAGGAAGTGTCAGTAAGAACTCGCACGCCGGTGGATGGAAGACGCAAGTTTCGCGGAAAGATTCTCAAGGTGGAGATGACAACGGAAGCGAAGCCGGAGCTTGAAGCGGAAGCCGCGATAGCGGCGAAAGCGGAAGATGGAAAGATTTACCTGGCCGTGGACGATGCCGAATACGGGCTCAGCCACAGCAACATTGAGAAAGCGAATATCGTTTATTAGTTTGTAAAATTGATTGGTGGAACAGCAATGATTAACAAAGAGATATTAATGGTTGCGGAGGCCGTCTCAAATGAGAAGGGCGTGTCGCACGATGTGATTTTTGAGGCGATTGAATCCGCCCTTGCCACTGCAACCAAAAGGTTGCACGGTGAAGAAGAGATTGATTGCCGCGTGGCAATTGATCGTGAAACCGGTGAGTATGAAACTTTCCGCGTGTGGACTGTTGTGGAAGACGAAGAGTATCAGGAGGAAGATTCACAGCTCACTCTCAAACAAGCGACCAAGAAAAAGAAGTCGCTTGTTATCGGCGACACTTGGGAAAAGAAAATAGAAAATGTGGAGTTCGGCCGCATCGGCGCGCAAACCGCCAAACAGGTTATTGTGCAAAAAGTGCGCGATGCCGAACGCGAGATGGTCATCGCCAAATACAAAGGCCGCGAATCTGAATTGCTAACCGGCACGGTAAAGAAAGTTACCCGCGATAATGTCATCGTGGACCTGGGCGATAACGCCGAAGCCTTGCTGCCGCGCAGCCAAATGATTCCGCGCGAAACTTTCCGCGTAGGCGACAGGCTGCGTGCCATCCTCACCGAAGTGAACAGCGAGAACCGCGGCCCGCAGTTGTTCCTCAGCCGCACCACGGCGGAAATGTTGATTGAGTTATTCAAGATTGAAGTGCCGGAAATCGCCGAAGAGATTATTGAGATTAAAGCCGCCGCCAGAGATCCGGGTTCCCGCGCCAAGATTGTGGTCAGCACCAACGATGGCCGCATTGATCCGGTCGGCGCCTGCGTGGGTATGCGCGGCTCGCGGGTGCAAGTGGTCTCCAACGAGTTGGCGAACGAACGCATTGACATCATTCCGTGGGATGATAATCCCGCGCAACTGGTAATCAACTCCATGTCGCCGGCGGAAGTTGCTTCCATTATTGTGGATGAAGACAGTATGACCATGGATATCGCCGTGGAGGAAGAAAATCTCGCCCAGGCCATAGGTCGCAACGGCCAGAATGTGCGCCTGTCCAGTGAGCTAACCGGCTGGACTATTAATGTGATGAGCGAGGAAGATGCGGCAACAAAACAGCAACAGGAAGCCAGCGGCTACATAACAATGTTCAAGGAAACGCTGGATGTTGATGAAGAGGCGGCCGAGGTGCTGGTGCAGGAAGGTTTCACCACGCTGGAAGAAATTGCTTATGTGCCACTGGATGAGTTGCTTGGCGTTGAGGGCTTTGATGAGGAAACCGCCAACGAGTTGCGAACCCGCGCCAAAGACGCTTTGCTCACCCAGGCCATTGCCTCGGAAGAAGATTTGTCAAAGGCGAATGTTGCCGATGACTTGCTCAACATGGACGGCATGGATAACAAGTTGGCACTGGTATTGGCAAAGCAGGGTGTGCTCAAGATGGAGGATCTTGCTGAGTTGTCCATTGATGAACTGATGGAGATTGAAGGTCAGGAGATTGATGCCGAACGTGCCGCGGCGCTCATCATGACGGCTCGTGCCCCCTGGTTTGAGGACGCGGAAACAGACGCGAAAGCAGACGCAGAGACAAACACAGAAACCAACAAAGAGACAGATACGGAGACAACAGGATAAATCCTATGTCAGCAGAAGTAACCATCAGCGATCTCGCCAAGACTGTTGGCGTGGAAGTGGACAAGTTACTGTCTCAGGTAAAAGAGGCAGGGTTGCCCCACACCGCTGCCGATGACAAAATCTCCAACGAGGACAAGAGCACTCTGCTGATGTTCTTGCAAACCAGCCACGGCGGCCAGCGCGAAGCGTCCGGCACGGCACCGAAAAAAATCACTCTGGGGCGAAGGACGCTTGAAACGCTAAAGACCTCCGCCTCTCACGGGCGCAGCAAAAAAACAGTTAATGTGGAAGTGCGAAAGAAACGCACTTATGTTAAACGCAGTTCATTGAAAGATGACGCACCGGCTGACGATGCGGCGCAGGAAACGGAAGCGGCTGTTGATGCCAGGGTCGGTGCTGCTGATACTGCGGCTGATACTATAGTCGGCACTACAACTGATACTGCAGCTACCACCGATACCCTCACCGATAAAACTTCCGTTGCTGCCAAAGACATTGCCGCCGCCGAAGACGCCGACACTGCCAAAGACTCCACCACTACCAAAGATTCCGCCATCGCCAAAGACTCTACCACCAAAGACGCCGCCACCGCCAAAGACACCACCCCCACTGAAGACTCTGCCGCCACCGCCACCCCCGAAGCCAAAGCCCCCGACCTTTCAACAAAAACCCTGACAACAAAAGTCCCCGACGCAGAAGCCGAACTCGCTCGCGCCGCCAAGACCGGCGCCAAACGCAAACACACTACCAAATCCGATGGACCTGACCTGGACGAAGAAGAACAAGCCGGCAAGCGCATCAAGAAAGGCAAACCCGAAAAGCGCAGTTCCAAACGCATACTTGACGATGATTTCGTACTGGAAGGAGACGACCCCGAAGACGAAAGCCCACGCGGCCCACGCGCTCCCCGCGCCAGCAGCCGCAAGGTAAAAAGCAAACGAGCAAGACAACACGCCTTCAAAAAACCAACCGAGTTCATCGCCCGCGAAATAACCATCGGCGAAAACAATCTAATCACCGACCTGGCCTCACAAATGTCAGTCAAGGCAGCAGCAGTTGTCAAAGTACTACTCAACATGGGCGTAGTAGCCACCATCAACCAAACTGTTGACCGCGACACCGCCATCCTCCTCATTGAAGAGATGGGTCACAAAACCAGATTCGTTTCCGAATCCGTCATTGAAGAACAGCTATATGAATATCTGGCCGCCATCAAAGGCAAGCAGGAAATTGCCAGAGCCCCGGTGGTAACCGTAATGGGTCATGTGGACCACGGCAAAACATCCCTGCTTGATTACATCCGCAAATCCTCCATCGCCTCAGGGGAAGCAGGCGGCATTACCCAACACATCGGCGCCTATCATGTGGACACGGATGCCGGCACCATCAGCTTCCTTGACACACCCGGCCACGCCGCATTCACCGCCATGCGCTCTCGCGGCGCCAAAGCCACCGATGTCATCGTGCTGGTGGTGGCCGCAGATGACGGCGTAAAACCCCAAACCGAAGAAGCCGTGCAACACGCCAAGGCGGCCAATGTGCCCATCGTGGTGGCAATCAACAAAATGGACAAGGAAGGCGCCGACCCCGAACAGGTAAAGAACGAACTGTCCGCACTGGAAGTCATCCCGGAAGACTGGGGCGGCGAAACTCAATTCGCCGAAGTGTCCGCCCAAACCGGCGAGGGCATTCCCCAATTACTGGAAGCGATTCTGTTACAGGCGGAATTACTTGAACTGAAAGCCTTCAGCGATGTGCCGGGCAAAGGTGTGGTGGTTGAATCGCGGCTGGAAAAAGGTCGCGGCTCGGTAACCTCGGTGCTGGTGCAAAACGGCACACTGAAAGCGGGCGACATAGTGCTCGCCGGACATGAATACGGCAAGGTGCGCGCACTGGTGGATGAAAGTGGTCAGGTTGTGGAGTCCGTCGGTCCGTCCATTCCGGCTGAGATACTGGGCATGAACGGCGTGCCCGAAGCCGGCGATGAGTTCGTGGTGGTTGATGATGAAAAGAAAGCCCGCGAAGTAGCCGAGTTTCGTCGCACTCGCCGCAGAGATACCCAGCCCGTCCGCCCGGCGGTTGAGGTTGATGATATGAACAACCTGTTCGCCAGCCTGCAAACAGAGCAGGCCAAGATATTCAATGTAATTATCAAAGCCGATGTGCGCGGTTCGCTGGAAGCCATCAGTTCCGCCCTGCAAAAACTGGGCACCGACGAGGTGGAATTAAATATCATCTCCTCGGGCGTTGGCGGCATTTCGGAAACCGATGTACATCTGGCCGCCACAACCCAGGCGATGATTATCGGCTTCAATGTGCGCGCCGAAAGAAGCGCACAGGACATTATTGAAAACGAGCAGCTGCAAATGCGTTACTACAATGTTATCTACGATATGATAGACGATGCCAAGGCCATCATGAGCGGCATGCTGGCGCCGGAGATACGGGAAGAGATAGTTGGCGTGGCTGAGGTGCGGGATATATTCAACTCACCGAAGTATGGGCAGATTGCTGGCAGTATGGTGATAGAAGGCACTATTTATCGCAGCAAACCGATTCGGGTGTTGCGTGATAATGTGGTTATTTATGAGGGTGAACTGGAATCATTGCGGCGCTTCAAGGATGATACCAACGAAGTTCGCAATGGTATGGAATGTGGCATTGGTGTTCGCAACTATAACGATGTGAAAGTAGGCGACAAGATTGAAGTGTATGAAACTACTGAGGTAGCCCGTAGCCTTTGATAAGCAAATCAGGTATTACTTATTAGTGTGAGAGCGAGAGCGAGAGCGAGAGTGAGAGCGAGAGTGAGAGCGAGAGCGAGAGTGAGAGCGAGAGCGAGAGCGAGAGCGAGAGTGTGTGAGTGTTAGATAGTTAGATAGTGACAACAGATGCAGGCAGTGCCATGACAGATTCCAGAGTGCAACGAGTGGCAGACCAACTCCAGCGAGAACTGGCACTGCTCATTCAAACCGAGGTTGATGACCCGCGGCTCGGCATGGTCTCCGTAACCGGAATAGAAGTGAGTAGTGATTTGGCATACGCAAAAGTGTTTGTAACCGTAATGCACACAACGGCGAAGCAAGCAGCATCATTGGAAATTGAGGAGAGTGTGAAAACGGAGAGCGTGAAAACACTGAACAAGGCGGCGGGCTACTTGCGTACCTTGCTCGCCAAGCGTCTGAAAATGCGCACCGTGCCCAGCTTGCAGTTTCGCTATGACGAAAGTATAAGCCGGGGACAACAACTGTCCGAACTGATTGATAAGGCGTTGGCTACGGATAAACAACACTCCTGACCAAAACAGAAGTCGGAGTTTATCCAAACCATCGCCGAAGGATTAGCAACAACACTCCTGACAAGATAGCATCGGAGTACATACGAACCGGGAGTTACCAGTTGGCAAGACAGCAGCGCAAGAACAGAAAGAGCCGGGGCAGACGAATACACGGCATCGTGGTGCTGGACAAAGCCGCAGGCATAAGTTCCAATGGCGCCCTGCAGGAAGTAAAGCGGCT
Organism: Pseudohongiellaceae bacterium; assembly: GCA_051008235.1. Taxonomy (GTDB): domain Bacteria; phylum Pseudomonadota; class Gammaproteobacteria; order Pseudomonadales; family Pseudohongiellaceae; genus UBA9145. Next base: position 25,906 of record JBPCXV010000041.1, on the reverse strand, counting down.
GTTTGAGGCCAACAAAGCCGGGCATACCGGCAGCCTTGACCCGCTGGCAACCGGAGTGTTGCCACTGTGCCTCGGCGAAGCGACCAAACTGTCGCAGTTTCTGCTGGAATCGGATAAGCGCTATCATGCCCGCGTCCGCCTCGGCATACGCACGGACAGTGGCGACAGCGAAGGCAAGGTGATAGCCGAGTGCGCGGATTTTACAGTTGCCAAACGCGCCGTGGAAAAGGCGCTGAAAAATTTCGCCGGGGAGATAGAACAACTGCCTCCCATGCACTCGGCATTGAAGGTGGATGGTGTGCCGCTTTACAAACTGGCACATGCGGGCAAGACAGTGGAACGCCGGCCGCGCATGATTATGGTGCATCACATCAAGCTGCTAAAGTTTGATAGCAGGGAACTGGAACTGGATATCGCCTGTGGCAAAGGCACTTACATACGCACCATCGCCGACGACCTGGGCCAGATGCTGGGCTGCGGCGCACACATAAACGCACTTCGCCGCACCGCTGTCGGCGATTTCACCGAGGCTGATTGTATGAGCCTTGAAAGATTGGAACAGGAGAAAGAACATGGCGGGCTGGAACAACTGGACGCGCACATTGTCCCTATGGACAAGGCCGTGGCCAGGCTGCCCGAAGTAGTATTACCGGAAATCACCGCAAGCTGCGTAAAAAACGGCCAGCCGGTGTTGGTAAGACACCTGCCGGAAGAAGGTCTGGTAAGGTTGTATGAAGCGGAGCAATTCATCGGCATCGGTCACATTGACGATGATGGTAGAGTGGCTCCAAAACGTCTCATCAGGTTACTGTAAATATGCGCGGTAACTCTAATGAATAATTCGCACTAACCGCATATTCAGGAGTTGAAAAATGGCCTTGTCCGCCCAACAGAAGGAAGACATCATTAAGGAATACGCGCAAAGCAAGGGAGACACCGGTTCGCCGGAAGTCCAGGTTGCTTTGCTCACCGCCAACATCAACAGTTTGCAAACGCACTTGCAGGAACACGCGCACGATCATCATTCGCGCCGTGGCCTGTTGCGTATGGTTCACAGCCGCCGCAAACTGCTTGACTATCTCAAGCGAAAGAGCGCCGAGCGCTACTCAACCTTGATCAAAGAGCTTGGATTGCGCCGCTAGTTGCGGTGCCGTCCAGCGAGGCAAGAGTGCCGTCCGGCAAAGTAAGATGCTGTCCGGCGAAGCAAGAAGTAGTAACACACAACACAGTAAATGACAGTAAACAACAGTAAAGAAGGTAACAGGAATTATGTTTAATCCAGTAAGTAAATCATTTCAGCTGGGTGGCCAAACAGTCACCCTTGAAACCGGCAAGGTAGCGAGACAGGCAACCGGCGCCGTCATGGTCAGCATGGGCAACACTCAGGTGCTGGCAACGGTTGTAGGCCGCAAGCAGGCCAACCCCGACGCCAGTTTCTTCCCGCTAACCGTCAACTATCAAGAAAAAACCTACGCCGTGGGCAAGATTCCCGGCGGATTTTTCAAACGCGAAGGGCGTCCCACCGAAAAGGAAACCCTTACCTCCCGCCTTATTGACCGGCCAATCCGACCGCTGTTCCCCAAAGGCTTTATGAACGAGGTGCAAGTTATTTGCACCGTGCTCTCGGCTGAGAAGAACGAAGACCCGGATATGGCCGCCATGCTGGGCGCATCCGCGGCGCTGAGCATTTCGGGCATTCCCTTCGCCGGACCAATCGGTGGCGTGCGTGTGGGGTTTGATCCGCAGCAGGGCTATATTCTTAATCCGAACAGTGAGCAACTGGAAACTTCCCTGCTTGATATGGTAGTGGCCGGCACCAAATCGGCCGTGCTTATGGTTGAGTCGGAAGCGAAGCAGCTTAGCGAAGATCAAATGCTGGGCGCGGTGTTGTTTGCCCATCAGGAGATGCAGATTGCAATTGATACCATTACAGAACTGGCGGCGGAAACCGGCAAGCCGGCCTGGGAATGGGAAGCGCCCGCCGCTAACACGGAGCTGGTGCAAGCCATTGCAAATCAATTTACCGGTTCCGTAACCGATGCTTATCAGATTTCTGAAAAGACCGAGCGTTACGACAGCATCGCGCAGTTGCAACAGCAGGCGGTGGAGGAATTGGTGAATGAAGAGCAAGGTGTGGACGAAGGCGAAGTGCGCGAAGTTTTTGGCAAGCTGGAAAAGAGCATCGTGCGCAATCGCATTCTTGATGGTGAACCTCGCATTGATGGCCGCGATACCAAATCGGTGCGTGGCATTGCGGTTGAAGTGGGCATTCTGCCCAAGGCGCATGGTTCGGCTCTGTTCACCCGGGGTGAAACCCAAGCTATAGTTGCCACCACGCTGGGCCCGGTGCGCGAGGCACAGTTGATTGAAGGGCTGGCTGGCACGCACCGCGATGGTTTTATGTTGCACTATAACTTCCCGCCTTTTTCGGTGGGCGAGACTGGTTTCATGAGCGGGCCCAAGCGCCGTGAAGTGGGGCATGGCCGCCTTGCCAAGCGCGGCGTGATGGCGGTGATGCCGAGCGATGAGGATTTCCCTTACGCCATTCGTGTGGTGTCCGAGATTACCGAGTCTAATGGTTCCAGTTCAATGGCCAGTGTTTGCGGCAGCAGCCTGGCGTTGATGGATGCCGGTGTTCCGGTGGCGGCTCCGGTGGCCGGTGTTGCCATGGGTCTGATTAAGGAGGACGAACGCTTTGCCGTGTTAACCGACATCCTCGGTGATGAAGATCATCTTGGCGATATGGATTTCAAAGTGGCCGGCACTGAAAGTGGAGTAACCGCCTTGCAAATGGATATCAAGATTCAGGGCATCACCGAAGAGATTATGGAGATTGCTTTGCAACAAGCGCACACCGCGCGTTTGCATATTCTTGGTGAGATGAACAAAGTTATCTCCACGCCTCGCGAAAGCCTTTCCGAGAACGCGCCAGCCATGGCTACGCTGAAGATTGATCCGGACAAGATTCGTGATGTCATCGGCAAGGGCGGTGCTGTGATTCGCGGCATCACCGAGGACACCGGTGCTTCGGTGGACATTGACGATGATGGCGTGGTGCGCATCTACGGCGAGGACGCGGAGTCCCGCGATAAGGCGCTGGATATGGTGAACGCCATCACCGCCGAAGCTGAGATAGGTCGGCTCTATAAAGGCACGGTGGCACGCATTGTAGATTTCGGTGCCTTCGTAACTATTTTGCCGAGCAAGGATGGGTTGGTGCATATCTCCCAGATTTCCAAGAGTCGTGTGGAGAACATTGGCGAGCATCTGAAAGAAGGTGAGGATGTGTTGGTGAAGGTAACCGACCTTGATGCTCGCGGCCGTATCAAGCTGAGCATCAAGGACATCACCGACGAAGAAAGAGCGGCGTTCACTGCAGAGGCTGAGTGATAATGTTTTGCGGCTTCGTGGCTTTGCAGCCTCGCGCTAATTAAATTCAGCAACTTATTTGTGGAGGGCACGACATGAACAAAGAGTCAGTTATTCCATCTATCTTTTATCATTGCTACCGCAATGTATCTCAGCAGTGCGGGCGATGGGTGAGCAAAATATCGATCACTCTGTTCGTCCTGTGCTTACTGCCCACACTGCTGTGGGCTCAGTCGGGCACTTACTTTCCGCCGTCGGGAGAATGGGAACGGCGTAGCCCGGAAGCGATGGGTATGGATTCCGCCGCCGTTGCCGCCGCCGTGGAACTGGCTCTGGCAAACACTGTGGTAGAGCCGAACGATGTGTCTCTATTTATTGAGAGTGCTTTTGGTCGCGAGCCGCATTTTAGTATTCTTGGCCCGGTGAAAGAACGCATTGCCGGCTCCGGTGTGGTAATAAAGGATGGTTATATCGTGGCCGAGTGGGGGGATGTTGAACGGGAAGATATGACTTTCAGTGTGGCCAAGAGTTATCTTTCCACCGTGGTTGGTGTGGCAGTGGATGATGGTTTGATTCGTGATGTTCACGACCGGGTTAGCGATTACTTTCCCCATGAAAGTTTCAGCAAGGCGCACAACGCGCCCATCACCTGGGCTCACTTTCTGCATCAGACTTCAGACTGGAGCGGTACTCTTTGGGGCAAGCCTGATTGGGCGGACCGCCCCGCCGATTACGACCCGGCCGTTGCCATAAACCGTGAGATGCATGAACCCGGTACTTTCTACAAATACAATGATACACGGGTGAATATGCTGGCTTTCTCCATGCTTAATGTGTGGCGCCGCCCGCTTGATGAAGTGTTGAATGAACACATCATGGCACCCATTGGTGCCAGTGATGAATGGCAGTGGCATGGCTATGAGAACTCCTGGGTGGAAATTGATGGCAAGCGGATGCAGTCTCCCTCCGGCGGCGCTCACTGGGGCGGCGGGTTTTTTATTAGCACACTGGATCATGCTCGCATGGGTTATCTGTTTTTGCACAATGGCAACTGGGATGATGAACAACTCATATCGGAACAATGGATTGCCGCGGCGCGCACTCCGTCACCAATCAATCCGAGATATGGTTTCCTGTGGTGGCTTAATACCAATCAGGAAGCAGTGCCCGCCGCGCCTGCCAGTGCTTTTTATGCCACTGGCGCCGGCGGCAACTACATCTGGATAGACCAGGAAAACGACTTGCTGATAGTGCTGCGCTGGATACCCCGTCTGGCTCCGGTAATTTCTGCGTTCACCGAGGCCGTTGAGTCTCGCTGAGCCAAGGTTGCGCTGGTGTATTAAGTTTAAATAGTGGTGCTGTTTATCACCACAAAATTACTTGAACTCGTCGCTACTTTGCATAAGTTACGGTAAGTTGCGATAAGTTACGTAAGCTACATAGTGCGCCGATATTGTCCGCCCACTTCAAAGAAAGCATCAGTGATTTGACCCAGTGAGCAGTGGCGTACTGCGTGCATTAGTTCGGCAAATACATTTTCATTGTTGGTTGCTGCTACTTGTAGTCGTTGCAAAGCGGCTTCGCTGGCATCGGCGTGACGTTTATGGAAGTCTGCAAGGCGGTGTAGCTGGCTTTGTTTTTCTTCTTCGGTGGAGCGTGCCAGTTGTATCTCCTGATGTGGTTCGCCCGCGCTACTTCTTGCGCCACCTCCTGCGCTGTTCCCCGCACCATCTCTTGCACTACCCGCTGCATCCCCTGCACCATCTCCCGCGCCAGACTCCGCATCAGCCAGAAAAGTATTCACACCAATTATTGGCAGACTGCCATCGTGTTTGCGATGTTCATAGTAAAGCGATTCATCCTGAATTTTCCCCCGTTGATAGCCGGTTTCCATAGCGCCCAACACGCCGCCGCGGTCGGAGAGTCTTTCAAATTCCTGTAACACGGCTTCTTCCACCAGATCGGTAAGTTCTTCAATTATGAACGCACCCTGGCTGGAGTTTTCATTCACCGCCAATCCCCATTCCCGATTGATGATGAGTTGTATGGCCATCGCTCGGCGCACTGATTCGCCGGTGGGTGTGGTGATGGCCTCATCGTAGGCGTTGGTGTGCAGGCTGTTGCAGTTGTCGTAAATGGCGATTAGTGCTTGCAGCGTGGTGCGAATATCATTAAATGCCATTTCCTGTGCATGCAGCGAACGGCCTGAGGTTTGAATGTGATATTTCAGTTTCTGGCTGCGTTCGTTGGCGCCGTAACGGAAGCGCATGGCGACAGCCCACAAGCGCCGTGCCACCCGACCCAGCACCGTGTATTCCGGATCCATGCCGTTGGAGAAAAAGAACGACAGGTTGTGGGCGAAATCATCCACCTGCATTCCCCGTGCGAGATAAGCTTCAACGAAGGTGAAGCCGTTGGCGAGAGTGAAGGCCAGTTGGGAAATTGGATTCGCTCCGGCTTCGGCGATGTGGTAGCCGGAAATGCTCACCGAATAAAAGTTGCGCACCTGATTGGTGGTGAAGTATTCCTGAATGTCGCCCATCAGTTTCAGGCTGAACTCGGTGGAGAAGATGCAGGTGTTTTGGCCCTGGTCTTCTTTCAGGATGTCGGCCTGCACCGTGCCGCGCACATTGCGTAGTGCTTCGGCTTTGATGTTTCGGTATTCGTCGTCATTGGGTTGGCGCTGGCGTTGTGCGATGAACTTTTCCGCTTGCTGGTCAATGGCGGCGTTGAGATACATGGCCAAGATGGTTGGAGCCGGGCCGTTAATAGTCATGGACACGGAAGTGCCGGGGCTGCATAAATCAAAGCCGTCGTACAGGGCTTTCATATCGTCCAGGGTGGCGATGGATACGCCGGAGTTGCCAACCTTGCCATAGATGTCGGGTCGCGGCGAGGGGTCAAAGCCGTACAGGGTTACAGAATCAAAAGCCGTTGATAAACGTTTTGCCGCCGCGTGTTTGGACAGTGCCTTGAAGCGGCGGTTGGTGCGGAAGGCATCTCCTTCTCCGGCAAACATTCGGGTGGGGTCTTCGCTTTCCCGCTTGAACTGGAAGGCGCCGCCGGTGAAGGGGAAGCGGCCGGGGATGTTTTCCAGTAGCAGCCACTTGAGCAAATCGCCGTGGTCTTCGTAGCGTGGCAACGCCACTCTGGGAATTTTGGTGCCGGACAAGGTGCTGCGCGTCAGCGGGGTTTTGATGGCTCGTTCTCGCACCTTTACTACATATTCATCGCCGGCGTAGGCGGCTTTGACTTCGGGCCAGGTTTCCAGCAGGCGCCTGGCGCGATTGTCCATTGCGTTTGCCTTGTGCGTGATGAGCGCATCCAACTCGGCGCTTATGCTTTTGTTTGCGACTCCATCAACATCATAATTATTTGCTGGACTGGCTGCGGTGCTGTTTTCAGTTTGCAATGCGCTACCGCTCGTTATCCCTTCGGCATCTTGCCCGCTTGTTGCGTTATCTTCGTTTCTGGCTTTCAGCATAGTTCGCGCCGCGCGTAGTTGCTGGCATTGGCGGGCCAGCGTTGTCTGCTCGTCCACCTGCCTATGGTAATCACGCACTTCTTCGGCAATTTCGGCCAGGTAACGTTGTCGCTGGGGCGGGATGATTAGTGTTCGTTCGCTGGACACCTTGCCCGCCACCGGTGGTAGCCGTGAAGTGAACTGTTTCAATCCTTTGCCTTGCAACAAAGGTAACAGCGCCTGATACAAGGCGGTGATGCCATCGTCGTTAAAGCGGGAGGCGATGGTGCCAAACACCGGCATCTCCTCCGGCGCGCTGCTGAAAGCCTGGCGGTTGCGTTGCACTTGTTTGGCCACATCGCGCAGGGCGTCCTCGCTACCCTTGCGGTCAAACTTGTTGATGGCGAAGATGTCGGCGAAATCCAGCATATCAATTTTTTCCAGCTGGCTGGCGGCGCCGAACTCCGGTGTCATTACATAAAGCGACACATCCACATAGGGCACAATGCCCGCATCGCCCTGGCCAATGCCGGGAGTTTCAATGATGATTAAATCAAAGCCCGAGAGTTTCAGGGCGGCAATAATCTCTGTGAGTCTGGCGGGAAGTTCGGTGTCCGCATCGCGGGTGGCAAGGGAGCGCATATAAATGTTGCGGTGGTTGATGGCGTTCATACGGATGCGGTCGCCAAGCAGAGCGCCGCCGGTTTTTTTGCGGGTCGGATCAATGGCGAGTATGGCGATGCTTAGTTCATCGGCACTGTCTTGCCTGAAGCGTCGCACAATCTCATCGGTGGATGAAGATTTGCCAGCACCGCCGGTGCCGGTAATGCCAAGCACGGGAGTGGTCTTGTCGGCAGCCAGAAAACACAAATTCTGCAGTTCGGTTGCGTCATAGTCGTTATTGGTAATAGCGGTTATGGCGCGAGCCAACAGCAACCGACCGCTACTCTCATCACTACCATCACCAAGTTCAGCAACCGTCGGAGGCGCAGGACGCTGCGCGTTCCCGGCGCGTTGCTTGCCCTTGCCAAGCAGTATGCCCATGCCGCGCTGCCCTCCCTCACCACGCTGCGCATCCCCGCCATGCGTCTCCCCATCACCACGCGAACGTGCCAACATATCATCAATCATTCCCTGCAAGCCCATGGCCTGACCATCCGCAGGGGAATAGATACGCGTTACACCATAATCATGCAGCTCTTTAATCTCAGCGGGAATAATTACGCCGCCGCCACCGCCAAACACTTTAATATGTTCGGCCCGCAACTCACGCAAGCAATCAACAAGATATTTGAAGTATTCAATATGTCCGCCCTGATAGGAACTGATGGCAATGGCATCCACATCTTCCTGCACGGCAGCATCCGCAATTTCCTGCACTGAGCGATTATGCGCCAGATGAATTACCTCAGCACCACTGGCCTGCAAGATTCGGCGCATGATGTTGATAGCCGCATCATGGCCATCAAACAAACTAGCCGCGGTGAGGAAGCGCAGGCGCCGATACGGCTCTGTGTTTTTAGATGCATTGTTGAGTGCGCTGCCAGGTGCACTGTTAGATGCGCTACCGAGTGCGCTGTCAGGTGCACTGTTAAGTGCGTCACCAGCTACGCTGTTAGATATGTTAAGCCTGGAAGTCATTTACACGAGCCTTGTAGCCCAACTCTTTTAGCCGAGCCAGAATATCTTGGGTTTGCGATGCATCGCGAGTTTCCACCGTCATACACAACTCCGCACACTTCACCGGCAAACTGGCGAACATACGCTGATGCGACACATCAAGGATATTACCACCGAACTCACCCACCGCCGTTGAAATTTCCGACAAACGGCCTGGCGAGTCATCTATCTCAACTAAAAACTGCACGATGCGTCCGTGCTTCACCAGTCTTCTCATTAATACCGATGCCAGTATGCGCGAATCAATATTGGCACCGCACAAAATCAACGCAGTTTTCAATCCCCTGAACTTCTCCTTGTTATCAAGCACCGCCGCCAACGCCGCAGCACCCGCCCCTTCGCTGACTGTTTTTTCAATGCTCAGATACAGGTAGATGGCTTCCTCAAGACCGCTTTCGTTGACGATAAAAATATCATCCACCAAACCCTGCATTACTTCCAGCGTGCGCTTGCCCGGCTGCTTCACCGCGATGCCCTCGGCAATGGTGGCAACACCTGTCCGGTGATGGGATGGTAGCGCAGATTCCCCGACATCCACACCTGGCTTTGAATTTGATTTTGGCTTTGATGCCTTACTCAACTTCTGCTTATCCGCCGCCGCACTGTTTGCAAGATAACCTTGCTTCCGCAATGCCTTATACGCCGAAGGATAAGCTTCCACCTCCACACCGTAAATTTTGATGGCCGGATTCAGCGCCTTTGCTGCGGTTGCTATTCCGGCAATCAGTCCGCCGCCACCTATCGGCACCACGATGGCATCAAGGTCGGGCTCCTGCTCCAGCATTTCCAGCGCCATGGTGCCCTGCCCGGCCATAATATCCAAATCATCAAAGGGATGAACCAGCACCAGTTGCTCCTTCTCCACCAATTCATGTGCATGAACGGCAGCCTCATCAATAACATTGCCATGAAGCACCACCCGCGCGCCCATGCTTTTGGTATCCTCCACTTTCACATTCGGCGTATTCACCGGCATCACAATCGTTGCCGGTATATTCAAACGCTGAGCATGATAGGCCACCGCCTTGGCATGATTACCCGCCGAAACCGCCACCACACCCGTGGCAAGACCACCCTCCTGCAACAACAACAATTTGTTAAGCGCACCACGATCCTTGAACGAGGCAGTGAACTGCAAATTCTCAAACTTGTTATAGATATCACAACCGGCAATGCCCGACAGCGTAACCGACTTTTCAAAACGCGTGTTAATAGTAGCCCCCGCAATGCGCTTCGCGGCGGCTTGTATATCTTCAAGAGTTAGAGTTGAGTTAGCCACAAGGCGCATTATACCTGAATGCGCCCGGCTCCACAGCCCGCCGTCATGACTCACTGCATATAAGACGAATCACAACAATGTCCTCCCACTGCATCAGGCTTCGCCTTCTGCGATTCCTCTCAAGGGGGAGTTATTCTCTTATGGTGCTTTGACAAGTCCGATATCTATATATTAGTCTTAACGCTCTACACTACGAGCGGGATTACAGACGCTCTCGCTCTGGCTACTCCGAACACTATGGCCGCCCCGAGAAGACACAACACGACAGGTGTTTATATGAAATCACGCATTCTGTTTATTCTACTCATCTCCCTGCTTGCGGCTTGCACCACCAGTCCCACCGGGCGCAGTCAGTTTATGCTGATATCGCCGGAAGCGGCCATCGCCGAATCTCAAAAAGCATACATAAGCACCGTCCACACACTGGGCGAAGAAGAAAAGTTGCTGGACGACCCGTTGCTGGCTGACCGTGTTGCCATAGTAACCGGACGCATAGTTACGGTGGCGGAGCAACGCTTTCCCCATGCTGCTGACTGGAACTGGAGCGTCGCGCTGATTGATGACCCGGAAACGGTGAACGCCTGGTGCATGGCTGGCGGACGCATGGCGGTGTATAACGGGCTGCTTGAAAAACTTGAACTGACGGATGATGAGTTTGCTCATATTATGGGGCACGAGGTGTCTCATGCTCTGGCCAACCATGTTGCGGAAAGTATGTCCATCGCGCTAGCCTCTCAACTGGGTTCCCTTGCAATTTTTGCCGCCACTGACGATGAAGAGGTTTATCAATACGCCGAACTGGCCGCCGCCCTCGCCATTGAGTTGCCCAACAACCGCACATCGGAGACCGAGGCTGATGTGATGGGCACGGAGTTGGCATCACTTGCAGGATATGATCCGGCCGCAGCGGTAACGCTCTGGGAAAAGATGGAGCGGGAAGGTGGTGCCAGACCACTGGAGTTTCTCAGCACTCACCCGTCGCCCGACAATCGTCAGGCCAATCTCGCCAGCATGATTCCGCGAATGCGAGCCATCCGGCCTGCCAGTATGGTCCCGGTCAGCCCTGTTACGATAATCCAGGCAGGTTCAGCGCCTATTGAGCAATGACCGGGCAGCGATTGAGCGCTGGCAGTGCGGTATTCTTGTGGTAGAATCCTGCCTGAGGCGTATCACTATTTTTATACATACAAGAGAGGAGCAACTTATGTTAACCATTAAAGCAATTACCGCCACCGCAAGTAGCTTGTCATCAATTCCGCGCAAGGTCATCGCCGGCCTGTTGCTACTATCTTTATCCCTGCTGTCCACTGCCGGGCTGGCTCAAAGTTCCGAGCGACCGGACTTGTCGGGCACCTGGACTAATGCTTCACGCACCGGCCTCACCCGTCCCGACGGGGTGGAGACTCTGGTGGTGTCTGCCGAGCAAGCGCAGGCTATGGTGGGCAGGATGGGATTGGCTGGAATTCCCATTGAAAATATTGAAGCAGGTCCGGCGGTTGATCCGGAAACCGGCGCGCCACCGGCAGGCAGTTACGACTTTGGCCTCAGGGGCTACAACCTGTTCTGGACTGACCCCGGCTCCTCGCTGGCTCTGGTGAAGGGGGAGTTCCGCACTTCCTACATCATTGACCCGCCCAATGGTCGCATTCCCCGTCTGGCGAATCCCAAGGTCAACATCCGCACCAACTATGGTAGCCGTTATCTAACAGGTGTTGGTGATGCATCCGGTCCGGAGGCATTGCCGTTGTCCGAACGTTGCCTGATAGGTTTCGGCAACACCGCCGGTCCCGGCATGATGGGCACGCTGTATAACAGTTCCTACGAGTTCGTGCAGACCGACGATTACCTGATGATTCTCATTGAAATGGCTCACGATGCGCGCATCATTCCCCTTTACGCTTCGGCGGAAGAGGCTCGTAGCAACCTGCGTCCCGCATCGTGGCAACAATGGTTCGGTGATTCCCGCGGCTGGTATGAAGACGATGCGCTTGTGGTGGAAACCGTGAACATCAAACGCTCGCAAATGGGCGAGAGTTCAGTGCCAATCACCGCCAATGGCAAAATTACCGAACGCTTCATGCGCTACGCTGAAAACGAAATCGTATATCAGTTCACAGTGGAGGATGACAACCTCTACAACCAGCCGTGGACGGCTGAACTGAGTTACTATCCGCTGGACGGCGAAGTTTACGAATACGCCTGCCACGAAGGCAACTACGCCATGCGCAGCATGCTGGCCGGCGCACGCAAACTGGAAGTTGAAGCGGAACTCACTGAATAAACTGTAGAGGAGACCAGCCATGAGTTATGTAGATGTTTTTTTAATACCCATCACCGGCAATCGCGTTGATGACTATCGCCCGCTTGCCGAACTGTCGGAGAAAGTGTGGCGGGAACATGGTGCGCAGAATTACGAGGAGTATCTGTTTGACGAGCACACAATGGAGCAGCACACTTCACCCAATTCATTCACGGCAGCCGCCGGGGCGAAGGAAGGGGAGGCTGTTGTCCTTGCTGTCATTACCTATCCCTCAAAAGCGGAGCGGGAGGCGGTGCTCAAGAAGGCGGTGAACGACCCGCGGCTGGCATCCATGATGGACGGGGATGTGCCCTTTGACGACAAACGCATGATATTCGGCGGCTTCAAGTCCTTGTTTGAATGAGTTGTTATTCGTTGCCGCATCTCATGCTTATGCTTCGCCGGGCGGCGGTGTTGTTGCTGTTTTTTACTGTCGCCCATGCCAGCACCGAGCCCGAAGAAATATTACTGGCCGCCGCCGCTAACTTCACTGCGCCAATGACTGCGCTCGTCAACAACTTTGAAACGCAAACCGGACATCAGATACACACATCCTTCGGTTCAAGTGGCCGATTCTTTGCCCAGATAAATAATGGCGCCCCGTTTCAGCTATTCCTTTCCGCCGACCAGGACAAACCCGCCCGTCTGGAAGCCACAGGCCACACCGTGCCCGGTTCACGCTTCACTTATGCCACTGGTTCTCTGGTGCTATGGTCAGCCAACAACAACTTGCACATTGAAGGCCCCGAAGTTCTGCAACAAGACAACTTCAATCACCTGGCTTTCGCCAATCCGCGCCTGGCACCTTATGGTCAGGCCGCGCTGGAGGTGCTGGAAAACCTGAACCTTGCCGAAGCCACCCGCCCCCGCTGGGTGCAAGGTGAAAATATCGCCCAAACTTTCCAGTTCGTCAGTTCCGGCAACGCTGAACTGGGCTTCGTCGCGTTATCGCAAGTAATAGCACACAGTAACAACGGCTGGCGAGTCCCAACCACACTACACCGCCCCATTCAACAAGACGCAGTATTGCTACTCCCCGGCGCAAACTGCCAAGCCTGCAAAGAGTTTCTCCAATACCTGCGTTCCCCGCAGGCCACACAAATCATTCAATCATTCGGCTACACAACCGCACCAGCCACCGAAGTGTCCGAGTAGGCAAAAATTCTGTATAATACCGCGTATACGAAATACACAGGTTATAAACATGAGTAAAATAACGCTGGAAAAGGTTGGTCCAATATCAAATGCCAAAATTGATCTCCGAGACCTTACCGTACTCGTGGGACCGCAGGCAAGCGGCAAGAGCATATTTCTGCAAACGCTAAAACTTGCGATAGACCGCCACCACATTTTGAGTTTCTTCAAACAACACAGTGTTGTATTTAATGGAAGTGCAAAGGCTGTTTTGGATGGTTACTATGGCCGCGGCATGGGCGGCATGCTCAGAAAGAAACCTTATGTAACATGGAAGAACACAAGATTCAGCATTGAATCCCTTACTCGTTCCAAAAAAATTAATAATCCCCCGGAAGAAAAACTTTTCTACATCCCTGCACAGAGAGTTGTCAGTTTCAACTCCGGCATTTCACAAACTTTTGATAATTTTAACTTTGGCGACCCTTATGTACTCCGGTATTTCGCTCATCAGATTCATCGGTTATTACAGGATGAGTTCGGCTCGCTGGCAACACTATTCCCCAGCCCACAAAGGCTTAATGCAGAGCTAAGAGGGCCCATCGAAGAACATATTTTTGGTGGTGCTCGATTAAAAGCGGAGCAAAATGACTTTACCAATTCATTAGCCCTGAAAATAAGGGGACTGCCTGATAGCCTGCCTTTCCTGGCTTGGTCCGCCGGACAAAGAGAGTTTGTTCCACTGTTGCTAGGTCTGTACTGGCTTTGCCCGGCGGGGAGAGTAAAGAGACGAGGCGAACTTGAATGGGTTGTTATAGAGGAACCGGAAATGGGGCTTCACCCGAGAGCTATTGAAACTTTTCTGTTACTTGCTTTAGAACTGATAAGTCGTGGATACAAAGTTGTACTCTCCACCCATTCCACAGTGGTTCTTGACTTGATATGGGCAATCCAGCACATTAAAGATAGCAAAGGCAATGTAAGGGATATCCTTAACCTGTTTTCTCTTAAGCAGGGAAATAACGACCTCAAAAAAATCGCAAAAAACGCTCTAACGAAAGATTACCGTGTGTACTTCTTTGAGCGTGGCAAACCCGTCAAAGACATTACTTCACTAGACCCCGGCGCTGAAGATGAAGCAATTTCAAATTGGGGGGACCTAAATGATTTCTCCGGCCGGTCAGCAAATGTTGTTGCTAAAGTGATTTCTCGTACAAGTTCTTAGGGAGCAGATAAATGAATTTTGTGAAAGCAGCTGAACAAGCGGGGTTGACTCCACAACCAGGCAAACAAGCAATGCAAAAAATGTATCGGACACAGATTGTTGCAGCCAACAATATAAATATAGTCGGCAGCATTGATTTGGATGCACATTTTAAAAAAACAGAACCCAATAATAATCGCTGGGATTATTCTCTGGGCTTCAGCGTAGGCCGAAATAATGATTGTAAATTCGTCATCCATGTAGAGCCACACCCCGCATCTAATCCACAAGAGATTGATACGGTTATCAAAAAGCTCCGTTGGCTCAGAGACAAGCTTAAATTGGCGAAGTTCAGTAAATTAGCATCACTCACAAAGGCAACCTATCATGCAAAACAATTTTGTTGGTTATACAGCGGCCAATCCAGCTTTAAAGTAGGAAGCAAGGAACACAAACTCCTCGCTCAGGCTGGAATAGAATTACCCAAACGCACATTGAAAGTAACCCCATCATTTCTTAATTCAAGATGAGGAGACTGCCATGCACGAAAAGAATTCTTCCGCCTCCTTTACCAAACCCATACTCAAATCCCTACTCATGTTGCTAACCGCCGGAGCAGGCGTGCTGGCATACATATTGTTTTTCATACTGAAACGGCAAGTGGCACCAAACACCAATGTGCTCGCCGAAAGCCTTCTTGTCTTTATCACTGTTGCGCCATTAGTAATAATCTCACTTGTGTTGCTGCACAAAAAACGCATCTTCACCATGGAGGCAACCATTGCAGCCGGCACGATTTTTATTCTTGCTGCGGGGCTTTTCCATTTCACTGTTCCCGCTATTGTTGATCGTTCCGTAACGCTATATCTGATGAACCTTCTTGATAACAACGAACAAGGCATGAGCAGGGAAGACATTCGCGCCGAATTTATAGAAGTGTACTTCAACCGAAGCCGTGGCATTGAAAAACGCCTGAACGAACAGCTGGATTCGGGAAATATCGTGTATGACAACGACACTGGCACCTACCACATTACCAGCAAAGGCCGGCGCACCATGGCACTGGCTCGCGTGTTAAGCAAACTGCACTCGCTGGACCCCCAAATCGTAGAGAAACTGTAAGCAAACCGCGCCCGACAGTTACCAACAAGAAGCAAACCACTGGCAAAATACCGGCTTCTGTGCGACAATTCGGCCGCATTTATTCAGGGTCAAACCACCAATGAACCAATATGATGTAGCCATCACGGGCGCCGGTTTCACCGGCCTGGCCGCCGCTTATGCGCTTTCCCGACAGGGCAAGCGGGTGTGTCTTGTTGAGGCGGATGATACGCCGGGTGGATTGGCGGGCACTTTCAAGTTTGACGATGGTGTGAAGGTGGAAAAGTTTTATCATCACTGGTTCAACAACGATGTGTATGTGCCGGAACTGGTAAAGGAACTCGGCATGGAGGGCGACATTGTGTTGCTGCCATCACAAACAGGGATGTATTTCAACGGGCGAATATGGCGTCTTTCCAGCCCGCTTGATTTGTTGCGCTTCAGGGCACTTTCTTTTATCAACCGAATCCGCCTGGGCCTGCTGGTGCTTCAGGTGCGGCGCATTAAGGATTGGAAAACCATTGAACACCTTAGCATTCGCGAGTGGCTGGAACCGCTGTGTGGCAAATCTGTTTACAAGGTGGTGTGGGAACCGCTGATTACCGCCAAGTTCTCGGTGTTTGCCGAAGCAATCGGTGCCGTGTGGATGTGGAAGAAGCTGGTGTTGCGCGGCGGCACGCGCAACGACAAGGGCGGTGAAGAACTTGCTTACTTCAAGGGCGGCTTTGGCCGTTTGGCGGAAGCACTTGTTAGCGCAAT
The DNA here is from genome assembly GCA_051008235.1 of Pseudohongiellaceae bacterium. Taxonomy (GTDB): domain Bacteria; phylum Pseudomonadota; class Gammaproteobacteria; order Pseudomonadales; family Pseudohongiellaceae; genus UBA9145. The sequence goes on along the minus strand of JBPCXV010000041.1, from coordinate 9,618 downwards.
CCGACAAAATGGCGGAGAGGTGAGTTTCAATTGCCCGGTTATCGGCGCGACGGCAAGCAACGGGCATATCACCAGCCTCACAACAGGGAACGGTTCTATTCAGGCCGCCAACTATCTGTTCACTCCGGCCTTGCCGATTATTGCAGACATCCTGAAAAGTAACGCACCCGAATGGACGGAAGGTTTGAGGCGAGTGCAATATCTGGGCAACATCTGCCTGGTGCTGCGTTTGAAACAAAGTCTTTCGGAAACCTATTGGCTCAATGTGAACGATCCGGGCTTTCCGTTCGTAGGGGTTATTGAACACACCAACTTTGATTCCCCGGAGCATTACAATGGCAATCGCATCGCCTATCTGTCTCGTTATGTTGCCGTTGATGATGCGGTGTGGGCGTATTCCGATGAAGAGTATTTTGAGTTTGCCATGCAACATCTGGAGCGAATGTTTCCTGATATAGAGAAGTCCTGGGTGGTTGATTACAAAGTCTGGCGCGCGGAGTATGCCCAGCCGATAACAGAACGTAACTATTCCAGTTATGTGCCCGGGCAGGAAACCCCGTTTAGCAATGCGTTCATCTCCACCATGGCACATGTGTATCCGGAAGACCGAGGCACCAACTACGCCATCCGCGAAGGCCGCCAGATTGCTGAGATGTTATGTAATGCTGACACGCCTGCTGTGGAAAACTCATCCTCCAGTCAGGCAGAAAATCAAGCGGAGAAGATAGCGCCATGAGTAAGCAACTCCTTTCCATAGTCATCCCCTGTTACAACGAAAGCGAAGTCATCGCTGAAACAGTCAAGCGGATGCAAGCCTTTTGCACAGAGCTGCAAAACATGGAAGCCGAACTAATATTTGTAGATGATGGCAGCCATGACGACACCCTGGCGCTGCTGAAAAACTTCGCAACGCAAGACAACAAAATAAAAATCATATCCTTCGCCCGAAACTTCGGCCATCAGATTGCCGTAACCGCCGGCACCGATGCTGCGCAGGGCGATGCCGTTGTCTTGATAGACGCCGACCTGCAAGACCCCCCGGAAGTCATTCACGACATGGTCGTAAAATGGCACGCCGGCTTTGATGTGGTCTATGCCACCCGCACCGAACGCCCCGGAGAATCCCGCTCCAAGCTGGCAGCCGCACGACTCTTTTACCGACTGCTCAACAAAGTCTCCAACATACCAATCCCGCTGGACACCGGCGACTTCCGCCTGATGAGCCGCAGAGTGGTGGACACCTTGCGCGCCATGCCGGAACGCGACCGCTTCATCCGCGGCATGTCCAGCTGGGTCGGCTTCAAGCAAGTAGCCCTGCCCTACAAAAGAGCCGAACGCTTCGCGGGAACCACCAAATACTCATTCCGCAAATCACTAAGCCTCGCCACCTCCGGCATCTTCTCTTTCTCCACCGTACCTTTGCAAATGGCAATAGGCATGGGATTAATCTCAGCGGCCATTGCCCTGCTCGGCATAATCTACGTGCTAACCTTGCGCATCTTCACAAGCACCTGGGTTGAAGGCTGGGCCGCCATAATGATTGCCGTCCTGTTCGTTGGCGGCATACAACTTGTAAGCATCGGAATACTCGGCGAATACATAGGCCGAATTTATAATGAAGTAAAAAACAGGCCACATTATGTAGTGCGGGAATATGTCGGCTTTGGCGAGGATGAACCGGCACTATCACGCAGCCCAACAATATCCAGCACAGAATCATGAAAAAACTAATTCGCCTGACGCTTGGGTTTGCATTCAGTGGATTATTTCTTTGGCTGTTCCTCCGCCATCTTTCTTTACAGGAAATGCAAAACGCTTTTAACGAAACCAACCTGCCGTTAATCGGCCTGGCCGTTGTTTCCTTTTTCATCGGCTATGGCTGCAGAATTGAACGTCTGCGCATCATGCTCATTCAGGAAAACCCCGCACTAACCTGGAAAACTTGCGCCGGGCCACTCCTCGCATGTTTCGCGACGAACAATGTTTTACCTTTAAGGGCTGGCGACCTGTTACGCGCTTTCGCATTCAACCGCAGGCTTGGCATCAGCACGGCGACCTCGCTAACAACAATGGTTGCAGAAAGAATGTTTGATTTGCTGGTACTCATCTTCCTGCTCGGCCTCGCGCTAATCTGGTTCGGCATGGAGTCTTCAACATTTTTTGGCATAGGCGGCGGCGGATTGCTTATCGCCGGTTTGCTTATAGCGTTCCTGCTTTCAATGCCATCCGTGTTTGAACCCATAGTGTTCCGGCTATGCCGGGTTATATCCAGATACGCGCCCAAAGTTGGCGATGCACTCCTCGCCCAATTCCAAAAAGTTTTCACCGCGCTGGGTCACATTTCAAAAGGCCACATAATGTTGCGGCTCTCATGGTTGTCTTTGCTCGCCTGGGTGTTTGAAGGTTTCGTGTTCTGGCTGGTGGCACTCGCCCTGCCCTCACTCACCAACCACCTGGCCGCCTGGCTCGCCTTGCCCGTTGGCACTCTGGTCACCGCCATCCCCAGCGCCCCGGGTTATGTCGGCACCTTTGACTACTTCACCGCCCAAGCCATGATGACACTGGACAACCCCCCCGCCGCCGCCGCCGCCTTCGCCTTCATCGTACATATAGTGTTGTGGCTGCCGTCATCAATTGCCGGGGGGCTATATCTGCTGATGCATCCTGTTGGGAAGCCTCAAGGCTAGGTGTTTTTGTAACTCCCCTCAAACACCTGCTCTACCTGATCATAACGAATAGCAGATGTGCCATCGCTGAACCTGAAAGGCTTCCCTGCATAAACAAGATACGCTTTGCCAAGATGAGGCGCGATGGTTCGCAACCGATTAACACCTGCCAGTAAAGTGGACCTGTAGGTCATGCTGGCCTTGATTTCAATTGCAACAAGTTGGCGACCCGTTTCAAACAGGACATCAATTTCAGTGCCATTGCTGTCTCGAAAGAAATAAAGTGTCGGATGTTTGCCCTGATTGGCCAGGGATTTAACACATTCCATGATTACCAAATTTTCAAACATCTGACCCATAAGAGGATCGCGACCAATCTGCTCTGCCTGCTCTATCCCCAACAGATACGCCAGCAACCCCGTATCCATGAAATAGTATTTTGGCGCCTTCACCACCCGCTTGCCGAAGTTGTTGTAATAAGATGGCAGTTTGTAGATGACAAACGAAACTTCAAGTATGGACAACCACTGCTTGATGGTGGTGGCACTCACGCCGGTATCATTGGCAAGACTGGTATAATCCATAATCTGACCGGCGCGCCCGGCTAGCAACTTCATAAAATTTTCAAACAAGGTGGCATCTTTCAGGTTAACCAACTGCCTCACATCACGCTCCACATAAGTGCGATAGTAGTTTGACCAAGCCTGAGTTGGGCGCTGAGCCTGGTCATAAATACGCGGCAGAAATCCGCGATAGATATATTCATAAGGCGTAGCAAAAGTTATACCTTCTTCCCGCAACTCGGCAATAGAGAAAGGATGCAGTTGCAAGATAGCCGTTCTGCCAGCCAAAGACTGAGTAATGGCTTCGCGCAGCATAAGCTGGTGAGAACCAGTCAACACAAACCGCCCGTTCAAGCGCTGCGCATCAACCTCAACCTGAATGTAACTCAGCAACTCCGGCACTCGCTGAATCTCATCAATGATTGTCGGCCCGGAGAAATCAGCCAGCAAAGCCTGAGGGTCCTCCCCGGCCAGCCGCCGCGTTTGTGGGTCTTCAAGATTACAGTAATTCCAGCCATCCAGAAACGACTGCGCCAGGGTGGTTTTCCCAACCTGCCGGGCACCCAGCAGCGTAACCACGGGGTATTCCGTGAGCAACCTCCGCAACTCGCTGGTGATGTGCCTGTTAAACATGGGCGAATTGTAGTCTATGCAATTCCAAAGTTCAAGTTCGGAATTGCATAGGCCGCCGGAAGACTATATCTGCTACCGCTCCCGCACGGGCTCGCGTGGCGGAAGCTCAAGTTCCACCCCGCCCAGAGGCGCAAATTCAGCACGTATCGCAGCAGCAAGGTTGCGCGGCGGCAAAGACTTTCCTGCAACAGCCTCAGACAATATCTCACGCGCCTCCTCTTCCACCGAGCGCCCATTCTCCGCCGCGCGGGCGCACAGGCGGTGTTCAAGGTCTTTATCAACATTGTGGATGGTGATGTTTGTCATCTTATCGTTCCTCCGCCAAAGCACATACTTGCATGAATTGTTTGGGTGCTACTTCAATAATGTTTGAAACCAGGCTTCGTCTCGTACTGACTCAAAACTTGACTCGGAGCTAATGACTTTAGCGGGAGGTAATGTTCCCACAGATTTGGCATGTTCCAACAGCTCTCGACATTCTTTATATTGTTTGAGTCGTGCCTTCACGCAGGCAAGGCTGTAAACAACATTGGGATTGAGTTCTTGCGCCTTTGACAGTACCCGATTAGCTTCCTTAAGCAGTGCATCATTTTTCTTTAGTTTCGCCAATCCTAATATTGTGGCACCCCAATTGTAGAAAGCCTCATCCATATCTGGTTTGATTTTGGTTGCCTTGGTGTACTTGTCAACTGCCTCTCGGAACAGCCTTTCATCCCGCCTCATCTCGGCCAGATACGACAATGAGCAACCCCAATTGTAGAAGGTCTCGTGCTTGTCTGGTTTAATCTCAGTTGCCTTGGCGTATTTATCAAAAGCCTCTCGAAGTAATTCTTCGTCTTTCTTCATTATGGCCAGATATGACAGTGCCATACCCCAGTTGTCGAAGGTCTCGTGCTTGTCTGGTTTGATCTCAGTTGCCTTGGCATATTTATCGAAAGCTTCTCGGAACAGTTCTTCGTCCTTCTTCATTATAGCTAGATGCGACAGTACTATACCCCAGTTATTGAAGGCATAATCCATGTCCGGTTTAATCTCAGTTGCCTTAGCGTACTTGTCGCAGGCCTCTTGGAACAGTTCTTCGTCATGCTTTATCTTGGCCAGATCCGACAGTGTTACACCCCAATTGTAGTAAGCATTGTGCTTATCCCGTTTAATCTCTATTGCCTTGGCGTATTTGTCGAAAGCTTCCCGAAACAGTTTTTCATCCTGTCTTATCTTGGTCAGATTTGACAACGCTAGGCCCCAGTTGTAGTAGGCATCATGCATACCCGACTTGATTTCAGTTGCCTTGGCGTACTTTTCAAAAGCCTCTCGGAACAGTCCTTCATCCCGTTTCATCTCAGCCAGATTTGATAGTGTGTTCCCCCAATTGTAGAAGGCATTTTGCATATCCGGTTTAATCTCTATTGCTTTGGCATATTTGCTGAAAGCCTGCTGGAACTTTCTTTCGTCCTGCTTTGCCCGCGCTACATTCCCTAGTTCGTTGCCACTCATAACATACGCCCAAGCAAGAAGTTCTTTATGTTCTAACTCCGCATAACTCCTGTTTTTTATGACCTCTTCCCATTTGCCTTCTGACATCAGTCCGGGAATATCGGGCTGATTTTTTTGTTCCTCTGCTTGCTTCTCCAAACCAAGTCGTAGCTTCTCCAAAATGTCACCACTGCCGTAATCGCCAAATGGATATTCCTGTACTGGTTTAATTTCTTTTAATAGATGATCATAAGGATTCTTAAATAACTGTGGCGGGAATACACCAAGTCTTCTGGCAATTTCGACGAGTATTCGGTCTGAATCTACTTTACCGAAGTATTCCGCTGCTTGATTTTTGCTTTTGTTAAGAAATTTGGTAACCTGATTGGATGGACTATCGTCATGGCCTAACCAATATACACGCTGTTCGCCTCTAAATACCTCTGTCATAACCGGAAAGATCGCATCGGACTCCCCGCTATAACCAATTACAATTATGGGATGCCTGTCTAAAGTGCTCCTTAAGAAATTTTTTAGGCTCATTGCATGTTCTTTCGCCTCTTCATCCGAGTTCATCATTGCCAATCCATAGCCCTGTCCGTGCAAATGTATAATTGCTGGAGGCACAACTAAATTATCATTATCAGCAGGTGCGGTGGCAAAATCGTAGGTTTTTGGGTATAGCGAACAGATGCCGCAAGCACGCATGAGAATAGAGTCAAAATTGAATGTTAGGACACATTCAATGAAGCCAGCATCCATCATTGCAGCGATGGCGATATGTCCCCAATTAATCTCGGCATCGTCTAGATGCCTGCGAAGTAGCTTCCGACGTTCATCCGGAGAAAGAATGCTCATACATTTACTGTAGTGGTGCTTGTTTTCTTTTGTGAGCTTTGCCATGCAATCTTCTTCGTAATCACTATGGATTTCCTCTACCAGCTCCGAGGCAAGTGGTATGCCAGCGCTCCTAGAACAACCCGCTCCAGTGAGCAGGTTGAATGGAGTGCCGTTTTGTTTGGATCTCTTTATCGCTGATACAATGCGCTCAACATCTTCGCTTGTATATTTGTCCATTCTGGGTTGTTCCTCAATTTCTGATGGTTGGAATTGTAGCATAGTAGAGCGAAGTTCAGATGCTGGTGTCCCAATTTAATATATGACAAATTATACCGCCTAACTTTTACATGACTTGATTCACAGGTTACTAATCCGCATCTGTATTGGGTTGACATATGCCCTTGACTTACCCGTCATGCTGCTATAACTTGGTAGTCAACTGGGGCTCTGGACTAGGTCGCTACAAGAGTCATATGGGTGCAGTGCGACTGTCTTACTTACAACAGCATGGTGGATGAAATGGCACAGGGGCAAAAGTTTAGCGGCTGGATAAAATTTGAACAACTTGATGTTCCATTACAAAATATAGAAAGCTCTTTTACAATCGGCTACAAATTCCTTGATGGTGAGAGTGATGATTGGACCAAACGCTTCTCTGGATTCAAGGATGGAGAAGCTGCGGCAGTGCATGGAGGGATTAATCTAATGATGAAAATTATTCCGTTGCTTGTCACGACACTAAATCTTCAACCACCTCAAATAGTGTTCATTCCTGCACTCTCTTCAAATGAAACTGTTGCGGATGAAAATGGATCTATGGCAAAAATGGCTAAGGCTTGCGCTGAGTGTGCTGGCACGCATTTTGTTTTAGATGCAATCAGGAAGGAAAAGCATGCTCCATTGCATTCTCGTCAGAGAACAAGCGAGAAACGCAAAGAAATACTTGATAATGCTAACCATAGATCAGAGTCTATAAACGCAGAATATGTATTTATTTTTGACGATTTAATTACTAGAGGTGAAACCCTGTCTCATACTGCACAAGCTATTCTCGCGGCAAATAAAGATATCAAAATTTATGGTATTGCTCTCGGGAAGAACGAAAGACACAGCTACACCGGAGGAAAACTCACGAACGGCCATATTCCACCATGGTGGGAAGAATTATGGGATGAGGGCGAAAAGGAATATAATAGCTAAATAGACATAGAGGTATAAAAGAGATGAGCAATACTGCTACTACGCCACAGGCTACCACCGCTCTTCTTGCGTTGATGAAACTTGACGGCTTTGGCCGAAGATCAGCGCTGAAGATAGTTTTTGATCTGACGGGTGAAGCCGATCTTAGTAGTTGCCGTAATATTCCTTTACCATATGTATGGCAGTTTAACCGTAAGTACGAGTCTACAACAGAGCTTGAAGAAGCGTTAGGGGATGCCTGGGCAAAAAGCGAAGAACAAATTAATCAAAGCCAGGACGATGGTATCAAGGTGCTGTCAATCTATGATGCCGAGTACCCTGAGCGTCTAAAAGAAATCCCTGACCCACCTGCTGTACTGTTTGTCAAAGGCAGTATTGATGGACTTAGTGCGGCCAGGAGCTTGGCTGTGGTAGGTACTCGGGAACCCACGAAGTGCGGGGCTACTTTAGCGCAGCAATACGCCCATACTGCTGCCGAGGCTGGTGTTGTTATTGTTAGCGGGCTAGCGTATGGATGTGATGTCTATGCCCACGAAGGTTGCCTCCAAAAAAATAAGAGGGTCGGCGTGGCGGTATTGGCTCATGGCCTTGACCAGGTTCATCCCACTAAGAATCACGACTTGGCAGAACGTCTTCTTAAAAATGGCGGTTGTCTGGTCAGTGAATATCCAATTGGTGTCAAACCAACTCGCTTGGCATTCGCTGAGCGGAATCGTATTCAAAGTGGCCTGTCGGATGCTGTTCTTGTTATTGAAACTGATGTTAAAGGTGGTACTTGGAACATTATTAAATATGCCCATAAACAAAACCGGCCACTTGCTTGCGTTGCACACCTGAAAGACCTCCTTACAGAAGACAAAATAAGAGGGAATCGGAAACTTATAGAGGAAAGATTAGCCAGGCCAATCAAAAACGAAAAAGAATTGCTTCAATTCCTGAATGAAACAAGGCCAGTTATAACAAGTGAGACAACTGGCACACAAGAAAGTGCATTCAGGAAGCAACAGTTAAAGATGGGGCTTTAATAAGGTGATAATTTTCGATTTTGATCTTACTCTTGTAGATACACAACCCGTTGCAACATTGCGGGATAATCTTGACTGGGATGCGGTCATGCGCCAAGTGCCGAAACTAGAAGTGTATGATGGCATTAATAATCTACTGAAAGAACTTCATGATGATGGACAAACACTTGCTATTGTTACAAAAAGTCCGAACATGATTCCTAAAGCGTTTGTCAAGCTGTATAAGTGGCCGATTGAAATTGTTCTTGGGTCCCATCAAGTTGGTCGTGGCAAGCTAAAGCCTCACCCAGATGGTTTGCTCAAGGCTATGAGTGCCGGAAATGCCACTGCAGAAAATACTTTTCATGTCGGAGACAAGCCTGAAGATACAGAGGCTGCCCGTGCAGCTGGTGTTACCGCAATAGGCGCGGGCTGGGGCAATGTGGATGTTGCCTCACTTGAGGCATCAAATCCCGATTACCTCTTCAAGACGGTGGCTGAATTACAAGAGTTCTTTCTAAAATCTCCATGAGCCCCGGAAAACGAAGCTATGACCAAACAACCCTCTTGGGCAAAGCCCGATAAGCCTCTTTCGCAACTAATCCTGTATGGATTTGCGGGTGGGGTTGCTGCGGTGGTGGATATTGGTAGCTTTTGGGGGTTTGTGGAACTGCTGGGTATTGATTATCGGCTGGGGGTGTTTTTTAGTTTTACTTTGGGGGCGTTGGTGAACTTTGTGATGAGTAATGCTTTGGTGTTTGAAAGGGCATCCCTTTCTGTTTTTAAATCTTGTGTGCGGCATTATATTTCATGCCTCGGTGGTTTGGTTGTTAATATGGGGATGATGATTTTGCTTGTTGAGGTTGTTGTTGGGGATGACATGATGCTTATCAGCAAGATTATTGCAACAGGTGTTGCCTTCTTTGTTAATTTTACCTTGGTAAAGTTTTATGCTTTCGACGGAACTATGAGCCTGCGTAAAAAACTGAAAGGGATATTTTCATGAAAAACATTCTGATTACCGGCGGGGCTGGTTTCTTTGGAGATTTGTTGAAAAGGAATCTTGTGCAAGAGGGGTTCAGGTGCGTTAGTGTTGATGTTGAGGCGGATGATTTTCAGCACCCTGAATCCAAGGCAGTTCGCGGGGACATCAGGAACTTCTCGCTGCTGGATGAACTGTGTCGGGAAACCCGGTTTGATGCTGTGTTTCATTGTGCGGCCATCCTTGCTCATGCCATC
>JBPCXV010000040.1:0-52412 GCA_051008235.1 Pseudohongiellaceae bacterium | reverse complement strand
CCCCGCACCTCAGCGGCACCAAAAGGCGCCACAAAAGAAGCGCCATAAACCCCAAGCGCCAGCAGGAGCGCTGTTAGGAGCTTGCGTGGGGGTGCAAAGACCCTGCCAGCCCGCGCCGAGATGCTGCCAAGCCCCCGCCGCCCGCAAAAGCAAACAGGCAGCGATGCCACACTGGGGACGCTATTCCTCATATCAAACTCATCTCTGAATGCACGGCATCCTGCTGATTCCCCGACAAGGGGTATTGGATTGTAAAGAGTTAGGGGGGTTTGTCAATTGCAGGGCTTGTGGAATGTGAGCAATTTCTGGTTTAGTGGCTATACTGGTTAGTGAGAGACCAAGCTGATTTGTTGGTTTTGGACACTATTTCGTTTATCATATACACCTGCCTCTGTGGAGGACAGGGAGGAGGAGGCACATGGATAACAATTTGGAACATCGTTTAATTGCACTGGAAGGGCAAGTTAATACGCGCACGAGCACTCTGGAAGGGCAGGTGAATACACGTACTGGTACCCTGGAAGAGATTATGAATACCAGACAGGCTGAGTATAAGACTGATATAGGCATGCTTGCCAAGAGTATGGCGGAGCGTGATGCCGAACGAGCGGAGCGTGATGCCGAACGAGCGAAGCGTGATGCCGAACGGGCGGAGCGTGATGCCGGCAGATATACCGAGTATAAAACTGATATAGGCATGCTTGCCAAAAGTATAGCAGAGCGTGATGCCAGACTGGCGGATCGTGATGCTGGCAGATATAACGAGTATAAAACTGATATAGGCATGCTTGCCAAAAAACTGGCGGAGCGTGATGCCAAGCTGGCAGAGCATGATGCCAAACTGGCGGAGCGTGATGCCGGCAGACATACCGAGTATAAAACCGAAATAGTTATGCTTGCTAAAAATATGGCAGAGCGCGATGCCGAACAGAAGGCTGAACTCGCAAAGTACAGACAAGAACTCCCAGAGGTTCTGATTCGGTATCTGGTAATAACCATAGGAGTAATTGGTGTGGCTATGACCATAATGGGCCTTATTCTTACAGTAATAGTGAGCTAGCCACAACAGGTTCAGTCTTGCGTTCGGATGGGTGTATCGGTTAGGCTTGGGCCGAATTGAAATCTGGCATATTAAACAGAGTACAAAGTGAGGTACGAGATGAAACATCCAATGCGTTTGTTGCGGTATATCGTTATGGCGAGTATGACTGCGTGGCTTGGCATAGCCGGGATTAGTCAGGCGGCTGAGGAAGTGGTGGTGCAGGTTGAGGTTGGTGAGGTTTATCATGAGGCGATTGCGGCGATTAAGGATAATGTGCGGGTGCAGGCTGCGCTGGAACATATTGTTGCGCTGGAGCCGCGTTCACATGAGGATTTGATTGAGTTGGTGCAAATTCCTGCGCCGCCGTTTAATGAGGAGCGGCGTGGTGTGCGTTATGCTGAGATGTTGCGGGAGGCGGGGCTTGGTGATGTGTTTACTGATGAGGTGGGTAATGTTATTGGGCGGCGGCCTGGTACGGCGAGTGGGAGTGGCAGACGTGTGGTGGCTTATAGTGCTCATCTGGATACGGTGTTTCCGGAGGAAACTGATTTGACGGTGCGCTATGAGGGTGAGCGGATGTATTCGCCGGGTATTGGTGATAATACGCGTGGTTTGGTTACTGTGCTTACTGTGTTGCGGGCGCTGGAACATGCTGGCATTGAAACTGAAGCTGACTTGTTGTTTATTGGTAATGTGGGTGAGGAAGGGTTGGGGGATTTGCGCGGGGTGAAGCATCTGTTTCGTGATGGGGCGGAGAGAATTGATACCCTTATTGCGGTGGATGGTGGGCAGTCAAGCCGTATTGTTTATGGCGGGGTGGGTTCGCATCGTTATCGGGTTACTTTTAAGGGGCCGGGTGGCCATTCCTGGGGGGCGTTTGGGTTGGCTAATCCGCATCATGCCATGGGTCGGGGTATTGCCTTGTTTGATGAGGCGGCGGTGAGTGTGACCAGTGAAGGGGAGAAGACCAGTTATAATATTGGTCGTATGGGGGGGGGTACTTCCATTAACTCTATTCCGTTTGAATCCTGGGTGGAGGTGGATATGCGTTCGGGTGATCAGAACAAGTTGGATGAGATTGATGCGGTGTTTCAGAATGCCATGCAGTTGGCGTTGGCACAGGAGAATGATGGGCGGGAGCGGGGGCCGGAACTTACTCTTGAGGTGGAGCGGGTTGGGACGCGTCCGGCGGGGCGGGGGGATGCGAATGGCCCGTTGGTGCAACGGGTGATGGCGGCGACTATGGCTTTTGATGTGGAGCCGGAGTTGCGGATTTCTTCTACTGATGCCAACTTGCCTATTTCGCTTGGTATTCCGGCGGTTACTATGAGTCGGGGTGGTCGGGGTGGTGGGGCGCATTCGCCGGATGAGTGGTGGGAGAATGCTGATGGGCATATTGGTATTCAGATTGGTTTGATTTCCTTGCTGGCTGAGGCTGGGTTGGTTGAGTAAGGATTGGTTGGGTAAAGGGTTAGTTGGCCGAGACCAGATGGAAGCTCCACCAGTGGTCGGGGCGGGGGGCGATGGAGTCCGGGGTTGGGTTATAGGCGCCGCCGCCGTGGGTTTGCAGTTTGGTTACTCGTGCTATCCAGGCCTGGTCAAGGGTGGCCGGGTTTGTTACGCGGTTTACCAGCACCGGGTAGATGTCGTCGTTTAGTCGTAGTCGGGCTGGTTCATCTGTTCCTACTTGTGCGGCCCAATATTTTCGGGTGCATCCTGAGCAACTCAGGAACAGGTCTCCTTCCGGGGAGGCCATGCAGTTGAGGTTTATTGAGTGGGGGCGCCAGCCGCCAGCGTAAACCTGAAGTTGGCATAGGGGCACATCGTTGGCGAAACTCCAGTCTTGCACGGGTTCTTCCTGCACATCACCCAGCAACATGAAGCCGGGGGTGCGTTCGCAGGGGCAGACGGCGGTCCATACGGCAAGGCCGCCTATGGTGGCGACTGCCAGTGTGGCTGCTAGTGTGAGTAATATCTTTTTCAGGCGTTTGTTTGCTGTGTTCATGTTTATTCCTCGCGCTTCGGTGGTTATTGGGTGAATTCTTCTACCATGTCGTTCAGAGTTTTGGCGAGGGCTTCGTAGCGGGTGCGGGTGTTGCCTCTTTGTCTTGCGCCGGTGTTTTCAATGTCGTCGGCCAGTTCGTTTAGTTCATCGGCCAGGTCGGGGGAGAGGGTGCCGGACCATGTTAAATCGCTCATGTGTACGGCCTGATGTTCGGGGTCGGAGCCGAGTCGGCTGGTTTCCGACAGGGCATATTCCAGATCCAGTTGTTCGCTAACTTGCTCAAGGGCAGATTCAAGGGCGCGGGTGGTTGATGCGTCTATTGTTTCGCTGCGGACGAGTTGGTCCAGGTAGGCTCTGGCGACTATGGGTATGGCCGGCCATTCCAGTTTGGTTTGGCGCTGGGGGTTGAACACTTCATCGTTGATGGCCATGCTGGCGGCGTTGATTTCGTTGGTGGACAGGTAGTCGCTGGGTTCAAGTTCAAACACATCCAGGCCGCGGGCGATTTCGGTGCCGTAGATGACGCCTTCATACCAGTAGGAGGACCAGTAGCCGCCCATGATGAGTTCCTCTTCGTGAATTGGGCCGCGGTCAAAGTAGGCGATTTCCACCGGGTTGGATGAGTCGGTGAAATCCATTATTGAAATGCCGCCCTGGTACCATGACTGCACGAAGATGTCGCGCCCGGGAACGGGGATGAGGGAGCCGTTGTGGGCGACGCAGTTTTCCTCGTCGGTTTGTGGTGCCGGCATTTTGTAGTGGGCGCGGTATTGCAGTTTGCCGTCAACGATGTCGTAGATGGCGTTGGCGCCCCAGTGCATGGGGTCCTGGGCGCGGCAACGGGGGCGGCCGCCGCCGCCCCATTCATCGGTGAAAATTACTTTGGTGCCATCGTTGTTGAAGGTGGCGGAGTGCCAGTAGGCGAAGCCGGTGTCAATGACTTCATCAAGGCGCACCGGGTTTACCGGGTCGGAAATATCCATCAGGATGCCGTTGCCGGAGCAGGCGCCAGCTGCCAGGCCTGCTTCGGGGAATGTGGTGATGTCGTGGCACTGGTTGGTCATGCGCGTGGTTTGGGTGTCGGGGCCGTGGTCGCCGCCTTCCCAGAGTCCGGCCAGCACGCCGGATTGTGGGTCGGAGAATACGAAGGGGCGGTTGATTATTTCGGCCGCGCCCGGGTTATCTACCGGGATTTGGATGACATCAATGCGGAACAGTGCGGTTTCGGGATTTTCGTAGGGGGATTCGTCGGAGCAGCCGGATAGTTCATCGGTGTCGCGCACTGAGCTGGTGCCGGAACCGTATACGTAGATGCTGTTGTCATCATCCGGGTCGGTGATTATGGTGTGTGTGTGTGAGCCGCGACAGGTTTGTACTGCGCCGACTTGCACCGGGCGCCGGAGGTCGCTGATGTCGAAGATGCGGATGCCGCGGAAGCGTTCGCCGCTTATTGGTTCGGCGACTCCCTGGAGGCCGCAGTCCAGGCGGCCGCGGGTTTGTTCAACTGACATGATGAGGAGGTTGCCGACGATTGATACATCGCCCTGGCCGCCGGGGCATACTACTGAACTGAATAGTTCGGGTGCGGTGGGGATGCTGATGTCGTAAACATTGAAGCCGTGATAGTTGCCGGCTACCAGTGCATTGCCGGCGAATACCAGGTCGGTGTTGGCGAAGTTGAGCAGGCTTGGTCGGGGTTCGGCGTTTTCGTCTTCTTCATCTTCGGTGTTTACTTCGGCGGCGGCGTCGGTTTGGGTGCTGGCGACTTCTTCTTCGTCTTCGTTTGCGTCATCGTCGGCATCGGCTTGCAGGCTTTCGCCGGGTTCTTCTTCATCCCGCAGGTTCATGGGCAGGCCTTCCGGGTTGTTGGGGTCGAAGAAGCCGGCGGGTTTGGGCAGGGTTGTTACCAGACGCAGGTTCAGGGCGGCTTGTCCGGCGTCTTCGTAGCCTGCGGAGAGGTTGACGCGCGGGTCCGGCGAGAAGCCGGTTAGCATGGCGTTCATGCGTTCAATTTCGCTGCTTTGGTCTGAGGTTACATCGCTGGTGAAAGCGTAAAGGACGGAGTCTTGTGCTGAGCCGGGTTGGTCCAGCAGGTTTTCTACCATTTCCAGGGCGCCTTCGTGGTGGTCAATCATTAGTTGGAGGAATAGCGAGTCAAATTCAAAACTGGTGGCGTCTTCCAGTGCTTCCATTTCTTCCTCGCTGGCCATGCCGGGCATGGGTTCAAAGCCTCTGCGGTGGTGGGCGTTTGCTGATGGCACATCCAGGTTTCGTTCTTCCAGCCAGCTTTGCATCATGGTGATTTCATCTTCCTGGGATAGTGCCACTCGTTGTGCCAGTAGCTCCATTGCTTCGCGGTTGGTTCGTGATGGCACCAGTGCTGTCATTTCCAGCGCCTGGGCGTGGTGGGAAATCATGCCTTGCATGAATTTCACATCGGCCTCGGCGTAGTGCAGGCTGGCGAGGTTGGAGGCTTCTTCGGCGGTTATAACCCGACTGGGCTCGCCGGGGGCACCGGGCTGGATGATGGATACCTGTGCTTGGGCGGTGGCTGCCATTAGGAACAGAGGTAGTGCCAGAAGGCGTGCCAGGGCGGGCAGGCGGCGGCTGGGAGATGGTGATAACATCACTAAAATCATAAGGTTATAGGCAGTGGTGATGGTAGTGGCCATAAGGGTGGCGATGGGGCTGGCAACGGGGGAGGAACGAGACATGGGCATTCTCCTGCTTGGGGAACAGACTTGGGTTTGAGGCTGGATTTGACATTGTAACGCTATTCGGGCGGGATTTTGCAATATCGGCAATCTGCAAATTTGGCTGGCTGATGGGGATTGGTGGGTCTGGGTGGATTTGAACCACCGGCCTCACCCTTATCAGGGGTGCGCTCTGACCAGCTGAGCTACAGACCCGCGCCTGTGGGGCAGCGTTGTGCGCCCCTTTCATTATGTTTGTGTTCGTGTGTGTTCGTTACTTGTGTCCCCGGCGGGGCGCACATTATACCTGCTTTGTTCTCGTTTGTAACTTGTGGCGGGTCAGCACATTTGAGGCAAATCAGGGAGTCTCCCCCTCAAGGGGGAGTTATCGCCCGAACTGGTTGCGGGCGCGGATTCGTCGTAGCAGGCGGTAGCCTAGCAATAGTGCGATGAGGCTGCCGAACAGGGCTACATCGCGCAGGTCGGAGCGTTGAATCCAGAGTTGGTGTATTAGTGCCAGCAGGGCTGCTGCGTATACCAGCCGGTGCAGGGGTTTCCATTTGCGTCCCAGTTTGCGCACCATGGCCATGGGTGAGGTGATGCCGAGGATTAGCAGAATCAGGTAGGCGGCGAATCCGATGGTGATGTAGGGGCGTTCAAGAATTTCTTCGGCGACGGCGAGCCAGCGGAACTCCAGCATCAGGCTCATCCAGGCGAGGAAATGTATGCTGGCATAAAACAGGGCGAACAGGCCTACCATGCGGCGCACGCGTATGAACTCTACTCTGCCGGTGAGTTGGCGCAGGGGTGTCATGGCCAGCGCGATGATGAGGAACCAGAATGCCCGCTCGCCGGTTTCAATGGATAGTTGTTGTATGGGGTCGGGGCCCAGATTATTGCTGATGACGAGCCACACGATATGAGCCAGTGGCAGCAATGCTGTGGTGAACACTATGGGTTTGATGGCTTTGTGCATAGTCAGGCGGCGGTGGTGCGAGCCGGCGGTGGCGATGACGACGCCGTGGCGAACGGTGCTGGTTTGGTGGCTTGGTGCATATCGGCGCTACTATTAGTAGTAGCGCGCCAAATCCATGCCGCTGTACAGGTGGGCTACTTGCTCGGTGTAGCCGTTGAACAGGCGGGTGTTTATGTAGCGCGAGCCGAGTAGTTTGTAGGGCAATCGCCGTTCCCTGTCCTGACGCCAGCGGGGGTGATGCACCTGGGGATTCACATTGGCGTAGAAGCCGTATTCGTTGGCGGCCAGGTCATTCCAGGTGGTGTTGGGTTCGGTTCGGCGGAAGTTGATGCGCACGATGGACTTGATGCCCTTGAAGCCATACTTCCACGGCACCACGAGGCGCATGGGCGCGCCGTTCTGGGCGGGCAGGTGGGTGCCGTATAGTCCCACTGCCATGAAGGCCAGTTCGTTCATGGCTTCGTCCATGCGCAGGCCTTCGCGGTAGGGCCAGTCAATGATGGCCAGGCGGGAGCGCACGCCGGGCATGGTGTCGCGTTGCACTACGGTTTCAAACTCCACATATTTGGCATTTGAGTTGGGTTCAAAGTGTTTCAGCATGGCGGCCAGCGGAATGCCAATCCAGGGGATGACCATTGACCAGGCTTCCACGCAGCGCATGCGGTAAATGCGCTCTTCCAGTTTGTGCGGTTGGACTATATCTTCCAGTGCGTAAACGCCGGGCTTGTCGCATTCGCCGCTGATTTCCACCGACCAGGGGTCGGTGCGGAAGCGGCTTGAATAGGAGGACGGGTCGGATTTGTCCATGCCGAATTCGTAAAAGTTGTTGAATGTGGTGACATCGTTAAACGGGGTGAGGGCTTCATTGGTGTAGCGTGGTTCTTCGTCCGGTGCCGGTGTGATGTCTTCAAACTTGCCTTGCCACCATGATGCCGGCGGTGTGCGTTGCAGGTTGCCGGGAGCACGGGCCTTGAGCGCATCGCCATCCTGGGCGAACGCTGGCAGCGCCGCGCCTGCCAGTGAGCCGCCCAGTAGCAGTGTGCTGCTGTCCTTCATGAATTGGCGGCGGTTGCGATAAATGGCTTCCGGGGTAATCTCGGAAGGTTTGATGTCGTCTGGTTTCTTGATTAACATGGTTGATGCCCCCGGTCGTAATTGATTTCAATTGTTGCTCTGATGCTTTCTTTCGTCTGTCTCTTTCGTATCGTACGTTTCGTTTGTCTCTTTCGTATCTTTCCTATCGCCCATCTCGTTCATATCTTTTGTCTCGCCCATATCTTTCATCTCGTTCGTATCTTTCGTTTCACTCGTGCCTTTCAGCTCGCCTGTCTCATTCATCTTATATACAACACTCTGGGCGGATGCCTCTGAATCCGTCTGCCCGGGCACCTCTTCCACAACGGCATTGGCAGGCTTCTTCCTAGACTTGAAGATAGCCCGAAGCAATGTGCCTATCTTACCACGAGCGCGATAGAGCCAGGCAATCGGCCCCGATGTTGCATACAGCACACACAGTGCCAACAATACCTCATGGGGATTTTGTGCGATGAGCACCAGCAACACCACGGCGGCAATGAATACCAGATAAGGCACCGTGCCTTTGAAGTGCAACTCCTTAAAACTGAAATAGCGGTAGTTGGAAATCATCAGAAAGCCGACAAACACGGTGAGCACCGCAGCCATCCATGACACCAGCGGCGTAACCTCCACCCCATACCTGAACGCCACCCAGGGAACAAAGGTAATCACCCCGGCCGCGAGCGGGCTTTGCAGCCCCAGAAAAAAACGCTTGTCCACCGTGCCCAGTTGCACATTAAAGCGAGCCAACCTCAACGCGGCACAAGACATATAGACAAAACTGGCCGCCCAACCAACCCGCCCCAGCGGTGCTAGCGCCCAGCTAAACATAATCAGAGCCGGAGCCATGCCAAACGACACCATATCTGACAGGCTGTCAAACTCGGCACCAAACGCACTCTCGGTATTGGTGAGCCGCGCAATCCGCCCGTCCAGCCCGTCGCACACCGCGGCAAT
This sequence comes from Pseudohongiellaceae bacterium, assembly GCA_051008235.1. GTDB lineage: Bacteria > Pseudomonadota > Gammaproteobacteria > Pseudomonadales > Pseudohongiellaceae > UBA9145. The sequence goes on along the minus strand of JBPCXV010000040.1, from coordinate 43,662 downwards.
AAGAATGGCCCACCCCGCCTCATTAAAATTGCCCGACATGCCGGCAATCACCGCATAAAACCCGGAAAACAATGCGGCCAGCGTGAGCAAGTTAGGCAACAAATATATCCCGCGCCGACGCACCTGCTTACCCCCTTCCGAAACGATTTCTTCATGTTCGTCAAAGGGCAAGATGTTTTCATCTTCCGCAGATTGTTCGTGCTCGTTTCCTTTTTCGTGCTCGTTCATGTTGTCTAACTGTTGTGAGTAGATGGGCTGGCAAACATCTCCTCAAGCGATGGCGCGGTGAGGATTCGCTCAGCCCACCCCTCAAGCTCTTCGGAGGATGCCTGGTCAATCCGCACATTAACCTCCTGCGGCACAGATCCGAATTGCACCTGCACCAAATGTTTGAGCATTCTGGCTTCGCCCTCGGCCTTACCCTCAGCCTTACCCTCAGCTTTACCCTTGGCTTCGCCCTCGGCTTTCAATTTATCTGCAAATGAACTCATGATTTTTTCTCCTCTCGCTGTTGCTTGTTTCAGTTGCTCAATTTCCCCATCACTGAGGTCCCACGTGCCTACTATATACCGAAAAACGGAATCTTCCAACCCCTCATTGGCCGACAGTGCCTTGATAATATCTACCATATTCTCCTTGCCCTCCTCCTGCCGCCCCAAACCCCGCAGGGTGCCTAGCACAGCCTGGAGCTCCCCGTTGCCGGAAAGGTCATCGTGGGGGATGCTGGTGAGATCCACCAGATGGTAGCTGAAGTCCAAACCGTGAAACAGAGCTTTATCTTCAACGCCCACCATTTCCCTGAAACTGCGAGGCACATTCCACGGCAGCTCGCCGTGATAAACCACCAGCGGAGTGACGGGCGGCAGTACCCGCTTTCCATCCGCACCCTTTCCCGCGTGACGCCTCCAGATGCCCAGTTGATAGTGGATTAGTTGCACCAGAACATTCTGGTCAGGCCAGGATTTATGCTCTATCAGGAAATAGTGATAGTCGGCAGAGCCCGGCTTCAGCGGCATCCTGCAAAGCACATCAGCCTGAACCTGCCGCCCGTCAGGCTCAACAAAATTGCCATCTACCAGCTCTGGCAAGGCGTCCTTCCTGAACCGGGCAGTTACCCTGCGTGGTAGCTGCTCATGCAGGAACACAGCCGCGAGCTTCAGGTTTGAAAACAGTTCTTTCAACAATGAATCGTGCGGTTTGGCTGACTTTTCGGCTTCTGACATCATAGTGGAGTACTCCAATGCTCCGGGCGCACGAAATGTGCTCCCATGTTCACACCACAAGTTATAGGCGAAATTTTCAGATTTGCTTGGCTTTTTGGAATTATTTGGAAGATATTTACGCGGCAGGGTGGATGTTGTATGATTTGCGCCTGTTTTTGGGAGAGATGCTGATGAATTATTTTAATGGTTTGCCGTTGCGGTTGCAGTTGGAGCAGTTGGGGAAGTGTCGGTTTATGGGGTTGGGGGAGTTTGGGGATGGGGTTGGTCGGCTTAAGGGGCGGAAGGTTGTTATTGTGGGGTGTGGTGCTCAGGGGTTGAATCAGGGGTTGAATGTTCGGGATAGTGGGCTGGATGTTAGTTATGCTTTGCGGGAGTCGGCTATTGAGGGGAGGCGGGCTTCATGGAAGAATGCTACTGAGAACGGGTTTGTGGTGGGGACTTATGAGGAGCTTATTCCGGAGGCGGATTTGGTGGTGAATCTTACGCCTGACAAGCAGCATAGTGCGGTTGTTGGGCAGATTATGCCGCTTATGAAGAACAGTTCTACTCTTGCTTATTCCCACGGGTTTAATATCGTTGAAGAGGGGTTGCGGGTGCGTGATGATATTACTGTGATTATGGTGGCGCCGAAGGGGCCGGGGTCGGAGGTGCGGGAGGAGTATAAGCGTGGCTTTGGGGTGCCGACTTTGATTGCGGTGCATACTGAGAATAATCCTGGTGGGGATGGGTTGGAGATTGCCAAGGCTTATGCGGTTGCTCTTGGGGGGCATCGGGCTGGGGTGTTGGAGTCTTCTTTTGTTGCTGAGGTGAAGTCGGATTTGTTGGGGGAGCAGACTATTCTTTGCGGGATGTTGCAGACGGGTTCCCTGCTTTGTTATGACAAGATGATTGAGAAGGGTTTGGATGCGGGCTTTGCGTCCAAGCTGGTGCAGCATGGTTGGGAGGTGATTTCTGAAGGGCTTAAGCATGGGGGGATTACTAATATGATGGGGCGGTTGTCTAATCCGGCACGGCTCGTGGCTAATGAGTTGGCGGCGGAGTTGAAAGACATTATGCGGCCGTTGTTTCAGAAACATATTGATGACATTATTACCGGGGAGTTTTCTGCGGGCATGATGGCGGACTGGAAGGAAGATGATGAAAAGTTGCTGGCCTGGCGTGCGGCTACGGCGGAGACGGCGTTTGAGAAGTCCGGTGCTGGCGATGTGGACATTAGCGAGCAGGAATATTATGACAAGGGGATTCTTATGGTGGCTATGGTTAAGGCCGGGGTGGAGTTGGCTTTTGAGGTTATGACTGATAGTGGTATTGTGGCCGAGTCGGCCTATTATGAATCGCTGCATGAGGTGCCGTTGATTGGCAACCTTATCGGGCGCAAGAAACTTTATGAGATGAATCAGGTTATTTCCGATACGGCGGAGTATGGTTGCTATCTGTTTTCAAATGCCTGTATGCCATTGTTGGAAGACTTTATGGCGAAGATTGACACGGATGTGATTGGAGGCGGCCTGGTGCTGGATGATATGGGGGTGGATAATATGGCGCTGATTGCCGTGAATGAGTCTGTTCGTTCGCATCCGGTGGAGAAGGTGGGTCGGCGGTTGCGTAGTTATATGACTGCTATGAAGCGCGCAATCTAGTTAACAACCAGAGATTTTTCGCCGCGGGCTATGCCGGATACGCCGGTGCGGGCTACTTCCAGAACTGTGTGATCGCCGAGGGCGGCGATGAATGAATCAAGTTTTTCGGAGGTGCCGGTTAGTTGTATGGTGTAGGCGTTGCCGACCACATCCACAATCTGGCCGCGAAAGATGTCGGTGGTGCGCTTTACTTCGGCTCGTTGCGGGCCTGATGCCTGCACTTTAATCAGCATCAGTTCTCTTTCTATGTGGGCGCCTTCGGTGAGGTCCACCAGTTTCACCACATCCACGATGCGGTTCAGGTGTTTGGTGATTTGTTCTATGCGCGCATCATCGCCGCTGGTGGTGAGAGTCAGGCGCGACAGGGAGTTATCCTCGGTGGGCGCGACGCTCAAGGAATCAATATTATAGTTACGCTGAGAAAACAAACCAACAACCCGCGATAACGCGCCGGGTTCATTCTCCATCAGTATTGAAATTATATGTCGCATCAACAGCGCTCCGTCTTGCTAAGAAACATATCTTTCATCGCCCCGCCCTTGACGGCCATGGGATACACATGTTCATCCGGGTCAACGATAACATCCACGAACACCAGTTTGTCCTTCATGGCGAATGCCTGTTCCAGTTTGGGATACAGTTCATCATAGTGTTCTATTTTAATGCCTTCGTGGCCATAAGCTTCCGCCAGTTTGCGGAAATCGGGTAGCGATTCGGCGTAGGTGCTGTGGGAATGGCGACCGCCGTATTGCATATCCTGCCATTGTTTTACCATGCCCAGTGCTTTGTTGTTCAGGCAGATTACCTTGATTGGCAGGCCGTATTGCATACAGGTGGCGAATTCTTGCAGGTTCATCTGGAAGCTGCCTTCGCCGGTGATGCAAACCGACACGGCGTTTGGGTAGGCGAACTGCACGCCCATCGCCGCCGGGAAGCCGAAGCCCATGGTGCCGAGGCCGCCGGAGTTAATCCAGCGGCGGGGTTTGTCAAAGCCGTAGTATTGGGCGGCGAACATTTGGTGTTGGCCCACATCGGAGGACACATAAGCATCGCCTTTGGTGAGTTCATACACCGCCTTCACCACCTGCTGCGGCTTGACTACGCCATCCTCGGACGGGGTAACTTTCAGGCACTCTTTGGTGCGCCACTGGTCTATTTGTTTCCACCAGGCGGCCAGGGCTTTCTTGTCCACTTGCTTGTCGTGCTTGTTGGCCTCTTCCAGCATTTGTTCCAGCACACTGCGCACCGGGCCTACAATGGGCACATCTGCGGGAACTGTTTTGGAGATGGATGCGGGGTCAATATCCACATGGAGGATGGTGGCATCGGGGCAAAACTTGCTGGTGTCGGAATTGGTTACCCGGTCATCAAAGCGGGCGCCAACACATAGCAGCACATCGCAGTGGTGCATGGCCATATTGGCTTCATAGGTGCCGTGCATGCCGAGCATGCCAAGGAACTGTTTGTCGGACGCCGGGTAAGCACCCAGACCCATCAGCGTGTTGGTGATGGGGAAGCCGAGTGCGTGCGTGAATTTAACCAGCGCCTCGGAACCTTCGCCCTGCACTACCCCGCCGCCGGTGTAAATCATTGGGCGCTTGGCGGCGAGCAAGGCATCCACCGCTTTTTTGATTTGACGGGAATGGCCTTTGGTGGGCACGGCATAAGAACGCAGTTTTATTTCCGCCGGATATTTGTAAGGGAACTTTGCTTTGGGGTCGGTGACATCTTTGGGAACATCAATGACCACCGGACCGGGGCGGCCGGTGCTGGCAATGTAAAAAGCCTTCTTTACTACTTCGGGAATTTCCGCCGCGTTCTGCACCATGAAACTGTGTTTCACCACCGGGCGCGACACACCTACCATATCGGTTTCCTGAAAACCGTCCGAGCCGATTAGTCGGCTTTCCACTTGCCCGGAGATGACCACGATGGGAATGGAATCCATATAAGCGGTGGCAAGGCCGGTAACCGCATTGGTGGCGCCCGGCCCTGATGTAACCAGCACCACGCCGGGTTTGCCGGTGGCGCGGGCGTAGCCGTCGGCCATGTGCGTGGCTGCCTGCTCGTGGCGCACGAGAATGTGCTCCACCTTGTCCTGCTGAAAGATGGCGTCGTAGATGTGCAGCACAGCCCCACCCGGGTAGCCGAACATCAACTCTACGCCCTCATCGTGCAGGGCACGAATCAGCATTTCTCCACCGGATAACTGTTCCACTTTACTTGCCTCTGGGGGAGGCGGACCGAACGAGTGATAGAAAGTTCGCTTCGCCAAAACCGGCTATTATGCCATTGTTTTGCGAAAAATCAAGGCATTAGGCTGCTTTCGTGAATTGCAATTCGTCGTGCTTGTTGATATCCACGGCTATGATATCGCCCGCGGTATAAGTGCCTTTTAATACTTGTTGGGCCAGGGGGTTTTCCAGCTGGTTCTGGATGGCGCGTTTTAACGGGCGGGCGCCATACACCGGGTCGTAGCCGAGTTTGGCGATGTGGTCAAGCACGGCGGGGGTAACTTTGAGGTGCAGCTCGCTGTCGGCCAGCCGGGTGTTGAGCAGGTTGATTTGCAAATCGGCGATGCCGCGAATCTGGGTTTGTTGCAAGGGGTGGAATACGACGGTTTCATCAATGCGGTTGACGAACTCCGGGGGGAAGTGGCGCAGCACTGTGTCCATCACTGTGTTTTTTACGGACTGGTATAGTTTGTCATCCGGGGTGGCGGCGGTCATTTGTTCCTGAATGCGGTCGGAACCCAGATTGGATGTCATCACAATTACGGTGTTGCGGAAATCTACCGTGCGGCCATGGCCGTCGGTGAGGCGGCCATCATCCATTACTTGCAACAGGATGTTGAATACATCCGGGTGTGCCTTTTCCACTTCGTCCAGCAGCAGCACGGAATAGGGGCGGCGGCGCACGGCCTCGGTGAGATAGCCGCCCTCTTCATAGCCGATATAGCCGGGGGGCGCGCCGATAAGCCGGGCTACCGAATGTTGTTCCATGAACTCCGACATATCAATGCGCACCATGGCCTCTTCGGTGTCAAACAGAAATTCGGCCAGGGCTTTGCACAGTTCGGTTTTGCCGACGCCGGTGGGGCCGAGGAACAGGAAGCTGCCGTTTGGCCGCCTGGGGTCGGACAGGCCGGAGCGGGAGCGGCGCACCGCGTTGGCGATGGCCTGAATGGCTTCGTCCTGGCCAAGCACGCGTTTGTGCAGGGACTGTTCCATTTCCAGCAGGCGTTGCCGGTCGCCCTGCAACATCTTGCTTACGGGAATGCCGGTGGCGCGTGATACCACATCGGCGATTTCCTCTTCGGTTACCCGGTTGCGCAGCAGTTTTTTCTCGCTTGCCTCTTGCTCTGTTGCCGAGGCTGCTTCTGTTGCCTGTGCCAGTTTTTTCTCCAGGCCGGGAATCACGCCGTATTGAATTTCCGACATGCGCGCCAGGTCCCCTGCCCGCCTTGCTGCTTCCAAATCGTTGCGGGCTTTTTCCAGGCTGCTTTTGATTGAGGTGGCGCCTTGCAGTGAAGCCTTCTCGGCTTTTAATATCTCTTCCAGGTCGGCGTATTGTTTTTCCAGTTGCCTGATGTCTTCCGCCAGTTTTTGTTTGCGCTTGCGGGTTGCGGCGTCATCGTCTTTTTTCAGGGCTTCCTGTTCTATCTTGAGTTGGATAAGGCGGCGTTCCAGTTTGTCCATCTCTTCGGGTTTGGAATCTATTTCCATGCGAATCATGGAGGCGGCTTCGTCTATGAGGTCAATCGCCTTGTCCGGCAGCTGGCGGTCGGTAATGTAGCGTTGCGACAGGCGGGTGGCGGAGATAATTGCGGAATCGGTTATCTCCACGCCGTGATGCACTTCGTATCGTTCTTTCAGGCCGCGGAGGATGGCGATGCTGTCTTCTTCGCCCGGTTCGTCCACCAGCACTTTCTGGAAGCGGCGTTCCAGTGCGGCGTCTTTTTCCAGGTGTTGGCGGTATTCATCCAGCGTGGTGGCGCCTACGCAGTGCAGTTCGCCGCGGGCCAGTGCCGGTTTCAGCATATTGCCGGCATCCATTGCGCCTTCCGCCTTGCCGGCGCCGACCATGGTGTGCAACTCGTCAATGAAGAGGATGATTGAGCCTTCCTGTTTTGACAGTTCGTTTAGCACTGCTTTCAGGCGTTCCTCAAACTCGCCCCGGAATTTGGCGCCGGCGATTAAGGCGCCCATATCCAGGGCGAGGATTTTTCTGTCTTTCAAACCTTCGGGCACTTCGCCGTTTACGATGCGCTGGGCGAGACCTTCCACTATGGCGGTTTTGCCGACGCCGGGTTCGCCGATTAGCACCGGGTTGTTTTTGGTGCGGCGTTGTAGCACCTGAATGGTGCGGCGGATTTCGGCATCGCGTCCGATTACCGGGTCCAGTTCCTGGTTTTCTGCCCGTGCTGTTACATCAATGCAGTATTTGTTGAGTGCCTGCCAGGCATCTTCTGCGCCGGCATCGTTTACGCTCTCGCCACCGCGCAGGTTTTCAATGGCGTTTTCCAGCGCTTTTGCCGACACGCCGAAACTGTTTAGCAGTTTGCCTAGATCGCCTTTGTCTTGCATGGCGGCCAGCAGGATGATTTCGCTGGAGATGAAGTTGTCGTTTCTTTGCCCGGCCAGTTTGTCGGCCTGGTTGAGCAGGCGTGCCAGATCTCGGGATACGGCGATGTCGCCCGGGTTATCCGGGAGTTTTGGCAGGTCATCTACCAGTTGTTGCAGTTTGCTGCGCAGTTCGGCCAGGTTGAAGCCGGTTTGGGACAGCAGCGGGCGCACGGAACCGCCCTTCTGCTCCAGCAGAGCCAGTAGCAGGTGGGCGGGCTCAATGAAATTGTTGTCCTTGCCCATCGCCAGCGATTGGGCATCGGACAGTGCTGCTTGCAGTTTGCTTGTTAGTTTGTCTATTTGCATTGGTTTCTGTGCATTGGTTGGTGTGTTTCGGTGTGGCCTGTTTTATTAAGTAAGGCCACTCACGGCTTATTTCAATAGCGGTGGGTTGCCGCGCAAATTTTGTCTGGCCGATAGGCGACGGCCACGGGGTGGCCATGCAAATTCCGCCAGGCCGACAGGTGTTGGAGACCAGTGGGGTGAAAAGTAGTGGTGGATTGCCTGGAGTTAAGGCCGCAGATAGATAGCGCTTAACATTCTGCCGCAGTGGGGGTCGCGGCGGTAGGAGAGGAGTTGGTCGTTGTTGCGGGCGTTGTTGCGATCTTTGTTGCAGTATGTGCATCGTTCATCGCTGTCAATGTAAATAACGCCAGCTTGGTGCAAACGCCATCGGCTGAGGCCATGCAGGTCGGCCAGATATTTGCCGCTTTTGGTGCCCGGCTTAAAGCAAGATTGCAACATATATTCAGGGGTTTGTTGCTGGAATGCGGCGAGTACATCTTCGCCTACCTCAAAATGACAGGGACCGATTGCCGGGCCGAGCATGGCCGTTATCGTGTCCGGGGCAGCGCGGAACCGGGTCAGACAGTTTTCTATCACGCCGCTTGCCAGCCCGCGCCAGCCAGCATGGACAATGCCAATTTCTGTGGCCTCGCCTGTATCCTGATTTATCGCGGCCAGTAATATGGGCAGGCAATCGGCGCTGAGTATGCACAAGGCCAGACCGGGGTCGGCGGTGTGCAGGCCATCGGCGGCGGGGAGTTCTGCGGCGAGTTTTGTGTCAGATGCTTTGATGCTTCCTGTTTCAATACTTCTTGTTTCAGTACTTCCTGCTTCAGCACCTCCTGTCTTGATACTATCTGCTTTGATACTGCATACCTTGTTACTGTGTACCTGATTTAACCATTGCCAATGTTGCACCTGTGGATGGTCGGATGCGGTTGATATATTATTTTTCGTTGCCGTGTTGGTATCACCCTGCCCGTCTTGTTGGGGCAGGAAAATTACACCTGTGTTTGGCGCCGGTTGCCAATTGTTAAGTTGCACGAGCATTTTAGTTCTCCATACCCTGTTGCAGAGTGTTTAGTTGTTATGTTGCACGAGCATTTCAGTTTTCCATATCTTGTTGCAAGGTGTTTAGCAGTGCGGTGAAATCTTCGGGCAGTGGTGCTTGCCAGGTCATGCTCTTGCCGCTGCCCGGGTGGGTGAGTGTCAGACGGCAGGCGTGCAAGGCCTGGCGCTGGAACTTTTGCAGGGCGGTGGCCAGTTGGCTTGATATGTTTGCGGGTTGGCGGCGGCGGCCGGCGTAGATTGGGTCGCCGGTGATGGGGTGTTTGATGTGTGCGCTGTGTACGCGGATTTGGTGGGTGCGTCCGGTTTCCAGGCGGATGCCGATGTGGGTGTGGCGGCGGAATCGGGTGATGACGCGGTAGTGGGTAATTGCTTCCTTGCCGCGTTCGTTGACTGCCTGTTTCTTGTGGTTTTTGGGATGTCGTCCGATGGGTGCATCCACCGTGCCGCCGCCGGTTAGCACGCCCTGCACTATTGCTTCGTATTCGCGGCTTACCTGGCGTTGTTGTAATTGTTCAACCAGCGCGTGGTGGCTGCTTAGGGTTTTGGCTACCACCAAGAGCCCGGTTGTGTCTTTGTCCAGCCGATGTACGATGCCGGCTCGTGGCACATTTTTTAGTTCGGGGTGATGGTGTAGCAAGCCGTTCAGCATTGTGCCCGTCGGGTGTCCGCTCGCCGGATGCACTACCAGCCCCGCCGGTTTGTTGAGCACCAGCAAGTCTGCGTCTTCATACACTATATTCAGTGGCAGTGGTTCGGCAACCCAGTCGCCTTCCGCTTCCAGGCTGGCGATGATGTGCAGGTGGTCGCCTGCTGCCAGCTTGTCTTTTGCTTTGCCCGGGTGGTCATTAACTTTGAGTTTGCCTTCCTTAATCCAGATTTGCAGCCGGGCGCGGGAGAAATCGGGGAATACGCGGGCGGCAATCTGATCCAGACGCTTGCCGGCCAGAGTTTCGGGCACCTTTGCCTGTTGTTCAATTTGCTCGTTCATTGAGTCATGATACCTGACATGAGTTTGAACTAATCATAAAAAATCTGGTCATTGCACTATGTGGCGACAGGTATTATACTGTGCCACACCAAGCCGGTAATCCCGAAGCCCTGACTGGCACCCTATCACTTGGCACGCCATACCGACTCTATGCCCGCCTGCGAACAACCACATCTCTCTATCCCGTCCGCCCTGCCCTGGCGCGAGTTGCGCCCGTCCCGCCTGCTCTCGCGCTGGTTGCGTGTGCCCGTCCTGCTGCTTTGTTGCCTGATGTTGTCGGCTTGTGGCTGGTTTGACAGCAGCGAGCGGGATGAGTTTGAGGGCCTGTCTAATGAGGAGCAGTTTTATCGGCGTGCGCTGGACCAGTTGAACAGTTCCAACTTTATTGGTGCCATTGCCACCTACGAGGCTTTGGAATCCCGTTTTCCTTTTGGTCGTTTTGCCGCTCAGGCGCAGATTGAAATTGTGTATGCGTATTATCGCAACGGCGATATGGATGCGGTGCGCACGGCGGCTGATCGTTTTATTCGTCTGCATCCGGACGATGAGAATGTGGATTATGCGCATTATATGAAGGGGCTGTCTTCGTTTAGTGTTAATACGGGGCTGGTTAATCGCTTCCTGCCCATTGATCCTACCAAGCGCGACCCTGGCCGTTATGAAGAATCGTTTGCCGACTTTGCCGAACTGTTGGCGCTGTATCCCGAGAGTGCTTATTCGGCTGATGCGCGCGCCCGTATGTTGTTTCTGCGTAACAATCTTGCCGCTTATGAGATTCATGTTGCCGAATATTATCTGAAGCGCCATGCTTATGTGGCTGCGTTGCGGCGGGGGCAGTATGTGGTGCAAAACTTTCAGGGCACACCGGCGGTGGCTGATGGCATTGCCATCATGATTGAGTGCTATCTGCGGCTGGGGCTGAATGAGCTTGCTGAAACATCTATGGCGTTGTTGCAGGAGAATTATCCGCAGCATGCTTCCATTGATGACAATGGTGAGTTTGCCATCACCACTGAAATTTATGACCCGTCCATGCTTTATATTATGACATTCGGTCTGCTCGGCGATAACTGGGGCAACCCGCCTGTTGCGCCGACACAGCGGCCTGTTACTCCCGGTGGTCAGCAAATTATAAAGGCGCAGGAAGAACTTGAGGTTCAGCAGGAGCGTGAAGAATCTGAAGGTGAGCTTATTCCCAATCAGGGAAATTAGTTAAACGCTTATTCTCCAAGAGGCCAGGCGTTGCTTATGGGGTAGCGCCGGTCTCGGCCGAAACCGCGGCGAGTGAGGCGTACCCCGATGGGGCTTTGTTGTCGCTTGTATTCGTTTAAATCAACCATGCGCAATACGCGTTTTACATCGGCTGCCTTGAAACCTTTGGCGATGATGGCATCGGCGCTGTAATCTTGTTCTACATAGAGTTCCAGAATCTTGTCCAGTATGTTGTATGGGGGCAGGCTGTCTGCGTCCAGTTGGTTGGGTGCCAGTTCGGCTGAGGGGGGGCGTTCAATTACTGCGGTGGGGATGACTTCGCTGGTGTTGGTATCAGTATCGGGCTTGGTTTGAGACTTGGCGTTGATGGTTGTGTCGGTGGTGGCGTTAACATTGACGATGGCGTTGCGGTATTGGGCTAATCGATAAACCAGAGTTTTCGGAACATCTTTCAACACATCAAAACCGCCGGCCATGTCGCCGTATAGCGTGGCGTAGCCTACCGCTATCTCGCTCTTGTTGCCGGTTGTTAGCACCAGCAAATCTTTCTTGTTGGAAATGGCCATCATGAGCACGCCACGGCATCGGGCCTGGATATTTTCTTCGCTGGTGTCGGCTTTGGTGCCTGCAAATTCCTCGGCCAGCGCTGTCATGAATGTGTTGTATAAAGTGTCAATGGGAATTTCCCGATAATGCACGCCCAGGCGTTTGCTTTGCTGCATTGCCACTTGCATGCTTAATTGGGAGGTGTGGATGGATGGCATCATCACCGCATGAACCTTGTCGGCACCCAGTGCATCCACGGCGATGGCGAGGCTGAGTGCCGAATCTATGCCGCCGGATAAGCCCAGCACCACGCCGGGGAAGTTGTTCTTTCTCACATAGTCTCGCACTCCGAGCACCAGTGCCTGATATATTTCCGCCTCAGGGCTAGCGGGAGGTACCAGTTGTTGCTGGGGGACTGTGCATGGTTTGTTGCTGGCGGCGGGTGTCTGGATGACTACCGGATATAACCCTTCCTGAAAAGGCGGCGCGAGATAACGCTGCTTGCCCGAGGCGCATACCACCATTGATGCGCCGTCAAAAACCAATTCATCCTGCCCGCCAACCAGATTTACATAAACGATGGGGCAAGCTGCAGCAACGCTTCTTGCGCTGAGTAATTCGTAGCGTTCTTTTATCTTGTTGCTGTGGTAGGGCGAGGCATTGATGTTAATCAGCAGTTGGGCGTCGGAATTTTTGATCTGCTGCGCTGAACCTTCTTCCCAGATATCTTCGCAGATGGTGAAGGCGATGCGGATATCGTTGACAGACGCAGTGCCGAGATTGTCGCCTGAAGTGAAATAGCGCCGCTCATCAAAGACCTGATAGTTGGGCAGGCTCTGCTTATCATAGACCAACAGTATTTCGCCAGCGCGAATAACAGCCAGCGAGTTGAACAATTTGCCATCCTGCCAGCGCGGCAACCCCACTATCAAATAACAATTCAGCTTTGCCGCCAGCAATTTCTCCAGCGCCTTTTCAATGCGCTTCTCCATGCTTGGGCGCAGTAACAAGTCTTCCGGCGGATAGCCGGTGAGCGCAAGTTCCGGGAATACCACCAGAGCCGCGTTATGTTCGGCCATTGCCTGCTGCGTGGCCTGTATTACCCTTTCGGTATTGCCATCAATGTCGCCAACCATCAGGTTCAGTTGCGCCATTACTATTGTGAATTGTGTTGCCACTTGTTTCTCTTGCCCGTTCGGGATGTCATTGGTGTCATTATACGCGATACGCCAAGACCTTGTTTCATTGCCGGTTTTTCGCTCAATAGCTGTGAAATCAGCCAGCCAGCGAAATCTGAATTTGTTGACTACACTTGTAGTGAACCGGGGCTGCTCCTCGCCCCCCATGTTTGACGCAAGGTGGAACTACTATGGCTTATCAGACCCTTCCCGACATTGGCACTATTTTGGGCGATTCGGGCAAAATCAGTGAGTTACGAGCGCAGATTGCCCGGCTGGCACGGGCACGGGCTCCTGTTTATATCAGCGGCGAATCGGGTAGCGGCAAGGAACTGGCGGCGCGGGCCATTCATGGGCTGAGCCCGCGCCGCGATTGTGCTTTTGTTGCCGTCAACTGCGGTGCCATACCGGCGGAGCTTGTTGAGAGCGAGTTGTTTGGCCATCTGAAAGGCAGCTTTACCGGTGCGACCCATGATAAACAGGGGCTGTTTCAGGCGGCGAACGGCGGCACCCTGCTGCTTGACGAGGTGGCCGACCTGCCGCCGCAAACCCAGGTGAAACTGTTGCGGGTGATTCAGGAGAAGCGCATCAGGCCGGTGGGTTCGCAGCGGGAGGTAGCGGTGGATGTGCGGCTGCTGAGTGCCACCCACAAGGTTCTGGCGCAGGAAGTGGCGCTGGGGCGGTTGCGGCAGGATTTGTATTACCGCATTAATGTTATTGAACTGGCTGTGCCGGGTTTGCGTGAGCGGGCGGAGGATATTCCACAACTTGCCGAGCATATTCTGCGGCGTATTGCGGCGGAAAATGATATGCCGGTTTGCCAGCTTGGGGAAGATGCGCTGGCTTTGCTGCAAGCTTATCGGTTTCCGGGCAATGTGCGTGAACTGCAAAATATCTTGCAGCGCACGGCGGCTTTGTGTGAGGGCGGGCTTATTGGTGGTGAGCAGTTGGCGTTTCTCGGGAAGCCGGAAGATGAGATGGGTGCAGGGAATGTAGCGGGTGTGATGAGTGCAACGGATGTGGCGGGTACGGGTGCAGTGAGTATGGTGGGTGCAACGGATGTAGCAGGTGCGGGTGCGACGCCGCACCTATCAGCAGCAAACCATGTACGTGTGACAGCTGCCAGTTTTTCTCTGGATAAATATCTTCACAGGATTGAGGCAACCATCATCAAACAAACAATGGAAGCAACGCGCTGGAACAAGACGGCAGCGGCCAAAAAGCTGGGTGTGTCGTTTCGTTCTTTGCGTTATCGTTTGCAGAAACTTGATATGGAATAGTGGTAAAGGTTTTAACCGGGTTTGAGTGTCTGAGCTTGAATGTCTGAGAGTGAGAACATAATGATTGCGGACAGATGGAGCGTGAACGTAATGAGGATAGACAGAGCAAACACATCATTGCAATATACGCAGACAGTGGCGGGGTTTAGCATACTTGAGGCCATGCTCACGCTGGCGCTGGTGGCGGTGCTTGCGGTTTACTCTGTTGGCGGGTTTCAGCAGTTGCTTAAACAGAGTGTGGGCAGGCGGGCTATCTCGGCGCTGGCGGATTCCATACAACTGGCGCGGTCGGCGGCGGCTCAGCACAACAGTCTGGTAACGCTCTGCCGGTCGCAGGATGGGCAGACCTGCGGCGGGCAGTGGGAGAATGGCAGCATTGTGTTTATTGACGGGAATGGTAATCGCGTACTGGATGCCGAGGACGAGTTGCTGGTGTGGAATAACTTTGAAGGGCTGGCTGGTTCCTTGCGTTGGCGTGCTTTCCAGAACCGGCAGTTTTTGCAAATTACACCGCAGGGCTTTACCCGGTTTCAAAATGGCAACTTTCTTTATTGCCCTCCTGATAATGATGTGCGCGGTGCAGTGCAACTCATTGTAAGCCGCACGGCACGTACCCGTTATGCGGCTGATAACGATGGCGATGGTGTTGTGGAGAACAGTCAGGGCAATGCTGTGCTTTGCCGGGAGTAGCCAAGGTAGCGCTGTGCTTTGCCGGGAGTAGCCAAGGCAGCGCTGTGCTTTGCCGGGGGTAGCCGGAGCAATGTTGTGTTTTGCCAAAGGTGGCACTTACCAGCAGTCAATGGATGTGGCGGTGCCGCTGGTGCTGCGTGCTCCGGTGTTGTCTGTGGTCAGGGTGCCGCATTCGCTGTCGTTTGCCTGAGCCAGTTGTGGCACTGCGGAGATGGTGTATGCGGTGGCGGTGGCGTTATCAATTTTCAGAATATACACACGGTCTGCGGAGGTCGTAGCAACCAGAGTCCGGCCATTGCTCAGGGCAACTGCGCTGTCTTCACCGCTGCTGAATACTCTGTCGGCGGGATAACCCAAATCAGCCATGCTGCTGGCGTAACTGCGGTTGTTGAGATAGAACTGTTGCTGGCGATTGCTCAAATCCAGCAAACCAGCCACGGCCACCGCGCGAGTGCCGCGTTGTACGCTGGCCTGATAGGAAGGAATTGCCAGCATGGCGAGTATGCCGATGATGGTTACTACGATGAGCAACTCTACCAGCGTGAAACCTTGTGCAGTGTGCGATTTGATTTTGTGCATAACTATTTCTCCTGATGATGAAGTTTTCCAATCGCTTACATTCTTCCGCACTGGAAGAAAGATTTTTTTACAGGCCATCCATATTTTTTTCGTACCAGAATGTTTTCCACACCGAGCGTCTTGCTGTGTCAGTTTGTGCATCGCGGGGTATCAGCACGATGACACCCTGCACAATGCCCGCCCTGCCCCCTTGGGCGCCAGTGCCATCATATTCCGCATCCACCTGAAAGCGGGCGGCGAGAAAGGCATCTGCGTTGGGAGTGATGCCCGGCGGTGCCGGTGTCAGCGCCGGTGCGAGGCGTTCCACGACTAGCGTGGTGCCGGATTGCTCGTAAGCCGCCGTCACACTGGCATTGATGCTAATTGTTTGCCGGTCGCAACCGCTTACATTGGCGTTGCAGTTGGTAAAGCCCGGCGCGCCACTTATAACAAAGTTACCGGGTTCACTCAGCACCGCATCCACCACAGACTGAATCCGCACCAATGCATCAAGTCGGGTTTGCTCATTGCCAGCCATACGCAGTTCCATAGTGCTGGTACGCATGGCCGCACTGGCCGCCAGTGTAAGCAACAACAAAAAAATTAGAGTTATCAGCAATACACTGCCGTGTTGTTGTTTTAGTTGTTTGAGTCTTGCCAGTTTCATTTGTGATGTCCTGTGGATAGATTGTCAAGTAGTTAAATTGTCGTGAGTCTGCGAATGTATTGCCGCACTGTTATGAATCCGTAGATATATTGCCGACGCCAATCAATCTGGCCGGATTGCGCAGCAAGACAGTTGTGCTGAACACGCGGCGGTAGTAGGCATCGTTTGCCGCCGGAATTGTGAGTGCACCCAGGGTATAGGTCTTGTCATTGGTGTAGCCTGATATTTCGGACACACTACGCACTAGCACATACAACCGCACTGAAACTGCAGCAGACAGTTCTGCTTCGTTGGGGGCGGATGAGTAGTAGTTCGCGGTGAAATCGGCATCCGAATCAATACCAAACTCCAGTTGCAAGTTTTCTATGCCTTCCACCAGGCACTCGTTACGCATATCGGGTGAGGAGTCCTGGGTGAGATGGGCTCGGCATAACATCGGTATGTCGTCCCCCACTGATACCGCATAGCTGCGCAAGTAATACACCTGCGGCAAATAAGCCCAGTTAGTTTCAGACCCGCCCAGATTCGGCGGCGTGCCCGTGCCGCCGCCACGAAAGAATAGGCCAGCGGTTCCTTCGCGGTTCGGATTGCGCAGATAAATCTGACCACTGCTGATATTGGCATCCGCTGTTTCCGAATCAGCCATGCGCTTGATGGCGATGACATCTGACCCCGATACAACATGCCGCGCCGGCAAACAGGCAAAACTGCTTGCCACCCCGTTTCGGTCAACATCATTCAAAAATTGCAGTGGCCGAACTTGCATAACCCAGCCTTCCGTTGCCCGCCCGCAGTCCCGACCAATATTGACTGAACCATGTTGACCGACAGCGGCAATATCCAAAGACTTGCCCCAAAAACCCGCCATAGCCAATTCCCGCCCAAGATGACGCACAATCCAGCGCCCGTTCTCCAGCAACCGGGCAACCTCTTCGTCCTGAACGGCACTACGATTGTTCTCCACAAACACCATCGCCACACCCGTTATCAAAGTCAAACCAAGAGCCAGCGATACCACAAGTTCCAGTAACGTGAAACCCCGCTCCGTTTGGCGGCGGTGCGGGTGTTCGTGTTGATACCTTGTGAGAGTTGCTCCCCCCACCGGCGACGCAAAGCACCGCCGACTCCCCCTCAAGGAGGGAGTGATTGGAAGCGTCCCTCGGAACGGAGGCAAGCGATGTTTGTGTAGATACAGATACCGCATGGTTTACCTCATGGAGAAATAAACAACATCAGGCTGAGAATTCGTCTAAACTCCTCATTGTCGCCATATAACCCCAGGCCGATACCGCAATCAGAGTCAGCGGATGTTGTCAGTTCCTGCAACCCGCGCCAGGCAATGCTAACCGTATAGACACCACCACCCCCGCCAGCCGGTCCTGTGATACACGCTCGTGGATTCACCAACCCACCAGTGTCAGTGCTCGTGCCACCAATAAGGCGGCTCTCGCTGGCACCATCAAGCGCCTGCTCCCAGGCATAGAGATCATGCCCGGCCATCTCACCCGGCGTACAGGGCTGCGCCGTACGGCAATCCCGCGCCGGTTCACTCAGCGAACCGCCGCCCAGCGCAGAACTCAGGTAACGGTCCAACTGCATCGGATTAGCCCGCATCCGCCCCATCACATCATGGGCAAGAACAAGCGCAGATGTCCGCTGCATCGCCGCATAACCAGACCTTTTCGCAGTAACCTGCAACCCCGCCAAACTCAAAAACCCCAAACTAATAATCAACAAAGACACCAACACCTCTACCATTCCCACACCACTTTGGCGACTTAAAATCTTTCGTCTACCCATTTCACTCTCCTTAATATAAGGAATACATAATTTTGCATTGAGGGCGCGGCACTGCCTTGCCCAGCCTCGCCCAGACTCAAAAAAGCCGATGAAGTTACCATTAGTATAGCCACCTGCTACAATTCTGCCCGCTAACAGAAAATGATATGGAACTGACTTTAACCTCAA
Source organism: Pseudohongiellaceae bacterium (assembly GCA_051008235.1). Taxonomy (GTDB): domain Bacteria; phylum Pseudomonadota; class Gammaproteobacteria; order Pseudomonadales; family Pseudohongiellaceae; genus UBA9145. Next base: position 25,731 of record JBPCXV010000040.1, on the reverse strand, counting down.
TCTCGCTTCTTGTGGCCACCGGGCTTATTGCCGGAGGTGTTAATACCCTTGCCGGCGGCGGCTCCAACCTCACGGTGCCAGCGTTGATGGCGCTGGGTCTGCCAGCGGATATAGCCAATGCCACCAACCGGGTGGGCGTGGTCTTGCAATGCGTGACGGGGGTGGTGGGCTTTGACCGGCACAACAGTCTGGATCGCGCTGCGGTCTGGCCTGTTTTGGTGCCTACCCTGTGTGGCGGGGCGATTGGGGCGCTTGGGGCGGCGGTGATGCCGGTGGGCTATCTCAAGCCCGTGTTGCTGCTTACGATTCTTGGGATGTCGGTGGTTATTCTGGTCAGGCCCAGTGTTATTGCGCCGCCGCCGGGCACGCCCACCCTGCGCCCGGCGGACAGTGGGCGCGCCTGGTTTGGGCTGTTTGCGGCGGGTGTGTATGGCGGCTTTGTGCAGGCTGGTGTGGGGTTCATTCTGCTGGCGGCGCTGGCCGGTGGCCTGCGTTATGATTTGGCACGGGCCAATGCGCTGAAAATGGTTTGCGCGCTGGCTTTCACCAGCCTGGCTCTGGCGGTGTTTATTGCTTTCGGGCAGGTGTGGTGGGTGCCCGGTTTGATTCTGGCGGTGGGCTCAATGGCGGGGGCGCACTTTGCGGTGAAGTTTGCGGTTCAAGCTTCGCAGAATAGCATCAAGTGGTTTTTATTTGCGATGACCTTGTGTGCGGTAACGGCCGGGTTTCTGTTTTAGCTTTTTGTTGGTAATTTTCCGTCAGCAGTTTTTGCTAGTTGCCTTCTGTCTTTGATTATTCATCTGTGATTGTTTGTCAGTGCTCGTCTGTTAATAGCCGGGCGACTGGTTTGAAACTGCGTCGATGAGCTGCACAGGGACCAAGCCGTGCCAGTGCCGCCAGATGTGCTTTGGACGGGTAGCCTTTGTGGCTGGCAAAGCCGTAGCCTGGATAGTTTTGTTCCATTTCCTCCATTTCCGCATCACGGGTTACCTTGGCCAGCACCGAGGCGGCGGCGATGCAGGTCAGGCGAGAGTCTCCCTTGATTATCGCTTCGCAGGCGTAGTGCCAGTCCGGGCAGTGGTTGCCATCCACATAGACGAACTCCGGCTGCACCGACAGGGCTTCCACGGCGCGGTGCATTGCCAGCAGGCTGGCTCTGAGGATGTTGAGCCTGTCAATTTCCGCCACGCTTGCCCTGCCGATGGCACAGGCGAGTGCTGCTTCCTGAATGCGCTCAAAGCAGACCTGGCGTTGTTTGGGGGTGAGTTTCTTTGAGTCATCCACGCCGCGGACGGGTTTGGCCGGGTCAAGAATAACTGCGGCTGCCACCACATCGCCAGCCAGCGGTCCGCGCCCTGCTTCATCGGTGCCGGCTACGAATTGGTAATGGGAATAATTTTTTTGCTGATCTGGATACATGTGAGATGCTCATATTTTATTCGACATCGTTCCCCCCGCCGGTGGGGGGCATTCCTGATTCGTTTCATATGCACTCAGCAATCACTCGTGCTGCTTCCACTGAAGCATTTTTGCGTAGCATCTGGTGCAGGCGGTTGAATTCGGCCAGCATCGCTTCGTGATTCGCTTTGCCTGCAACGCCATCAATAATGTGTTGGCTTAGCACCGGTGCCTGCACGGCGTTCTGTTTGTATTCCGGCACCAGTGCCTTGCCTGCCAGCAAATTCGGTAACGCCATGTAAGGGACTCTTATCATGCGTGAGGCCAATGCATAGGTTATCGGCGCCAGTTTGTAGCAGACCACCATGGGTCGCCGCAGCAGCATGGCTTCCAGCGTGGCGGTGCCGGAGGCTAGCAGCACCAGGTCGGCGGCGCTAATGGCTGCGTGGGAATCATCTACCAGCAGGAATTGCAGGCCGGGCAATATGCCTTCGGCCTCCATCAGGGTGGTGATTTGCGCGTGTGCTTCGGGGCTGACGCAGGGGATGATGTAGCGCAGTGCCGGGTTCTGTTCCAGTGCGTTCATCGCGGCGGCGAGGAAGACTGGCATCAGGCGTTTGATTTCCCCGCTACGGCTGCCGGGCATGAGTGCCACCACCGGGGCGGATGGCTCCAGATTAAATCGGGCGCGCTGTTCAGCGTGGCGCTCATCGTGTTGTTTGTTGCCTTGGCCGTGTCCTTGCTCAGCATCGTGCCCTTGCTCACTGCTCTGGTCGTGTCCTTGCGTAGCGTTCTGTTGCGGGGGGTTGATGACATCAGCTAACGGATGGCCGGTGCAATAAGCCGTTATACCGTGTTCGGCGTAAATCCCTGTTTCAAAGGGAAACAGAGTGAGCATGATATCTACCGCTCGTTTTATTTTATGGATGCGCCCGGCCCGATATGCCCACACGCTTGGGCTGACATAGTGTACGGTTTTGATTCCGGCGCGCTTCAGGTTCTCTTCAACCCGCAGATTGAAATCCGGGGCATCAATTCCGATGTACACTGCAGGTCGGTCGGTGAGGAAATGTTTTTCTATTTGCCGTTTGATTCGCAGCAGTTCCGGCAGGCGTCCCAGTGGTTCAACGAACCCCATCACTGCAAGCCGTTCCATCGGCGCCAGTGAGGAGAACCCCAACTTGGTCATGCGCGGCCCGCCAATGCCGCTGAAGCGCGCTTCGGGGAACTGTTGCCGTAGTGCCATCAGCAGGCCAGCACCGAGGGTGTCCCCGGATTGCTCACCTGCCACGATGCCGATGTGTATATCATCACTCACACCCGTGCTCCCTAACGATAATCCTGCCCCCGGATATTACTTGTCCTTCATGCTACCGACATATCATCCATAGTTGCGTTTTCTAACTGTGAATTGTCGGAACATTGCCTGTCTGTGCTCTTTAACTATGGATTGCTGGAACATTACTCGTCCGCACTCTCTATCGATGAATTCCCTTTTCGGCATTCAACATGGAATCAACCAGCACTTGCAGTTCGGGATGTTCACCGCACATCTTGCGAACTTGTGTAATAGCCTCTTCAGTGGTGTGGCCGCGTTTGTAGATGATTTTGAAGGCGGTGCGTATTGCGCTGATGCTTGTTTCGCTGAAGCCTCGGCGTTCAAGGCCTACGGTGTTGACGCTGCGCACTGCGGCGGGGTTGCCGCTGACTATGATGTAGGCGGGAACATTTTTTGCGATGTGGGTCATGCCGCCTACCATTGCGTGGGCGCCTATCTTGAGGAACTGGTTTATTCCGGAGTAGCCGCCGATTATTGCCCAGTCGGCCACTTCCACATGGCCGGAGATGCCCACATTGTTGGCGAAGACTGTGTTGTCGCCCACCTGACAGTCGTGGGCGATGTGTACATAACACATAATAAGATTGCTGTTGCCGATACGGGTAACACCGCCGCCGACTCCGGTGCCGCGATGCAAGGTTACTCCTTCACGGAAAGTATTGTTGTCGCCGATTTCCAGCCATGCTTCTTCGCCGGCGTACTTTTTGTCAGCGGGGTCTTCGCCGATGGAACTGAATTGGAAGAAGCGGTTGTCGCGGCCTATGCGCGTCTTTGTGCGAATCACCACATTGGAATGAATCACCGTGCCCGAGCCAATACTGACCTCGGGCCCGATAACACACCAGGGGCCCACCGTAACCCCCTCGTCAAGCTCTGCTCCGGGGTCAATAACTGCGCTGGGGTCAATCGACATTTACCCTCCTCTCGGCGCACAGCACCAGCATGGTGCCTACTAATTCGCCATCCACGGAGGCGCGGCAGTCAAATTTGTAAATGCCGCGTTTGTAGGTGCGCATGGTGGCTTCCAGACGTAGCTGGTCGCCGGGTACAACGGGACGTCGCAGGCGCACCTGGTCGGCGCCGACGAAAAGGTATTGATAGCCATCTGCGGGTTTCTTTTGCTGGGTTCTGAAACCCAGCACTCCGGCGGCCTGCGCCAGCGCTTCAATGATGAGCACTCCCGGCATGATGGGCTGGTCGGGGAAATGGCCTTGAAAGAAGGGTTCGTTCGCCGTTACATTTTTGTAGGCGACGATTGATTTGCCAAGTTCCATTTCCACAACCCTGTCCACCATCAGAAACGGGTAGCGTTGTGGGAGATATTCTTTAATTTCTTCTATATCCAGCAGTGCTTTCATTCCGGCTACTCCGTTTTATCTTGCGTTGCCTTGCGGCTTTGCGTTCTTGCAGTTTTGCGATTTACTCATTCTTTATCGGTTGCTTTGATAATTTCTTTTTCTACTTTCCGCAACCGTCTGGTGATGCTGTCCAGCTGCTGAAAGCGTATGGCGCTACGTTTCCATTCAACCATCTTCATATGCCCGGTACCGGATGTGTATTTGCCCGGTTCGGTGATGGAATGTCTGACCAGTGCCATGGCGCCAATCTGAACCTTGTCGGCGAGGCTGATATGGCCGACGGCGCCTGAGGCACCACCCATGATGCAATATTCGCCGAGGGTGACACTGCCGGACAGGCCGGCGCAACCACAGATAATGGAATGGGCGCCGATGCGGCAGTTATGACCAATTTGCACCTGGTTGTCAATTTTCACATCGTCGCCGATGAGCGTGTCCTCAATGGTGCCCCGGTCAATGCTGGTGCAGGCGCCTATTTCCACATCATCACCAATTCGCACGCCGCCAAGCTGGTGAATCTTTACTGACTTTTTGCCATCAAAGGCGAAACCGAAACCGTCAGCGCCGATGACTGCGCCGCTGTGAATGATTGCCCGTTGTCCAATATGCACGTCATGATACAGGGTTACGCCGTTGTAGAGAAACGAATCGGCACCGAGTGTGGAACCGGCTCCCACGTAGCTGCCTGCGCCCAGTTGTACTCGTTCGCCTATCTGTGCTCCGGCCTCAATCACCACGTGGGGGCTCACTATTACATCTTTTCCAAGTGTGGCGGTGTCGGCTATTACCGCCGAGGGATGTAGCGATTCTGATGGCGCTACCGCGGCCGGTGCAAACAGTTGGGTGGCCAGGGCGAAGCTGACATAAGGGTCAGCCACAATCAGTTTGTTTGAGGAGGTCAGGGCGGCGTGTTCCTCGGTGAGGATAATTGCCGAAGCCCGGCACGATTCAAGTTGTTTGCGATAGGCGGGGTTGGCGTAGAAACTGACATCTCCGGGGCCGGCACCGGCCAGCGTGGCCAGCCCCGACAATTTGCACTCCGGGTCACCATCCGGTTTGGCATTGATGCGTTTTGCAATCTCCCCGAGTGTGTATGTCCCCTGTTCAGTTTTGTGTGCTTTCATTGAGTTTGGCGGTTACTCTGGCCGTGACATCAAGCACCTGGTCATAATAAGGTGTTGATTCAGCATTGATGATGAGGTCGAAGCCACCTTCGGCAACAACATCGGAAATCGCCGCGGCGAGTTCTTCCCGCATATCCTGCACGAATTGCTGGTTGCGCGTCTCCACGGCCTGTTGAATGCGTTCGGCAATCAGTTGCAACTGCACTTGCAGGTCTTGCGCGTCGGAGTTCATGCGGCGGATTTCCTCTTCGGTCATCACCGCTTCATTCTGTTCAAACTCTTCCTGCAAGGTGACAAGTTGTTCTTGTAGTGCTTCCGCCCGTTGCGTGTCCGGTTCAAACTGTTGTTCCAGTTCTTGTTGCACAACTTCGGCCGCATCGGAATTGAACAATGCCGCCAGCGGGTTTAGCACGCCGATTTTGGTGTCTTGTGCAATAGTTGCCTGGGCTGTTGCCAACAGGCTTATACATAGTATGACTCTATAACATGTTCTCACTTTTCTCTCTCCAGTTTTAAGTTTCAGTTTTGGTTAAAAGCCCGTGCCGATGGTGAAATCAAACGTCTTGGTGTCGTCTCCTTCATTGCCAAAGGGTTTGGCGAGATAGAATGTTAACGGTCCGAACGGTGATAGGTAAGTAACACTTATCCCGGCCGAATAACGGATTTCACCTGTGTCAAAATTAGTGCAAGTGCCTCGCATGGTTTGAAGCGTGGTGCAATCGGAGGAAAATACATTTCCGGCATCTATAAAAAAGGCCGACCGTACCCGGCTTCTGTCTTCAATAAAGGGTATCGGAAATAGCAGTTCCAGTGTTGCTGTGGTGAGTATATTACCACCAAAACTGTCAAAATCCTCATTCAAAACAAAATTTTCTATGGCAAGCTGTATCTCAGGGTCGCCATTGGCATCCAGCACCGGGTCGCCGTCTGCGTCCACAAGGGGAATAGTGCGGTAGGCGAAGGAGGCGGGGTCGAAGCCTACGGCTGAGCCGTCATCCGTGGTGCGAATCATGCCATCCTCGTCTCGCAACAGCCGCACGCCGCTCTGGGTCAGATAGCGGGCGCCAGCCGAGCTTTGCGGGCCCAGGCTGTTTTCTTCAAAACCGCGCACCACACCCGCTGCGCTCAGGCCACCGGCGAAGTAGTTGTTGAAGAAAGGCAGTTCCTCGGTGTCGCCGTAGCCTATGCCGTAGCCGAGGTTGGTGCGTAGTGCCACCACCCATTGCTGGCTGCGGGAGAGTGGCCAGTAAAACTGGCCGGTGTAACTGAAACGGGCGTATTCCAAATCGCTGCCGGGCAGGGTGATTTCCATACCCAGATTGTGCAGGCTGCCGGCGGTGGGAAGTTGGCCGCGGTTCAGGGTGCTGCGATACCAGTTGCTGGTTACAGTGAAATTATCAAACTCGGTGCCGTATTTATCAACGAAGCCCAGGTCGGGGTTCATCAGCAACTGTTCCGGTCGCAGGTCGGCGACTTCGCCCAGCACGGCATCTGATAAAACGCCCGCGGTGATGTCGGTGTTGCCCGCCGAAATAAAATAGTGGTCAATGCCGTCGTAAAATGCGGGGCTGGCAACAATTTCCTGCACCGAGCCCAGGCCGGCGCTGAGTTCGGTATGGGTGAAGCCGATGTCAAAGCCGATTCCCGAAACTTCGCTGATTGGGTAACTGAAACTGAGTGAGCCGCCGTAGGTTGTGGTGTTAAAGTCGGATACATTGAACGGGGAATCAATCTCTCTGAAGAACACGCTGAAGCCGCGGCTTACGCCGTCGGGGGTGTAGTAAGGGTCCAGGTATTGGAAGCTTACTCCTTTCTGGAAGCGGCTGCGGTTAAGGCCTACTGCGACTGTGCGTCCGGTGCCGAGAAAGTTTTGTGCCTGCAGGCTGGCGCTGATGAAAAAATCGCCGCCGCCGCCGGTGCCGACCTGAAAGCTGATTGCACCGAAGCTTTGCTCCACCACTGAGAAGTGCACATCAATCTGGTCTTCGGTGCCGGGGACTTCTTCGGTTTCCACTTCCACGCTTTCAAAATAACCGAGCCGTTCAAGCCGTACCTTGGATTGTTCAATTTGCAGGCTTGAGGCGGGGGCGCTTTCAAGTTGACGCATTTCCCGGCGCAATACTTCGTCCGCTGTGGTTACATTGCCGCTGAAGCTGATGCGGTTTACATAAGTGCGCTTGCCGGGTTCAACGAAGAAGGTGATGGAGACAATCTGGTTGTCTTCATCCACATCGGGCACGCCGCTGACTTCGGCGAAGGCGTAGCCCAGATTGCCGAGGAATTGCACCATGAACTCTTCGGATGCGGTTATCAGGGCTTGGGAGTAGGTTTGGCCGGGGAAGACCAGGGTGCGGGCGCGCAGGTTGGCTTCGGCATCTACCAGGTCGCCGGCCAGGTCAACCTCGTTGACGGTGAAGCGGCCGCCTTCGGTGATGTTGATGGTGATGTACACCTCTTCCCGGTCGGGGGTGATGGCGATGGGGGTGGAGTCTATGTTGAATGCCACATAGCCGTTGTCCAGATAGAATGATTCCAGCCGTTCAAGGTCGCCGGTGAACTGTTCGCGGGAGTAGCGGTCGCGGCGGGACATGAACATCCACCAGGGTTTGGAGCCCAGTTCAAACATTTCCAGCAGGTCTTCTTCCTCAAAGTCTTCGTTGCCGACTATGTTGATGTGGCGAATGCGGGATTCTTCGCCTTCGTTAATGTCCAGTGTTATGGCGACCCGGTTGCGGGGGAGTTCTTCCACTTCAATATCCACGGCGGCGCCGTAGCGGCCGCGAGAGGAGTAAACATCCTGAATGCCCTGGCGGATAAGTTCCAGTGCGGCGCGGGTGAATATCTGACCTTCGGCGATGTCGGCGGTGGCCATGTTTTCAATGATGTCTTCGGTTTCAAGCACGCTGTTGCCTTCAATGACAATCTCCGCCACTGATGGCCGCTCAAGCACGGTGATAACGAGGACGTTGCCTTCGCGATAGACTTCTATTTCATCAAAATATTCCGAGGCGGCCAGGGAGCGGATTACCTGGGCGGAGGTGGCGGCGTTGATTTCGTCGCCAATGCCCACTGGCAGCAGGTCGTAGATGATGCCGGGCTGGACGCGCTGGTAGCCGTCAACGATGATGTCGGCTATGGTGAAATTCTGGGCGTGGCCGGTGTGACAGAAACCGGCTGTTACCAGCAGACAGAAAAATAATTTCTTCATGCGTGTGTTACTCGTTAAAGTAAACGGGTGATGTCGTTGTAAAACGCCAGCGTCATAATCCCGACAATTAATAGCAAACCCAGTTGCAAGCCCCAGTTTTGCAAACGCTGGGGAACCGGGCGGCGGGTGATTCCTTCAATGAGGAAGTACAACAGGTGTCCGCCATCAAGAATGGGAACCGGCAGCAGGTTGAAGACTCCGAGGGAGATGCTCAACAGTGCCAGGAAGCCCAGGTACACTTCCAGCCCGTAACTGGCGGTGTCGCCGGCAACCTGGGCTATGGTTATCGGGCCGTTGATGTTCTTTACGGAAATCAGGCCAATCACCAGTTTCTTGATGGCCGCCATGATGAACAGTGTGTTATCCCAGGTCTGCCCCAGCGCGGGGATGAGTGCCGAGAACGGTCCGTAGTTAATCTCGCGGCGTAACTCCGGCGGCACCAGTTCTGCGTAACTCACCTGCTGTGCGGCGGCACCGATGGTGCCTATGACCGAACCATCGTCCAGCACCGTGCGTTCCGGTTGCAAGCGCAGCGGCGTATCCAAGCCATTCCGTTTGACCACCACATCCAGCATGAGTTCCGGGCTTGAGCGGACCACGGTTACCCACTGGCTCCAGCCGTGAATGGCATTTTCGTTCACCGCTATGACTTCATCGCCGGGTAGCATGCCGCCCTGCTCTGCGCGCCCGCCCGGCACCAGTTCGGCAATGCGAGCCGGGGCTTGCAGGCGGATGATGCCCAGTTCGGCCAGCGGGTTGGGCTCCATGGTGTTGGCCATCCAGGCGGTTAGCGGAATGTTCACTGTGCGTTGGCTGCTGGAATCAATCGGGTCCACTGCAACTTCCAGCAGGCCGGTTTCGCCCATGCGCTTCAGCATGCGCATTCCCACTTGTTGCCAGGTGATAGTTGCTTCGCCATCAACGGCGAGTATTTCATCGCCGGTTTGCAGGCCAGCGCGGGCGGCGGGTGAATCTTCAATTACGCCGCTGATAACCGGGGCAACGCCGTTTATGCCGTAGCCGATGTTGATAATCCAGTAGACCAGAAAGGCGAGCAGAAAGTTGGCGAGTGGACCGGCGGCGACGATGGCTGAACGTTGCCATAATGGTTTGCAGGCGAATGAATAGTTTCTTTCTTCGGCGGGGACTTGGGAGGGATCAACAAGGGAAGTGTCTTCCTGCCCCAGCATTTGCACATAACCGCCCAGCGGGATGGGGGCGATGACATATTCAACGCCGTCTTTGCCATACCAGGACTTGAGTGGTTTGCCGAAACCGACGGAGAAGCGCAGCACTTTCACGCCACAACGTCGTGCAACCCAGAAGTGGCCGTATTCATGGAATGTGACCAGAATGCCGAGGGTGACGATTAGTGCCAGAATGTCAAAGATGATATCCAGTAGCATGATTGGGAGCCTTTGCTGTTTCCTTTTATATTAAGTTGTCGGCCAATGCTCTGGCGCGGGTGTCTGTGTGTTGAATAATAGCCAGACTTGAGGCCATTTCACAAGGCATTATACCCATAACCTCGGCGATGACGGCTGAAATCTGCGTGAATGGTAGCTTTCCGGCGAGGAAGGCCTGCACGGCAACCTCGTTGGCCGCATTGACCACAGCGGGCATGGTGCCGCCCTGTTCGGCGGCCTGCCGACCCAATGCCAGACAGGGGAAGCGCTCCAAATCCGGGGGCTGGAAGCTTAGTTCGCCGCAGGCGGCGAGATCAAGGGTTTCGGCGCCGGAATCAAGTCGTTCGGGCCAGTTCAGGGCGGCGGCGATGGGCACGCGCATATCCGGGTTTGCCATTTGCGCCAGTGCTGACCCGTCGCGGTAATAAACCAGAGAATGGACGATGCTTTGCGGATGAATCAGCACTTCTACTTGTGTTGCTTGCAAGCCGAACAGGTAGCAGGCTTCTATTAACTCCAGCCCCTTGTTCATCATGGTGGCGGAATCTACTGAAATTTTTTGCCCCATATCCCAGTTTGGATGGGCGCAGGCCTGGGCGGGGCTCACTGTGCGTAATTGTTCGTGGCTGAAATGCAGGAATGGACCGCCGGAGGCGGTTAGTATTACCTTGCTGATTTGTGTTGGGTTGCTAAAATCAATGGGCAGGCATTGCAGGATGGCGTTGTGTTCGCTGTCAACCGGCAACACGGTGCTGCCGGATTCCGCCGCCGCTTGCATAAAAAGTTGTCCGGCCATGACCAGTGCTTCCTTGTTGGCAAGTAGCACGCGCTTGCCCGCTTTCACCGCAGCCAGTGTGGGCATTAAACCGGCGGCGCCGACGATGGCTGCCATCACCGTGTCCACCGCCGGGTCGGCGGCTACCTCGTCCAGCGCTTCCTCGCCTGACTTTACTTCCGTGCGGCAGCCGCCGCTCGCCAGCTGTTCGCTGAGTTTGGCAGCCTGCTGCTGGTCCGCCACCACTGCATAGCGCGGCGCGTGATGCAGGCACTGTTGCGCCAGTTTATCAATTTGGGTATGGGCGGTGAGTGCGTGAAGTTCCCAGCCGGGATTTCGTTCCAGCACTGCCAGCGTATTCTGCCCGATGCTACCAGTTGCGCCGAGGATGGTTAGTTGTTTCATTGTATGCCCCCGCTTTCCAGCGTGAACATCAACAATAGCGTGGCGGGTGGGGTGGCGGCCAGTAGTCCGTCAACCCGGTCCAGTAATCCGCCGTGGCCGGGTAGCAGGGTGCCGCTGTCTTTTAGTTGGGCATTGCGCTTGAGCATACTTTCCAGCAGGTCGCCGATTACACTGAAGCAACTTACTAGCGGTGCGGAGGCCAGCAGTAAAACGATGGTTACCGGTTGCAGTATCTGTCCGCGCAGGAGCAGGACGGCAACGGCCAGCCCGGTTATCAACATACACAGTGCAAACCCGCCCCACACGCCTTCCCATGATTTGTTGGGGCTCAACTGCGGTGCCAGCTTGCGCCGACCGAACCTGTTGCCAACAAAATAAGCGCCGACATCAACGGCGGCAACCTGAACAATCAAACCGATAACCAACCAGCCGCCGGACATCAGAAACTTGAGTTGAAGCAAACCGGCCAGTGTGGGCAACAACGCGAACAAACCCAGAGCAATAATTCCTGATGGCCTGTTCCAAATCTGCTTGCTGGCTGAGGTGTGTGTGGGTTGTGCTGCTTGTGCGGGCTGTATGGATTCTGTGAGTTCTGCGGGTTGCGCCGGTTGTTTAAAATGTGTGAGAAAGTACAAGGAAAATAGCCAGAACAGGCAGCCGAGTATGAGTATCAATAATGTGCCAGTGTTGTCCATGTCGGCTTTGCCTGGAGTCAATCCGAACAGAATAAATATACCAGCACAGGCAGCAGCCACTGCAATGGTGAAGCTACTCCGTGCTTTATAGCTTGTCGTCTCAAGAAACCGGCTCCATTCCCAGGCGGCAAGCAGGATGACAAGCGTAATACACAGGCCGAAATAAAATGGCGTGAGTAGCGTGGCTCCCGCCGTAAACAACAGCAGCATGAATACGGCAGTGATGACTCTTTGCTTAAGCATTTTCTTTGCCCTGTGTCGCCTCTTGCGCTTTATCTGATGCTTTATCTGGTGCTTTGTCTCTTGCTTTGTCTCGTGCTTTGCTATGTGCAGCCGCTTGTTTGTTTTCAGTTGCACGCTGCTCGGGGTCGTTATGGCCACCGAAGCGGCGTTGGCGGCTGGCGAAATCATCCAGTGCCAGTTGCAGTTGTTGCTCATCAAAATCGGGCCAGTGGCAATCGGTGAAATACAGTTCCGTGTAGGCGAACTGCCATAGCAGGAAATTACTGATGCGGTGTTCGCCGCCGCTGCGAATGCACAGGTCGGGGTCGGGGAACTCGGCGAGTGCGGTGTGTTGGTGTAGCAACTCCATGTTAATTTGTTTCGGCTCCAGCTCGCCTGCTTGCACTTTTTCCGCCAGTCGGCGGCAGGCCTGGGTGATGTCCCAGCGGCCGCCGTAATCAGCGGCTACTATGACGGTGGTGCCGGTGTTGTTGCGGGTAAGTGTTTCCACCTTGTCCATGGCATCGCGCAGTTTTTGGCTGAAATCTGAACGGTTGCCAACGAATCGGATGCGTACATTGCGGCGGTGGAACTGTTCTATCTCCTTGCGTTTTAGTACGGTCATGAACAGCGCCATCAGGCCGCGCACTTCCTTGCGGGAGCGCATCCAGTTTTCGCTGCTGAATGCGAACAGGGTGAGATAGGGAATGCCGCGCCGTATGCAGGCGTTGACGACTTCGCGGGCGGTTTCGGCGCCGTGTCGATGGCCGGCTCTGGAGGGCAGCTTGTGTGATTTGGCCCAGCGGTTGTTGCCATCCATGACGATGGCTATATGTTGGGGAAGCGTGCCCTTGGCGCCAGACATCATTCAAGATTCTTTATTCAATGGACAGCAGATCTGCTTCTTTCGCCTGATAAGTTGATTCAATGGCGGCGATGTGTTGGTCGGTGAGCTTTTGCACTCTGTCTTCTGCTCGCCGCTGTTCGTCTTCGCTGGCTTCTTTTTCTTTTGCCAGTTCCTTGAAGTGGGCGTTGGCGTCGCGGCGCACATTACGCACCGCCACCCGGGCATTCTCGGCTTCGTGTTTGGCTTGTTTGGTGAACTCCTTGCGTGTTTCTTCGGTTAGGGGTGGCATGGGGACGCGGATGGTGGTGCCGTTGTTTGAGGGGTTCAGGCCCAGGTCGGATTTGAGAATGGCTTTTTCAATTTCGCCAATCATTGGTTTTTCCCAGGGGGACACCAGCAGTGAACGCCCCTCTTCCACCGTGACATTTGCCAGTTGGTTGAGTGGTGTGTCGGTGCCGTAGTAGGAAACCAGCACGCTGTCAAGGATGCCGGGGTGGGCACGGCCTGTTCTGATTTTTTTCAGTGCCTCTTCCAGTGTATGCACACTCTTTTTCATCCTGCTTTCTGCATCCGAAATTATGTCTTCAATCATGGTAGTTCCCTCAATGTTGGTTATTCAATAAGCGTGCCATCGGGTTTGCCCAGCACATTGTCAAGCAGGGCGCCGGAGCGGTTCATATTGAATACTTTCACCGGCACCTGATGGTCTCGTACCAGGCATATAGCGGTAAGATCCATCACGCCCAGCTTCTTTTCCAGCACCTCATCATAACTTAATTTGTCGTACTTCACAGCATTGGAATCGTGCTTCGGGTCTGCGGAATATACGCCATCTACCTTGGTTGCCTTGAGAATTACATCGGCGTCTATCTCAATGCCGCGCAGGCAGGCGGCTGAATCGGTGGTGAAGAACGGGTTGCCGGTGCCGGCTGAAAAAATCAGCACATCGCCTGATTGCAGGTGGCGGATTGCGGCGCGGCGGTCGTAGTGTTCAACCACGCCGCTCATCTGGATTGCCGACATCACGCGGGTGGGGATGTTGGCGCGCTCCAGTGCGTCGCGCATGGCGAGTGCGTTCATTACCGTGGCCAGCATGCCCATTTGGTCGCCGGTTACCCGTTCCATGCCTGCTTCCTGCAGGGCGGCGCCGCGAAACAGATTGCCGCCGCCGATGACCATGCCCACCTCAACACCGAGGCCGACCAGTTGGCCTACTTCCACGGCTATGCGGTCCAGCACTTTTGGGTCAATGCCGTAGTCGGCCTTGCCGGTGAGTGCTTCGCCGCTTAGTTTGAGGAGGATACGGTTGTATCTCATGTATTTTTGGCCTGGGCTGCGACTTCATCGGCGAAATCCATTGTTTCTTTCTCAATGCCCTCGCCTACTTCGTAACGTATGAAGCTGATGATGTCGGCGCCGCCCTGTTGTATCAGGTCGGCTATCTTGATGTCGGGGTCTTTGACGAAGGGTTGTTCCAGCAGGCTTGCTTCGGCGACGAATTTTTCCAGCCTGCCCTGAATCATTTTGGCGATGATGTCTTCCGGTTTGCCGCTCTCCCGGGCCTGGGCTGAATATATTTCGGTTTCCCGGGCGAGCACATCGTCCGGCACATCCTCGGCGCGGACGACCATGGGGTTCATTGCTGCAATGTGCATGGCGATATCCCGGGCCAGGGCTTCATCGCCGCCTTTCAGCGCGATGAGCACTGCGATTCGGCTGCCGTGAACATAGCTTTCCACGATGCCGTCATTGGCGTCTTCCACCAGCAGACGGGCTGTGCGGCGTAAATTGATGTTCTCGCCGATTTTCTGCACCAGGCTTTGCCGCGCATCTTCCAGTCCGGTGTCCAGCAGAGCGGCCACATCGGCTTCCTTGTTGGCGAAAGCCAGTTCCAGTGCCTGTTGTGCGAATTCCTGGAAGTTTTCATCGCGGGCTACGAAATCGGTTTCGCTGTTTACTTCAACTACGACGCCGTAGTTGCCGTCCTGTGCCAGTTTGGTTAGCACGACACCTTCGGCGGCCACCCGACCGGCTTTCTTTGCGGCTTTCAGGCCGCTGGCTTTGCGCAGGTCGTCAATGGCTTTTTCCATGTCGCCATCGGTTTCGGTCAGGGCTTTCTTGCAGTCCATCATGCCCAGGCCGGTGCGCTCGCGTAGTTCCTTAACCATGTTTGCAGTTATGTTTGCCATGTCTTTTTCCGTTTGGTGTGATTTAGCGTGGTTTGACGAGAGTCACTTGGCCGGGGCTTTCTTTTTTGCCGCGGCCTTTTTCGCAGGTGCTTTTTTCTTTGCCGGAGTTTTCTTCTTTGCGGTGGTTTTCTTTGCCGGGGTTTTCTTCTTCACTGGAGTCTTTTTGGCGGTAGTCTTTTTCTTGGCCGGGGCTTTCTTTTTAGGCGCTGCTTTTTTGGCAGGTGTATCTTCGGCTTGCTCGGCCTGTGCTGCTTCGGGTGCTTCGGATGTTGCTTTCTTCGCGGCGGAGGCTTTTTTCTTTCCGGGTGCTGCTTTTTTGGCAGGCGCATCTTCGGCCTCGGCCTCGGCGGCGGCCATGGCTTTCTCCTGCCGGGCTTTCGTGCTTGGCTTGACGGCTATCTTCGGGTCTGTGTCGTCCTGTTCTTCTTCATCAACCTCAATGAATTCGCTTTCTACTGCATTAGGGTCAATGCGGCTGCTGCCGTCAATGCAGGCATCCGCCATGGCTTTGACGAACAATTCAATGGCGCGAATGGCATCGTCGTTGCCGGGAATTACATGTTGCACGCCGGAAGGGTCGCTGTTGGTATCCACCACACCGAAAACCGGAATTTGCAGATTGTTGGCCTCGGTTACTGCGATGCGTTCGTGTTCCACATCAATCACGAACAGGGCATCGGGCAGGCCGCCCATTTCCTTTATGCCACCGATGCTGCGTTCCAGTTTTTTTCTGGCGCGGGTTACCATCAGTGCTTCTTTTTTGGTGAGCAAGTCAAAGGTGCCATCCTGCTCCTGGGTTTCAAGTTCTTTCAGGCGCTTGATAGAGCCGCGAATGGTTTTGTAGTTGGTGAGCATGCCGCCCAGCCAGCGATGGTCCACATAGGGCATGCCGGCACGCACGGCCTGCTCGCGGATAATTTTGCCGGCGGCGCGCTTGGTGCCCACAAAAAGAATTTTCTTCCGCTTGCTGGCAAGTTCGGCCACTGCCGCCGCCGCCTCATTCAGCGCGGGCACGGTTTGTTCCAGGTTGATGATGTGAATCTTGTTGCGAGCGCCGAAAATATACGGCTCCATTTTGGGGTTCCAGTGGCGACACTGGTGGCCGAAATGCACTCCTGCACGGAGCATCTCTTTCATGTTTACGGTCATGGTCTTACCTTGCCTTTCTGTTTGTAGCCGACCAGCCGTCCGCCCGGCTATCTGTTTGGCCGGGTCTTCGGTTGTTCGGCTATCTTGGGTTGAGCCTCCATACGCCCCATAACTCAACCCCGACATTCGGTGTTCTGTCAGCGTTGGCCGGTTATGACCAAAACTGCCAGACTACCGGGGTGCGGGGCACCCAGAGCCATGTGACGGCGTATGTGTGACATTAAAGTTTTGCCCTGAAATGCGGCAAACCGGCATCAATCAGCCGACCTGCCCATTCGGGTGGGCGGCTTTATACCATAAATTCGGGGCGGGATAAAGGGAATTGTGCTTGTGATACAATTTGCCTCTTGTGACTATTCATTTGAAATCGGACAAGGAGCTGGCTGGCATGCGTGTGGCCGGGCGGCTGGCTGCTGAGGTGCTGGAAATGATTGGGGCGCATGTGCGGCCTGGTGTCAGTACGGGTGAGTTGGACCGGATATGTCATGAATATATTGTGGGTGAGCAGCGGGCTATTCCGGCGCCGTTGAATTATAAGGGGTTTCCCAAGTCAATTTGTACTTCGTTGAATCATGTGGTGTGTCATGGTATTCCCAGTGATGGGAAGGTTTTGAAGTCAGGGGATATTTTGAATATTGATATTACGGTTATCAAGGATGGCTGGCATGGGGATACCAGCAAGATGTTTTGTGTGGGTGAGGTGCCGGGTCATGCCAGACGGTTGATTCGGATTACGCAGGAGTGTTTGTACAAGGCGATTGCGGTGGTTAAGCCCGGTGCCACGCTTGGCGATATCGGCCATGTGATTCAGCGGCATGGTGAGGCGCATAACTATGCCATTGTGCGTGAATATTGCGGGCATGGTATTGGGCGAAGGTTTCATGAAGAGCCGCAGGTGTTGCATTATGGTAAGCCTGATGAGGGCACGACGCTGGCCAGGGGCATGACTTTTACCATTGAGCCTATGTTGAATGCGGGTTCTGCGCTGACCAAATTGTCGCGGAGGGATGGTTGGACTGTTACCACTAAAGACCGCCGATTGTCGGCTCAGTGGGAACATACTCTGGCGGTTACTGACAGCGGTGTTGAGGTGTTGACCATGCGCCCCGACGAGGAACCGCTGGCCGAGTTTGCGCCGATGCGGGCTTAAGCAGAGCTGATGCCCGTGCTAGCTCGGCGAGCGATGCGATATACATCAATGCGGCCAGCCTGATTTTTTAGTTGGCATTATTAAAGCCTAACAATAAAAGACAGCCGCCCAAAATCAGGCGGTAGATGACGAATGGCAGGAAGCCCACTCGGCTAATGAGTGTGAGAAAAAAATGAATACAGGCGAATGCCACCAGACCGGACAGAAGCGCAGCATAAAGCAATAGCCACCAGTTCACTATCTGACTTGCTTCACTGAGCAGGTCCAGCGTGGTGAACAGGCCGCTGGCAGCTATGATGGGTATCGCCAGCAGGAAGGAAAAACGGGCGGCGGCCTGTTTTGAGAAATTGCACAGCAGGGCGGCGGTCATCGTTATGCCTGCGCGGGAGGTGCCGGGAATCAATGCCAGCATCTGGGCAAGTCCAATCCACAATGCCGCCTTGAGATTTGTCTCTGTTAGTGAGCGCTGGTCAGTGCCGCGCCATTCGGCGTAATACAGCAGGCCGCCGAACACGATGGAAGTGGTTCCCACCACCCACAGTGAGCGGGCCATGCCGCTTATCAAATCGTTGACGAGCAAACCGGCCGCTGCTGCGGGTAAGGTGGCCAGAATCAAATACCAAGCCAGTCGTGCGTCCTCTTGCTCGCCCTGCTCGCCGGATTCGCGGTTCAGGTTCATAATAACGCCCGGATTGGCCAGCCATGCGCAGCATAAACGCCACAGGTCGTGGCGGAAATAGGTGATGACGGCGACCAGTGAACCGAGGTGAACGGCCACATCAAATGCCAGACCCTGATCCGGCCAGCCCAGCAGCAATGTGGGCAGCAGCAGATGCCCTGATGAGGATATGGGAAGAAATTCGGTGAAGCCCTGAATGAAGGCGAGTACCGCTGCCTGGAAAAAATCAACTGGCATACTTTGCTCCTGTGGCGCAGGGATGAAGATGACAGGGAAGGTGGGCGTGAGAGGGGGAGTAAAAATCAGACGGCATAGTCCATATACTCCCTGACATAGTTGGGGCGTAACTCATCGGCCTGGCATACCCTGCCCTGTTCCAGACCCAGGCGCGCTAAAGCGGCCAGATGTTTGATGGGGCGCGGGCTGAGGGGAAGTAACGTTGGCACTTGCAGGCCGAAGCGGGTGCAGATTTCTGTCGCCAGTTCAGGGCAGTCGCTGCAAACTGCGAGGGCATCTTGTGGCAATTCTTTCAGCGCCTCGCTTTCAAAATCGGCTGGTTCGCACACCTGTTCCCTGCCTGCGAGCGTGACGGCTGCGAATGCCGTTGCGCTTTGCTCATCTCTGTTATAAACGGCGGCATACATCTCCCTTTCCCGCGCTGCCTGGCACACCAGCACCCGGCGTGCCGAGTTTGTTTGGGTGCAGGCACAGGCGGCCTGAACTGCCAGCGATGACACCGGTATTAGCGGCAGGTTATGAGGATAGGCGAGGCCTTGTGCGATGCCGAGGCCGATGCGGATGCCGGTGAATGAACCGGGGCCTGTTGCTATGCCGATGCCATCCAGTGTCGCAAGGCTTGTTGCTGACTCTGCCAGCACTTCGTTAATCAGGGGGAGTATTTGTTGGGCTGCATAGCGGCCTTCCGCCGCCTCTTTGGTGAGCAGGGCTCCTTTCAGTTCAAGGCTTACCGCAGTGATGGCGGATGCGGTGTCAATGTTGAGCAGTGTGAGCATAATGGGCGGATTTCCCGGGGCCTGAAAAGCAAAATCCCCCGCAACTGCCTGCGGGGGATTTCAACGAACATGGATTGATGACGATTGGCAACTGCCATCCGTGGCGGTGCGAAATCAATCCGGCTTTTTGGCAGCGCTAGCGGCCCATCCTGTTTGCTTTTACTATTGATCGTGCAAACAACATGGCACCTGTCTGGCCGGAGGGTTCCCGGTGGCGCGACTTTCTGGACTTGGCCGCCTTCTTTCTGGCCTTGCGCCTGGGGGCTTTGCGCTTCGCCTTGCGCTTCACGGCCTTCTTTTTGGCCTTGCGCTTGGGAGCCTTCCGCTTCGCCTTGCGTTTGGGGGCTTTACGCTTGGCCTTGCGCCGCGGCGCTTTCCTTTTCGCCTTGCGCCGGGGTGCCTTTCGCTTGGCTTTACGTTTGGGGGCTTTGCGTTTGGCCTTACGCTTGGCGGCTTTTCGCTTGGCCTTGCGTCTGGGGGCTTTGCGCCGGGTTTTACGCTTGGCTTTGCGCTTGGGAGATTTCCGCTTGGCCTTGCGCTTGGCTACTTTCTTTTTCGCTTTACGCTTGGGAGACTTCCGCTTGGCCTTGCGCTTGGCTACTTTCTTTTTAGCCTTACGCTTGGGAGATTTCCGCTTGGCCTTGCGCTTGGCGGCTTTCTTCTTCGCCTTACGCTTGGGGGCTTTGCGCTTGGCCTTGCGCTTGGCAACCTTACGCTTGGCAGAACGCTTCGCGGCGGCTCTTACTTTGGATTTCCTTCTCTTCCTTCTTACCTTCTTCCTCGCCTTCTTCTTGGCTGCTTTCTTTTTGGCCTTACGTTTGGGGGCTTTGCGCTTGGCGGTTTTCTTCTTCGCCCTGCGCTTGGGGGACTTGCGCTTGGCCTTGCGCTTGGCGGCCTTACGGCGAGTCTTGCGCTTGGCTACTTTCTTCTTCGCTTTGCGCTTGGTGGCTTTGCGGCGAGTCTTGCGCCGCGTCTTGCGCTTGGCTACCTTCTTTTTGGCCTTGCGTTTGGTGGCTTTGCGACGAGTCTTGCGCTTGGCTACCTTCTTTTTGGCCTTGCGCTTGGTGGCTTTGCGGCGAGTCTTACGCCTGACCTTGCGCTTGGCTACTTTCTTTTTCGCCTTACGCTTGGTGGCTTTGCGCCGGGTCTTACGTCGCGTCTTACGCTTGGCTACTTTCTTTTTCGCCTTGCGCTTGGTGGTTTTCCGTCGGGCTTTACGCTTGACGGCTTTCTTTTTGGTAGCCTTTCTCTTCACTACCTTCTTTCTGGTAGCTTTCTTGGCTACCCGTCTCTTGGCTGCCTTTCTGGTAGCCGTGCGCTTTGTTGCAGTGCGTTTAGCTGCCTTTTTCTTCGCAGCCTTCTTTTTTGCGGGTTTTCTCTTCATGGTATCCTCTCTTTTCCTGTGGCGAAAGATCAGTGGGTTTCATTTACCATCTATACTTGCAACTTCTACTACTGTTACTACAATTCCCATATTGCTACTGCATCAAGGGCAGGAAGACGCTGACATCTCCTGCCCTGAAATCTTTGCGCTTTCCTTGCGGGCTTTGCGGGCTGCCATCCTTGCGGCCTTGTCGGACTTTTCTGCGGCTGCCCTGGTGCGCTTCTTTCTCCACTTTACGGCGAAGGCTGTTACGGCCTCCTGTAGTTCCTGCTTGTCTCTTGCGGCTTTGGCCTCCGCTTTGGCCTTTGCCTTGGTCGCTACTGACGCGGCTCTGGCCCTTGCCCTGGCGGTCTTCAGCTGTGCCTGAATGGCCGCTACCCTGCCCTGTAGCTGGCTCGCAGTACACATCTCTGTGGGCGCTCCTTCGCTCGCTCTGCCCTCTCTGCCAGCCCTACTACTATCCTTGCCTTCCTTGCTACCCTTACTATCTCTGCTCGCCTCGCTGAGCCATCCGTCCCTGAGTTTCTTCTTTCCTTTACCGGCAACAGACTTCTTTCCTGCGCCGGATTTCTTTTTTCCCTGACCTTCATCATTCGTACTTGCGATTGCCGGTGCGTTCGCTGTTACAACCTCGTCATACAGGGCGGTTAATAAAACCTTCGCCTTGGCAAGATCGCTTTCCAGTTCCTGCACAACTGCTTCTGCACTTGCCAGCACCGGATTGTTTTTTCTACTGTTATCCATTTGTTATCCAATCCCGTCACGCTGGCTAACATATCACAATTTGGCGGCACCATAACACAAATTTGCTTCGGTCAACAACTTTTTGACCTGGCTAGTATGCCACATTTACAAGGCACCTGAACCTATATTTCGCTTGATAACATAAAAACTTTAAGCGTGGCAATATCTTTTAATTGAGCTTTTTGAGGATTTCCTCCTTTATATCATCCACTGTTGAGAGGCCGTTGACCTTGACAATGTGTATTCGGTTGCCGCTTGCTTGCAAGTTATTGTAGAACTTTATTAGTGGTTTGGTTTGTTCGTGATAAACCTGCAAGCGTTTGAGGATGGTTTCTTCCTTGTCGTCTTCCCGTTGTATTAGTGGTTCGCCGGTTTCATTATCCCTGTCTGCCACTTGGGGTGGATTGGCCTCCACATGGTAGATGCGGCCTGAGGCCGGGTGGACTCGCCGGCCGCTGAGGCGCTGCACGATGGCCTCATCGGCCACGTCAATTTCCAGCACCACATCAATGGCCACGCTTGCGTCTTGCATGGCTTGCGCCTGGGGGATGGTGCGCGGGAAACCATCAAACAGGAAGCCGGCCTGGCAATCGGCCTGGGTGATGCGTTCTTTTACCAGGGCGATGATGATGTCATCGGGAACCAGTTTGCCGGATGCCAGCACCTGTTCAACTTTTTTGCCCAGTTCGGTTTTTTTCGCTATGGCGGTGCGCAACATGTCGCCGGTGGAAATTTGCGGGATTTTGAATTGCTTTGTGATGAATTGAGCCTGGGTGCCTTTTCCGGCACCGGGCGCGCCCAGTAGAATTATGCGCATTGGTTTACTCCTGTTTGGCTTGTTCCCATAAACGGTTGAGTTCGTCGGGGGTGGTGTCCGCCGGTGTTTTGCCTGATGCGGACAGGTGTTTTTCCATTGCGGCGAAGCGGTGGCGGAAACGTTTGTTTGCTTCGCGTAATACGGCTTCGGGCTCAAACCCGCTGTGGCGGCAAAGATTTACCAGGGTGAACAACAGGTCTCCCAGTTCGGCTTTTTGCTGCCGGCTGTCTGCTTCGGCGACGGCTTGTTCGTATTCTGCCACTTCTTCCCTGAGTTTGTCTTGCACTCCGTTTGCGTTCGGCCAGTCAAAGCCGACTGCGGCGGCACGTTGTTGCAGATTCAGTGCCCGCTGCAGGGCTGGGAGGGCAGCGGGGACATCATCTAGTATGCCTGGTGTGTTGGGGGGGTTGGTGTGAGTGCCGTGAGTGGCATCATCGGTGGCGCGGGAGGCGGAGGCGGCACGTTTGCGTTGTTTGGCTTCCCGCTCCTGTTGTTTGATTGCTTCCCAGTTAACTACTACCTGTTCCGGGGTGAGTTTCTGTGTGGGGTCTTGTGTCTGTTCTTGCCCCTGCCCCTGTGCCCGTACTTGCTCTTGTGCGTGTCCTTGCTCCTGCCCCTGTGCCTGCGCTTGCCCGTACTGCTCTATATCGCCCTGAGGGAACACATGAGGGTGGCGGCGGATGAGTTTGTCCACGATGCCGTTTGCCACATCATCAAAAGTGAAGTTGCCCGCTTCAGACATCAGCTGGGAATAGAAGATTACTTGGAATAACAAATCGCCCAGTTCGTCTTCCAGTTCCACCGGGTCATTCTGTTCCACTGCTTCTGCTACTTCATAAGCCTCTTCAAGGGTAAAGGGCACCAGAGACTGGATTGACTGTTTGAGGTCCCACGGACAGCCGTGGGTGGGGTCGCGCAACATCTGCATGATGTGGACGAGTTTTTCCACGGCTGGCAGGCGGGCGAATTCATCGCTGGTTATGGGCGTTGTTTTGGGGGTTGTGGGTTTCAAGTGGCTCTCTCAAATACTGCCATGGATTCTACACGGGAAGTGACGGGTGATGGGAGAAGCGATTTTTTTCACGGTTTGATTCGTATCAGGCTGAGCTGGCGAACAGCTTGCGGCTGTGCAGGGGGCGGCCACCGAGGTGGGCGCTGAGGGCGGTGCGTAACAGCCGTCTGGCGGCTCGGGCATATTCCTTTTGCTCTAATGGTGGTTCACCGGGCTGTAGTTCATCAGGTTTTGGCTCATCAGGCTTTGGTTCACTGAGTTGTAGTTCACGCAATGCCATCAGGTGTTCGCCGCGGAAGTATTCTTCCTCGCCCGGTTCCATGACGGCGTTGAGTTGCTGAAATCCCACGTCGGGCGTGAAGCGGTAGAGTGCAGATGCTTCAATGGGCATACGGCTTACACAATCAATCTCAAGGTTGATGCCGTAGCCCAGTTCCGCCAGCAGGCTGAGTTCAAACTTGCGTAGCACGGGCTCCATGTTATCACCGCCCTGCAAGGCCAGCAGCGTATCCTGATAGGCTTGATACAGTGCCCGGTGTTCCGCATGGTCTTGCAACAGGCGTAGCAGCAGTTCGTTGACATACAGCCCGCTGTAGAGGTGTTTGCCTTCAAGCTGTATCGCTTGCACACCGGATTCAATGCCGGTCAGGGTTTTAACCTCGCCGCGGCCGGAATAAGACATCAGCACTGGCTGGAACAGTTGCAATAGTGCACGGTGGCGAGACTTTTCCCGCCGCGCTCCCTTGGCGATGAGCCGCAGCCGTCCGTGGTCAAGAGTCAGAAAATCCACCATCAGGCTGGTGTTCTGAAACGGACGCCGATGCAGAACATAGGCTGGCTGTAACTGGACGCGATTTTGCATATTTGTGGTTCGTGCGGCGTGGTGTGTGCTTTGTGTGGTGTGCAGTGTGCGGTGCGTGTTAGCTACCATAGCCCAGAGAGCGTAGCGTCTGTATATCATCCGACCAGCCGCTGCGTACCTTGACCCACAGGTTCAACATTACCTTGCAGGCGAACAACCGCTCCATGTCTTCCCGTGCGGCGCTGCCGATGCGTTTCAATCGTTCACCATCCTTGCCAATGAGAATTTTTTTCTGCCCCGACTTTTCCACCAATACCAGTCCATGAATGGTAAGTAATTCGGCACCCTGCTCAAATTTTTCAATTTCCACAGTGGCCTCGTAAGGCAATTCATCGCCAAGTTGACGGGTTACTTTTTCACGAATCAGTTCGGCGGCAAGGAAGCGGGAACTGCGGTCGGTAACCTGGTCGGCGGGAAACAGAAACGGGCCTTCCGGCAGCAGCCCGGTGATTGCCTGTTCCAGCGCGGGCAGGTTGTGGCCGCCCAGCGCCGATATGGGAATAATTTCAGTGAAGCGAAACTGTTCGGCGAGCATATTGATATGGGGAAGCAATTTGCTCTTATCCGCCAGCATATCCACCTTGTTAATAAGCAACAGCACAGGAACGCGAACGCTGCTTATGGCTTCCAGCACACGCTTATCGGCTTCGCTCCAGCCAAGCCGCTCAATAACAAACAGCACCACATCAACATCCCGCAATGTGTCGCGCACAGCGTCATTCATCAGCTGGTTAAGAGGTTTGCTTTTTTGGCTGTGTAGCCCCGGCGTGTCCACAAATACGGTTTGCACATGATTCAGAGTATTGATGCCTAAAATGCGATGACGGGTAGTTTGCGGCTTGCGAGAGGTAATACTGACCTTCTGCCGCAGAATATGGTTCAGCAGGGTAGATTTACCCACATTAGGCCGCCCAACTATCGCCACCAACCCGCAGTGGGTTGTGGGCGGCGATGTTTCGGCTGTTTTGGTTGCTTCGGTCATAGTGGCTTTTTTGGTTGCTTCTGTTGAAGTATTTGGGTCAGAGCTTGCTGTGCAGCGTCCTTTTCCGCCGCCTGCTTGCTGAGGCCTTGTCCGACTACCGGTTTCGCCAGAGGCTCCACCTTGCATGTGGCACGAAACATCTGCTTATGGGGAGCGCCCTTAACCTCAACCACTCTGTAGCGCGGCAGTGGTTTGTGCTTTGCTTGCATGTACTCCTGTAACTCGGTTTTGGCATCTTTGCCTAAACCCTTGCTCTGCGATGGTAGTTTGCGCTTCGCCTTTATCTGTTTCTGTGATCCCGCTCTAGAATCTTTAGCCAGATATTTAATGATATGCCGTTCAACAAACTTGCGACTGACATCCAGGCCACCAGCCAGATAAAGTGCTGCAATGAGTGCTTCAACCGCACCGCTCAGAATAGAATCCCGTTCATTGCCTTTGTTTTTGCGCTCACCAGCACCAAGTTTGATGCAGGCACCAACATCCAGTTCACGGCCTGCTTGTGCCAACACCTCGTTATTCACAATCATGGCGCGCATCTTGCTGAGTTCCCCTTCCGATGCATCGGGAAAGCGGGCGATAAGATAATCAGCAACAACCATGCCCAGCACGGCATCACCCAAAAACTCCAGCCGCTCGTTGTTGGGCTGCTGTGCACTACGATGAGTCAGTGCCCGCTGTAGCAAGCTCTGCTCCTGGAACCGATATTCAATCCTCGTCTGAAGCTTATCAATATCGCCGGTCATTACAATTCTCGCAAGATGTTCACAGCAGGTTGTGTTACGGAAAGTAGCATCATGGCAAGCAACTGATAACAGCCCCGCATCCATGCTGTTATCGGCATCTGGCCAGCTAAAAAATATGAAGGACTAGCCATTTTGCATGAGGGCTGGGGGGGGGGGGGGGGGGGGGGGGGGGGGGGGGGGGGGGGGGGGGGGGGGGGGGGGGGGGGGGGGGGGGGGGGGGGGGGGGG
>JBPCXV010000039.1:0-59923 GCA_051008235.1 Pseudohongiellaceae bacterium | reverse complement strand
GTAGTGAGCCTAGGGGCACAGAAGAATTTCGCAGATTTCGCATCTCGCATAGGCAGTGAATGGGATAAGAGCGATGTCAGCTTCAATGAGGAGTTTTTCAGAGAAGTCGTAGCCAAAGCTATCGTGTTCAAATGTACGGAGAAGATCGTGTCTGGGCAGCCGTGGTACCAAGGAGGATACCGGGCGAATATCGTAGCCTACGCCATAGCTAAAATGGCGCATGATGCGGAAGCGTTAAAACGAGCGGTAGATTTCCGTGTGATATGGAAGCGTCAATCCGTTCCAGAGGAAATGCAGCTTGCTTTGGCCAAGGCTGCGAAAGCGGCGCATGACGTATTGGTTGCCCCTCCATCCAATATGCGGAATGTCACTGAATGGGCCAAGAAGCAACCCTGTTGGGAAAGAGTGAGAACTAAAAAAGTCAACTGGCCTGAAAAGTTTGTTGATAGCTTGATATCTATAGAAGAACAGGCAGATCTCAAACAAGCAGGGAAAAAGGATCAGAAGATTTTAAATGGCATTGAGGCGCAGACTGCGGTTGTGAATGCTGGTAGCGAGTACTGGCAAGAGGTTATGGAATGGGGTGCGGGTCGCGACCTTCTCTCGGAGAAAGAAATTGGTGTACTGAGAGTAGCAACACGCAAGCAAGGCAAGCCACCCAGCGAGAAACAGGCAGAACTAATTATGAAGGTGTTGACGCGTTTGCGAGATGAAGGATTCAACAGGGAACTGCCTACCTAATCATCCCTAAACCCGTTCCGGCAACAGTTTCAAAGCGCATGTTGACTGCTCAGTTTCCCTGCCAGCCATATAGGACGGCTTCCCGCCATAGCCGGGAGTGAAAAGGAAGTTATTAGTTTAGTTAAGAATGCCCCGAATAGTTGTCTTGCACATAGTTCATGAATGACGGAATCCCCGGCACCATGCGGGAAGAGTTGGGTGGCTTCCATACGAAGTCAATTCGGTTTAGTTCTTTTGTGAGTTCCTGTGCTTTGGCGGTGCGGCTGGTTGGGTCTGGTGGGTTGTTGTTCAGACTGTCTTCAATGATGCGGCTGAGTGTTGGGCGGTCAAGGCTTTGCTGGTCTTTGAAGGCGCAGGCTATGGCATGGGCGGCGCTGAGTAGTTCGGGGTTGTCATCTAGTGCTTCGTAGCGCGAGTCGTAAAATCCTACTCTCTTTGTTTGAACATCTGCTTCCAGAGTGGTTGCATCCTGCTGCGTCAATTCCCTTGTGCCGCTTGCTTCCGTTTGGGCGTAAAGCGCTTCTCCCCATTGCTGCAAGAAAAACGGGTAGCATTGCGCGTGATGTATCACATGGCTCAATGCCTTATCCTGAATTGATATGTCGTGGGATTGCAAAGGTACGCGGATTGCTTCTGCGGCTGAGGCTTCATCAAGGAGCCCGATACCGATTCGCTCGCCTCGTTCAATGAAAGTGGCTCCCACCGTTCTGAGTAATTGCTCAAGCCCCGGGGTTCCCGCCAGCACCAGCAAGAACGGAGCTTTTCGGGCAACTGTTTGAGCCATCTGTAAAAACTCCTTGTAGTTTTCCGGGTTGACCGGGTCGTGGGCTTCGTCCACCAGCAATGCTCGCGGTTGATTTTTGCAGGCGGCTACCAAATGGTCTTCCAGCGTTCCCTGTTTTTTTGTTTTAGGGTTGAGCCAACTCATTTCCATTTTCAACCAGCCTCCCGTAGCCACACGGAACTCATCCGGTAACCAGCTTGGTGGCAACAGCACCCTTGCCAGATCGTCGGTTGATTTCAATGCGATGGATGGTGTGGTTGTTAGCGACTTAACCTTTGCTTTTTGGCAGTAGTCTTCCAGCCATGCCAGCAACACAGTCTTTCCCATGCCGCGCGGTCCATACATCACCACGCTGTTGACTGACTTGCCCTTGTTCATTGAGTCAACCCTCTGCGCAAGCAAGTTCTGCTGCTCGCCCCGGCCAGCCAGGTGCGGAGGCGTTAGGCCATAGCCTGGGGTGAATGGGTTGGCTCTGTTCATGACCATTAGGGTGTCTGTGTGGGCTGCTAATAGTAGGCCACCGGGGCCTTCAAGTCAATGTAATGTAGCGGATTAGTGCATTTGAGACATGTGCCGTCAGGCACCGCAAGCACCTGAATCACTCACCCCGCGCCGCAGAATTGAACTCAATCAGGCGTGGCCAGTCGATGCTGCCGTCGTTACGGCAGAATTGTTCAATAAACGTGGCGGTAAATTTATTCAGGATATTATCTCGCTGAGAACTGAATTCCTCATTCCGCGCCTTGGCCTCGTGGCCTAATGGTTCAATAATATCTTTGTAGATTGATTTATCACCAGTAATAAACTCCCAGAACCGCTGCCCGCACAGTTTGGTGTAGTCGCCCTTGTCCGGGTTGTCATCCTTGCCGTAACAACAGCCGTTTACCGCTTGCAAGTGAATGCCGGAATTGCTCGTTTGTACTATTTTTCTTGCGCGAATAAAGTTGTCCCGCATCCTTTGTATCTGGCTGGAGTTGCCCCAGTTCGGGCCGGATTTGATTGATACGATATGGCGTATTGAGTCTTTTTCAAACTCAAGGTCTATGCCTTCCGCCGTTGACTTTTTGCCACCGTAAATCTCCCCGTTCAGATGGATTGCCAGCCCTTCCAGAAAATTACCAAAAAGCGTTTCCTCCTGGGAAGACAAATGCGCATCCAGAAAATTATCTACCAGTTCTTGTGCTGTTGAGATATTCTTTGCGCGGAATAGATAAGGATTTTTTCTTTTGAGTATGGCGTTCAGCTTGAGCGATTTTAACCGTTCAATCCGTTTTTTGTGAAATGTGCTGATATTTGAATGGACATAGGCTTCGGCCAGTTTAATTGTTGACATTATAACTACCGCCCTTTTCAAGCAACTGGCATTGCATCACTTCAAAATCCCTTTGAACCATTTCACAATACTCTCCAACTGTATCAATACCGATGGCATGGCGCCCCAATTCCTCAGCGACATATATGGTGGTGCCGGACCCCATGAAAGGGTCCATCACCACATCGCCCGCATCAGTGAACAGCTTGATGAACCATTCGGGGAGTTGGCGCGGAAACGCGGCGCTGTGGTTGCGGTTGGCGCATTCTGTGGCGAGGTGCAGGACATTTGTTGGGTAGGCCATATCCCTTCCCAGCCAGTTTGAGATGTTTTTGCCGAAGCCGCTTCCTACCTTTGACTCATCACGCTGCTTATCAGTATCGCTTAATTTTTTCAGGCGACCTTTGGCCCAATCGCCGGTTGGCACCATGACTGCTTCCTGATTCATCTTGAATTTTTTGTCTTTGCTGAAGTGCAGCAGCCTTTCCCATGCGTCACGGAAGCGGTTTGGCCATTTGCCCGGGTAACAGTTTCGTTTGTGCCAGATATACTCGTCAGTCCAATGCCAGCCTTGTTCCCGCATGGCTAGAATAAGTTCCAGCACATAAGTGTGCCGCTCCCCTGCTACAACTCTTTCCTTGATGTTAAGCACAAAGCTGCCGGTGGGCTTCAAGACCCGCAGGAACTCATCGGTGTAGGGAAGAAACCAGTCAACATACTTATCCGGCGACACGCCGCCGTAGGTTGACTTGCGTTGGTCCGCATAAGGTGGGGATGTAACTATCAGGTCAATCGTGTTGGGGCCAGTGCCGGAAAGCACTTCCAGCGCATCGCCTTGATAGATTTCCGGGCCTTGTGTCAACATAATTGAATACTACAACAGTTTATCATCGGGGTCCAAGGCCTGAACTGGCAAGGCTGAAAATGTGCCCCGGCGGCCTGAACCTGCCTAATATATCGGCCAATACCCCCTTGCAATGCCCAAAAACTTCTTATACCATTGCGAACTGCGTGAGGCCTTTGCATCACGAATTGCGGCGGGTTTCCGGCGTAGCCACCACGATTAAATTTGATAAGGGATAGTGCCTTATGTTGTTAGCGGTAGTTATTTTTCTCCTGGTAATCGGTTCGATTGTCTTTCATTTCGCCAGTCCGGGGCTTGGGCTGTGGTTTCCCGATATCGCCACGGACTGGAGCACGATTGACCTCACCATTAATGTGACCTTTTGGGTAACCGGCGCGGTGTTCATTCTGGTGAACCTGTTTATGGCCTATTGCGTGTACAGGTTCCGCCATAAGCCCGGCCACAAGGCGGTTTATGAGCCGGAGAATACGCAGCTTGAGAAGTGGCTCACTATTGTTACCGCGGTTGGGGTGGCGGTGATGCTGGCGCCGGGGCTGATTGTCTGGGCGCAGTTTGTTGATGTGCCGGAAGAGGCCGCCGAATATGAGGTGCTGGCGCAGCAGTGGCAGTGGCAATTCCGCTATCCCGGTGATGATGGCGTGATGGGGGTTGCCGATGTGGCCTTTGTCAGCGAGACCAACCCGTTTGGCATCAACCCCGAAGACCCCAACGGCCAGGACGATGTGGTGGTGAATAACCCGGAGATGCACCTGCCGGTGGACAAGCCGGTGAAAGCCCTGCTGCGCTCCCACGATGTGCTTCATAACTACACTGTTCCCCAGTTCCGCGTGAAGATGGATTTGGTGCCGGGGCTGGTGTCCTATCTCTGGTTCAAGCCCACCAAGATTGGCAGCTACGATATTCTTTGCGAGGAACTGTGCGGCATCGGCCACTTCATCATGCGCGGCAAAGTGGTGGTGGATACCCAGGCCGACTACGACACCTGGCTGGCACAACAACCCACCTTTGCTGAAACCCAGGCGCCGAACCCCGTCAGCATCACCACCGGGCAGGCGCTTTATGCGGTGTGTGCCACCTGCCACGGCGCGGCGGGCGAGGGCATGCAGGCGCTGAACGGGCCCAAACTGTCGGGCCAGCAGGCCTGGTATATTGAGCGCCAGTTGCGTTATTTCAAAGACCGCGTGCGCGGCGGTGAAGCAGGTGATACCAATGGCATGATGATGGCCTCCATGGTTGCCACCCTCGCCGATGATCAGGCCATCCGCGATGTGGCGGCCTACATCACCACCCTGCCGGATACGCCGGCACCGGCCACCGTAACTGGCAACATCGCCAATGGCCGATTAATTTATCAACGCAACTGCGCCGCCTGTCATCTGGATGATGCTTCCGGCACCTGGTACACCGACGCGCCCCGGCTGAGGGGCATGAGCGACTGGTATTTTGTTAGCCAGATAAACAGTTTCAGCGATGGCATTCGCGGCAGACATCCTGATGATGACTATGGCGAGCAGATGGTTGGTATGGCCTCTGCCATGGCCGACCAGCAAGAGATTGAGGATGTGGCCGCTTATATAAATTCTTTGCAGTAGGAGGTTATCAATGGCTTATGTACCCTTAGCAGATCAAGACAAGGAGATGGAACTCCATCATCCCCACAGTTGGATTACCAAGTATGTGTGGAGCCAGGACCACAAGGTGATTGCCATCCAGTATGGCGGCACGGCTATTTTTGTGGGTGTGGTGGCGTTGGTGCTGTCGTTGCTTATGCGTTTGCAGCTTGGCTTCCCGGGCACCTTTACGCTGGTGGATCCGAACTTCTATTATCAGGCCATTACCATGCACGGCATGATTATGGTGATTTACCTGCTCACTGCGCTGTTTCTTGGGGGCTTTGGCAATTATCTCATTCCGCTTATGTGTGGCGCGCGGGATATGGTGTTTCCGTTTATGAATATGCTCAGTTACTGGGTGTATCTGTTGTCGGTGATAATTTTGTTAGCCAGTTTTTTTGTGACGGGCGGGCCCACCGGGGCCGGGTGGACGCTTTATCCGCCGCAAACCTCCATGGCGGGAACGCCGGGGCATGATATGGGCATTGTGCTCATGCTGCTGTCGCTGGCGGTGTTTATTGTGGCTTTCACCATGGGCGGCCTGAATTATGTGGTAACGGTGTTGCAATATCGCTGCCGCGGGCTGACTATGATGCGTTTGCCCCTTAGCATCTGGGGGATTTTTGTGGCCACCGTGCTTGGCCTGTTTGCCTTCCCGGCGCTGCTGGTGGCCGCCATTATGATGTTGTTTGATACCGTACTTGGCACCTCCTTCTTTATGCCGGCGGTGATTGAATCCGGCGTGCCTCTTGACCACAACGGCGGCTCGCCGATTCTGTTCCAGCATTTGTTCTGGTTCTTTGGTCATCCGGAAGTGTATATCGTTGCCCTGCCCGCTTTTGGTTTGGTGTCGGATGTGCTGTCGGTGCATGCGCGCAAAAACATCTTTGGTTACCGGATGATGGTGTGGGCGATTATCGCCATCGGTGCGCTTAGTTTTATTGTGTGGGCGCACCATATGTATGTGAGTGGTATGCATCCCTACTTTGGTTTCTTCTTTGCCACTACTACGCTGATTATTGCCGTGCCGACGGCGCTGAAGGTGTATAACTGGGTGCTAACATTGTGGGAGGGGGATATTCGGCTGAATGCGCCGATGTATTTTGCCATTGGTTTCATCTTTACTTTTATTCACGGGGGGCTGACCGGTTTGTTCCTGGGTAATGTGGTTATTGACTTGCCCTTGTCCGACACTTATTTTGTGGTGGCGCATTTTCATATGGTGATGGGTGTGTCGCCGATTCTGGTGTTGTTTGCCGCCCTCTATCACTGGTATCCGAAAATAACCGGCAAGATGTATCACGAGGGTATGGCCAAGGCGCACTTCTGGTTTACTTTCCTCGGCACTTATTCCATTTACCTGCCGATGCATTACCTGGGCTTCCTCGGCCAGCCGCGGCGTTACTTCCTGCAAGACTTCACTGACTTTATGCCGGCGAGCGCCCATGTGGCGAACGAGATGATTTCTTATGCGGCGTTGTTAGTGGGTGTGTCGCAGGTGCTGTTCTTTATTAATGTGTTCTGGAGTTTGGCCAAGGGCGAGAAGGCTGACTCAAACCCCTGGGGTGCGACTTCGCTGGAATGGCAGACGCCGAACACGCCGCCGGTGCATGGCAACTGGGGGGATGAGTTGCCTACTGTTTATCGCTGGGCGTATGACTATAGTGTGCCCGGGGCGCATCAGGAGTTTATTCCGCAGAACACGCCGGAAAGTGAGGAGCCCACGGTGGATGAAGAGCATTTTGACCCTGACCATGACCAATCAAAGGCTGATTTATGAATCCGTTCAGACATGTGATTACCAAGCCCTGGGAGAAGAAGGGTGTTATCGGCGGCCTGCGTCATCGGGGGGCGTTTGATACGCCGCCGGCGCGGGTTGGTTTGGTGTTCTTTTTGTTTGTGGCTACGGTGTTGTTCTTTTTGTTCAGCGTGGCTTATAACGTGCGTATGACTCTGCCGGACTGGCAGCCGCTGGCTGCGCCGGGGCAGCTTTGGTTGAATACTGGTTTGCTGGTGGTTAGTAGTGCGTTGTTTCAGTGGGCGCGTAATATTGTTCGGCGCGACATTACTCAGGATGTGCAACCTCATGCGCAGGCTGCTCAGGCGCAACTTGCTCAGGCACATCCGCGTAATCTTATGATGGCGTTTGTTGGTGCCGGGTTGTTTGCTTTTCTGTTCATCGCCGGTCAGTTGATGGTGTGGGATGGTTTGTATGGGGCTGGTTATTCCATGGCGTCTAATCCGGCTAACTCCTTTTTTTATCTGCTTACTGGTGTGCATGGCGCACATCTGTTGGGGGGGCTGTGGGTGTGGAGCAAGAGCCTTATTCGCTTGCTGTCGGGCGGCGAGGTGAAGGATGTTCGGTTGAGCATTGAGCTTTGCACTTTGTACTGGCATTTTTTGTTGGTGGTGTGGCTGGTAATGTTCGCCCTCCTTGCCAACTAAAACATAGAGGAAAAACGAATGACCGATACAGCAACAAGTAGTACATCAACCGCAGGTGTATCCGGCCTGGTTGACGATTGGGCTGCCGACAAGCAGGCTTATCATGTGCCCTGGGGCAAGGCGATGATGTGGATTTTTCTGGTGAGCGATACTTTTATCTTCACCTGCTTCCTCACTGGCTACCTGAATGTGCGGATGACCACCACCGAACCCTGGCCGTCGCAAAGTGAAATCTTTGCCCTGTCTTTTGGCGGCGCGCCCATTCCGCTAATTCTCATTGCCATTATGACCATGGTGCTCATCACCAGTTCGGGAACTATGGCGCTGGCGGTGAACTACGGCTACCGCAAAGACAAGATGAAAACCTTCTGGCTGATTTGCGCCACCGCCGCGTTCGGTGCCGCTTTCGTGGGCATGCAGGCGTTTGAGTGGACCAAACTCATCGTGGACGAGGGCGTGCGCCCCTGGGGCAACCCGTTCGGTGCGCCGCAGTTTGGCTCGGTGTTCTTTATGGTAACCGGCTTCCATGGCTTGCATGTGTCAGCCGGGGTAATTTACCTGTTGTGGGTGGCCACTCGCGTCAAGCGTGGTTGCTACGACAAGAAGGGCTTTGAGATAGTTGAAATTGCCGGGCTATATTGGCACTTTGTTGATTTGGTCTGGGTGTTCATTTTTGCGTTTTTCTATTTGTTATAGGAGAGAATAGTAATGTCATCTGAATCTGGTCAACAGCATCCTCTCGGTATCTATTACAAGATATGGATACTGTTATTCGTTGTCAGCTTTTTTTCCTACATGGTGGACTACCTTGGCGTTCAAGGCTTCTGGCGCTGGACGCTGGTTCTCACTTTTATGGTTGTGAAGGCGGGGTTCATCGTGGCCATTTTCATGCACGCCGCCTGGGAGCGGCTGGCCTTGATATTCACCATCCTCGGCCCGCCGGGAGTACTACTATTACTAATCGGCTTCATGGCGGTGGAAGGTAACTACACGGAAGAATCCCGCTTCACTTTCAACGGCCACGACCGCGATGCGGTGGCGTTAACGCCCGATGATTTACATGGTGGCGATGACCACGGCGATGACGAAGCTACTGAAGAAGCGCATTAGAAACTGTGTCACATCCCGCTATGCGGTGGTCGGCGGCCACAGCTGAGAAACTCCCGAAGAAAACATATCAGAAACTATACCGTAACTTCGCAGCATAGTGGCGAGGTAATTCGGGGAGAACTATAACACCGCCGAACAGGTTGGGGAAATTGGAGCGGAAATAGCGCTCGTCCAGCAGGTTCTTGCCGCTGATGGTGAATAGCCAGTCATCGCCCTGATATGAAACTCCGAAGTTTAGCAGTGTATATGCCGGCAGCGTGATGCTGTTGGAGAAGCCGGATGGCACTGCGTCAACATCTACTATGCTGCTGTTAACAGTCCAGCCGCCGCCGAAATCATAAGTGGCGGTGGCGGAGTAGATATTTTCCGGGATGCCGGCTCGGCGGGAACCGGAGCGGTCGCTGCTTATATTGCCGCTTATGGTTCCGCCGTAAAGCAGGTGGCAGGGGATGTTTGGCAGATCCTCGCAGCCGATGAAGCTGAATCTGTAGCCGGTTTGTTTGGTGTTCAGGTTAATTACTTCAATGTTGGAATAGCCCAGCGTTAGCAAAAGTTTTTCGTTTGCCACCCAGCGCAGTTCAGCCTCAATGCCTTCCGTTTCCGTGGATTGGTTGGTGACGATGGACTGGGCGGAGAAGTCGGTGCGCTCCTGTGTGTAAGCGGCCAGGGCAAAATACAGGCTGCGCTCCAGCAGGCTGCCCTTGATTCCCACTTCCAGCAACTCGGACTGGTCAAAGACGCCGCCCGAGGTAATGTTGGCCGTTGTCGCCTCGGCGCCCTGGCCGACAATCACGGTTGATTGCTTCGCCGCCGTGATGTAGGGGATTAGCCCGAAATCCGTTTCATAGCTGAGCGACACAGTCCACGAAACACCACCCACATCATCCTCCGCCTGTGCATTGGCGCAGTCGCCCGGTGGTGCGCAGGGGTTAACGGCGGAGGCGAACAGCAGCTTGTCAACGGGCTGTCGGCTTTCAATGGAGATTGTGTCATAGCGCATGCCAAGCAAGGCGTTGAAGCCGCTGTTCCAGACGAAGTCTGCCATCACTGCGAAACCGAAATCGGTGTATTCGCCGAGGTAGTATTCAGTGTAGTCGTCATCTATTGCTGTGG
The DNA here is from genome assembly GCA_051008235.1 of Pseudohongiellaceae bacterium. Taxonomy (GTDB): domain Bacteria; phylum Pseudomonadota; class Gammaproteobacteria; order Pseudomonadales; family Pseudohongiellaceae; genus UBA9145. The sequence goes on along the minus strand of JBPCXV010000039.1, from coordinate 49,940 downwards.
ATACGGCGCGTTTGTCCAGCGCGCTTGAGGGTTGGGTCAGGTCGCGGCGGTTGAAGTGTTCGTTGGTGTAATCATCGGCGTGGATAAAATCGGTGTGGCGAAACGACGGGGAAATTTGCACGGCGGTGGTGAGCGCGTCTGTATAGAAAGTGTTTGACAGCACCAACTTGTCTTCAATCACCCAAGTGTCGTGGAATTGGGAGAAGCCGTAGCTGTTGGCGATGAGGAGGTCATACTGTTCGTAAAACAACTGGTTCTTCCATTGCCAGCCGTTGTTGCTGGTGAAAATTACATCAAAGTAAAGTGTGGTTACCGTGTTTTCGTGTATATCTTCCGGGGCGGTTAGCACATCGCTGCCGTCAATGGTTGCGATTCCCGGGTTAACCAGATTGAGCGCCGACAAATCGCCAACCAGTGCTTCCAGTTCCGCGTAAGTGTCGGGCGAGGGGGGTCTGAGTTCGCCGTTTAGCAGGCCCGGTGTTACGGTGTCCACCCTGAACTTTGCCAGGTTGGAGAAGCCGTCGTTGTCGGTGTCATATTCCTGATGGGAGATGACGCCATCGCCGTTGGCGTCCAGTGGCTTGGCTGTTCCTGTTATGTAGATGCCGTGGTCAATCAAATCCTGGGTTACGCGATTCCAGCCGGCGTTTTCATTGCCGGTATAGTCGTGCCACATGCCGCCAAACTGTATGTGGGTGTTGGCGGATATATCCATATCAAAAGAGGCTTGAATCAGGTTTTGGCTGATGTCAGTGTCCTTGTAATAGCTGCCGGAGTTTTCGCTTTCGGCGTAGAAGTAGTAGCCCAGATCGCGGCCGGCTATGGTGGCCGGACCGCCCACTTCGGCGGTGAATACCGACCTGTCCCAACTGCCAAAACTGTAAGACAGCAAACCCGTGCTTTCGGTGATGAAGCCCCCGGTCTCTTCAATGCGCGCAGACTTTGGCACAAAGTTAAGATAGCCGCCTATCTTTGACGGTCCATACACCGGCGAGGCCGGACCGCGCACAATATCAATGCGGCTGGATGCGCCGAGCGGGGTTGGATAATTGCCCGGGTTATCAAGGCGGCGCACGCCACGGAAATAGGTTTCACCCGCCGTGCCCCGCACATCCAGCCCACCGGCAACACCGAAGAAAGACTGGGTAAAAGTTCCCGGCGACAGGGCGACCAGTTCATCAATATCCTGCAGGTTAAAACGCTCCATCATTTCTTCACTGATGGTTGATGCCGAGCGCGGTGTTTCAAGCAGCGACTTGTCAAAACCAAAAACCGTTTGCACATTCGCTCCCGGCAGGATGCCGATGTCGCCTTGTACTATGATTTCTTCTATTTGCCGGGGTGGGTTCTGGGCTGTGCCCACCGCGCTGAACAGCCCGGTGAACAAGGTAATAAGAGTTAGTGTGCTGTGGCGTGTGTTGCGGTGGTTCATTGGTTTCTCCTGGTGGTTCATTCTTTCGATGCATCAGCCGCTGGCTTCTGCTACTGTGATTCCCCTTTAAGGGGAGTGATCTGTTCCAATACTAGCCGGGTGTACAGGTTATATTTTACTACTATACGAACCAGCGCACCGAAATATATAAGGCCAATGCCCAGCCGGGCACATAGGTAATATGCTCGGCTATTGTTAAAGTTTCCCTATTACCTGCTCAATCACCTTGGCTTCAAGCTGAACATTGCGCCACAGGTAGAACGACTCGGCGGCTTGTTCAACTAGCATACCTAAACCATTCAGTGTTGTCTTGGCTCCATTTTGTTTAGCCCAGTTCTGGAACTTGGTTGATCTTTTTTCGCCCATCACATCTGCCGAGGTCGTTTTACCTGTATGCTCCATGCTCAGGTCATACCACATATCGTAACAACAACAATCTGTAGCCATAACCTGTGGTGAAACTGGCGGTTCTTTACCATGCATACTAAGCGAGGTAGCGTTGATGAGCAACTCATACTTATCTGCGGGCAGTTGGGAATATTCCTGGGCTTGTAGCTCAACATTGTTATTCTTCGCTATGGTTTTCAGTTTTTTAACTACAGCATCTGCTTTTTTCATTGTGCGATTGGCAATGGTGATAGCGGCGGGTTGTTCGGCCAGCAGGTCTGGCAGAACACCGCAGGCTGCACCGCCGGCGCCGAGTAACAGTATATGTTTTCCTTGCAGGCTGATGTGGTGGCGTTTTAAATCTCTGACTAAGCCAACTCCATCGGTGTTATCTCCATATAACAAACCATCTTTGTGCCACAATGTATTCACCGCACCAGCGAGTTGTGCCCGTTTGGAATGTTGTTTTGCCAGAGCGAAAGCCTGTTCCTTGAACGGCACGGTTATATTAAGACCGCCACCATCGGCTGCGAAGAACTTCTCAACTGTTTGCTGGAACTTGTCCAGTGGCGATTCAATGGGTTCATAGGTTATAGTCTCTCCGGTTTGTTGCGCGAAGAGTTTATGAATTTGCGGCGACTTGCTGTGGGAAATCGGGTTGCCCACTACGGCATAGCGTGTCATGGCGTTGGTGTCAGTCATGGTGTATGCCAATCTCTTGGTTTGAGAAAATCTGTGTAAAGTTTTTCTTCTGCGCTACCGGGCTCCGGTTGCCAGTCGTATAGCCAACGCACAACGGGGGGCAAGGACATGAGTATGGACTCAATGCGGCCTGCGCCGGATTGTAAGCCAAACACTGTGCCGCGGTCGTAAACCAGATTGAACTCGGCGTAGCGGCCACGCCGATATTCCTGAAATGCTTTGTGGGCTGATGTGTAGGGTGTGTCTTTGCGGCGTTCAACGATGGGCGTATAGGCCGGAAGGAAACTGTTCGCCATGGCCTGCACGAAAGCGAATGATTGCTTGAAGCCCGGCTCATTGAAGTCATCAAAGAATAGCCCGCCTATGCCGCGTGGTTCCTTGCGATGTTTCAGGAAGAAATAGTCATCGCAATTTTGTTTGAAGCGGGGATACCAGTGCTCGCCAAACGGGTCGCAGGCCGCTTTCGCCGTGTTGTGCCAGTGGCGGCAGTCTTCTTCGTTGCCGTAATACGGAGTCAGGTCATAGCCGCCACCAAACCACCAAGCCGGTGCCGCGTCCTTCTTCTGCGCTGCCTGCGATGCTTGCGCTACGAACAAACGGAAGTTAGCATGGCAAGTTGGCACATGGGGATTTTGCGGATGCATGACCAGCGATATGCCCAGCGCCTGCCAGGCACATCCAGCAAGCTCAGGCCGTGATGTCGTTGCCGACGGCGGCAACGCCTCACCAAAAACATGAGAGAAGTTCACCCCACCTTTTTCAAACACGGCGCCGTTGCTGATTACCCTGCTGATACCACCGCCACCAGCATCCCGCTCCCAAGCATCGCGAATGAACTCAGCTTTGCCATCCAGCTTCGCCAAACGCTGACAGATGTCATCCTGAAGCCGAAGCAGAAATTCCTTTACCTGATTGATGTCTGCTGTTTCCAACCTGTTCTCCTTAGCGCAACACTTTGCCTGAAATGAGGTCGCGGATTTCAGAAGGTTGTTCTTGTCCGCCAAGTCTGCCGGGCACGATGAAGTCTATATCGCTCACCTTTCTCTTACTGCCCTTGCTACTTTTCTTGCTGCCGCTCTTACTACTCTTACCACTAAACGCCGCTTCCAGTTTCGCTCTTGTCTTAATCTCCGGCATCCCAGCCCGGTTAGCCGAAGTGGATACAATAGGCCGCCCAAAGCGCTGGCACAACGCCTGCACAACCGGATGATCCGAAACGCGAATGGCGACTGACCCGTGCTCTCCCTTAACCCAACTTGGAAATATATTTCGCGGGTCGGGAATCAACCAGGTAATCGGGCCAGGCCAGGTTTCCGTCAGCGCTTCCAGTGCTTCATCTTCCAGCGGTGCCAGCAACACCTGAATCTGCTCCATAGCGGCAGCAACCAGTATCAACCCTTTGCTCTCAGGCCGCTGCTTCAAGCGCAAAATACGCCGCACCGCGCTAGCATTAAACGGGTCGCAGCCCAAACCCCACACAGCCTCTGTGGGATAAGCGATAATCTTACCGGATTGCAAATGTTTACACGCCGCAGTGAGTGTTTCTTTTTGCATGATAGTAACCGTGGCATGGAGTGGCGCGGGTTCTGACTTCTAGCATCTGACACCTGGCAACTGCATTCAGTCTGTGGGCAGCCTGCAATCAACCCGATTCATTTGAGCGAATCTTGTAACGCCTTATCCTGCGCCTGCACCTTTTTAACATTGGCATCCCGCTCAGCCTTCACTTTTTCGGCCAAGTCCGCATCACTCAGCGCCATAATCTGTGCGGCCAGATAAGCCGCATTACGAGCACCAGTCTTGCCAATAGCAACAGTCGCCACCGGAATACCCGCCGGCATCTGCACCGTAGAAAGCAGCGAATCCAGACCCTTGAGCGGCCCGGCATCAATAGGCACACCAATAACAGGCCGCGTAGTATGCGCCGCCGTAGCCCCGGCCAGATGCGCCGCCAGCCCGGCACCAGATATAAACACCTGACAACCCCGCTTCTCAGCATCAACAATATACTGCTGTGTATTAGCAGGCGTACGATGCGCCGAAGTTATCTTTATCTCAAAGCTAACCCCCAACCGCTCAAACACATCCGTAGCGGCACGCATAATTTCCAGGTCAGACTCCGAACCCATCAAAATGGCAACAAACTTATCACTCACGAGGCTAGTCTCCTTATAGTGGTGTGGCGTATTAACCCAATTGTAGCGGATTAGCACATTTGAAACAAACACCCCCAAACTGCCCGGACTCAAAAAAGACTAACCGACCCGATAATAACGCCCACCCAGGCACTCAATGTGGCCTTTTAGTTCCAGTGATAGCAGGATGCTTTGCAGTTCGCCGAAGGACTGGTTGCCGCCGTGCATGATGTGTTCTATTACGCTGCCTTCCAGGTCTATGCGGGTGAGTAGTGCTTGCTCGTCGGGGGTTAGTGTTTCGTTGTTGGTGGCTTGGCCTGTGGATGTTTGGTCTGGTCGGGATAGCAGGCCGAGGTCTTCCAGAATGTCTTCGGCGCTGGCTACCAGTCTGGCGCCGGTTTTGATTAGGTTGTGGCAGCCTTCCGAGGAGCGCATGCTGATTGGGCCGGGCACGGCGAAGACTTCGCGGTTTTGGTCCAGGGCAAGGCGGGCGGTGATGAGGGAGCCGCTGCGGGGGTGTGCTTCCACTACCAAAGTGCCGAGTGCCAGGCCGCTGATGATGCGGTTGCGCCGGGGGAAGTTGTAGGCTGCGGGGATGGTGCCCAGGGGGAACTCGGTTATCAGGACGCCTTCTTCGCTGATGCGGCGGGCGAGGGATTGGTGGTTGTGCGGGTAGCACTCGTCGGCGCCGGTGGCGATGACGGCTACGGTGAGGCCGCCTGCATCCAGGGCGGCCTGATGTGCTTTGCCGTCAATGCCGCGGGCGAGGCCGCTGGTGATGGTGAGGTTGGCGTCTATCAGGCCGCGTACCAGTCGGGTGGTGTTGCGCAGGCCGTAGCTGGTGGCGCGTCTGCTGCCTACTACGGCTACCTGTTTGTGGTGCAGCAGTTGCCAATCGCCGGAGACGAACAGGAGCGGTGGCGGGCAATCAATTTCCCGCAGGCGGGGTGGGTAGGCGGCGTCTTCGTAGCAGATTATGGTGTTGCCGGGTTGTTCGGCCCAGTGCAGGTGGGCATCAAGGGCGGGGTGATTGGGGCGGTCGGGGCGCATCATCTGGCCGATGGTTGCTGGCAGGCCGGGTAGCTGGCCGCTTTCCAGTTCCTGCTGTAGTTGTTCAAGGCCGCCGCAGTGCCTCAGCTGCGCCATCAGCCGCGCCTGATTGGGCGTGCCGTGCAGCACCAGTTGTAGATACATTCGTTGCAGTTGGGCTGGCTGCATCGGTTCGGTGGGTTGGGTTGGTTCAGTTGGTGGGGTGCTCATGTATGTTGCCTCTGGTCAGAAAATAAGCTGGTGGTTACATTTATAGTGTAGGTAATGGGCTATAATTAGCACCAGAAATGGGCAAATAAATTCCGGTCGCGGTCCCTTGTTGGCTTCCGCCGGAGATGTCGCCTGATTTAGAGGCACTTGTTTGGAGGTTTGTTTGATGGCCATTCTTGATGTGCTGGAATATCCCGACCCCCGGTTGCGCACCGTGGCGGCTCCGGTGAAGACGTTTGACGGGAAGCTGAAAACTCTGGTTGAGGACATGTTTGAAACCATGTACGAGGCCGGAGGCATCGGGCTGGCCGCTACCCAGGTGAATGTGCACAAGCGGGTGCTGGTGATGGACATCTCCGATAATCGAAAGGAGGGGCAAGAGGGAGAGGGAGGGGAGGAGCAAGAAGGGCAGCAAGAAAAGGGACGAGAGGAACAGCAAGGCAAGAAGCAGGAGGATTGGCGAGAGGAGCAACGGGAGGAGCAGCAAGAGGGGCGGCGGATTTTTATCAACCCCGAGTTTGAGGTAACTGACCCGGAACTGTTTGAGTATGAAGAGGGCTGCCTCTCGGTGCCCGGCTTTTTTGATGCGGTGTCGCGGCCAAAGGGAATCGCAGTCAAGGCGCAGGATGTGACGGGCAAGACCTTTGAGTTAAACGCCGAGGGTTTGCTGGCCATCTGCATCCAGCATGAAATTGATCACCTTAACGGCAAACTCTTTGTGGACTACCTTAGCAACCTGAAACGCCAGCGCATCCGCGACAAGCTTGAGAAGGAACACCGTAAGTCAGCCTAACTCCACTCCGAAACCACTTCGCGGATACGTCCGATACCGCCGCTCGCCAGAGCCTGCCTATAAAGGTGCCTGAATATGTCATCTCTCCGAATCTGCTTTGCGGGCGTGCCCGATACTGCCACCTGTCAGAGCCTGCTCTGTGAGGGCATCTGAATATGTCGTCTCTTCGAATTTGCTTTGCGGGCACACCTGATTTTGCCGCCGCTCATCTGCGGGCTTTGCTTGCGTCTCGTCATAAGATAGTCGCTGTGTGTACCCAACCTGACCGGCCAGCCGGGCGGGGCAGGAAGGTGTTGGCCAGTCCGGTGAAGCGTGTTGCCAGCGAGGCGGGGTTGCCGGTTTTGCAGCTGGGTACATTGCGTTCGGAATCGGCTGTTGATGCCCTTCGGCAGTTGAAGGCTGATGTGTTTGTGGTGGCGGCTTATGGTTTGATATTGCCGCAACAGATTCTTGCGCTTCCTGCGCTGGGTTGTATCAATGTTCACGCTTCGTTGCTGCCGCGCTGGCGTGGCGCGGCGCCTGTTGAGCGGGCTATTCTGGCTGGCGATGTTGAGTCGGGCATCAGCATTATGCAGATGGATGAAGGGCTGGACACTGGCGATGTGCTTTATTCCGCCCCGGTGCCTGTGGCGGAGAATGATACCCGGGTGGACCTGGAAAATAATCTGCTGCGGGCGGGAACGGGGGCACTGCTGAAAGTGCTGGATGATTTGCCGCGCTATCAGGCCGCCGCCCAAAAGCAAGACAATGGGCTGGCTACTTACGCAACCAGACTGGACAAGTCTGATGCCCTGATAGACTGGGATGCGGATGCTCGCCAGGTCAATCGTCAGATAAGGGCGGGCGTTGGCCGGGCGCCAGCGTTCACCTGGTTCAAGGACGGCAGGCTTCGCATTCTCAGTGCCAATGCCAGTGCCAGTACCATTGCCGCCGCGCCTGGCACTATCATGCAAGTTAATCGAGATGGCGTTATTGTGGCTTGCGACGCAGGAACGACACTTACTATAGAAGCAATACAGTTACCGGGCAAAACTGTTACCACCATTCGGAATTTTCTTAACGCACACGCTGACTACTTTGTTGTTGGCGATGTTCTGGGTAATGCCTCTTTGTCATCCAATGAACGAGAATAATGTCAGAGCGCTGGCGGCGCGGGTGCTTGCTCGGCTGGACGGGGAGTCGGGGTCGCTCACCACCTTGCTGTCTCAGCGGCGCGACCATCCTGAGTTTCCTCTGTTGCAGGAGTTGTGTTATGGCTGCTGTCGCTGGTATTTTTTGCTGGATGCCTTGCTCGCTCAGTTGGTCAGCCGTCCGATAAAGAACAAAGACCATGACCTGCGTTGCCTGTTGATATGCGGGCTTTATCAACTACGGGAGTTGGCGATTCCCGAGTATGCCGCTATCAATGAAACTGTGGCGGCGGCGAAAGTGTTGGGCAAGCCCTGGGCAACCGGCCTAGTGAACGGCGTGTTGCGTAACTATGTTCGCCAGCAGCAGGCGCTGGATGCCGCACTGGATGAATCAACCCGGCTGGCACACCCGGAGTGGCTCACCGCCCGCTTGCAGCAGGCGTGGCCGGAACACTGGTCAAATATTCTCAAGCACAACAACCAGCGTCCGCCGATGACACTTCGCGTTAATCTGGCGAAGCTCAGCCGTGATGATTATCTTGAAAAACTAAAGTTAGCAGGTATTGCCGCCAGCGCCGGAGCACATTCGCCGAGTGCCATCTATCTGCAAACTCCGCAGGAAACCACCTCCCTGCCCGGCTTCGCCGAAGGTCTTGCCAGTGTGCAAGATGAATCCTCCCAACTCGCCGCGCCATTGCTTGATGCTCAACCCGCCATGCGAGTGCTGGATGCCTGCGCCGCGCCCGGTGGCAAGACTTGCCACATCCTTGAGGGGATGTATTCACTTACTAATCAATCAGCCACAAGCAATGCTGGCGATGACCACCGCACACCCGAAAATGCATCTCCCTCGTCTGCTAACCAATCAGCCACAGGTAATGCTGACGGTAGTCGCCGCACGCCCGAAGGTGCGGCCTCCTCATCTGCCACGCTACTGGCTCTGGACAAAGACTCCCGCCGCCTGGAAAAAATCCAGAGCAACCTTGCCCGCCTGCAGTTGCAAGCCAAGGTGGTATGCGCCGATGCCTCTGACCCTGACTCATGGTGGGACGGCCAACCCTTTGACCGGATATTGCTGGATGCCCCCTGCTCGGCAAGCGGGGTAATTCGCCGTCATCCGGATATCAAGCTGTTGCTGGATGAGGCTGCCGTGAGCCGTCAGGCTGCCGCTCAGCAGGCGTTGTTGCGGGCGCTCTGGCCTTGTCTGAAGCCCGGTGGGCGTTTGCTTTACACTACCTGTTCGGTGCTGCCGGAAGAGAACAGCGAGCAGATTAAGCAGTTCCTCGCCGGGGAGGCAAGTGCTAAACATAGCCCCATCACAGCCGATTGGGGAGTAGAATGGGAGTTTGGAAGGGCGCTGGCACCGGGCGGTTCTGAGAGTTACGGGAATGGCGGGAATGACGGGAATGACAAGAGTCCCGAGAGTTCTGGCACTTCCAACAACCGCAGCAACAGCCACAACGGCCCGGACGGGTTCTACTATTGCATACTGGAAAAGTGTATGCTGGAAAAGCAAGGTCAGGAATCCTGCAAATGAACATCATCATCCTCGGCAACAATCAAATGGGCAGCGCGCTGGCGGAGACGCTGGCGAGTGAGGCCAACGACATCACTGTGGTTGACACCGATGCCGACAAGCTCACCGAACTGAAAACCCACATTGATGTGGGTGTGGTGGTGGGCCAGGCATCGCACCCTGATGTGCTCGCCGCTGCCGGTGGCGAAGATGCTGATATGATAATCGCCGTAACCGACAGCGATGAAATCAACATGGTGGCCTGCCGCGTTGCCTATTCCATGTTCCGCACGCCGAAAAAAATCTGTCGTCTGCGCTCGCCGGCTTATCTGGCCAATGAGCAGCTGTTCGGCAAGCGCGGGCTGGCGGTGGATTTGGTTATCAGCCCTGAGCTTATCGTTTCCGATTACATCACCCGTCTGATTGAGTTGCCCGGCTCGCTGCAAGTGCTGGATTTTGCCAGCGGCAAGGTGCAGTTGGTGGCGGTGAAGGCTTATCATGGTGGTCCGCTGGTGGGTCAGGAAATTCGTTTGTTGCGTCAGCACATGCCTTCTGTTGACACGCGCGTGGCGGCGATTTTCCGCAAGGGTAGCCCCATTATGCCGCAGGGTTCCACTGTTATTGAAGTGGATGATGAAGTGTTCTTTGTGGCGGCGAAGAATGATATTCGCGCTGTTATGGGTGAGTTGCGCCGTCTGGACAGCCCTTACAAGCGCATTATGATTGCTGGCGGTGGCAATATCGGCCTGCGTTTGGCGCAGCATCTTGATGGCGATTATCGGGTGAAGGTGATTGAGCGTAATGAGGCGCGCTGCAATTACATCAGTAACCGGCTCAAGCATTGCACCGTGTTGCACGGTGAGGCTTCGCAGCGGGAGTTGTTGCTTGAAGAGAACATTGCTGACACCGATGCCTTCATCGCGGTTACCAATGATGATGAGGCCAACATTATGTCCTCAATGCTTGCCAAGCGTTTGGGGGCGGGGAAGGTGATGACGCTGTTCAACAATGCGGCTTATGTGGAGTTGGTGCAGGGTGGTGAGATTGATGTGGCGATTTCGCCGCAGCAGGCTTCCATTGGCACCCTGCTGGCTCATGTGCGCCGGGGCGATGTGGTGAATGTGCATTCCCTGCGCCGGGGTGCGGCGGAGGCGCTGGAGGCGGTTGCGCATGGTGATGAATCATCTTCAAAGGTGATTGGTAAGCGCATTCAGGATATTGCGTTGCCGGCGGGCACGACCATTGGTGCCATAGTGAGGGATGACAGGGTGTTAATCGCCCATGATAAAACGGTGGTGGAGGCGGAAGACCATGTGATTCTGTTTCTTGTGGATCGTAAACGTATTCCTGAGGTGGAGCGTTTGTTTCAGGTGGGTTTCAGCTTTTTTTAAAAAGGCGCCAGCCCATGTATCACTCCCCTTGATGGGGGTTGGAAATGCCGAGCCGAAGGCGATGCTGATGCGGTGGAAGAGCTGACGCGCGGAAGGATAACTATACTATGCACATTTCTATAATTATAAAAATACTTGGTATGTTACTTATGTTGTTCAGTGCCTTGAGCAACTTGCCGTCGGTTATTGTCTCGCTAATTTATGGGGACGGGATGACTGATGTGTTTCTCGGTTCGTTTCTAATACAGTTTGCCGTTGGCCTGTTGCTCTGGCTGGCGACCATGCGTGCCAGCAAGGAGCTTGGCACGAAGGATGGCTTCCTCATCGTAACCTTGTTCTGGGCGGTGCTGGGCACGGCCGGTTGCTTGCCGTTTATCTTGTCCGATGCGGTTAGCTTGTCGTTCACTGATGCGGTGTTTGAATCGCTATCCGGTTTGACTACGACTGGCGCCACAGTTATATCCGGGCTGGATGCCCTGCCCCGGTCTATCCTGTTTTACCGGCAGCAGCTGCAATGGCTGGGCGGCATGGGCATCATCGTGCTGGCGATGGCCTTGCTGCCCATCCTCGGCATCGGCGGGATGCAACTTTATCGGGCGGAAAGCCCCGGCCCGGTTAAAGACTTCAAGCTGCTGCCACGCCTGGCCGAAACCGCCAAGGCCTTGTGGTATATCTACCTCAGCCTCACCGCGGCGTGCGCGCTGGCTTACTGGCTGGCCGGCATGAATCTGTTTGATGCGGTGAGCCACAGTTTCGCCACCATCGCCATCGGCGGGTTTTCCACCCACGACCAGAGCTTGGGCTATTTCAACAACCCGGCCATTGAGGGCATCGCCGTGGTCTTCATGTTCATCGCGGGCATTAACTTCGCCCTGCACTTCGTTGCCTGGCAAAACCGGAAACTGCGCCACTATTTCAAAGACCCAGAGTTCCGCTTTTACGGATTCATCCTGCTGGTGGTCGCGGCAATCACCATCGCCGTGTTGTATTTGTCCGCCACTTACGATTCCTTCTCGCAAGCATTCGTGAAAGGTTTGTTTCAGGTGGTATCCATCGCCACAACCACCGGCTTCACCACCGCCGATTACAATTCCTGGCCGCTATTCCTGCCCTATATGCTGCTATATGCCGCCATCATCGGCGCCTGCGCCGGCTCAACCGGCGGCGGCATGAAAGTCATTCGCATTCTGCTAATTTTCAAACAGGGCATCCGCGAAGTGCGGCGCCTGATTCACCCCCGCGCAATATTCCCCATCAAACTCGGCGAGAGGCCGGTGCCCGACCGCGTCATAGAATCAGTATGGGGCTTCTTCGCCGTCTATGTAATGGTCTTCATGCTGATGCTACTCGCCCTGCTCGCCAGCGGCCTCGACATCATCACCGCCTTCAGCGCCGTCGGCGCCTGCATCAACAACCTCGGCCCCGGCCTCGCCAGCGTATCCGAATCCTACGGCGCCCTCCCCGCCACCGCCAAATGGATACTATGCTGCGCCATGCTCCTGGGCCGCCTTGAGGTGTTCACCCTGCTGGTATTATTCACGCCGATGTTTTGGCGGCGGTGATGGTTACCAAGCTCCAGATAACAAAAGACCCCGGTGGTATACCACCGAGGCCTATCGCCGACCGGGAATCCCCAATCCAAGGCTGACATTGTGGCAACAAAGAAAAGGGAAGTCAACCTTTTGAAAGGTACGCCGTGTTTGAAACTACAGACCTAGGGCTGGAGAGTCATAGGGCAAACACTGCTCTTCGCTGCCCACACTAGCTGGAGTGGTTGTTATCGCCGGACGCTTCATCCTCTACAAGTATAAGGGCATCAGGTGAGAATGTGTGGTTTTTTAGCTTGTTCTCACCTACATCAAACCACTCCGTCGTCACTTCGTCGCCCCTAACATTGATAACCGTCATCCTAGGACTACCAGATTTCAATCTGACCACATCGCCAACTTTAAATTGCTCAGCCATTTTCTACTCCTCAAGGCTTGGGTGTCTCCAACAGACTTCTGTCAGATAACACATTATTGAATACTATCACACTATGTGGAGGCTGAGCGGCATAATTCAAGCCTCCTAAGCCCACACTGTAAACGGCACCGAACAAGATGTCAACCTTTTTTGCTCGCCCGGCATAAGTAAAGTTTATCGCCCCATTGTTTATAGTTTCCAGCATCTCTACACAGATATTTGAGAAGTACGTTCATGGTTCCCCTCCATTACTGTTGAAAAACATTGGCGCGATGATACTCAAGAAACTCTTGGCGTGGAAGAAATTTTCCAGGTGTTTTTATCTCTTCTCCCACATAACGCTGAATCGCGGCTTTAAAAAAAGCATTATTAACTTCCTTAATAGTGCTGGACATAACAACAGTCAGATCTTTGCTAATCGTAATCAGGCCACGATCAAAAGCCTTGTCATGAATTATTGACAGCGCAAGGCCATTGCTAGGATTTAATCGGTTTGCAGTATCTTCGCTCCATGGAATTATGTGGCTTGCAACAAGTAACTTAGGAATAGGCAGCCCTGTAATACAACATTTATTGTCGTATGCACTCATTACAGCTTCCCTGAAAAGAGATTGACCAACGCGCGCTGTCGAACTAATCGCTTTATCTACGCCTTCGTAGTTGCCAACATCGGGGCTGTTTTTCTTCGTGCCTTCCTCACTTATGACGTTCGCAGTAGCCAAGATTAGTGCCTCTTCAGCAGCAGGCATAAAACTGTTCCAGTCATCATGCATCTCTTCCCACATATTCTTATCTTTGCTAGATGCTGCAGATAATCCTGTGCGCCCTGTTGAGGTAATTTTGGGATCAAGGCTTGCTATATTAACCAGCTTCATTGCAAGCGACGAAGGCGTCCTGCCCATGACTGTCGCAATACGAATAATCTCAGGATTCTTAGCATGCATTTTGCCGAATGGCATAGTGCAATACAGGCTAAATGCAACTAGCAACTCTTGCCTTTCCCATTTTTTCCCGTATCGGTCTTCATTCATCGTTTTGCTCTCAACAGAACCCTGAGTTTTCTAATGATACACCTTACGCCCGTCCGGTGGGCGGCGGAAGCGTTTGTATTCCCATTGGTATTGGGCGGGGGCTTGTTTGACTGTGTTTTCTATTGTGCGGTTTAGTGCCTCTACCGAGTGTTGCAGGTTGCTGTCATGGATGGCGGGGTCGGCTTTTTGTAGGTGGACTTTGAAGCCTGCGCCGGCGGGTAGGCGTTCGGCGAAGCCGCAGAGGACGGTTATGGATTTGTTTTGGAGGAGGCGGCTTATCAGGGTCATGGTTAGGGCTGGTTGGTTGAATAAGTTGGCGTGCAGGGCGCCCTGGTTGGTGGGGAGTTGGTCGGGTAGGATTCCTGTTAGGGCGTTGCGGTTTAGGGCTTTGATTATCATGGCTACGCCTTTGCGGTTGGCGGGAGCCATGGTGAGGCCGGCGCGGGAGCGGGTTTTTAGCAGGAGTTGGTTTAGGGCTTGGTGTTTTGGGGGGAGATACATGAAGGTGGTATCGGTGTTGTGGGTGGGGTTGTGGGCGAGGTGGAGTCCGAATATTTCCCAGTTGCCGAGGTGGGGGACGAGGATGATTGTGCCCTGCCCGCTTTGCAGCGCTTGTTGTAGGAGGTGGCCGCCTTCTACTTCGCGCACCAGCGATATGGTGCGTTGCATTGGCCAGAGCCAGGCCTTGCCCATTTCAAGTGCGGTGCATGCGGTGTGATACAGGCTTTCGCGGCACAGGGCGCGGCGCTCGGCTGCGGGCATATCCGGGAAGCATAGGGCGAGGTTGGTGAGGGTGGTTTGTCTGCTGCGGTTGGGGATGTGCATCAGCAGCGCCGACCAGCCGCGGCCGGTGGCGTGCAGCACGGGCAGCGGCAGCCGGACGCAGATTAGCAGGAAGAGGCGAAGTAGATAGTAGCCGATAAAGTTAATTGTGGATTCCTCGGTGCTGTGCCTGTATGTGGTGCCTGTGATGCGGGGTTGTCGGTGGGGGAACTGTCTGTGATAGCCGGATAGTGGATTGTAGCCGTCTTTGTTGTGGATTCAACCGCTATAATCGCGCATAATCACAGTTCTTGTCTGCCGGATATTTTGAGAACTGCCGACTTATTAACCATGAGCCCGAAAACTGATTCCTCTCATTCCGCCTCCACCGCCCCCACAGCCTCTCCGGCTACGGCTTCCTCGCAGGGGGAAGCTGACCTGACTACATTTCAGGGCCTCGTCATGGCGCTGCAGCAGTTCTGGGCGCAGCGGGGCTGCGTGATTATGCAGCCGCTTGATATGGAGGTGGGCGCGGGCACTTTCCATCCGGCCACCTTTCTGCGGGCGATTGGGCCGGAGACATGGAATACGGCATACGTTCAGCCCTGTCGCCGCCCTACCGACGGGCGTTATGGCGAGAACCCGAATCGCTTGCAGCATTATTACCAGTTTCAGGTGATACTGAAACCATCGCCGGATGATATTCAGGATATTTATCTGGCTTCGCTGGCACATCTGGGGATTGATATGTTGGTGCATGATATTCGCTTTGTTGAGGATAACTGGGAGTCGCCCACTCTGGGTGCCTGGGGTCTTGGCTGGGAGGTGTGGCTGAATGGTATGGAGGTTACGCAGTTCACTTATTTTCAGCAGGTGGGGGGGTTGGAGTGTCATCCGGTGAGTGGTGAGATTACTTATGGGCTTGAGCGTATTGCTATGTATTTGCAGGGGGTGGATAGTATCTTTGATATTGTGTGGAGTCGGGGGGTTGAGGGGGCTGGGGCTGGTGGCAAGTCTGGCAAGGGGGGTGGCAAGAAGTCTGGTAAGGGTGCCGGCGACAAGTCTGGTGCTAACAATGTAGTTACTTATGGCGATGTGTATCGGCAGAATGAGGTGGAGATGTCGGCTTTCAATTTTGAACAGGCGCCGGTGAAGAAACTGTTCGCGCATTTTGATGATTGCGAGACTTTGTGCGAAAAGTTAATCGCCGCCAATCTGGCGTTGCCTGCTTATGAGCAGGTGCTCAAGGCCTCCCACTACTTCAACCTGCTGGATGCCAGACAGGCGATTTCGGTAACCGAGCGCCAGCGTTATATTTTGCGGGTGCGGAGCCTGGCGCGGGCGGTGGCGGAATCTTATTTTGAGAGCCGTAAAGCGCTGGGCTTCCCGCTGGCGAGTGAGGCGCTTCAACAAGAATATCTGGCAGACAAAACAACATGACAACACGGGATTTTTTGGTTGAGATAGGAACTGAGGAGCTGCCGCCGAAGGCGTTGGCTTCCTTGTCGGCTGCGTTTGAGTCTAATGTGCGGGAGGCGCTGGATGCGGCCAAGCTAAGCTACGATGTTAAGGCCAGCACCCGTTACGCCACGCCACGGCGGTTGGCGTTGCTGGTTAAATCCTTGCAAGCGAAACAGGCTGACCGGCAAATTGAAAAGGTGGGGCCCGCCGTGAGTGCCGCGTTTGATGATTCCGGTGTACCAACCAAAGCGGCGCAGGGTTTTGCCCGCTCTTGTGGTGTGGATGTCGAGGCGCTGAATCAGGTGAAGAAAGACGGCGTGGACAAGCTGGCTTATACGGTGGAGGAGTCCGGTCAGGAAACCGCCCTGCTGTTGCCGGGCATCATCGCCCAGGCGCTGGCTCGCCTGCCCATTCCCAAGCGTATGCGTTGGGGTAGTTCGCGGGCGGAGTTCATTCGTCCTGTGCATTGGGTGTTAATGTTGTTTGGCAAGGATGTTGTGCCTGCCATTATTCTCGGCGTTGAAAGCGGCAACACCACACGTGGGCATCGCTTTCATCATAACAAAGCTATCACAGTTACCAACCCGGCGGACTATGAGAAGCAACTTGAATCCGTCGGCCATGTGATTGCCAATTTTGACAAGCGCCGCAGAATGATTCGCAAACAAGTGTTAGCCACAGCAGAAAAGCAAAAAGCACAAGTGGAAATTGAAGACGACTTACTGGATGAAGTAACAGCCTTGGTGGAATGGCCCGTTGCACTCACCGGAAAATTTGATAAAGAGTTTCTTGATATGCCCGCCGAAGCACTCATCCTCACCATGAAGACACACCAGAAATGCTTCTGTCTGCAAGACAAGCAAGGCAACTTGCTACCATCATTCATTATTGTAAGCAACATTAAAAGCACCGACTCGGCTCAGGTGATAGAAGGCAACGAACGAGTAATCCGGCCACGGCTGGCCGATGCCTGCTTCTTCTATGACACCGACCGCCAACAATCTCTTGAATCACGCCGCGAGCAACTAAAACAAATTGTGTTTCAAGAAAAACTTGGTAGCGTCTACGACAAATCAGTGCGAGTAGCTACTCTTGCCAAACATATTGCTAAACATCTCAATCCTCGTGGCAATGACAATGCCGATGTGAAGCATTGTCAAAGAGCGGCGGCCTTGAGCAAGTGTGATTTGGTAACCAACATGGTACGTGAGTCTCCCGGCCTGCAGGGCACAATGGGTTATCACTATGCTCTCCTTGATGGGGAGCCAGAGCAAGTAGCTAAGGCCATCGATGAGCAATATCGGCCCCGATTTGCTGGCGGCCAATTGCCCGAATCTATCACTGGTAGCGTGCTGGCACTAGCCGAGAAACTGGATACGATTGTCGGCTTGTTTGCCATCGGCCAGCCACCCACCGGCTCAAAAGATCCCTTTGCCCTGCGCCGGGCGGCTATTGGGGTGTTGCGGATTCTGGTTGAAAAGGAATATTACCTGAATATTTATGCAACCATTAAAAAGTCGGCATCGGCGTTTGCAGGTGTGGCCAAACCTACGAATGGCAATTCAACTGATGCCAGTCTCACCGAACAGGTGTTTGACTTTTTGCTAGAGCGATCCCGGGTCTGGTATAAGGAACAAGGTATACCCGTGGAAATATTCCTCGCGGTGCAAGCCGTTAAACCACTCCGCCCTCTAGATTTTGACCGGCGTGTGCAAGCTGTTCAAATATTTGCGGGTATGCCTGAGGCGGCCAGCTTGGTCGTGGCTAACAAACGAGTATCAAACATCCTGACAGAGCAAGTAAATGACTTACCGGACAAAGTGGACGAGCTACTGCTCACCGATAAAGCGGAGCGCACCTTGTTTAAGAGCATTAATGAGTGTAAAAAAGTAATGGATGGGACGAAGACCACAATATTTCAAATTGAAGCACATATTCAGGTGGGCCATGACGACTACTCGCATATGACTGCATTGCTTGAGCTTGCCGATATGCGGAAAAGCGTGGACCGTTTCTTCGACAAAGTACTGGTAATGTGCGAAGATAAAAAGATACGCCGCAATCGGTTAGCTTTGTTAAACGAGTTACGAAATCTTTTCCTGCTCATCGCAGACATTTCTTACCTACATCAAACTAATGAAGACAATCATCCTTGACCGAGACGGCGTGATTAATGAGAACTCCGTTTCCTTTATAACTTCACACGAAGAGTGGTTGCCCATTGCTGGCAGTATTGAGGCTATGGCGCAGTTATCGCAGGCGGGTTTTCGTGTTGCTGTGGCTACTAATCAGTCGGGCGTGGCGCGGGGTTTGTTTGATGAGCTTGCCCTGTCTAATATGCATAACAAGTTGCGGCTGATGGTGGAGGATGCTGGCGGGCGGGTGGATGGTATCTTTTATTGTCCTCATGCGCCGGATGCCGGGTGTGAGTGTCGCAAGCCGGCCACTGGTTTGTTGCAGCAGATTGAGCGGGAGTTTGCGGTGTCGTTGCAGGGTTGCTGGTTTGTGGGCGACAGCCTGCGGGATTTGCAGGCCGGGCAGCGGCATGGCTGTCAGCCGGTGCTGGTGCGCACCGGTAGCGGGCTTGAAACGGAGCGGGGGCTTTCTAGAGCGGATGTTTCTGATGTGCTGGTGTTTGATGATTTGGCTTCCGCGGCCAACCACTTGCTTGAGGCGGACAATTCGTGATGAACAAACTTCTTCAGCTGTTGCGCGCTGCTGTGTTTTACCTCGGCCATGTTTTCGTTACCGTGTTTTTGTCGGTGGTGTTTATGCTGGTGTTTGTGTTCTTGCCCGACCGCGGGCGGCATCGGTTTGTGAGTGGCTGGATTGGCTTTGTTTTGTTTTGGTTGCGCCTGTGTTGTGGTGTGCGGCATCAGGTAAGTGGCCTGGAGAATTTGCCCGACCCGCTGTCGGGGCCGCCCGCCGTGTTGCTATCCAATCATCAAAGTGCCTGGGAGACTTTGTTGCTTTATCGTCTTGTGTTTCCGGTTGCGCCGCTGTTGAAAAAAGAGTTGCTGCTTATCCCGTTCTTCGGCTGGGCATTGCGCATGGAAAAACCCATCGCCATAGACCGCAGCAACCCCCGCAGCGCCGGCAAGGCGCTCCTTGAGCAAGGTGTTGAGCGCATCAGGCAGGGCTATTCCATCATCGTGTTCCCGGAAGGCACGCGCTCGCCCGTCGGCCAGATAAAACGCTTCTCCCGTGGCGGTGTACGCCTCGCCATAGCGGCGCAGGCATCTGTTATACCCATAGCCCACAACGCCGGCCACTGCTGGCCGCGAAATGGCTTCATTAAACACCCCGGGCTAATCTCAATGGTAATCGGCTCGCCCATAAGCACCGCCGAACGAGAGCCCTCGGAACTCACCGAGCAGGTGGAGAACTGGATACGTGCGGCGATTGATGAGATGCCGACAAAAGTTGAGTCTTCTACCCCATAATGCGGTATATTGGCGGCTTTTACTTCTCAACCCTTTGGAGTTGTAAGGAACATGGCGAAGAAGACCAAGTCACCCCCCAAGCCCAAGCCTATCGGACAATACGAGCACCGGGGCAAGCAGCGTGCTAACAACCCGCAAGTCGGGCTGGTAACGCCAGACACAGACCCGGACCGAGGCGAACAGCAAGGTTACCAGTTTGACCCACACCTTGACCCATCCCTGCACTGGGCTGGCAAGGCCGAGCGCACCAGTTTTGAAGTTCCCACCGTCAGCCTGCATGTGCATGAGCGCATAGACCCCAAAACTATTCTCAAACAGGTAAAGCGCCGCGC
This sequence comes from Pseudohongiellaceae bacterium, assembly GCA_051008235.1. GTDB lineage: Bacteria > Pseudomonadota > Gammaproteobacteria > Pseudomonadales > Pseudohongiellaceae > UBA9145. The sequence continues at coordinate 30,200 of JBPCXV010000039.1, read as the reverse complement.
CAATGGCGAGCAGCAGCCTGGGCTGTTTGAAGAGCATACGCCGCTACGCGACGCTATAGACTTTTATAAGCATAAAGACAACTGGAGCAATCGCTTTGTTGCTGGCGATAGTCTGCTGGTGATGAACTCGCTACTGCAGAAAGAAGGTATGGGCGGGAAGGTGCAGATGGTTTATTTTGATCCGCCTTACGGCATCAAGTACGGTAGCAACTTTCAGCCTTTCGTCAACAAGCGTGAAGTGATTGACGGCAAGGATACCGACCTCACCGGAGAACCGGAGATGATAAAGGCGTTCCGGGACACTTGGGAGTTGGGCATTCATTCATACTTGTCTTATATGCGCGATCGCTTGATGCTGATACGGGAATTACTGGCTGAAAGCGGCAGTGTGTTCGTGCAGATTGGCGATGAGAATTTGCATCGTGTTGGCTTGGTGCTGGATGATATTTTCGGGGCTGAAAACCGGATAGCGACCATCTCGTATGCCACCACAGGCAGTAGCTCGGCTCGCACCTTGCCGCAAGTGAGTGATTATCTGCTTTGGTATGGCAAAGACAAGGAACAGGCGAAGTATCGCCAATTATATGAAGCACTGAGCCGGGCTGAAATTGTTAGCTTCTTTAGTTCCTATGTGATGGTTGAACTAGCCGATGGTACCGAGCGTAGTCCTACAGAAAATGAACGATTTGATCCGGGTGGCAACCTGCCTGAAGGTGCACGCCTTTATCGTAGAATGCCATTGGTCTCTCGTGGAACATCCAAAACAGGGCGATCTGAACCTTATGAGTGGAATGGTAAGATTTTTAAATGCCCCAAGAATTCACAATGGAGAGTCTCCAAAGAAGGCATGGATTATCTGGCAGAGAAGGGGCGGCTGGTAAGCTCAGAGACACAAGATAGTTTGAGTTGGAAACGCTATGAAGAAGAGGTGCCGGGACGCCAAATCAACAATATATGGGCAGAGCAAACCAGTGCCAGCAACAAACGATATGTAGTGGAAACAGCAGTTAAAGCTATACAACGCTGTATGTTGATGGTCACTGACCCAGGTGATCTTGTTCTGGATATTACCTGCGGTAGCGGCACAACCGCTTTTGTAGCAGAACAGTGGGGCCGCCGATGGATTACCTGCGACACTTCGCGCGTCGCCTTGACGCTGGCTAAACAACGGCTGATGACATCTGTGTTTGACTACTACAAACTTGCTAATCCCGAAGTTGGAGTAGGCAATGGTTTTGAATACAAGACAGTGCCCGCCGTGTCTGCGAAAATTCTATCCGAGGACACCTTAACTGAAACTGTTGTGTATGACCAGCCACTAAAGGACAGTAGCAAAAAGCGTGTAACCGGACCCTTCACAGTAGAGGCAGTGCCTGCCCCATACGTTCAAAGCCTTGACGGGGACGATGATACAGCAGGTGTTGACGACCTTTCTATTACCCGTAGCGGCGAGACCCTTCGTCAAACTGAATGGCGCGACGAGCTATTGAAGAGCGGCATTCGTGCCAAGGGCGGGCAGCACATTAACTTCAGCGACATTGAGCCGCTATCCGGCACCCGCTACCTGCATGCCGAGGCAACCACTTGCCCGGACAAACCCATTGACGGCGTGCGCGAACCCGCCACCGCTCACGAATCAAAACGTGCAGTCGTCTGCTTCGGTCCCGAACACTCCCCAATGGAACAACGCCAAGTAGAGAGTGCCATACAGGAAGCCGAGAAACACCGCCCCAAGCCTGAAATTATTATCTTCGTAGCCTTCCAGTTTGACCCCGAAGCCGCCAAGGACATAGAAGAAACCGATTGGCCGGGCGTTACCTTGCTTCAAGTGCAAATGAACGCCGATATGCAAACCGGCGACCTGAAAAAGAAGCAGTCCAGCAGCGAAAACTTCTGGTTAGTAGGCCAACCCGATGTTAGACTGCACCAGCTTCGCACCGGTCCATACGCTGGGAAATGGCAAGTCGCCGTCAACGGCTTTGATTACTTCAATACCGAAACTGGCGAACTAACCTCCGGCGATGAATCAAACATCGCCGTCTGGATGCTAGACACCGACTACGATGGCCGCAGCCTCTACCCAAGCCAGATTTTCTTCCCCATGACCGCCGAGACAGACGACAAAGGCGGCTGGCGCCGCCTAGCGAAAGCCCTGCGTGCAGAGGTAAACGACGATTTGGTAGAATACTACCATGGTGCCCAATCCATCCCCTTTGAAATGGGCGAACATGAGCGCATAGCAGTAAAAATAGTAGATGACCGTGGCATAGAATCCCTGAAAGTCATGCCTGTGTACGAACCAGTGCGTAGCGAATAGAGAATATAGCCATGCTAAAAGAAATCAAAATAGCCAACTTCCGCGGATTCAGCGACGAGGTAACCATCCGCGTCGCGCCCATCACCATCCTGATAGGCCGCAATAACGCTGGCAAGTCCTCCGTCATGAAACTCTTGCGAATGCTCAAACAGTCAATTGACTCTAGTAGCACCAAGTTTCTTGTCGCTAGGGGCCGTGAAATTAAACTTTCTGGGATACATCAACAAAAAAATGTGGGGTCTGAAGAAAATGCGAGTCTTGAAGAAAGCGAACCCCTTATGTTCTCCATATCAATGCAAAATAGGGGTAGCCCGATAAATGTAATAAAAGATTATGCCAAGCTTAAAGTTGAGAAGCAGCCTAGTAACAAAAATCCGGAAAGTCATACCGTAACCACACAGATTATGTACACCGAATCGGATTCTTCCTTCAGGGGCGACATGAACACACAAGTATTCTGGGATGAGAATAGGCTAGTTGATGCTACAAAGAAAATTGATGATGATTCCCGGTTCCTGAGATTCGCTACTGATTTTCCTATATTATTTGATTATCCTATAGAAAAGGAAGAGCGTAGCATAGTAATGAGGGTGCTAGAACACTCTGCCAGTTTTGTTTCTGAGGGCATTAGCAATATCTACCATGTAGGCACTGGTCGCTATTCGCTACCCGATGAATTCTATGGTGATAAAGATGATTTTGACCCTCATTATGTTGGGCGCAAGGGGAAATATACCCTGCATCACCTTTTGAGGATTCAACAGAATAAACTTGATTCGTTTAATTTTGTCTGTGAGCACTTGGAGAATATACTGGGGGTCAAGGATGTTACATTTGAGACAGGCATATCAAGAGCATATTGCAATGCTACTAATGATCAAACGGGAGCCTCCACCAACATAGCAGAATTTGGATTCGGTGTTCACCAGTGTTTACCCGTGCTAGTTCAAGGTGCGATTATGAATCCTCACACCACTATGATGCTGGAAGAACCGGAAGCCCAGATTCATCCTACGGCACAGCTTGCATTTAGTAGTTACTTTGCTGACTTGTGGAACACAAGAGAAGTTGCATCCATCATTGAAACGCATAGTGCCAACATGCTGTTACGATTGCAGACTTTAATCAAAAACAAGGAATTAAGTTTTGAAGATGTATCTATAGCTTATTTTTGTGTAGAGGGTGGCAAGACAAATATAAAAAATTTGTCCATTAGGGAGAACGGCTTTTTGGAAAAAGGGCTTCCCATAGAATTCTTCCATAGGGATATTTTCGAGGCAACCGGGGCAGAGATTAAATCATGAAAGGACTCACAGACGATTTTATAGCCATTGACACTAATGTGTTCCGCCATATAAGAAGTGCCCGAAATGCAGATAATCATATAACAGAATTACTGACTTCTGGGATATCCCACGGCACGGTACTACTAGTGGACTCTGAAAACATCATTACATACGAATATGGCCAAGTACTTATTGATGAAAATGGGAGGCCGCAATTTAATGCTGAGGAAGACGAGGACCCAGCTGTCATGAGGCTACTCTCATACTGGATGAATGCTGCGCCAAAAGAGGTAGTCAATATCTCTACGAACGCCAATAAAGAATTACAGAGTATCATTCATGATGTTATTCCATTACCAAAAGTGGGAGAGCGTAAATATTCTTCAACCAAGGTGGATCGAACTTTTGTGTACGTCGCTTTTGCCAAAGACAGAGTACTCATCAGCAACGATAAAACCGACATTATTAACAGGCGCGATGCGTTGATATCAGCGGTTAAAAGTTTGAACTTGGGCAATGCAGATGTTATAACATCAGAGTGTGCTCATACTAGAATACAGTAACCCGCATAGAGGAGAAGCAAAATGTATCAGATTAAAATTGATGGCCAAGAATACCCGATAGACGACCGAGCACCAACTGGCGAGCAAATACTGGCTTTAGCTGGCAAGAAATACCCGGATTGGGCACTCAATCTGGAAGTTGGTAGCAGCTCTGTGCCGGTGTCCAAGGACCAAAAAGTGGATATGGAAGAACTTGGAAGCGGTTTTTTTAGGACATCCGTAGGCAAACCTGACAAGGGAAAGCCGGATAAGCCGAATCGCTCTGGGGCAACCTTTCCGATAGTCATCAAAATAGATGGTGCAGAATACCAAGTGTCGGTAGCTACTCTTACGGGCGAGCAAATTATGGCTCTGGCCGGAAAAAACTATAATGAATACTCTCTCAATCAGAAACTACAAAGCGGGCGGCGCATACCGATAGAGAAAGAAACCGAGGTTAATTTGACTAATCAGGAACTGGATCGTTTCGAAACAGCACCACTTCAAGCAACTCAGGGAGAACAAGGTGGCAGCTCTTACGCCTGACGATGAGAACTATCTCAACGGACATTACTCCGACCAATGGGAAGTGCCTGATAATGGTTCCCATCTGCTAATACGTGGCTATCACCTGCCTGATGGCTATGACCGGAAAGAAGTTGATATGATGGTATTAATCCCTGCAGGCTACCCGGCTGCGGCACTGGATATGTTCTATTTCAGCCCTTCTATTAATCGTAAAGATAGCGCGAGCATAAGGGCGGTAGCTCAAGAAGAGCATTTTGGGTGTTCATGGCAGAGGTGGTCACGCCATTACCAGTGGCAACCGGGAGTGCATTGTGTGGCTACCCACTTCCAATATATTGAAAACGCTTTACTTGATGAAGCAAAATAGCGGAGGCTGGTCAGGTGAATCACTCATTAGTGCTCATACAAAGCCAACATCATCAGTTGCGCCAACACTTAATTGCTGATGACCAGTGTGAATCCGTCGCTATCATTCTTTGCCACCGAGCCGAGGGCGATTCTGGTGCGCGCCTTATAGCCAGCGAACTTATTTTGATACCTGCGGATGCCTGCTCCAACAGGTCTGCTGTTCGGGTTGACTGGCCTGTTACCGAATATCTGACACCGGACAAGATTACGGAGATTGACCAAGGCGGTGTCTCTATTATTACGATTCACAGCCATCCCGCCGGCCATGACAAATTTTCCAAAACTGATGATGATAATGACCGCAAACTTTTTGGTTCAGTTTGCCACTGGTTTGATGACGGCAGGCCGAATGGCTCAGCCATTATGTTGCCGGATGGTCGAATAGTAGCCCGCTTGGTCAATGCCAAAGGCAAGTTCACACCCATAGGAAGTGTTGCCGTAATCGGTGAGGACATCAGGATATGGAAGCCTGCTAATAAAACAACTAAAACTCCTGAAGCAGGATTACGAGTTGCCCAGGCATTCGGCAAGAATACTCTGACTTTGCTGCGCGGCTTGCGTGTGGGCGTAATCGGCTGCTCGGGCACTGGCAGCGTTATGATTGAATTACTGGCTCGCAACTGTGTCGGGCAGCTTGTATTAGTGGACCCGGACTGTGTAGAGCACAAGAACCTCAACCGCATTATTAATGCTATGCGGCGTGATGCGCGATGGAGAAAACCGAAAGTGAAGGCCATTAAGAAAGCTGTGGAATCTATGGGAACCGGAACCGCAGTCGAGGCTCATCAGGCAGGAACATACAATAAGCAGGTAGTTGAAGCATTGATTGATTGTGATGTCATCTTCGGCTGTGTTGATTCGGCGGAGGGGCGTTATCATCTGGAGTGCATCGCTTCCGCGTGCTATCTTCCATACTTTGATGTGGGCGTTCACCTTGGAGTTGACAGCAATGGAACCATTACAGATGCCACCGCCGCCGCCCACTATATGCACCCCGAAAATGCCAGCCTGCTGGAGCGCGGCGGCTATACCAGTGAGCAGGTTACGGCAGAAGGCTGGTATCGCACTAACCCGAAACATTATGAACAGCAGCGGCAAGACGGGTATCTGCCCTTGGTGGGAGAAGACCAGCCCGCCGTTATATCCATCAATATGCAGGCGGCCTGCATGGCGTTTAATGACTTCATGGCGCGCCTGCATGGCTTTCGCCTGGACCCAAATGATGAGTTTGCCATCCAACGGGTTCAACTGGTGCATGGCTACTGTAGCAATGAATCGGCACCATCACAAAATCCCAACCCGCTATTCAGCAAATATGCCGGCATGGGTGATGCCAGTTTTTTACTCCGGAAACTGAAAGATAATGGCGAATAGTATATCTAACATCTTTCGCTGGCTGTTTGGCCGCAAGCACTACAAAACCCAGTGGGTTGATGACCTGCCTGACAATCCGGAGGCTGATACTATCTATGTAGTGGGTGGCCGGAAGCATCCCTATCGGGTAGTCATGGTCTGCCCCAATACCCGTTGTAATCATTTGGTCTATCTGGATGTGTTTCGCGGTGCCGACCCCAAGTGGCGTCTGTTTGAACACGCTGATGGTAGCCTGTCCTTGGCGCCTTCAGTGTTTTTAACCGGAGCGCCCTGCCGCAGTCATTATTGGATTAGAATGGGCAGTGTGGTATGGACTCCGCCCGCATGGGTTTATCGCTTTCAAAGGCGGCGACATTCTGACGACCAGCATCAAACCAATCAATACTGATATAGCGCAATGAACAAGATTGACAAACTAATCATCAACGGCCCTTACAAGGTGCCTACCAAACACTGGAAGTATGACAGGGAAACCCTGAGCTTTGACTTGGTTGATGGCAGACGTCCGGCTGGTTTCATGAAGGCAACGCCTGGTGCCAGAGGATTTAATGACCCGGGCACTTTTGAACCTATTGAGTTGGTCGAAGAAATTCGCGAACTTGTTGATGTGTGGCGGCAGAATGGCTATCCAGGCATTACCATCACCAGCCGAAAGTTGCTGGAGTATTGGCAAGACCGGCAAGATCCTGAGCAATGGCAACGGCGATTCTTCTTCTGCCAGTTGGAAGCAATAGAAACATTAATCTGGCTGGTGGAGACGCCGGAGGGCAACGAGTGCCGCCAAAATATCAAAGGCGACGGCGGCCCTCTTGAGCGGCTATGCAGCAAGCTGGCCACTGGCACGGGCAAGACCGTAGTAATGGCGATGATTATTGCCTGGAACTTTCTTAACAAGATAACCAACCCGGATGATGAACGATTCAGCAAATATGTGCTTATCGTAGCTCCCGGTCTTACCGTCAAGGAACGATTGCAAGTGCTGCAACCATCAGCAGAAAACAATTACTACACCGACTTTGAAATAGTGCCAACAGAATTGATGCAGCGCCTGAGACAAGGAAAAGTGTTAATTTGCAACTGGCACTCACTGGCCTGGGACAGTCAGGAGAAACTGGACGCGAAAGCCGAAAAGGGCCAACTCAGGTCGGTGGACAAACGCAGGCATCGGGAACTCAGTGGTGAGGCATACATTAAACAGGTTCTTGGGGCAGATTTAGCAACGGCTACAGACTTGTTGGTCATTAACGATGAAGCCCACCACGCATGGCGCTTGAACCCGGGCGCGAAAGGCAAATACAAACGAATCGGCACGGACAAAGACAGCGCAGAGGAAGCCACTGTCTGGATAGGCGGTTTGGACAAAATCCATAAGCAACGTGGAATCCTGCGCTGCTTTGATTTGTCGGCTACACCATTCACGTCATCGGGGGCAAGGCAGGAAGCGAGCCTGTTCAACTGGATAGTTTCTGATTTCGGACTGAACGATGCTATTGAATCGGGGCTGGTGAAAACACCCAGAGTGGCCATCAGGGATGACAGCAAATTAGATGAGAATTACAAATCAAGGCTCTACCACATATATAACGATTTGGATGTTAAAGATGATTTGAGCCGTGTTGGCAAGCAAGTGCAAGAAACTGAACCGCTCCCCGACTTGGTAACAAACGCTTATGCGTTGCTGGGCAGTGACTGGCTGGAAATCCGCGAGAAGTGGTTAAGTTCCGGGCATGGCATACCACCGGTAATGATAACCGTCGCTAACAACACCAAAACTTCAGCGCGCATTCGCTACGCCTTTGAGCAGGAGAGCATTGAAGCAAGCCCGCAACTTCGCGATGAAGAAGGTTTGTTGCAGATTGATAGTAATGTGCTGAAAGCAGCGGAAGAATCAGACGAACAGATTGATTTAACTGAACAAGACCAACAATCACTAACACAGAAAGAAAAGGCAGAACTGCTACGTCGTAAAGTCAACACTGTGGGCGTGCCCGATGCACCTGGTGAAAAGGTTTGTAATGTGATTTCAGTGGGGATGCTGTCTGAAGGATGGGACGCGAAAAATGTTACCAACATTATGGGGCTACGCAGGTTTTCAAGCCAGTTATTGTGCGAGCAAGTGGTTGGGCGCGGCTTGCGAAGAATCAGTTACGATGAGGGCGAAGATGGCCTGTTTCAGCCGGAGTATGTCAACATCTTCGGGGTGCCTTTTACTTTCCTGCCCCACGAGGGCAATGGCGGCGAGCCGCCGCCACCGCCGCCACCAGCCACCCGCATTGAGCCGTTGGCAGAAAAGCAAGAGCATAAAATCCGATGGCCCAATGTGGTGCGCATAGACTATGCCTATAAGCCCAGATTGGAAATGGATTGGAATAACGTGAAGCCTTTCACCATAGACCCGTTTGAACTAATAACTGAAGCAGACCTTGATGTTATCGTGGATGGCCAACCTCACGATGTGGTTAGAGATACAATAGATTTGGCGTGTATAAACGAGAGAACAAGATTACAAACTATCGTATTTAAAATTGCCAAATCAATCTACAACAATCAGGGGCATGATAAATGGAAAGGTGATTCTTACAGTTTTTTGGTGCAGTTGATTCCGTTGATAGAGCAGTTTATCTATTCAGATAAAGTTACTATCAAGAATGATATGTTCAAAGACGAAGAAGAGAAAAAAAAGATTCTGATAATGTTGAACATGAATGCCATCATCAAGCACTTGTGGAAAGCCATCCTTGATGCCAGCACGGAAGACCCCACGCCTGTTTTTGATCAGGAAAATCCCATACTATCTACTGGCGATATGCGGCCCTGGTACACCACCAAACCTTGTGAGGCCGCTGGTAAATCACACATCAGCCACTGTGTTTACGATAGTAAATGGGAGGCGTCGGAAGCATACACTTTGAATAAATCAGGATTAGTTAAATCCTTTGTTAAAAACGACCACCTATACTTCGTCATCTTCTACAATTTCAATGGCGTTGTCCACAAATACTATCCCGACTACCTAATCCGGCTTACTGATAATGACTATCTGGTATTGGAGGTTAAGGGGCAAGACAACGCCAAAGTAAAAGCCAAGGCGAAAGCTTTGGATGAGTGGTGCACGGCAGTCAATGCACATGGCGGCTTTGGACACTGGCAATCTGCCATCTCTTATCATCCTACAGACTTAAAAGGTATTTTAGCCAAGCACCGCACACAGGCCGCTGCTGCCTGAACATTTTATAGTCCGCCAATCCTGAACCTGATACGCAGTAGCCCGACGGTCATTCCAGACCATCGGGCTGCCGGTTGCAATTACAAGTCAAACCTGTCCAGCGTCATTACCTTGTTCCAGGCGGCGATGAAGTCTTGCAGGAATCTTTCGTTGGCGTCATCGGTGGCGTAGAACTGGGCTATGGCGCGGAGTTCGGAGTTGGAGCCGAAGATTAGGTCGGCCGGGGTGGCGGTCCATTTTATGTCGCCGGTGTTGCGGTCGCGGCCCTGGTAGATGCCGGGTTCGGTTGGGGATTGGGTCCACTGCACGGACATGTCCAGCAGGTTGACGAAGAAGTCGTTGCTTAGAGTGCCCGGGCGGGTGGTGAATACGCCGTGGTCGGAGCCGCCGGTGTTGGCGTTGAGGGCGCGCAGGCCGCCGACCAGTACGGTCATTTCGGGGGCGGTGAGGTTTAGCATGGCGGCGCGTTCAACCAGCATTTCTGCCGGGGAGCGGGTGTTGCCGGTGGCGAAATAGTTGCGGAAGCCATCGGCGGCGGGTTCAAGCACGGCGAATGAGTTGGTGTCGGTTTGTGCTTGTGAGGCATCGGCGCGGCCTGGTGTGAAGGGTACTGACACATCGTCGTAGCCGGCTTGTTCGGCGGCTTGTTCAATGGCGGCGGCGCCGGCCAGCACAATCAGGTCGGCCAGTGAGACTTGTTTGCCGCGTCTTTGTCGGCGGTTGAAGTCGGCCTGGATGTCGCCCAGTGAGTTTAGCACTTGTGCCAGTTCTGTTGGGTTGTTGGCGGGCCAGTCCCGTTGTGGTGCCAGACGGACGCGGGCGCCGTTGGCACCGCCGCGCATATCGGTGCCGCGGAAAGAGGCGGCGGATGCCCAGGCGGTTCTGACCAGTTGTGGCAGGGAATGTCCGGCATCAAGGATGTCGGCTTTGAGGGCGGCGATGTCGGAGGCGTTGATTAGTGGGTGGTTGATGGTGGGCACCAGGTCTTGCCAAATGAGTTCTTCTTCCGGTGCCAGGTTGCCGAGGTAGCGTGAGCGCGGGCCGAGGTCGCGGTGGGTGAGTTTGAACCAGGCTCTGGCGAAGGCGTCTTCAAACAGTTCCGGGTTTTCCAGCCAGCTTGTGGTGATGCGGCGGTATGCCGGGTCTTCCCGTAGTGCCAGGTCGGTGGTGAGCATGATGGGGGCGTGGCGCACGGAGGGGTCGTGGGCATCGGGCACCAGGTTGCCTGCTTCGCCATCGGCGGGAATCCACTGGATTGCACCGGCCGGGCTGCGGGTTTGTTCCCACTCGTAGCCGTAAAGGTTTTGCAGGAAGTTGTGTGTCCAGGCTGCGGGGTTGATGGTCCAGGCGCCTTCCAGTCCGCTGGTGATTGTGTCGCCGGCGTTGCCGGTGCCGAAGCGGTTGTTCCAGCCGAGGCCTTGTTCTTCAAGGGTGGCGCCTTCGGGTTCGGCGTCCACATAATCACCGGGGCTGGCGGCGCCGTGTGCTTTGCCGAAGGTGTGGCCGCCGGCGATTAGGGCGACTGTTTCTTCATCGTTCATTGCCATGCGGCCGAAGGTGGTGCGGATGTCTTGTGCGGCGGCCAGTGGGTCCGGGTTGCCGTTTGGTCCCTCCGGGTTTACATAAATCAATCCCATCTGGGTGGCGCCGAGGGGGTGTTCCAGCTCGCGTTGGCCACTGTGTCGCGCATCGCCGAGCCACTCGCCTTCCGGGCCCCAGTTGACATCGTGGGGTACCCAGCCGTCTTCACGTCCGCCGGCGAAACCGAAAGTTTGGAAGCCCATGGATTCCATTGCTACTGTGCCGGCAAGAATCATCAGGTCGGCCCAGGAAATTTTTTGGCCGTACTTTTGCTTGAGTGGCCATAGCAGGCGGTGTGCTTTGTCCAGATTGGCGTTATCAGGCCAGCTGTTAAGTGGGGCGAAACGTTGCATGCCGCCATCGGCGCCGCCACGCCCGTCAAGGGTGCGATAGGTGCCGGCACTGTGCCAGGCCATGCGGATGAAGAACGGGCCGTAGTGCCCGTAGTCTGCCGGCCACCAGTCTTGAGAAGTAGTCATCAGTTCCGTCAAATCGTCTTTGACATCTTCCAAATCAAGACTCTCAAACTCCGCCGCATAATCAAAATCCCCCGCCGGATTAGCCATCGCCGCATTCTGCCGCAACGGACTAAGATCCAAACGATTAGGCCACCAGTAATCATTATCCGGCGCCGCGTCCTGTGCAAACACCAACCCAGCCGACAAAGCCAACATCAAACTGGTTGCCAGCAACACACATACAGAAAGTATTCTCTTAAACATTAGTCATCTCCAAAAAAAGAAAAAAATATCAGGTTCGATAATCCACAAAAGAGAGTTCCGACCCCGGTTCATCGGAGACACAATAAGCCTAAATCAATTATCAGTAAAATGATTTATTCCGATAATATCTATCGAAAATTCCAAACATCCCACAGCAATCTATTTGCGAGGACAGGAGCGGGGGCGGGGGCACCGCACCGTGCAGCGGCAGGACAGCCGCTGCCGAGCCTACAAGGATGTATTCATGGCGTGTGCGGTGCCCCCGCCCCCGCTCCTGTCCGGTGCCAAAAAGTATTAATCAGATATCCAGATTTTCCGCCGCCAGGGCATTATCCTCAATGAACTCCCGCCGCGGCTCAACCTGATCCCCCATCAAGGTATTAAACAACTGGTCTGCCCCGATGGCATCCTCAATAGTTACCTTCATCATGCGCCGCGTTTCCGGATTCATGGTGGTCTCCCAAAGCTGGTCCGGGTTCATCTCGCCCAGTCCCTTGTAACGTTGCAAGGCATGCCCTTTCATCGCGTCATTGGTGAGCCACTCAATGGCCTCGGCGAAGCTGGATACTTCCTGCGTGCGCTCGCCGCGCTTTATGTAAGCACCCGGCTCAATGAGCCCCTGCAAAGTATTGCCCAGTTCAACAAGGCTACGGTATTCGCCGGAATGGAAGAAGTCCCGATTGAGGTGATATTGCCGCTCCATGCCGTGTAGCACATGGCTGGCATCCGGCAGGAACAGATGCCGTTCCGGATCTTCCTTTGCCCGGAAGGTGTAGTTGTCCGCCATGCCCGGCTTTTGCTCGCGCAGGGTTTTGGCCAGAGCTTTCAGCCAGGCTTCCACTTTTTCCTTTTTCTCCAACTCGGCCTCTGACAGGACCGGAGTGAATATCATCGCCTCCAGCAACTCGGTGGGGTAGAGCCGTGCCAGGCGCGAGATGATGGCGTAAGTGTCGTGATATTTTCTCACCAGTTGCTCCAGCGCATCATCGGCGATGCCGGGGGCGTCGGCGTTCACATGCAGGCTGGCGCCTTCCAGTGCTATCTGGGTTTGGTATTGGGCCAGTTCCAACTCGTCTTTCAGATATTGCTCTTGCTTGCCCTTGCGCACCTTGTACAACGGCGGCTGGGCAATGTAGATGTGGCCGCGCTCAATCAGTTCGCGCATTTGGCGGAAGAAGAAAGTTAGCAGCAGGGTGCGGATGTGGGAGCCGTCCACATCGGCGTCGGTCATGATGATGATGGCGTGGTAGCGCAGCCTCTCAACGCTGAAATCTTCATCCTCACCACTGCCGTTACTCTCACCACCCTCGCCACCTTCGCCACTGCCAGCACCATCGCCGCCACCAATGCGGCCACCGCCGATGCCGCAACCGAGTGCCTTAATCAGCGTGCCAATTTCAACGGAGCCGAGCATCTTGTCAAAGCGCGCCTTCTCCACATTGAGGATTTTGCCTTTCAGCGGCAACACCGCCTGGTTCTTGCGGTTGCGGCCTTGCTTGGCCGAGCCGCCGGCGGAGTCGCCCTCCACGATATACAGTTCCGAGAGCGCCGGGTCTTTCTCCTGGCAGTCGGCCAGTTTGCCGGGCAGGCCGGCGATATCCAGTGCGCCCTTGCGCCGGGTCATATCGCGCGCCTTGCGGGCGGCCTCCCGGGCGCGGGCGGCGTCAATCATCTTGTTCACGATGAGCTTGGCGTCCTGCGGGTTTTCCATCAGGTAGTCGTTGAAGTGGGCGGTCATTTCCTGCTCCACCGCGCCTTTTACCTCTGAGGAAACCAACTTGGCCTTGGTCTGGGAGGAGAACTTGGGGTCGGGCACTTTCACCGAGATGATGGCTGTGAGTCCCTCGCGAGCATCATCGCCGGAAGTAACCACATCCTTCGCCTGCTTATTTGACAACTCCTTGTCAATATAGGTTTTAAGCACCCGGGTAAGCGCCGCGCGGAAGCCCGCCAGGTGGGTGCCTCCGTCACTTTGGGGGATGTTGTTGGTGTAGGGGAATATGTTCTCCTGATAGGAGTCATTCCATTGCAGGGCGACTTCCACTGTGGTGCCATCCTTGCGTTCGGAGACGAAGTGGAACATCTTGTTAACGCTGTTTTTGTTGGTGTTGAGGTAGTCAACGAAGGCTTGCAGCCCGCCGTCATACTTGAAGGTTTCCTGCTGGCCGCTTCTCTCGTCGGCAAGGTTGATGGCCACCCCGGCATTCAGGAACGCCAACTCGCGCAGTTTCTTGGCGAGCACATCGTAATGGAACTCAATGTTGGTGAAGGTCTCAACCGAGGGCTTGAAGTGGCATTCGGTGCCGGTGGAAGCAGTCTCGCCAACCACGCCCAGGGGGGCTTGCGGCACGCCGTGTTCGTAATATTGCTCATGCACCTTGCCTTCACGGCGGATGATGAGCTTGAGTTCTTCGGACAGGGCATTCACCACGGAAACCCCCACCCCGTGCAGGCCGCCGGACACCTTGTAACTGTTGTCATCAAACTTGCCGCCGGCGTGGAGCACGGTCATGATGACCTCGGCGGCGGATACTCCCTCCTTGTGCATCTCTGTGGGAATGCCGCGCCCGTTGTCAGTTACGGTTACGGTCTCGCCCACGTGGATGGTTACATCAATGCGGTCGCAGTGGCCGGCGAGGGCTTCGTCAATGGAGTTATCAACCAGCTCAAAGACCATGTGGTGCAGGCCGGTGCCATCATCGGTATCGCCGATGTACATGCCGGGGCGCTTGCGCACTGCGTCCAGCCCTTTGAGTACCTTGATGCTGTCGGAGTCGTATTTGGACAGGTCAGGTTTGGACTGCTGGCTTTGAGCTGAGGGCTGCTTGCTTGGAGTTGAAGGTTCCCTGCTTTGAGCTGAAGGCTCTCTGCCTTGCGTGGCTGAAGGTGTTGGCTGCGGTGCTGGCCTCGACTCTGGGCGCGACTCTGACGCTGGTTGCGATGCTTGCTTTGGTGTCGGCTGTGGCGCTGAGTGCAAGGCCAGTTCCGACTGCGAGGTTGATTCCAGGCTAGCTTGTGCTGCTGGCTGTGAGGCTGGCGCTGGCTTCGACTCTGATACGGAGCCCGACATAGGCTGCGACACGGGTTCAGGCTTTCGCTGCGGTGCTGAGCGCAGTGCTGGTTCTGACTTTGGCGCTGGTTGCGATACTGGCCTTGGTGCTGCTTTCGCTTTCGGTGCGGGTTTCGCCTTCGGCTTGGGCTTCGCTTTCAGCTTCGGCTTTGCCTTTACTTTTGCCTTGGCTTTGGCCTTTGGCTTGGCTTTAGCCTTTACCTTCGCTCTTGGCTTGGCCTTTGGCTTAGCTTTCGCTTTCACTCTTGCCTTCGGCCTCGGCTTGGCTCTGGCCTTCGCTTTTGCTTTCACTTTCGCCTTTAGCTTGGACTTGGCTTTGGCTTTGGGCTTCGGCCTAGCCCTCGCCTTCGCTTTGGCCTTTGCTTTCGGTTTCGCCTTTGGCCTAACCTTGGCTTTCGCTTTGGACTTCGCCTTTGGTCTGGCTTTCGCCTTGGGCCGTGCCTTTGCCTTCGCTTTTGGGCGTGCTTTTGCTTTCGCCTTGGCCTTCGTTTTTGGCCTGGTTTTTGACTTGACTCTACTCATTTACTGCTCCTGAAAAGACTGTGTGTGTCAGCGGGTTGCTCCCGGCCGCAAAGCCGCATGCTGTGGGCATCTTGGAGCCGCGCGGGGCGGACATTTCGGGGCTGAAATCAAGCCCTAATTCTACCATGTTCCACGTGGAACTTTGGTAGTGATTTACCGGTTTTTATGCTGTTTTCCGCAACACAATTTTCAAAGGCGCTGAGCTGTACGCTGGTCACAAACAGCTGCCCTCCCTGGGCTTGCAGAGCGGCCAGAACACTGCCGGCATTTTGCTGGTCCAGTTCGGCTGGCAGGTCGTCCACCAGATAGATGCAGTGCTTGCCCAGAGACTCCGTCAGCAGGCTGCCCTGAGCCAGCTTCATCGCGCATACCAGCAGTTTCTGTTGGCCGCGGGACAGGATGTCCACCGCCCGGCTACGGCCACAACTGACGATAATATCGGCACGATGAGGTCCCTGTTGAGTGGCACGGTATCTGATGTCCAATGCCAAGCCGCTGCGTAGCACCTCAATCAGGGGGCGTTCCGGAGGCCAGCCGCGGTCGTAGCTGAGTGCCACCGGCGGAGTATCGCCCCGGCTGTTCAGTTCGCCGTAAATGGCCTCGGCACGGGGCAGGAACAGGGCGAAATAGGTCTGGCGGGTGCGATCCACGATTTCAGCCGCCTGGCTTAGTTGTGTGTCCCATACTGCTATCTGGTCGCGGTCAAGTGGCTGCTGCTTCAGCAGGAGATTGCGCTGAGTCAGGCATTTCCGCGCCGTGCGCCAAGCGGCCAGAAACTCATGTTCCACGTGGAACACTCCCCAGTCCAGAAACCGCCGTCGGGCTTTTGGCCCGCCCTCAAGCAACTGAAAGCTGTGGGCATCCAGCACCTGCACCGGCAGCTCCCGCGCCACCTGCTCCCAGCTTTGCTGGGTCTGCCCGTTGAGTCTGAGGTTATTGCCCTGCTGACGGGTCTTCTCCAGCCCGATTGAGAACTCGCCGGGCTTGCTTGATTCGCCTGATATGCCCGCCCCGCCTGCCTTTCCGGGCTTGTCTGGCTCATCCGGCTTGTTTGACCCGCCTGCTTTTCCCGGCTTGCCCGCCTCGCCTGAATCACCCGCTCCGCCCGCCAGTTTGGCGAAAACTGTGGCTGTTTCTTGCTCGTTGTTGATTAGCGACTCGATTTTGCCGCTGCGGAATGATCGGCCTGTGGCCAGCAGGTGGATGGCTTCAAGCAGGCTGGTTTTGCCGCTGCCGTTTTCGCCGTATATGAGGTTGGTGCCCGGCTCCGGCTGGAGGCGGACTGATAGCAGGTTGCGGACTGCGGAGATTTCCAGCTGGGTTAATTCACTCATGAAGCCTACAACTTCATCGGCATTACCACGTAAAGGGCTTCGCTATCGCCATCCGGCTGGATTAGTGCGCTGCTATTGGGGTTTGACAGGGTGATGCGCGCCTTCTCGCTGCCGATGGTGGTTAGCACATCAATCAGATAGCTTACGTTGAAGCCCATTTCCAGTTTGTCGCCGCTGTAATCTACTGATACTGCGTCTTCGGCCTCTTCCTGTTCGGGGTTGTTGGCCAGTATCTTGAGTTCGCCGCTGGATAGCACCACCCGCACCCCGTGGTATTTCTCGTTGGACAGAATTGCCGCGCGGGTGAAGGCCTGGCGAAGCTCCTCGCGGTCGCCCGTTACTATTTTGTCGCCGTCTTTTGGCAGCACCCGCTCGTAGGGGGGGAACTTGGCATCCACCAGTATGGAGTTGAGGGTGTATGAGGGCACCTCGGCGCGGATGTGGTTCTTGCCGAAAGTCAGCTTGACATCGCCTTCTTCTTCCAGCAGGCGGGTGAGTTCCATTACTCCCTTGCGTGGCAGAATCATTTGCTTCTGCTCGCTGATGTCGTTGCTCATTTTCAGGGTGTCCATGGCCAGACGATGGCCGTCTGTGGCCACCACCCGCAGGTAGTCTTTGGTGGCTTCGAACAGCATGCCGTTCAGGTAATAGCGCACATCCTGTTGTGCCATGGAGAAGCCGGTGTTGGCCAGCAGGGTGCTCAGGTGTTGCTGTTCCAGGGTAACTGAGAAGGTGTCGCCGGCCTCATCCTCAACTGCCGGGAACTCGTCGGCAGATCGGGTTGTCAGCACGAAGCGGCTGCGGCCGGACTTGAGGGTTAGTTTGCCGCTCTTCACTGATATTTCAATCTTGGCGCCTTCGGCCAGCGTGCGGCATATATCCAGGAACTTGCGTGCTGGCACGGTGATGGCGCCTGCTGTCTTTACCTCGTCCACCGGGGTGCGACCGATGAGTTCTACCTCCATATCGGTGCCGGTAATTGACAACTGTTTGTCTTCTACGGACAGCAGCACATTGGCGAGGACTGGCAGGGTGTGGCGCCGCTCCACCACGCTGTTCACCGCCATCATGGGTTTTAACAGAGCTTCGCGTGAAATGATGATGTGCATATTTTTTCCTTTAATATCAGTATGATAGTTGTATGTTGGCTATGGGCTGAGTGGCGATTTAAGTGGCATTAAGTTACAGCAAGTGGTAGCAGGTGGCTACATACTAACCAGATGCCATCAGGTGGACAACAGGCGGGACAGGTTGTTGCAATCCTCCTGAAAATCCGCCGATGAGTGCCGCAGTTTATTCACCTGCTTGCAGGCATGCAACACGGTGGTGTGGTCGCGGCCGCCGAAGGCTTCGCCAATTTCCGGCAGGCTGTGGTTGGTTAACTCCTTCGCCAGGCTCATGGCAATCTGCCGTGGCCGAACCACCGAGCGATTGCGACGCTTGGACAGCATATCACTCATCTTAATCTTGAAGTAGCTTGCCACCACGCGCTGTATGTTATCAATATTTACCTGTCTTTCCTCTACCGCGAACAAATCCCTGAGCGCGTCTTTAATCAGTTCCAGGGAGATGGCCGCGCCTTTGAAGTTGGCGTGGGCAATCACTTTCTTCAGGGCACCTTCCAGTTCGCGCACATTGGAGCGCAGCCGCTGGGCGATATACATGGCCGCCTCGTTTGGCAGTTCCACATTGCGCTGGCTTGCCTTCTTGATAAGTATGGCCGCTCTCGTTTCCAGTTCCGGCGGTTCCACGGCAACTGCCAGACCCCAGCCGAAGCGTGATTTGAGGCGCTCGTCCAGGCCATCAATTTCCTTGTGGAAGCGGTCGCTGGTTACTATTATCTGCCGGCCTTCTTCCAGCAGCGTGTTATAGGTGTGGAAAAACTCTTCCTGGGAACGCTCCTTGCCGGCGAAGAACTGGATGTCGTCAATGAGCAGGGCATCCACCGAGCGATAGGAGCGTTTGAATTCGGGCATGGCGTTGTGTTGCAGGGCGGTTACCATGGTGGAGACGAAAGTCTCGGAGTGGAGATAGACCACCCTG
Source organism: Pseudohongiellaceae bacterium (assembly GCA_051008235.1). Taxonomy (GTDB): domain Bacteria; phylum Pseudomonadota; class Gammaproteobacteria; order Pseudomonadales; family Pseudohongiellaceae; genus UBA9145. The sequence continues at coordinate 11,247 of JBPCXV010000039.1, read as the reverse complement.
GCATCCGGCTTGTGCGCCACCAGATGATTGCCGATGGCGTGCATCAGATGCGTCTTGCCCAGCCCCACGCCGCCGTAAATGCACAAGGGGTTGTAGGAGCCGCTCCCGGAATTGTTTGCCACTTGCATCGCGGCAGCCCGTGCCAGCTGGTTTGACTTGCCTTCAATGAAGTTTTCAAAACTGTTGTCCGGATTCAGAACGCCCTGCTGGCGTAGTCGCAACTTGCTTGCGGTGCCGTTGCCTTGTCGTCGCCGCATGTTTGTGGGCGTGGTGCCGTTGCCGTTCATGGCACCTTGTCGGCGCGGCATATCTGCGGGCGTGGCGCCGTTGCCATTCAGGGCACCTTGTCGTCGCGGCATATCTGCAGGCGCAGTGCCGTTGCCGTTCATGGCACCTTGTCGGCGCGGCATACCTGCGGGCGTGGCGCCATTGCCATTCAGGGTGCCTTGTCGTCGCCTGTCCGTGGTTGTACTGTTGCCGTTTAGTGTTTCCTGTTGCAATAGTTCGCCTGCGGCCACGGCATCGCCAACGCTCGGAGGATTAACTCGCTCGCCCCAGAGTGGGGCTATCTCCCGGATGCTGCCGTCGCTACCGTTGCCGGAATTCTTGTTGCCAGTGTTACTGGTGTTGCCTGGGGTTGGCCATTCTCTCGATGCTGGCTCAGGTATGGGTTCCGGCGCCGCATCGCTGTTCGTGGCGGGCAGAGTTGTCAGGTTTTCTTGTGGCCTCTGGTATGAGGCCGATTTCTCGGGCGACCCATTCAGGGCCTCCGTGGTGATGACGGTTTGACCCGTCACTTCAAGGTTCACCCGCGGTGGTTCAGCGTAGCGTTCCTTGAGCAGTTCGTTAATGCGGCTCAGGTATTTGCCTTTCACCCATTCGGCGATAAACCGGTTCGGTGCATAGACTCGCAATTCGGATTGATCCAGCTCAACGGTTAGCGGTCTAATCCAGATGTTGAATTGTTGCGAAGGTAACTCCGTCCTGAGGGTATTGATACATTCTTGCCAGATATTCACAACTGTTGCTGCCTGCTATTATGTGTGGATGATTGTGTGTGGTGTGGTTGCTGTGTCGTTGCGTGTGTGGTGGTGTATGTATGTATGATTGTTGCGTGTTTGTCGTCTGTGTATAGATAGAAAACTGTGAAATGCTCAGGGGGATAATTCTAGCGATTTAAAAGTCGTTTGTGTCAAATTTTGGACTTCTTATTTCTTTTTATGTATCAGCCCACTGCACATTATCACTCGGTAATTACCGAGCAAAGTTTTTGCCACAGTGTCAATTTTTTGTACAACACAAGCTGTGGACAACTTGTGGCTAATGTAATTGCTTGTGACTCATGTTACTTATGATGTGCGCACAACATCGCAAGGCATACCTTTAATTCCGTTTGCAATCTGTTATTATAGAGGGGCAAAATCGGAACACGGGAAAGGGGGAGGGAGAGGAAAGAGGAGAGGGGTAGCAACAAGGGGCGACAAGAAGTAGCGACAAAGGCGACAGACATAAGGTGGCAACAATATGATTATCGTGATATCTCCGGCCAAGTCGCTGGATTATGAGAGCCGGGTGCGAACACGCAGGCACAGTGAGCCGGCGTTTCTTAGTGATTCAAAGCAGCTGGTTGGCCAGTTGAAGAAGATGAGCCCGAAGCAGCTGTCCGGCCTGATGAATATTTCAAGCCCGCTTGGGCAACTTAACTTTGAGCGTTATTCCGCCTGGAAGGCGCCGTTCAATCCGGGTAATGCGCGGCAGGCTGTGTTTGCTTTCAAGGGGGATGTGTATCTGGGGCTCAAGGTGGAGGAGTTCTCGGCGGCTGACCTGGGCTTTGCGCAGAATCATTTGCGTATTCTTTCGGGGCTATATGGCGTGTTGCGCCCGCTTGACTTGATGCAGCCCTATCGGCTGGAAATGGGTACCCGTTTGCAAAACAAGCGCGGGCAAAACCTTTATGAGTTCTGGGATGCCAAGCCCACTCGCTTCCTCAACGAGGAGTTCGCCGCCATGCGGGAGCAGAAGACGCTCATCAATCTGGCTTCAAACGAATATTTTGGCGTGTTGCAACCCAAGGCGCTGGAGGCGGATGTGGTTAGCCCGGTGTTCAAGGATTTCGTTAATGGCAAATATCGGGTGGTGAGTTTCTTTGCCAAAAAAGCCCGCGGCTCAATGGCCGCCTGGATTATCCGCAAGCGGCTGAAGAACACCGAGCGGTTGCATGAGTTCAATGTGGATGGCTATCGTTACAGCAAAGCCGAAAGCAGTGCGGCCAAGCCGGTGTTTTTGAGGAAAAAAGCTGCGTGAAAAGTTAAGTAAGGGAGTTACGAGAGAATTGCGTAAAAAAGTTATGCAATAGAGTTATGTAAGGAAGTTACATAAGGTGTTGCGTAAGAGAACTATACAAGCAGAAGGCGACATGACCGCATCATTACCTTTCAGTCAGGCGAGTGAGAATAACAAGCGCCCCATCCTTGATATCTTGAAGCGGCATCTGTCCGGCAAGTCGCGCCTGTTGGAAATTGGTGGCGGCACCGGTCAACATGCGGTGTTTTTTGCTGAGCAGTTTCCCGGCCTCATCTGGCAATCTTCGGATGTTGCCGACAATGTGGCTTCGTTAAATCAGCGTATTGCCGCCAGCGCGTTGCCAAATCTGCCATCGGCCATAGCGCTGGATGTGAATGACCCGCCGCAGTTGACGGGTGCGGAAGGTTCACTTGCTTCGCCTCGTGCCGGCCATCCTGCCAGCGCTAACTACGAAGCGGTTTTCAGTGCTAACAGTTTGCACATTATGTCGATGGATTCGGTGGTCAATTTTTTCAGCACCGTGGGTGGGTGCCTTGGGGCGGGTGGCCTGTTGCTGGTTTATGGCCCGTTCAAATACGGCGGTGAGTTCACCACCGACAGCAATGCCCAGTTTGATATCTGGCTGAAACAGCGCGATCCGGTGAGTGGGGTGAGGGATTTTGAACGGGTGAATGCGCTTGCCGTAGCCGAGGGGCTATCACTCGCTGAGGATAATGCCATGCCAGCCAATAACCAGTTGCTGGTCTGGCGGCGTTAGCGGCGGTGCTTGCACTACTGGATGTTGAACACCTTGCTGGCGTTCAGCCCCAGAAACTGTTGCCTGGTCTTTGCGGGCAGTTGCAAGTCATCCAGCCCTTCCAGCGCTTGTTGTGCGGTAATCATCGGGTAGTTAGTGCCGAACAGGACTTTGCTTTTGCCGTTACCCGCCATGAAACGCACCAGTTCGGCGGGGTAGCGTTTTGCCGTGTAGGCCGAGGTATCTATATACACATTCTCATGCTTGGTGGCCACGGCAATGGCTTCCTCAGTCCAGGGGTAACCGATATGCCCGCCAACAATCACCAGTTCGGGAAAATCCAGCGCCACCTGGTCAAGATAAATCGGGCGGCCAACCTCCGACGGCATCAACGGCCCGGTGTGGCCTATCTGGGTGCAGAAGGGCACACCTTCCTCCACGCAGGCCACATAAACCGGATAAAAGCGTCGGTCCGTTGGCGGCAACTCGCACAACCAGGGCAACACGCGAATGGCCTTGAAACCCAACTCGCGCACACACCTTCTTATCTCGGCCACCGCCGCCATCGGTTGCGAAATATCCACCGAGCCAACACCAAGCAACCGCTTCGGTGCCTCGGCCACAAACGCCGCTACCTCATCATTGGATATCATATCCCGATGCGGCGCCTGCCAGGCACTAATAAGCATCCTGTCCACCCCACCACTATCCATCATCGCCACCGTTGCCGACACCGGCGGCGCCTCACTGGGCACCGGCTCCTTCGTCCAGCGCCGCAACGAATCAAAAATCGGACTTTGGATGTGCCGCAGAGTAGGGTGCTGACCCCAAGCATCAATAATCATAGTGCTGCCTCGTTATGTGGCTTGGCTGTAAGCGGCCAAGCCTGCATACGTGTAGCATAACATTTACGTGAAGTTCGTAGTCTTTTTTGGTGGCCTCTAAAAGAATTCAGATTAAATATTGGACTAGACATAAATCCCCCCACCGCATCAGGCTTTGCCTTGTTGAGCCGGGCACATAGGTTACACCTGAGCCCCGGCACAAATACTTCCGACTGATAAACACCCAGAACGAAGCAAAAATCATAAAGGACTAGCCATTTTGCATGAGGGCTGGGGCGGGGTAAGGCAGTTCAGCACCATGCAGTGGCAGGACAGCCACTGCTGAGCCTACAGGGATGTATTCATGGCGTGTGCGGAACTGCCTTACCCCGCCCCAGCCCGGACTCAAAAAAGACTACAGGACGCCCCCGGCAGTGCCCTGGCATAAAGTCTGGTAAAATACAAAAACTCCAAAAGCGTATATCAACAGCCATGCCAAATACCGCACCAAACAACACAGCCACCCCCCCCACATCGCTGCTACCCATCAGCCTGCGAGCCCTGGTCATCGCCACCAGCTTCTGGGCACTAAGCCTGTCTTTAACCGTGCCAGCCGGCTCAGTAGCAGCAGTAATTGGCTGCCTCCTCGCCTGCTACTGCATTGACTTGGCCATCCACCGCCACCCGCTTTATGCACTTCGCACCATCACCATAGTGCTGGCCGCATTAACCCTGCCACTAATAAGCGTGGTGGCAGCCCGCCTAATGCTCGGCTCCACTTTCCTGGCGGACCTGTTCACCCCCATCGCCCTGTTCAACATCGGTGAGTTTGTTACCTGGTTCAGCATCGGCCTCGGCATTACCACAGCCTTACGCACCCTCGCCCAGCGCAGCAGCTTCGGTGCTGTGCTGGAAATTGTTTGGGTGGCCGCCGCCTTCGTCATCGTCCTGTCGGCTCATCGCAACGGCATGATTCACCGCCCCTACTTCATCGGCGACTTCGCTTATATTCGCGGCATTGACCCCTCGCACATTCTCATGGGCATCGGCTGCGTTGCTGTGCTATCACTGTCCGCCCTATTAATAGTTGAAAACAATCAACGCCGCCTACCCTATCATTTTGCGGTGCTGAGTCTGTTGTGTCTTACCCTGTTCAGCTATGTGCAGCTGTTCGGCCTGCCAACACCGCAAATAACCGATGACCTCGGCCTTACGGGACAGGAACAAGGCACCGGCTCAAGCAGACGACAAGACAATCCGTTTACAAATTTTGACAGCAACACCTCCGGCCAACAGGGAACTCCGGTTGCGGTGGTAGTGTTCCGTGATGACTACGAACCCCTCAATGGTAATTATTATTTTCGCGAATCCGCCTACTCGCAATTTAATGGCGTGCGGCTGGATTATTCCAGACGCGACGATATGGACCGCGACCTCATACCTGGTTTCACCAGCACCCGCACCGATGCCGAACTGCTGCCCGGCGCAAGGGATCAGCGTAGCGCCGTGCGCACCACAGTCGGTATGCTGATACCGCACCGCAACCCCTTTGGCCTCACCAGCCCGGTTGCCTACACAGCCATTCCCAACCCCAACACACTGCGCTTCCGACATGCCTACGATGTGGAATCATTGGCGCCACATTATGATCTGGATTATTTGCTGGACCGTGAGTTGGGCAATCCCGACTGGACAACAGATGTGCATGATGAATATCTCAAACTGCCCGACGACCCCCGTTATCAGGAGTTTGCTGAATCCCTGCTGGCCGGCTTGCGCCCTGAATATGCCGACGACCCGTTTGCGAAAGCCTGGACAGTTAAAATCTGGCTGGATGAGAACGGCATCTACAGCCTGGAAAACGAACACGCCGCCGCCACCGACCCGGCTGCCTCCTTTCTGTTTGGCGACTTAACCGGATATTGCATGCACTTCTCATTCGCCGCCACCTATCTGTATCGCAGCATTGGTATTCCGGCACGGGTGGGCGTTGGCTATGCGGTGCCAGCCGAAAACCGCGCCGATGGTTCGGCACTGCTGGTACAAGCCATGCACGCCCATGCCTGGCCGGAAGTTTATTTTCAGGACATCGGTTGGGTAATCATTGACCCGGCGCCCCAGCAAGCCCTGACGGCCATGACCTCTGCCCCGCTGGACAACTTGCAACAGCTACTCGGCGATATGTTGCGCGACGATGCCTCGTTCAACACTTTCTTGCAATCACAACAGCAAGCATGGATTCCCTGGCAGACTATGTTGCAAGCACTCTATGCGGCACTATTATTAACCTTGTTGCTGGCCTACGGCATAAAATGGTACCGACAACTCCTGCCCCGCTATGTAACGAACGCGGCACAATATCGCCATGCTTACCGCGCGGTGCTGGATTATCTGGCTGGCTTCGGCATCCGGCGCGACTACGGGGAAAGCCGCGAGGAATTTGCCCGCCGCATTCGGCAACTGTCGCCTACATTCGCGCAACTCACTGCGGCTCATCTGCGACAGGCGCTGGGTCAACCGCAAGCGCATGAACAACCGCAAGCATTTGAACAGTCGCACACACCTGAACAACCACAAGCACTTGAGCAGCCGCAAACACCTGAGCATTCGCAAGCGCCCGAGCAAAAAACAGTCTGGTCGGATTTGCGTGTGCATACAGCACAGGAACTTAAACAAAACACCAAACTCTGGCAGCGCGCCCTTACATTTTTTAATCCGGTGTCCTGGTTATGGAGCCGCTAATGGAAACGATGGAAGCGACAGACAACTTGTTAAGCGATGCAGTCGGAGTGTTGCAAACCCTGACCGACACGGTAGGTGCCCAGGTGCTTGGCAGGGATGATGTGATTGAGTTGGTAGTCATTGCGCTGGTGGCGGATGGCCATGTGCTGCTGGAAGATTTTCCCGGTTCAGGAAAAACTACGCTTGCCAAGGCATTGGGCGAGGCCATAGTCAACGATAAAAAAGACGACGACCAACACATCGTGTCGTTCCGCCGCATTCAGTTCACACCGGATTTGCTACCCTCGGACATCACCGGTGTGCCAGTGTTTGATGCCAACAGCAACGCCTTCCACTTCCGCTACGGCCCGCTGTTTGCCCATCTGGTGCTGGCCGATGAAATTAACCGCACCTCACCGAAGGTGCAATCCGCCATGCTGGAGGCCATGGGCGAGAAACAGGTTACCGTGGATAATGTTACCTACCCCCTTGATGACTTGTTTTTTGTAATAGCCACACAGAACCCGCTGGATTTGGTTGGCACCTATCCCCTGCCAGTCCCGCAACTGGACCGGTTCCTGTTCAAGATAACCATGCAACACATTAACCGCGATGCCGAACTCGGCGTGCTGGACACCTACAAGGCTCGCCGCGATGGCACCACAAGCAAAAGCACCGTTACCCGTCATCAAGTGCTGAACGCCCGGCGGCATCTGGATACGCTGGTGCACATCAGTCAGGATGTAAAAACCGCTTTGGTAGATACCTCACGCAAACTGCGCGACGATGACCGGGTGCTGCAAGGCAACTCCACCCGCAGCATGGTGCTGATGTTGCCCGCACTTCAAGTGGCCGCCGCATTACGCGGGCGAGACTATGTAAGCGCGGATGACATTGAGTTGCTGTTGCCCCGCGTGCTGGCGCATCGCATTGAACTGGCGCCGGGAGTGGGTAACATCAACAAGGTATTGCAAGATTGTATGACGGATGCCATGGAAAACCTCGCCCGCGCCACTCTGCAGCGAGATTCTGCGTAAGAGAATTTCCGACCGGATGAAAGCAAACAGAAACGAATGGAAAAAGTAATGCCAACCCACATCCAACAATTTATTCTAACGCTTGGCCTGTTGCTATTGCCCGTCGGCACGGCTCTGGCTCAGGCCGACTCGGATACAGACCTCGGCGCAATAGAAGTGCCCCGCATACAACCCAGCAGTTGCTTCGGTCAGAGTGCCATTGAAGAAGAACAAGCCTGGGCGGTTTGCGAGGCGATGGCCAACAACGAGCGCGTGCGGGCGCGGGAGCTCAGCGAACAATGGTTGCGAGACGAACCGGATTCACCCGCCGCCCACTTCACCCTGGCGGAGATATTGCTTGAGGTTGAAGGCAATATGCCACGCACGCTTTATCATCTGAATCAGGCGGAAGCACTCACTGGTTATGAATCACAAACAGAAGCCTATGAATCCGATGCAACCCAGTGGCACTATCTTACACTCAACCAGCTGGCTTATGTGCAACAACTCATGGGCGACCAGCGCGCCGCACTGGACTATCTTGATAAAATAAATCACATCTACGATCAGGATATGGAAGCCTTCCGCAGTTGGCCGCTGATTAAACTCAAACAATATGACGCGGCCAAGGAGAGCGCCAATCGGGTATTACGCTCCGCCACCCGAATCTCAGACCGGGCTCGCGCCTGGAATGCCCTGTGTGCGGCCAGTCTGGCCAGCCTGACTCCCATTGAATCCACCAACGCCTGTTACATAGCGGTTGATCAAAGCGATACGCCAAACACTGAGACTGGTTCAACCACCATCGTTGACCTTGCCAATGCCTCCGAGGTTTCACTCTCCCTGTTGCAGATAGACCGTGCCGAAGCTTATCTGGACAGGGCTACCGCCATGACGCCATACAGCATAGCCAACCCGTGGATTTACAAACTGTATATCACCATGAACCAGAGCCGGTTTGACGAGGCGCGTAACGCTCTTGATCAAATGTTGATATGGCGAGAATCTCAGCGACCCATAGTTAATGCGATGAACCGGGCGGAGCATTATTTGGTGAGTGCCGATTTTCTGTTGCTGGCTGGCTATGCGGAAGATGCGGCGCAACTAACCGCCGCCGCATTGAGCGAACCTGACCGTAACGGTTCCTACAGTGCGGATGACAAACAGAAAGAATCTTATGCCGCACTGGTGAACATGATAGCCAACAATATGCGCTATCAAATCGCGCTGGAAGAGGCTGCCAGTGAAAATCTGTTCACTGGCCTGTCGGCACGCATCGCGGCATGGCGTTATCGGCTGGATGCGTGGCAGGCGAAACGCCACGCCGCCGCCCTGTTTGCCGACTTTGATATTCTGCGCAACCGCTTGCGTCCTTATGCGCCGCTGGATGTGCATATTCCCGAATGGGTTGAACCGGAAATTGTCAGGCTGATTGGCACCGGGGTGGTGCGCAATGTGTTGCAACAAACGCTTGATGCCGGTGCGTTTCAACTTAACGAAGGTTATTACTATGCCTGGCTAACGGAAATTGCTGCTGTGGATGGTGACCGCAGTCTAACACTGGAGGCCGGTGCCGCCGCACTCAGCCTGTTGCCAGTGCAGGAATCATTGTTGCGCGCCCGACTGCATGCAAGGCTGGCCGCCGCCGGTTGGCGACAAAGCGATGCTGCTGATGCCGCCAACACCACCAATGTTACCGACAACGCCGACACCAATGACACCAGCGCTACCGCTACTGCTATCACCAACATGAACACCGCAACAGAGCATTACATTCATGCCCTGCTGCTGGACCCAAGCATTATGCGCCGCCTGGGCTTATCCCTGCCGGTTCGCGTTACAACCGATGACTCCGCATTCAGCCGCCTTGCAGAAAGTTATCTGCTGCGCTCACCACGCTTTCACCGTGTTACCCATGCCGCCGATGGCCTATGGCTGGACATCACCACCCAGCCAAATCTGTCAGCCTGTCTAAAAACACCCAACGGCCAAACCTTATCCTGTCATACCATGGCCGCCGACAACAATGAAGACAGCCGCTGGAATGCCCAGGCACTAAGCCGACAATTTCAAACCAGCACCTTCAGCCTGGGCTACGAAATCAGCAAGGCACAACGTTCCATCCTGCTCGGCTCAAACATAGTCCTCAGTTCCCAACTGGATACACAAAACAAACCGCAAGATAATCTGCTGACACAATGATGCAGCAACATTCTTTCTCCATGGCCATGATTGCCTTGCTGGCAGTCGTCTCTGCACTGGGCCCTTCAGCCATGCAAATCTTTTTGCCCGGCTTGCCCATCGTTCAGGAAATTTTTCAGGTAAGCAACCGGGTGGCGCAACTCACCCTGAGTTTGTCCATGCTGGGCATCGCGCTCGGCACTTTATTTTACGGACCCTTATCAGACAAGTACGGACGGCGGCCGGTGATGTTGCTCGGCATTGGCATCACCCTGCTGGGCTCAATCTTCTGCGCCTTTGCCGGTTCCATTGTGTGGCTGGTGGTCGGGCGTTTTGTGCAAGCCTTCGGCGGCGCCGTTGGCCTGGTGCTGGCGCGCGCCATGATTCGGGATGTGTATGGCCCGCGCGAGGCGGCGCGGATTATCGCCACACTGGTTATGGTAATGGTGGTGGTGCCAATGGTTTCACCCGCCCTTGGCGGCGAACTGATGGCGCGCTTTAACTGGCCTTCTGTGTTCTGGTTCACCGCCGCCTTCAGCCTGACTCTGGCCGTGCTGATGACCTTGCGACTGCCCGAGACACTGGCTGAACCCGTGCCCTTTGAAGGGGTGCGCGCCATGCTCGGCACTTTTGTTAATCTGTTGCAATCCAGTGCCTTCAGAGGTTATGCATTCTGCGTTACCTTTGTGTCGGTGGTGTTCTTCAGTTTTATTTCCGGCGCGCCGGATATTATGGTGTCGGTGCTGGGTCGGCCACCCACCGAGTATGGTTATTATTTTATTATGGTGCCCATGGGTTTTATGACGGGGAACTGGCTGGCACGACGCTTTGGCCGGATATATTCCATTGACACTATGATTTATATCGGTGTGCTTATCGGGCTGTTCGGCATTGCCGCCGCCATCTCCCTGCAACTGATGGGGCTGCGACAACCGATTGCCCTGTTTGCACCCATCAGTTTAACCATGGTCGGCAACGGCATCACCCTGCCCAACGCCCAGGCCGCCGCCATCAATGAGTTCCCGCGCTATGCCGGTAGTGCTTCCGGCCTCACCGGTTTTTTGCAGATGGCTTTCTCGGCGGTGGCCGCGCAACTGGTGGCGGTTATTTTTAATGATACGGCTTATCCGTTGTTGTTTTTGTTGCTGGCTGCGTCCGTGATGTCCTTGTTGTGTTTCCGGTTTGGCGTAAGCGCTGAGAAGCCCGAATATTGATACCAGCAAGCCGCCGGGCTTTAACAAAGCGGATGTGTGCTGACCCAGAATGACCTGACATTGCCCCCCACCGCATCAGGCTTCGCCTTCTGCGACTCCCCCTCAAGGGGGGAGTTATTGCCCCGGTAAAGACCGGGCACATGGTTTACACATGAGACCGGGCACATGGTTTACAAAGTTAGGATATCGGCTTTTCAATAGGAGAAGACGATGCCCTGGAATGAGACCTGTGCAATGAGTGAACGACGAGC
>JBPCXV010000038.1:0-97439 GCA_051008235.1 Pseudohongiellaceae bacterium | reverse complement strand
GTCTTGAGTTATTGAGACATAAGCTTATCTAGCACCGCAAATATCACTACGGCTCCAATAATGCAACAAAAAATTCTCGCTTCCGCCCGTGCAATCTCCAGTCCAAGTTTGCTCTCGGTTACATATTTATATCTGTTTCGCTCCTCCGTGAATTTTTCCTGGGCAATTAACCTTGCACCCGATTCGGTGACATAGTTACGTCTGTCCAACTCTTGATGAAGGTCTTCTCTTGATGTGGCGTGAGTGTTCATAATCAGTACCTCCTCTGGTTAGTGTGTTGTGCATGAAATTCGCAACATAATTTACCAAATTGAAACTTCATGTCAATAGAATTATAGACAATAATTCAAAAAATGCTGGAATTGTTTTTCTTTTTTTAGTGCTGTGGCAATTTGACTGACAAAAGATGTCAACAAGTGACAATTTTTGTCACTTTCTGCCCTGTTTTGACTCCCAAATAATCTAGTATATGCTTAGAGTTGGCTTCTTAGCTCTTCCAGCAGGGATGTGAGCGTTTGCTCAAGGAAGTCGATGAACTTGTCTTTCTTCAGGGTTCGGTTGAATACATCAGATGGGAGGAAACGTTGCATTTCAGCAGCGAACGCCTTGTTGTTGATGTTGTTGGCGAGTGATGCGATGCATTGTTTCAGCAGAGAATCAAAATTAGTCAGGCGATAGTCTTTGGTTTTGTTTGTTACCAGGTTGGCTTGCAGAGTTGCGCCTTGTTGTTTTAGCCATACCAAATCCCAGATGTCTCGGTAGCGCACATACTTTTGCGTTGCTGGCAGGGAAACCAGTTTGTCGGCCATAATCTCATCCGGCGTTTCTGCGTAGATTAGTGTGTGTTCATAGCCGTCCGGCAGGAAATCATAGTTGCTGCGGAGCGATGCTGTCCGGCGGGTGTGGGCTGGTACGCCTGCAATTTCAATTCTGATTCGTTGTGCGGGCAGTTCTTTCCTCTCTGGCGCGGTGACTACGGAAACCTGCCATCTGTCAATTTTAATTTCCGTATCTTCAGGTTTATGTTGTTTGCCTGGTTCTTTAACTTTCACCTCAAGACCATAGCGGTTACCGAGGTAGTCTTCAATACATTGCTTCATTTGTGTTAGTTGCTGGCCGGAAAATTTTTGCCCTCCTGCAAAGTCAATGTCTTCGCTGAAACGGTTGGCACCGTAACACAGGCGCAGGCAAGTGCCGCCCTGAAAAACCAGCTCTTCCAGAAGCCCCGACTGTTCCATGCAATACAGAATGTCGTAATGCAGCAGTTCTTTTTCAATAACAGGCCGCATGTGTGCAAACTCCGGATTGTGCATCGCCTGCTCTACCAAAGTGTTGAAGTTATTGCTCTCATTATTCATGCAACAACTCCTCTTCAACCAGATGGGTGTTTCTGCCTACTCGCTTAAGGTCTCGCCAGGCTGCTAACTTAGTAGCCAGGCGCAGTGGCCGGCCAACGCTTTTCATGCTGTTGATGATTTCTTTGAGCGGGCGTTCGGTGTGGGTGAATTCAATGACGCCGTAGGGTGTTTGGTATTCGCCTTTGCGGCCGGTTGTCATGATGGTGATGCGGTCTATCGGGATTTGGGAAATCACGCCATATTCGGACAGTGCCGACTCCAGGCTGACATAACTATATTCGCCCCGGCGCATAGCTTTGGCAATGGCTTCAATTGTGTTCGCGCCGATGTGCCGCGACAGGGCGAAAACATAAACACCTTTTACCACGCGAATCAGCACACCGCTCTTGACCAGACGTTGCAGGCTGGCGCGCAGTGTCCCGCCGCTGTCTTCGGGAAACAGCTTGCCCAAATCCTGACTGGTAAAAACGTAACGCCCCTGCCTGTCTTGCTTTGCGAGAAGCTGAAGGGCTCTTGACTGTTGCATGGCTTGGCCTTTGTGGACAGATGGTATATGTAAATATCGTTTATTTGTCCACTTATTATAAGGCCTGTTTGGTGGAAAGCAAGGCCTTTTGGCCGATGCCCCAGCAACATCATTTGGTTTCCACGCCATTGATGCTGACATACCACTGGGCGGCATTCCGCAACTGTTTTTGTTGCCCTCGAGTAAAGTGGGAGGACCGGGATTGTGCTGACTTTTTCTGCCAGACTTGGCCGTGGTAAGGATTGCTGGAGCCCTGAGGGTTGTTTTGAATTGGGTCATAGCCAACCCAAAGGCCAATGGCACGAATTTGTTTGGCTAGAAATGATACCGAACCAGTGAACGGGGGAGCCGTCACAAACTTTTTGGGATCTTTCTTATCTTTGATAATCAAGGATTCAATGTCAACGGACATACCTCCTGCTACGCCCGACGATACCTGATACGCCTTGCTAGAAATGCGGCAACAGTTTTTGTTGTCATCCCGCACTACATGTTCCTTAAGGCTAATACGACGAATTATGACATCATTTGCCTGTATATTTTTTTCATCATAGGGAGTTGCTACCAAGGTCTTTACCCTCCTCTGGCTGACTGTCCACGCGTTCGCTCCCAAGCATGCTTACCCATCGAGCAAGCCGTGTAAAATCTTCTCCCACTTCAATTTCTTCTTCATCACCACTAGTGTGATCAAACAATGTGGCTATTATTTTGTGTGGTGCCAGAATATCAATCTCCAAATCATAGTTATTAAGATGCCATTCAAGCTGAAGAGTGCCATCACTACCCGGAACCATTTGTGGTTCCGGCACTTCTTCCACATACAAACGCTGAAGTAAATCAATTGCAAAATTAACAACCGTCGGCGAAACCGAGCATCCTGTGTAACCATCCCACCCGCTTTGTAATGCAAGAAGATCCTGAAATCGACTCTCCAGTTTCTGCACCCACGCCTGACGATTTTGGGGTGTCCATGCATGTTCTAGTGTCGTTTTCAGCATTGAGCGTAATCCAATGCTATTGGCCAAATTGGATGTATCGCGCAAGGTGGAAATCCGTAGTAGCTCGCTCCTGAAGTCCTGTACTACTGAATTTGATACTTGGGGGGAGACTAGTAGCTTGTGCATGTAATCCCGTACTGGCTTTAATGCTTGAGGGGAAACCGGTAGCTTGTGCCCGTAATCCCCCACTGGCTTTGATACTTGGGGGAGAACCGGTAGCTTGTGCCCGTAATCCCGCATTGAATTTGATACGATATCACTGGTAAAAAGATGTGGCGCATCATACTTAAACGCTGTGTTTTCTCGTGCTGACAGATTCATTTTATTTTCCTCCACTGTTCTTGGGCCTTATCAGTTGTAATCTCGCTAAATCGAGTTACAATCGACTCCCTTCCTTTAGATATAAATTCCATTGCCGAGGCCAAGCTTGTTGGCTCAGGCGGCCTACCCCGAAACGAAAGTGACAAGCTGAACGCCTTCCGCTTGCCATCGGCAAGGTATATAGGTCGCATATCGTACCATAAACGCGCATAAGGTTCCCCTTCGCCATCCTGGATTACTTCATTAAAACCCGCAGTCATAATTTTAATGTCCAGAGGAATGGTATTCCAAAAACTGAACCACTCTCCAGCCTGAGAAAATTCTTCTACTTCAATCACATTATGATACGAAATTTCTGCCTGATCTATTTTAATCGGCCAATTTAATTTAGAGGAAAAATATTTGTTAAGTTTGACAAGGTTCTTCTCCCATGCAGTAGCAATGCTTTCGAATCGAGGATAGATCGTTGAGCTTGGCCCTCTCAGCCAGTTTGCAGTAAAACGATCTTCTTGCAGTTGCAACAAATGACTTCCGTCACCTGACACGAACAGTAGCCTGCTACCCAGCGGAGGGGCATTAGTGATTTGAGTGTCTAGGTCAGATTCAGTATTCATCTTCTTGAAAATCTCAAACACGGGCGGAAGCGGAACCCGTTCTTGAAGGATGGGAAACTCTTTCAGGAACAAACTTCGGATATCCATCGCACTAGCGATAGTATAATCTGGTGCCGGCTCAAAATGCAGGTCAATGATTACCTCATCAAGCGGTGGATTCTCAAAGTCTGGTAGGTGGTCCGGTCGCTTTTTCTTCACTTGCCCATCCTCTGTCAGAAGGGTGTTAACCTGAAAAAAGGCCGATTCCAGAGGTGTCGGCCAGTTCGTTGAAAATCAAAGCACACGTTCTATCCAGATTGAAGCCCATATCCCCTGCATTATAGGGTCTATTTTGCTAAAAGCAAACCCTTGTGGCACTGGCGGGCGGGAAAGGCCCGCACTGACATTTGTCCCCAGAGCGGGTATAGTATGGGGATACGAGCGTTAATTTACTAACTTTGGATACTGGAGGATGTGATGAATAAGCAAGGCACTATTATAGGTACGGTTGAAATATGGGCTGAGGCATCTCTGGCGTTGGCCAGGCGGGCGCGGCGGGTTGGTGGGGGGTTGGTGCTGGCCACGCTGGCGATGGGGATGCTGGTTGCTTGTGGTGAGCCCGGGGGGGGATATAGTCGCGTGAATGTGGCTAATGTGGATGACCCGCTGGATGCGCATATTTTTGAGTTGGATAATGGGTTGCGGGTTTATCTTACTGAGAATCATCAGGAGCCGCGTTTTTATGCTGAGGTTGCGGTGCGGGCCGGGAGTAAACATGACCCGGCGGATGCTACCGGGCTGGCGCATTATCTGGAGCATTTGTTGTTTAAGGGTAATCGTAATTTGGGCACGCTGGATTATGCGGCCGAGGCGCCGCACCTGGCTCGCATTGAGGCTTTGTATGAGGAACATTTTCGTACGGAGGATGCGCAGCGGCGTGGTGAAATTTATGGGGAGATAAATGCCGAGGCGCAGCTGGCGGCGCAGTATGCTGTGCCTAATGAGATTGATAAACTTTATAATGGCATGGGTGGCCGCGGTTTGAATGCGCACACCTGGCATGAGGAGACGGTGTATAAGGTGAGTCTGCCTGCGAATCGGTTGGCGCAGTGGGCGGCGGTGGAGTCTGATCGGTTTATTAATCCGGTGTTTCGTTTGTTTCAAACTGAATTGGAAACGGTTTATGAGGAGAAGAACCGCAGCCTTGATAGTGCGCCTCGCATCATCGGCACTGCGGTGAATGAGTTGTTGTTTAAGGTGCATCCTTATGGTCAGCAACCTACCATTGGCACGGTGGAGCATTTGAAAAATCCTTCGCTGGTTTATATCCAGGATTATTTTGATACCTGGTATGTGCCGAACAATATGGCTATCTTTATCAGCGGTGATATTGATATTGATTCCACCATCGCGCTGATTGCGGATGAGTTTGGTGATTGGGAGGCGAAGCCGCTGCCGGATGTGGGGCCGTGGGATGAGCCGCCGTTGCAGAATGCTGAGCGTGCCACTGTGCAATATCCCGGCCAGGAGGAAGTGCAGTTGGCATTTCGCACTGCGCCCAACGGCCACGCGGATAAGGAGGCGCTGATGCTGCTGGATATGATTCTGGATAACAGGACTGCCGGATTGATTAACCTTAATTTGAATCAGCAACAGCGGGTGCTTAATGCCGGTTCAAGCCCGTCGTTTTTTAATGATGCGGGGACGCAAACTCTGTATGGCTCGCCCAAGCAGAATCAGACTTTGGCTGAGGTGGAGCAGTTGTTGCTGGATCAAATTGAGCTGGTGAAAGCAGGTGAGTTTGAGGACTGGATTATTCCCGCCATCATTAATGATTTCAAAAAGGGTGTGAAGGCCGGGCTGGAAAATAATGTGGCGCGGGTTACCACGATGCGTGATGCGTTTCTTACTTATGCGGACTGGGATTATCATCTTGCCGAGATTGCGCGGATGGAACAAATCACGCGCGAGGATGTTATCGCTGTGGCGAACAAGTACTTTGGCGATGATTATGTGTCGGTATATCGCACCAATGCCCAGCATGACATTCCGGCTGTTGAGAAGCCGCCTATTGATCCGGTGAGTATTGACCCAACGCGGGAGTCTGCTTTCGCGGCGCAAATTCAGGCGATGTCTTATGCGCCTATTGAGCCTGACTTTGTGGAGGTTGACACTGACTATCGTGTGGTTGAGTTTGCGCCGGGGGTAGAGTTGTATTACGCGCCCAATCCGTTGAATGATTTGTTTAACTTTAGCATCAGTGCGGATGTGGGCACGGAAGAGAGCAAGCAACTTGGCCTGACGGCGGCGCTGGTGAATGTGGCTGGCACTGCAACGCTTGATAATGAGGCTTTGCAGAAGGAATGGTATCGCCTTGGCAGCGAGTTTAATTTTGTTGCCGGTGAGAACAGGTCCAGCTTCAGGGTTTCCGGTCTTGATGAGCAGTTTGCGAACAGCCTTGCGCTTATGTTGAGTTTGATTAACTCGCCGACTGCCGATGCGGAAGCCTTGCAACAACTGAAAGGCCGGGTGCTGAAATCTCGCGCTGACCAGCGTGTGTCGCCGCCGGCTATCTCACGCGCTTTGTATTTGTATAACCGTTATGGCGAAGAGTCGCCAATGCTGGAGGCGATGAGCAGCGAAGAAATCCAGGCGGCCGCGCTGGATGAACTGTTGGCCTTGCCGGCGCAACTGCTTGGTTATAAACAGACGCTTACTTATACCGGCTCGTTGCCGCTGGAAGAATTGGTTGGCATTCTGCGTCAACACTATACTCCTGCCGCCGAGTTGCAGGATACGCCGCCTTACCGTTTCCGCACCGCGCGGCAGGTTGATGCCAATGAAGTGCTGGTGGTTGACCAGCAAACTGCTCAGGCGCAAGTGCGTATTGAGTTCCCCGATGATGTGTTTGATGAGGACGACAGTGTGTCTGCTTCAATTTACACCAACTATTTTGGTGGCAGCATGTCCAGCGTGGTGTTTCAGGAGTTGCGCGAGGCGCGGGCGTTGGCTTATTCGGCCGGTGCCGCTTATCTGCAGGGCAATCGGGAGAATGCCGAGAACTTGATGGTCGGCGTTATCGGCACGCAAACCGACAAGACTGTTGATGCGCTGGATGCTTTCATTGACCTTATGGATAATCTGCCGCAATCCGGCGAGCGTTTTGATGAATCGGTGAATGCACAGATTAATCGTTATCGCACGGAGAAAATTAATTTCCGTAATGTAATCGGTGCGGTGCGTTCCTGGGAACAGCAAGGGCTTGTTGATGACCCGCGGCGGCAACGCTTTGCCCGGCTGCAAAACTTCAGCATTGAAGATATGGTGCGGTTCCAGCAGGAACATCTGGCCAATCAACCCAAACTTATTTCGGTGATGGGCGATATGTCGGTGATAAATGCTCAGGAACTGGCGCGCTTTGGCACAGTCAAAGAAGTGCAAATAGATGACATCTTTGTTGACTGATAATTGGCAATGCAGAAAAACCTACTCAGCGTAACCGGGCTGGAGAAAAGCTACGGCAAGTTCATCACGCTACGGCAGCTGGATTTGCAAGTGCAGGATGGAACCATTCACGGCCTGGTTGGCCTTAACGGCTCGGGTAAAACTACAACGCTGGAATGTATTCTCGGCCTGCAAAGTTTTCAGGCCGGGCATATAGAGGTGCTGGGCTTTGCGCCGCA
Source organism: Pseudohongiellaceae bacterium (assembly GCA_051008235.1). Lineage (GTDB taxonomy): Bacteria > Pseudomonadota > Gammaproteobacteria > Pseudomonadales > Pseudohongiellaceae > UBA9145. Next base: position 89,960 of record JBPCXV010000038.1, on the reverse strand, counting down.
TAGGCTGGCGGAGGCGCGGGGGCGGGTGGTGGCTATTTTTGATACGCCCAGTTTGCCTTTGAATCTTACGGTGCGTCAGTGTTTGCAGCATGCGCGTTTGCTGTGCCCTACTCCGGCGCGCACTACGGCGGAGGCTGAGGCTTTGCTTGGCCTTACGCGCTTTAGTGATTTCAAAATAAGACAGTTGTCGTTGGGTAACAAGCGGCGCGCTGGCATCGCCCAGGCCTTGCTGGGCAATCCTCAACTTATTCTGCTGGATGAACCGTTCAACGGTTTGGACGCCGGTGGTGTGGATGATGTGCTGGAACTGATTGCGCGGCTTAACCGCGAGGCGGGCACCGGCTTTTTGTTATCCAGCCATCAGTTGCCGTATCTGGAACGGGTTTGCAGTCATTTGGCTATTCTGCATGAAGGGCGTGTGGTGCGGCATGACCGCATTGACAAACTGCTACAACACGAACGCACCCGCGTGCTGCTACGCACTCCGCAGGTTGATGAGGCGCGTGTTGCTATTGAGCGGTGCGATGGTGCGGCGTATTTGCATACCGCGCCGGATAACAGTTTGATACTTGAGCTTGACGGGCTGGATTCGGCTGAGTTGAATGCGCGGTTGGTTACCCAAGGTATTGGCGTGGCTGAACTCAGCCTTCAGCGGGCTACGCTTGATAGTTTGTTTCGTGAAATTACCGAAACTACGGGAGAAGCTTTGTGACTATAACTAATCATCAGGAATGTCCCCCACCGTTGGCAGAAGGCGAAGCTTGATGCGGTGAGGGGTAAGAGGGATTATGAAAGTTACGAGAGTTGAGAGAGTTATGAGAATCTTATGACCGGCCTACTAACAGCACTGCGTTCAGAATTATTTCTGGACCGCCACAACCTCACCAGCCGCACTGTGGTGCTTCTGCCAGCAGTGTTCGTGTTTTTGCAGGGACTATTACTAAGACTTGGCAGTGCCGGTGCCGAAGCCCGGGACAACCTGCTGGGCGAAAGCAGCTTTGATGCGGCGGCGGCCGTTAGCGGCTACGGCTACTTCGTTGATGGCCTCAACACCGGTCTCACCATACTCGGCCTGCTACTGGTAGCAGTGGCCGCCTACAGCTTCGCCGCCGAGCGCGACATTGGCAGCGTGCGTCATCTGCTGGTTCGCCGTTGCAGCCGTAGCAGCATCGTGCTGGCCAAACTAATCAACCTGCTCATGCTCGGCTTGCTGGCAGTGCTGCTGGTTTGCGCGTCAAGCTATGTTGTCAGCTGGATGTTCTGGGAGTTCGGCCCGGTGGTGGAAGACGGCTTTGAACTCATCAGCGAAGGTGAAATCCGCCTTGAAATTCATCAAGGCCTGATTCTCGCCGTGCTACCCCTGCCCGCCGCCATCGCACTCGGCCTGCTGGTATCGGTAAGCACCCGCTCGGCAACGACGGCAGTTGTATCCGCCCTCGGCATCACCCTGATGCTGGATGTTTTCAAAAACCTGCTCGGCGATTACGCCTGGTACATCTACGCCAGCCACCAACCCTCCCTGCTGGATGCATCCTACCTCGGCGATGTGGCACGCATCGTACGCGGCTACTCCGATGTGCTAATTGAAGAACAAATTCTGCAACTAAACAACTGGGTGCCACTACCAACCATGCTGCTCTTTGCGGGGCTGAGTTTGTTTATTGTGAACAAAAGGCGGCTGTAACTTTATCCGGCCTTTATGCGTTTTGAGAAAGTGGTCTGGGCTTGTTATTGTGAGCAAGAGATGGTTATAACGGGAACATAAGCAGAATGTCATATAAAATTTTTAAAAGCTGGTCGTTGTTCGTGCTGCTTATATTTTTGACAGCTTGTGTCAGCTATGAGCCAGCCACGCTGGTGCCTGCCATTACACTTTCGCCGGAACAGATTAGTGTGAGAACGGATGACTCACCAACCCGACAACTGGATTTTGGTATTGACGCAACTGCTAACGAAAGCGATTCACTGTTTAATCTGGAAACCTTGCCCGGCATCAGGGTGCGCGGCGTAACACCCAACGGCGCCGCCGACCTGGCGGAGATTCAGGCGGGCGATGTCATTCTGTCCATTGATGATTTGCCAACCAACCATCCCGACACACTCATCACACTGGAAACCGAAGCCGGACAGGCGGCGCCTTACAAGTTTCGTCTGCGGCGCGGCACCCGGGTATTGGAAACCGATGTAACACCGCAACTGATGCGCGAGTCAGGCGGCATGGTGGAGTTATATCGGGTTGATCCAATTGCCACACGCGCTGGTTACGACACGCAACTTATTACCATCTCTGCGAGGCAACCCGGCTCGGTTACAAATGCGGGGCAATCCAGCTCGGCCACAAGCGCGGGGTCATCATCCATAGCGGCGGCGCGAGTGCGTGAGTTCTTTCCTGAAAGCCCCCTGCCCGCAGCGGGAATTAAAGTTGGCGATTTGATATTGTCATTGAACGGGGAATATCTGAACTCGGCGCAGGATTTGATTACTCGCCTGAACCGGGATGTGGAACTGGGCCAACGTGTAACGCTCGGCATTTACACCGGCGGCACTGTGCGCAATGCGTCGGGGGGGCGCGATGCGCCGGATGTGAGAAATGTAACAGTACCCTTGTGGGACCCTGGCAGGCGCATCAGCCGCATTGCATTCGGTCCGCTGCTACAATATCGTTCCAACCTGAACCCCGATAGCGCCAGCCTGTCCATCCTTGATTTCTGGCTGTTCGCCGTGTATGACTACACACGCACCGGCAGCGAAAAATCATACTCCGTGCTGGGGCTCTTTAACTATAGTAGCGACCTCGGCGAGTTGACCGAAGTAGAGAACTAAATGAAACTTATCTTATACGTTGCGCTTGCCTTCTGTCTCGCGTGCATTGCCCGACCCGTAATGGCGCAGGGCAACTATGTGGCCACCGAGCTGGATCGTGAAGATAACTTTGCCCCGCTGTTCACCGAAGATATGAACGGCGATGGGCGCGATGACATTGTTGTGCCCTATCACGACCGCCTCACTGGCCGTGAATTGCACATCCATGAGCAACTTGCCGATGGCACATTTGCCGCTGAGCCGCAGCGGATAGAAATAAAGACTGAGATTATCGCCGTTGGCTTTGCCGAATTGCGTGATGACCCGGGCATGGAACTGGTGTTGTTTGCTGGCAGCGGCGTGTTCAGCCTGTCCACCCGACAGGAAAGTTATGTGGGCAACTTGAAACCGCTGGTGCAATGGGAACTGATTGCCACCGTGCCCGACCTTGAACGCTTGCGCTTCACCAGCTTGCCCGATGTGAACGGCGATGGCAAAGCCGACTTGCTGTTGCCGGGTGCAAATGAATGGGGTCTGTTCTATGGCGCGGATAATGAAACCTTCATTCCGGCGGCGCGCTTCGCCACCAATAACGACGACCTGGGCACACGGCAGCAACGCAACCGCAGCACAGAACTTGATACCCGAATGGACATCAGTTCCGAAGAAGGTGTGGTGGTAAGGCTGAATGCCGCCACCCCGTCGCCTTATGCCGGTTTCTTGCAATCATGGGAAGATGAACCGCGAAGCGACTCGCTACTGCGTAGCGACATCTGGCTGCCAAACGCCAACTTCAACGAGATGGACACGGTACCGGGGCTGGATTTAACTTATCTGAATACGGATGATGAAGGCTTGGCCTGGTTGCATATTCATAATCAGCGTGTGGGGGGTGCTTTTGTTACTGGTGCCACAGCCGCTGACTGGTCAGGCTCGGTTGATGACTCGGGTGAGTTGCGCTTTATGGATTTTAATGGCGATGGCTTGGTTGATTTGCTGCGCCTGTCCGGCGATGGTGATGAATGGACTGCGTATTTTTATTTGAATCTGGATGGCAAGTTTGATTTGGAAACGCCGCAACAGATTATGCGTTTCTCCGGTTATGATTTACGGCTTGAGGTTGTGCGGCTTTCGTCAACGCCATCAACGCCGACAATGTCGACACAAGATGCACCAGTGCTGAGCATCAATTATTTCACCATACCTGTGGTGGAGGCCATACGCAGTGCCACCCTTAATCGGGTGCAACTACTTTATGGCAGCGATGCGGTGGAGCCCGGCCAGGTTTTCAACCGGCAACCCGCCGCCCGACAGGAAGAAAGTTTCTCCGCCGACAATGTGCGCGGCCTGACTGAGCGAGCCACCTTGCGCTATGATGTGGATGGCGACGGGCGCAACGATGCCTTATACATAACCGGCAATGGCACCCTGGCCGCGCGGCGAGTGGAGGATGACCTCACCATCGCCGATGAGCCTTTCTGGGAATATGTGTCTTCACGCACCGTGGTGGGCTACGAGGTAATGCACCTGAACGACGATGCCCTCCCCGATTTGCTGTTGCTACACGGCACAGTAACAACCATGCTGGTGGCTACGCCATGAACCTTATACTCCGTTGCGTTTTAATGTTGGTGTGCTTGTGTGCGCCAGCCGCGAACAGTGCCGAGTCTGCTGTTGAGTGGTTGCCTTTTGCCGTGCCGGTTGAAACACGGCAGGTGATTGCTGCTGATTTGAATGGCGATCGTTTGCAGGAATTGATTGCGGTGGGTGAATCCAGTTTACGGGTTTATTTGCACAGTGCTGATGGTTTTAATTTTGAAACGGGGTTTCAGGATATAGCGATTGATGCGCGTGCCGCAGGGTGGGATATCAGTGCCCGTCTTGATAGTGGCGCTCAAAATCAGCAGAGTGGTGCCTCGCGGCAAGGTAGCGGCGCTCAAAATCAGAATAGTGGTGGTGGCGAGAGCCAGACCGGCCTGTTGCTGTTGCTGGACGGGGACAGGATGCAGCGCTGGACTTTATCTGCCGATGGCAGGCTTCAATCTGAAATAGTTGCTGACAATTTGTCGGGCTATCTGAGCGGCGGTTTTAATCGTTTACGCTTTGTGCAGGACATCAATGCCGACGGGCTGGATGATTGGGTTATCCCCGGAGCAGGCGAGTTGCACCTGTATCTTAACCGGGGCGGGCGGGAGTTTACTGCGCCCCTGTCTATTCAATCGGACTTTCGGATACGCACCAGCCTGAACAGCAACCGGCTGAACGACAGCGCCGGACAATCTGTTCGCATCCCGCTTATGGAACTGGATGACCTGAACGGCGACGGCCACAATGATTTGATATCGCGCACCGATGAGTTGCTCGCCGTGTTCCTGGCCGAACCGGGTGCGGCAAGATATTTCCCCGACCGCCCAAGTTACCAGCTGGACCTGGCCGCCATAGAAGAAGAGTTGGGCGAGTTTGACATTGACCAGTTAGACTTTTCCAACTTGACTGGTGTGCTGGCTCTAACTCACGAAGAAATTCTTGACGACATCAACAGCGATGGCATTGCCGACCTGTTGCTACGCGAGGGTGGCAAGGTATCGTTGTTCGCCGGCACAGCGCGGGGGATGAACTTTGACAAACCGCTTCAGGTGCTACGCTCCAGCGGTAATGTGCTCAGCACATTTCTGCACGATGAAGACGGGGACGGCAAAAAAGATTTGTGGCTGTGGCGCGTTGAACCCATTTCGGTGGGCGACATTTTTGTGTGGCTGGCCTTGTCCGGCAGCATCGGCATTGAAGCGTTCATTTATCCCAACGAGGGTGAACGCTTTGCCCGCCGCCCTGCCCGCCGGATAACAATCAATCTGCGATTTCCATCAATGATTCGCATGGTCAGCTCATTCCGCGCCCTCACCGAAGAAGCTCGCAACACCACCAGTGCCTCGGTAACCCCCAGTGCTCGGGGTAAGGTGAGCAATAGCAATGCTGATACAAGTGCCAATGCAGAGGGCAACAGTCGGCGCCTGGATTTACTGGTGCTGCTGAACAACCAGCTTGAGGTGTTTCTCAATGCTATTGAACCGGAGCCGGAGGAAACTGCTTTCCTCGGCAGCCTGGGATACAGCCGCGAGCAGGATAACTACGAGATTAACATTCGCGACATAATCAATCGCGTAAGCCTCGGCGACAATGCTGATTTGCAACAGGTAGCCGACCGCACACCGGATTTCATCTGGCCAATAAGCACCCCGATAGAAGAAGGCGATGTGCTACCCGCCCGCCTCAACAACGATGCGTTTGATGATATTCTGGTAATCACCGGCGCAGATGAAGACCTTATTCGTGGGCAATTGCTGCTCTCGCGCCCCGTTAGCCAATAGGAAACATGAGGCCATGACCCCCCACCGCATCAGGCTTCGCCAGTGGGGGGCATCCTTTCTCACTCATATTAGTGGTAGGCTTATAGAATCATGCGTAAAGCTGTCTGGATAACATTACTTGTTTCGCTGGTGCTGGTGAATCTGGCTGCCGAGGCTGCGTTTTACTTTGGCGGTGTTTTTATTCCGATGTTTTATCGCCTTGTTTTTGTGCTGGGCATCACCGTTGTCGCCGCTATATTTACTGGAACTGCCGTTCTTATCAGTCATCTGGAACAGGAGCGCCCTCTTTCCGGCAGAGTTAGAGATACTATCGGTGCCGACAGAATCAAGAATGGTGAGGAAAGTATAGGTAGTGAGAATAGTGGGAGTAGTGGGAGTAGCGGAGCTGCCAATGAGCAGACTAAGAACGAGGTTGAGTCAAAAAAGAATAATGGGGGTGGTGTAAAGAGTGTAGTGATTTGTTTGTTGTGTTTTTTTCTAACTGCATGCAGCGATGAGTTAAGCCGCGCGCGGCCTTATGTGTTGACTACTGCTACCACCGGCGGGACTTTTTATCCGGTTGGGGTGGCTTTGGCTACTATTGCTCAGGCTGAGTTGTATGAAGCTGAGGGGATTTCGCTTACTGCCATCAGTTCCGCCGGTTCGCTGGAGAATGTGAAACTGTTGCGCGATAACGAGGCGCAGTTTGCCATATTGCAAGGACCGTTTGGTGCCTGGTCGTGGAATGGCGAGGGACCGGTGAGTCGGCCGCAGACGCATATTCGCAGCATCGGCGCCTTGTGGCAGAATGTGGAGCACTTTGTGTTGTTGAGTGAACTGGCAACAACCGGCCTTATTATGGATCTGGATAGTTTGGATGGCGAGCGTTATGTGTTGGGTGCGCGCAACTCGGGTGCGGAACAAACCGGACGTTTTATTCTTGACACACTCGGCATTGACTATGCGGAAAAGTTCACGCTTGGTTATATGACTTACGGTCCCACCTCTTCCGCTATTCAGGATGGCAACATTGTGGGGATGAATGTTCCGGCGGGGGCGCCGGTGTCGGCCATCACGCGCGCTTATGCCTTGATGGGCGAACGCATGACGGTGCTTGACTGGACTGAGGAAGCGCTGGATAAAATTAACGCCAGGTATCCGTTGTGGGACTGGTATGTGCTTCCGCCTGGCACTTATCCTAATCAGAGTGAGGAGATTCGCACCATTTCCTCACCCAATGTGCTGGTTACCCGCGTGGATATTTCGGAAGATGTGGTGTATGCCATCACCAAAGTTATTTGGGAGAATCTGCCCACCCTGCAAGAAATTCACGGCGCCACCAAAGATATGCGGCTGGAGATTGCCGTGCGCGGGCTCGGTGCGCCGCTGCATCCCGGTGCCCTGCGCTACTATAATGAGATGGGCTTGGAAATTCCCGAACGCCTTATGCCACCGCCGCCGTCGGAAGCTTTATGAACTCAACAATATTACGCTGGGCTGCATTTCTGTTTGCCCTGTTTCATATTTATTGCAATGTGTTTGCCAGCATTTCGGAGTTGTGGCTGTCGGCGATTCACTTCGGCGGCTTTTGTGCGTTGTGTGCGTTGACTATCAATGAAAGGGATGGCATTGGTCGGCGCTCGCCACGCTACTGGTTTAATGTGTTGCTGGCGATGACTGCCGTTGTTACCTCTGCCTATTTGATTTTGTTTGAGGATGCGCTGTATGCCCGCGAGACTGAGTATGTTTTGTCGGACTATGTTTTTTCCATTATTGCCATCGGCCTGGCGCTGGAGTTCACGCGGCGCACGGCGGGCTGGTTTATGCCGGTGTTGATTACTGTAAGTCTGTCTTACATTCTGTTTTTGGGGCGTTACATAGATGGCGTGTTTGCGTTCCCCGGCCTGAGTCTGGAGACGGTGTTGTATCGTTCATACTTCACCGGCGAAGGAATGTTTGGTCTCACCGCCAACATCTCGGCTACTTTTGTGTTTATGTTTATTATCTTTGGTTCGTTCCTGCTTAAATCGGGGGCGGGGGATTTCATTGTGCGTTTGGCTGGTTGCCTCACCGGCCGTCTCACCGGCGGTGCCGGACTGGTAGCGGTGGTTGGCTCCGGCCTGATGGGTTCGGTGTCCGGGTCAGCGGTTGCCAACACGGTTTCCACCGGCGTTATAACCATTCCGATGATGCAACGCGCTGGCTTCAGCCCGCGCTTCGCCGCCGGCGTGGAGGCAGCGGCTTCCACTGGTGGCGCACTGATGCCGCCGGTGATGGGTGCGGGTGCTTTTGTGCTGGCGAGTTATACGCAGATTTCTTATTTAACTGTTATTGCGGCTTCTACGTTGCCAGCCATTTTGTATTTTTTAACAGTGTCTTACTTCGTGCATATAGAGGCCAAGCGGTTGGGGCTTCAACCTGTTAATTTTAATGCGGATGCGGCGGATGCAAGTGTCGGTGCGCACAATATGAGCGAGCCACCGCAGCGGGAAACAATAGTTACAGTATTAAAAGAAGGCTGGCACTTTATTATTCCCCTTGCAGTGCTGGTTGGTTTTCTGGTGGGCGGGCGCACGCCTATTTCGGCGGCGGCGTTTGCTATTCTTAGTGTGATTGCGGCTTCATGGCTTTCGCCGCGGCCAATGTATTGGCGGGATGTTTTTGATGCCACGGTGAACGGCGTGCATAACATGACTTCCACCGCACTGCTGCTGGTGGCGGTGGGCATTATTATTAATGTGGTAACCACCACCGGAATTGGCAATGCTTTTTCGCTGATGATTGTGGAATGGGCTCAGGGTAATCTGCTCATTACCTTGTTGCTGGTGGCGCTGGCTTCGCTGGTGCTGGGTATGGGTTTGCCGGTTACTGCGTCTTATATTGTGCTGGCTACCTTGTCGGCGCCGCTTATTTTTGATTTGATTTCCCAGTCTGCCTTGCTGGAAGCATTGTCGGCGGGAGATTTACCATCCAATGTATCCGCCGCGCTCGGCTTGTTCGGTAGTGATCCGGCGATGGCCTTGCAGGAAATGCCGCTGGCGATGAAGCAACTGATTCGTCAGGAGATGCTTGACCCGGCCACGCTTGGGGGGATGTTGTTGAGTGCTCATTTGGTAATTTTCTGGTTGTCGCAGGACAGTAATGTTACGCCGCCGGTATGTCTGACTTCGTTCGCCGCCGCCGGTATCGCCGGCACCCGACCCATGGCCACCGGCCTCACCAGTTGGAAAGTAGCCAAGGGGTTATATCTGGTGCCGGTGTTGTTTGCCTACTCGCCGCTGATTTCCGGCAGTTGGCTGGAGCGTATTGAAGTGTTCGTCTGGGCCTGCCTTGGCCTTTATGCTCTCGCCGGTGTGTTGCAATGGTATCTGCAAGCTCGCCTCAACCTGTTCACCGCCGCCGGGTTATTGATTAGTGCCCTGCTACTTATGTGGGCGCCCCTCCCTATTGGCTATCATATTGCTGGCGCTGCTTTGCTCGGCATCATCATTGGCTTTCAAAACAGGTGGTGGATGCGCTAACTGCGATGGATGCGATGGTTACCGCAGTTGCAGGCGTTGCGGCAGTCGCGACAGTTACAGGGATTATTACAGACGTGAGGTTTTGTATAGGCGAATCAGCAATGAAAGAATGATGCCCGAAGCAATGCCGATTTCAATGCCAATCAATAAAGTAAGTATAAAAGTCATAATAAAAACAACAAAATCAGCCTTTGAATGAGTCCACGCCCGGCGCAAGGGGGAAAAATCTATCAGCGCGGCAATAGCAACCAAAATGATTGCTGCCAGACTTACTTGTGGAATCCAGTACAACAGTGGTGTGAATAACAGCGCCACTGGCAACAGGATGAGTGCGCTCATTAGTCCGGCGGCGGGCGTGGCGGCGCCGGCGTCAAAGTTTACTACGGAGCGGGCGAAGCCGCCGGTAACCGGGAAGCCGCCGCCGAAAGCGCTGCTTACATTGGCGGCGCCGAGGCCGACCAGTTCCTGGTCAAGATTGATTTGTTCGTGGCGTTTGGCTGCCAGGTTTTTTGCGACGGAAACGGATTCTACAAAACCGATGATGGAAATTAGCAGGGCGGAACCCCAGAGACCGAGTAGCAGGTCAACTTCAAGGGGTGGTATGGCGATGCCGGGTAGGCCATCGGGTATGTTTCCGAGTACGCGTACGCCGCGGGATTGCAGGTTGAGGCCGTAAGCCAGCAGTGCTGAGATGGCGACTACGAAGAGTGGGCCGGAACGGGTGAGCAAGGTGGCGATTCGCTGGTTTATTCCCAGGCGAAGTAAAACATTTTTCAGGCCGCGTTTGCACCAGAACATGAAAGCGAGTGCGGTGAGGCCGAGGGTAAGGGTGAGCCCGTTGGTTTGTTGCAGGCGTGTTGCCAGTGAGGTGATGAGTTCGGGCAGGTTTTGGCCGTTGCCGTCCACGCCCAGCAAGGTGCGTAGTTGGCTGAAGGCGATGATGATTACTGCGGCGTTGATGAAGGCGGTGATTACCGGGGAAGAAATAAAATTGGCGAGGAAGCCGAGGCGTAAAAATCCCAGTAGCAACAGCATTGCGCCGGAGAGTAAGGCCAGTGTGGTGGCGGCGGCTATCAGTGCTTCGGGGCTGGTGAGGCCGAGTCGGCCTAGTGCGGTGGCTGTCATGAGAGATACTACCGCAACTGGTGCTACTGATAAGGTGTTGCTGCTGCCGAACAGGCTGTAAGCGATGAGGCCGAAGATGCTGGCGTAGATGCCGGTTTCGGGTGGTAATTCGGCCAGTGTGGCGTAGGCGAGTGCCTGGGGGATTAGCATGATGGCGACGATGATTGCGGCCAGGATGTCATCGGTGAATTTGTCTTTGTTATAGTGTTTGCGCCAGGCGAGTATGGGGAATTTGGGTAGTTGCAATTTTTATTCTCCGGCGTGTGTTAGTCGCGGTCAATCATTTTCGCTTCTCGGCATTCGTAAGCGTGTGTTGTTGCGGTTACCAATTTTGCGCGGTCGGGCATCAGTCATTTTTGTCTCTGGGTATGCGCAGGCGGATGCTGTTGCGGTTGGCGATTTCTATGCTGCCGCGCAGGCGGTAGCCTGTTACTGCTTCGCGCATGGTCATGAATATCCAGCGTGCCAGTTCGTCGCTGGGGGCGGTGATGAGGAAGAATGCTTCGTGTTGTTTTGCTTGTTGGGCTATGTCTTGTAGTCGGGTGATTGCTTTTGTGCTGCGGCGGGCGAGTTCGTTGGCGTCCAGAGTGAATAGCAGGTCGCCGCTTTCCTGTTCCGCCGCCAGTGTTGCGCGGGCGGTGGCGATGGCGGGGTGTGATGCATCAACGGACTCGGCGCGGCTTAACAAGACTTCGGCTTCATCAAACAGGCCGCGGCGAATTTCTCGTTCGGCAAGTTCGGTGTAGCGTAGTGCGATGTCTTGTATGCCTTGCAGGGCGATGGGGTTATCTGGTTCTACTGTTAATACTTGACGGAAGTAATCGTGGGCGTTGTTGCGTGGCGGGTTTAGCAGGCGGTCATCGTCAAGGGCTTGCAAGCCGTTGAACAGGATGTCAATCACGCGCTGCCGACGGGCTTCGGGGCTCAGGCTGGCCCAGGTTTCTGCTTCCGATGGCACGCTTGTGGCCGATGCTCCCGCATCCGCCCTGCCTGACTCGGATGGCGTGGATGGTGCGGATGGCGCGGATGGCGCAGTGTTGCAGGCCGCGAGCAAGCCGTGGAGGGAGAGGATGATAATGAGTGTGAATAGTTTCTTCATTAACTGTCGTCTTGTAACTGATAATAGTTGCAACTCCGTATAAAGGATACTACATAGCGATGTGGCGAGGCGCGTTTATCCTGACATCTCGGAGTATGGGATAAACTCAAGCATATCACCTGCGGCTACCGCTGTGTGTGGCGGGATGATGGCAAGGCCATCGCTGTTGCTGAGTGAGGTGGCGATGCCGGAGTTTTGTTTGGGGTGTGGTTGTAATTCCGGGTGGCCTTGTGGGTTGTCGCGTACGCTTGCGCGGAGGTATTCCTGGCGTTGGCCGGAAGTTGTGCGGGTGAATCCGGCGGGTAGTGGGATTCGTTTGGGGAAAGGTTGGTTGCAACCGAGCATGGTGAGCAGGCAGGGGCGCACGATTAGGCAGAATGTTACGAAGGCTGATACGGGGTTGCCGGGCAGGCCGAAAAAATGTGTGGTTTCTAGTTTACCATAGGCTAGGGGTTTGCCGGGTTTGATGGCGAGTTTCCATAGTTTGAGGGAGCCTTCCTGTTGCAATGCTGTTTTGACATGGTCTTCCTCGCCTACTGAAACACCGCCGGTGCAGATGATGCAATCCGTTTGTTGTTTGGCGGCGAAGAGTGCGGCGCGGGTGGCTTCCAAATCATCGCCTACTGTGCCGCAATCAATTACTGTGACGGGTAGTTGGGCGAGTAGTGCGGTGAGGGTGTGGCGGTTGGCGTTGTATATTTGTCCGGGTGCAAGTGGTTGGCCGGGTTCTGCCAGTTCATCGCCGGTGGTTAGCAGGGCTACTCGTAGCGGGCGGCGGACTGAGACTTCGGTGAGGCCAAGTGATGCCAGTATGCCAACATCCTGCGGGCGTAGGCGATGGCCTGCCGGTAACACTTCGGCACCGGCGGTAATGTCTTCGCCCGCTTGTCGCAGGTTGGCATCTGGGTTAACTTGTGTTAGTAGCCGAATGTGTTTGTTTTCAAGTTTGCAGTCTTCCTGCATGACAACCGCATCCGCACCTTTCGGCAACGGTGCGCCGGTGAAAATACGCGCGGCCTGTCCTCGCGGTAACGGCTCGCCCACTTGACCGGCAGAGATGCGCTCCGTTACAGGTAGCACGGTGCCCGTTGCTGCACTTGTTGCGTTCGCACTTGCCGCATCTGAATCTGCCACATCTGAATCTGTTGCGTTTGAATTTGCTGCGGCTTGATCCGCAGTATGAATAGCATAACCATCCATAGCACTAACCGCCTGCGCTGGCACGTTGCTTGCTGCCACTATTGCTGTTGCAAGAATGCGCCCGCTGGCTGATGCAAGCGGCACAGTTTCCTGCGCGGTGATGGGTGCAAGATTGGCCAGCAGCATATCCAGCGCCGTGTCTATTGGTGTGAGTGATGCGGGCGGCGGGCGCCCGGTTGCGGCGGGGCGAGCTTTGGTATTGAGTTCAGGAGGCATGGTGTGCAAGCTCTGTGTCTGTGTTGGCAATTATTTTATCACTGTGCAGAAACTGAATTGTTTCTTTCAAATGACTATGCCAGGAACGTTGCCTGATGCCAAAAGTATCAAAAGTTTTCTTGCTGGACAGGGTGGAGTTAAATATCTCCGGTGTGCGCACGGGGCGTTCAATTATTTTTAGTGTGTCCAGCAGGCGGGCGATTTCTGTGTCAAACTCGGCGGCGTATTTGAGTACCAAATCAATGAATTCATTTTCGCGTCTGGTTTCCAGGCCGCTGTAGTGATAGGTGCCCCACACGTTGGCATCGCAATCTACTTGTTGGCATATTGCGATTATTGCCGCGGCCAAATCGCCGGTGTGGGTGGGGCTGAAGCGGCGTTTTACTGCTTGCAGGATGCCGCCGTCGCGCTTGGCGGTTTGTAGCCAGGATTTGATGAGGCCTTTTTTGTGTTTGCTGAATAGCCAGCCGGAGCGGAGGATGATGTGGGCGTGGTGTTGTTGCACCGCGGTTTCGCCGGTGAGTGTGCAGCGGCCATATACGCCCTGGGGGTTGAGGTCGTCGTTTTCGTTGTAGCCGAGTTTTTTGAGGCCGTCAAATACGTAGCTGTTTGACAGGTGTAACAGGGGGATATTTTGCTCGTTGCATATCGTCGCCAGCGCTTGGGGTAAGCGGGCGTTAATCTGGTCGCAGCGTTCAATGGCGGATTCGGCTCGTTTCAGGCCGCCGTGGCTGCCGGAGATGAAATCGACCAGATTGATGAACTGGGTGGGTTGATAGTCAGTTACCAATCTGGCGATTGCATCGGCATTCTCCGGCACAAAGTGCTTGTCGGCCGGCGCCTGGAAGCGCAGCTTGCGTTTTCGGAGTTGCTCGGTGAGAGCTTTTCCGGTTGGGCTGTTACCGCCGGCAATTAACAGCTTCATTGGGGCTCGGTTAGAACGGGATGTCGTCATCCATACCATCAAAGTTGCTTGCTTTGGCATCGGCCGCGGCCGCTTGCGGCTTGGGCTGGCCTTGCTGACTTTGCTGGTCCGGCGGCGGTGGGCTTGGCCTTGAATCGCCGCCGCCGGAGCTGCCGCGGGAGTCAAGCATTTGCATTTCGTTGGCAACAATTTCGGTGGTGTAGCGTTTTACACCGTCTTGTTCCCAGGAGCGGGTTTGTAGCCGCCCTTCAACAAATACCTTTGATCCCTTGTTGAGATATTGTTCCACGATTTCGGCCAGACGCCCGAAGAATACCACCCGATGCCATTCGGTGTTTTCCCTCTGTTCGCCGGTGTTTTTGTCTTTCCAGCTTTCGCTGGTAGCCACGGTAACATTGGCGACGGCGTTGCCGTTTTGTGTGTAACGAACCTCCGGGTCGGAACCCAGATTGCCTATGATGATTGCTTTGTTTATTCCTCGTGCCACGCTTTCCTCCTTATATACGGAATTGTGAATGGTTGTGTGTTGAGTCTAGACTGTTTTCGGGCTTGATGCCAATCGGTGCGCCGGGGGGTGTGCTTGCTGCACTGTGGCCGCATGGTGATTGATGCTGGCCCGTGTTTGGTGGCGCACTGGGTGGCTATTCCGGCCTGTTGGTGCCGCAGGGGGTCTGGGTGCCAAGATGCCGGAAATGTTGCCTGTGCTAGTAGTATAGTCAGAGATTTGGCTTCTTGCATGAAAAATTTTATTTATTTTTTAATGTGGGCTGGTGGGTGGGGGCTGGTGTTGGCAGGCTGCGTTGCTGGCTGGTGTTGGCGGCTAGTGTCGGTGCTTGTGCGGGTGGGTTATGTGGTGCCGCCGTTGCCTTGTTGGCCGCCGCCGTTGTTGGCTTGTTCGGCGGCTTTTTGTTTGCGTTGGGCGTATAGGGCGTCGAAGTTTAGTGGAGCCAGCATCAGGGCGGGGAAGCCGCCGCGGGTGAGGAGGTTGTCAATGGCTTCGCGGGCGTAGGGGAACAGGATATTGGGGCAGGCGGTGGCGAGGAGTTGTTCCATTTGCTGGTCGGATAAGTCTTTGCAGAAGAATACGCCAGCTTGTTGGACTTCCACCAGGAATGCGACTCGTTCTTCGGTGTTGGTCTCGGTGTTGGCTTCAATTCTGGCTTCAACATTGATTTGGAGGGTTACTTCGTAGAGGTCGTCGGCGATTTTTTGGCCGGGGGTTTGGATGTTGAGGTTGAACTTGGGGGGTGGGCTGCCCTGGAAGGTTGCGGGGTTGCGGGGGGATTCGAAGGATGCGTCTTTTAGATATACTTGTCGTATTGCGAATTGTGGGCCTTCGGGGGGTTGTGCGGATTGTTGCGCTGATTGCTGTGCGGCGTTGCCGGTTGGCGCGGTGGTGCTTGCGCCATTGCCGCCGTTTGATTTTGCGGAGACCTTATCGTCTGTGTTGTTTTCGTCTTGCTTGGCCATGTTGGTTCCTTGGGGTAAATTGTTTCGGGTTGGGTGTGCGGGTTCACCTTATTTCTGTACGAGTGGTAAAGATTGTGCTTTCCATTCGGCAATGCCTCCGGCTAGCTTGTACACTTGCTGGTAGCCGTTGTCTTTCAGAGTGCGCACGGCTTCGCCGGATTGTTGGCCCATCTTGCAGACTACTACGATTGGTTTGTCCTGATGCTTTTTCAGTTCCACCATACGTTTGTTGAGATTAATCAGTGGCATGTTGATGGCTTGTGTTACATGGCCGGTTTCAAACTCTTTCTTGTCGCGGATGTCCAGTACCAGTGCATCTTGTCGGTTAATCATCATTACTGCTTGTTGCGAGCCGACTGCCTGGCCGCCGATGCGTCGATGATAAACCACGATGGCAAGCAGGGTAATCAGCCAGCAGCCCGCCAGCACAAGATGATTAGTGATAAACTCAATGAACTGCGCCATGCCACAACCGCGATATCAATATCAGCCAAAGAGGCGCATTATACACGGCTTGTTTGAATATTCCACCTCAGGGATAATGGGGTTATGAGTGAGAAGACTACTGCGCTATTGTTGATTCTTGATGGTTGGGGTTATCGGGAGAGTGCTGATGACAACGCTATTCATGCTGCTGCCAGTCCGGTGTGGGATGGGCTTTGGGGTGGGCGGCCGCATACTTTGGTTGATGCTTCGGGGCATGCGGTGGGTTTGCCGGGGGGGCAGATGGGTAATTCTGAGGTTGGTCATACTAACATTGGGGCGGGGCGGGTGGTGTATCAGAGTTTGACGCGTATTGATAAGGATATTGAGAGTGGCGGGTTTTTTGGTAATGGGGTGTTGAATGAGGCGGTTGACAGGGTGGTGGATGGGGGTGACGAGAGTAACGAGAGTGCGGTGCATGTTTTGGGATTGTTGTCGCCGGGGGGGATTCATAGTCATGAGGATCAGATTATGGCTATGGTTAAGTTGGCGGTGGATAAGGGGGCGGGGCGGGTTTATGTTCATGCTTTTCTGGATGGGCGTGATACGCCGCCGCGTTCGGCGTTGGCATCGTTGCAGCGGGCGGATGAGGTGTTGCAGGCATCGGGCAAGGGGCGGGTTGCGAGTATTTGTGGGCGGTTTTATGCGATGGATCGTGACCAGCGTTGGGAGCGGGTGGAGTCGGCTTATGTGATGCTTACTGAGGGTAAGGCGCCGTTTCGGTATGGGGATGTGGGGGGTGCTTTGGAGGCGGCTTATGCGCGTGGTGAGGATGATGAGTTTGTGCAGGCTACTCTTGTTGGGGATGGCGCGAGTTCAAATGCAGCATCTGATGCGATAATAAAGGATGGGGATGCTGTGGTGTTTATGAATTTTCGTGCTGATCGGGCGCGTCAGCTTACCCGGGCTTTTGTGCAGGATGAGTTTAGTGGCTTTAAGCGTAATGCTCGGCCAAAGTTGGCGGCGTTTGTTATGCTTACTGAGTATGCTGCTGATATTCAGACTGCTTGTGCCTATCCTCCGCAGCAGTTGGATAATGTGCTGGGTGAATATCTGGCGGCGCAGGGTAAATCGCAGCTGCGAATTGCCGAGACTGAGAAATATGCGCATGTTACTTTCTTTTTTAATGGCGGGAGGGAAGAGCCGTTTGTTAATGAGGAGCGCATTCTGGTGCCATCGCCCAAGGTTAAAACTTATGACCTTAAACCGGAGATGTCGGCCTTTGAGGTAACGGATAAGTTGGTGGCGGCCATTAACTCGGGGGACTATGATGTGGTGATTTGTAATTTTGCCAATGGGGATATGGTGGGACATACCGGCAATTTTGCTGCTGCGGTGAAGGCGGTGGAGGCGATTGATGTTTGTCTGGGCCGTATTGTTGAGGCGATTGAGGCGGTTGATGGCGAGATGCTTATCACCGCCGACCATGGCAATGTGGAGCAGATGCTTGACGCTGCCGGCGACCAGCCGCTGACTTCTCACACCAGTGAGCCGGTGCCGCTGGTGTATGTTGGTCAGCGCGGGTGGATATTTAACGGCGAGGGTAGCCTCTGCGATTTGGCGCCGACATTGCTGGCTTTGCTTGATATACCGGTGCCGGAGCAGATGACTGGTAAAGTGTTGCTGGATACAAATTAACGGTGAGATGTTTGCAATTTGCAGTTGGTAGCTGACAGTTGGCTTGCGAGAGCATTAGAGGCGCATCTCAATACCGGCGGCCTGCATAAACTCCTTGGCCTCGCGAATAGTATATTCCTGAAAATGAAAAATGCTGGCGGCGAGCACCGCATCCGCCTCACCTTCCAGCACACCTTCCACCAGATGCTGAAGATTGCCTGCACCACCCGATGCAATAAGCGGCACGGGAACGGCGCGGCTGATTGTTTTGCAAAGTTCCAAATCAAAACCCTGTTTTGTGCCATCGCAATCCATGCTGGTTAACAGAATTTCACCGGCGCCGAAGTTCACCATGCGCTTGCTCCATTCAACCACATCAATGCCGGTTGCATTGCGGCCGCCGTGGGTAAATATCTCCCAGCGTGGCGGGGTATCTTTTGTGGTAGCTGATTTCTTGTTGTTGCTTACGCGGCGAGCATCAACGGCCACCACGATGCACTGGGAACCAAAACTCTCGGCAGCCTGGCGCACAAACTCCGGATTTTTTACTGCCGCGGTGTTTATGGCAACCTTGTCGGCACCGGCGTTGAGCAGGGTGCGGATGTCTTCCAGAGTGCGAATGCCGCCGCCCACGGTGAGCGGGATGAACACCTGTCCGGCGATGGCTTCAACGGTGTGCACTGTGGTGTCGCGGTTTTCGTGGCTGGCGCTGATGTCAAGGAAAGTAATCTCATCCGCGCCCATTTCGCAATAGCGCCGCGATACTTCCACCGGGTCACCGGCGTCCCGAATGTTGGTGAACTTGACGCCTTTGACTACTCGTCCGTTGTCACAGTCAAGGCAGGGGATGATGCGTTTTGCTACACTCATGTCATACTCATGTCATACTCATGTCATGCGGAATGATAGTAATCTGGTTTGTTGAATATACCGATTGACTGATGCTTGCTCAATCAACTTTTGTTTATTCATCTGCAAGTTGTTGGGCTTGGGTTAAATCTATCACGCCCTCGTAAAGAGCGCGGCCAACGATTACGCCCATGATGATACCGACTCCAGTGGCTGTGGTTGTTGTATCTATCTTAAGTGCCGCTTCCTGAATTGCCGCGATGTCTGCCAGTTTGCTGATGCCGCCGGAGGCGATTACCGGCACTGGTGAATGTTGCGCCAGTCGCACGGTGGCATCCACATTCACTCCCTTGAGCATGCCGTCTCGGGTTATGTCTGTATAGATGATGGCTTCCACTCCGTAGCCACCAAACTTTTCGGCTAGGCTGATGGCGGAATGTTCAGATACCTTTGTCCAGCCATCGGTTGCTACCTTATCGTTAACGCCATCGTCAGTGCCAGCGCCGCCGCTGATGCTGTCAATGCCAACCATGATTTTGCCTGGGAAAGCCTTGCAGGCTTCCTTTACGAACCCGGGGTCGCGCACGGCCTGAGTGCCGATAATGATGTTGGCAACTCCGGCCTTCAAATAAAACTCAATGTTTTGCAAGTTGCGAATTCCACCGCCTATTTGTATTGGCAACTCCGGATGGGCTTCGGCAATGGCGGTTACGATTTCGGCGTTGACTAGTGCTCCTGCGATGGCGCCGTTCAGGTCAACCAGATGAAGTCGGCGGGCGCCTTTGTCTTTCCAGATGCCGGCCATCTGCACCGGGTCATCGGAGAACACGGTGGCCTCTTCCATGCGCCCTTGTCTGAGGCGCACGCATTGTCCATCCTTCAAATCAATGGCGGGGATGACTAGCATGCCTGACCATCCCACTGCAAAAAATTTTTCAACAAGGTAAGCCCGGCTTCCTGACTTTTTTCAGGATGAAACTGGGTGGCGAATATGTTGTCGGCTGCGAATGCCGAATGGAAGTTGATGCCGTAGTTGGTTATGCCGGTTGAAAGTTTCGGCGAAGCCAGCTTTGCATAATAGCTGTGCACGAAATAAAACCGTGCACCATCCTCTATGCCTTGCCACAATGGATGGCTGCGAGATTGCTGCACCCTGCTCCAGCCGATGTGCGGCACTTTAAGGCGTGTGTCTGGCGTGTCTTGTCGTGGATTTAGTTCGCTTCGTTCGCTTTGCTTATCTTGATTGCCCGGCTTCTCAATCTTGCTTAACTTGTCGCCGAAATATCTTACCTCGCCTTCAATGAAGCCCAGGCAATCCACCCCGCCGTTCTCCTCACTACGCTGTAGTAGCGCTTGCATGCCCACACAAATTGCCAGCACCGGCCGCGAGCGCATGGCTTGCGCTACAATTTGCCCCACATCCAGCCGTCTGATTTCGGCCATGCAATCACGAATGGCACCAACGCCTGGAAAGATAACCCTGTCAGCATCCGCGATGATGGCGGCATCGCCGGTTACCTGCACCTGAACCGGCTGCCCCAGTTCACGACTCACATGTTCCACTGCCTTGGCCACCGAGTGCAGGTTGCCCATGCCGTAATCAATAACTGCAACTTTGTTCATAAGGAGGTTGGCATCGGCGTAATCAATGAGCGCTGCGTTTATGTTGAACGATTAAAGGCTGCCCTTGGTGGAAGGCACCACATCCGCCGCGCGAGGGTCAATCTCCATAGCCATTCTCAGTGCCCTGCTGAATGCCTTGAACACAGTTTCTATCTGGTGATGGCTGTTGTTGCCGCGGATGTTGTCAATGTGCAGCGTTACAAAAGCGTGATTCACAAAAGCCTGAAAAAACTCGCGGAATAAATCCACATCAAAGTTGCCAACAGTGCTTCTGCTGAATTGCACATGATATTCCAGACCGGGGCGTCCGGAAAAATCAATCACCACTCGGGACAACGCTTCATCAAGCGGCACATAAGCATGGCCGTAGCGCCGAATGCCGGTTTTGTCCAGTGCCTTGTCAATGGCCTGACCGAGAGTAATGCCGATGTCTTCCACTGTGTGGTGAGCATCTATTTCCAAATCCCCTGCCGCTTTGATGGACAGGTCAATCAACCCATGGCGGGCAATCTGGTCCAGCATGTGCTCAAGGAACGGCAAGCCGGTGTCAGCCTGAAATTGCCCGCTGCCATCCAGATTTACACTAACTGTAATCTGCGTCTCTTTAGTGTTGCGCTCAACCGTGGCCTTGCGCGCTTTGCTTTTGCTCATTGATTGACTTACCGTTCAGAAGTTTCTCTGATATTGTGCTTGACCGTGGTTTGATGTACCGGGTTCTTTCATTGCTCAACTCGCTGTGCTCATCAAGACGGAAATTCTAACACAAAGCCGAGTTTCGGTATATACTTCATCCTGAATCGGTCTGCCACGCTGCCACTACATCGCCATTACATCGTCTCCACATCACCCTGCACAATCATGTCGAACATACTGAAAAAACTGCTTAAAATTCTGCTTGCTCTGGCTGCGGCGCTGGTTGTGGTGGTTGCGGTGCTGTTGGTGGTGGTGGATGCGAATCGGTTCAGGTCGTCTATTGAGGAGGCGGTGGCGGATGCTACCGGGTATGAGTTTTCTATTGCGGGTGATGTGGAGTTCAGGGTTTTTCCTCTTATTGGTATTGAGTTGAATGATGTGCGGTTGCGTAATCCGGCGAGGCCGCAGGAGTTGGCGAGTTTTAATCGGGTGGTGTTGCGGGTGGGGCTTGGTCGGCTTGTTGGGGGGCGGTTGCTGGTGCGGGAGTTCAGGGCTGATGGTGTGCATATTAATTACTTTGTGGATGATGAGGGGGTTAGTGTCTGGTCGTTGTCTGGTGAGAGGGGGCGGCGGGGTGGGCTGAGTGAGGGTCTGGGGGGTTTGGGTAATTCAAACAACTCTAATAACTCTAACGGGGACGGAATGGTTAGTATGGAAATAGAGCGTATTGTTATCAGTGATGCCAGTATTGATTATCAGGCGTCGGGGGGTGGCATTGGGCGGTTTAGTGGTGCGGGGGACAGGTTTAGTATTCGGGATTTGAATTTGGAGGGCAGGAACTTGCGTTTTGATGGGACTGATTTTCCTGTTAGCGTTTCGCTTACTTATTTGAGTGATGGGATGCGCGAGCCCATTGCGCTGGCGTTTGCTGCCCGGGCTGATTTGGATCTTGACGGGGGCACGGCGAGGATGAGTGATATTGCGTTTAGTATCACGCCGGTGTTGTTGGAAGGGAATATCAGTGTTAGTGATTTGCATTCTACTCCGCGGCTTGAAGGTCAGTTTAATTCTAATGCTTTTGATTTGGTGGGGTTGCTGGAGACTCTTGGTTTGCGTGAGCCGCCGCGGGAGTTCATTGGTGGTGAAGCTGCGCGTGAGGCTGTGCAGTTGCAGGTGAGTTTGTCCGGCGGTAATGAGGAGGTGGAGTTTGCTTCTCATGCTACTACTACGAGTGGTATGTCGGTTGAGAGTAATGGGAGTGTGCGCTTTGCTACTGAGTTTTCGCCGTTGAGTATAAGTTATGATTTGGCGGCTAATGCGCTTGATTTGAATGCTTTCCTTCCAGCTGGTAATGCGGATGATGATGTTGAACAGCCCGCATCTGGCGGCGTGAACGTTAGTGCCAACCAGTTGGCAACTGGCACGCCGTTGCCGCTGGATATGCTCAGCTCACTGAATGTGGTTGGCTCGGTTGCCATTGAGTCAGTCAGGCTGGGTGAGGTTCAGTGGGATAATATCAATGCGCTTACCAATCTTGAGGGTGGCGTGCTGGATATTGAGTTGCAGCCTGTCGGTGTGTATGGCGGTAGTGTGCGGGGTAATCTTCATCTTGAGGGGCACGGGCAGGAGGGGCGGTTTGAGGGCAGGCTCTCGGCCTCGGTTGAGGGAATTGATTTGGCGCGCACCATCGCTCTTGCGCTGCCCATTACTTCCATAACTGGCAGGCTGACGATGGAATCGGAATACCAGGCCAGCGGTGCCACTGTGGAAGAGTTGCTGGCTTCGCTATCTGGTTCAAGTGGTTTTGCGGTGGCGGAGAGTTTGGTTGATATTACACTGGTGAAACAGGTTTTTACTACCATCGCCGCGCTTAGTCCGGTTGGCGATGCCATTCAGCAATGGCCGGATCAAATTCGTTTTGGTGAGTTTGGTGGTTATCTGTCGTTGCAGGATGGTATCGGTGCAGGGCAGGAGATGCGGTTGCGCATGGATAATTTTGATATCGCCGGTTCGGGCGGGGTGGATTTGGCGGCCAGGCGTTTTGACTATGATTTGTTGTTCACTGTGCTTGGGGAGGAGCATACTCAAACTATTCCTATCAACTCGCGTTATTATGATGTGTCCTGGCCGGTTGAGTGTAGTGCCGGGTTTGATGATATGGTTAGTCGTTATTGTCAGCCTGATCTTGGTCAGGTGCGGGAAATTTTTGCTCAGATTGGTCGTAATGAAGTGCAGCGGCGGCTTGATGATGTGATAACAGACGAGGTGCCTGATGAACTGCAGGATGCGGCGCGCAGGTTGTTGCGTGGTGTTTTTGATTGATGGTGTGTTTGCCTCATTTATGTTTGTGTGTAGTTATCTTGATACCCTGTTCATCCTCTAAATAGTCAGTGGAATATGTCCGCATCATTCGCACATAAGTTGCTTGCCTGGTATGACGAGCATGGTCGTCATGACTTGCCTTGGCAGATAAACTCTTCATCACCTTCACCGTATAGCGTTTGGGTTTCTGAGGTTATGTTGCAGCAGACTCAGGTTAGCACGGTGATTCCTTATTATGAGCGGTTCATGGCACGGTATCCTGATGTGGCTGCTTTGGCGGCGGCGGATGTTGATCAGGTGTTGCATTTGTGGACTGGGCTGGGTTACTACGCTCGTGCGCGTAATTTGCACCGGGCGGCTGCGGTAATTATGGATGAGCATGGCGGAACCTTTCCGCAGGATGTGGAACAACTCGCCGCCCTGCCCGGCATTGGCCGCTCCACTGCCGGTGCTATTGCCGCTCTGGCTATGAACATCCGCGCACCCATTCTTGATGGCAATGTGAAGCGTGTGCTCAGCCGCGTCTTTGCCATTGCTGGATATCCCGAACAAAGTCAGGTAAAAAACACGCTCTGGCAACTGGCCGAAAGTTTGCTGCCGCACGAGCGTGTGGCGGACTACACTCAGGCCATTATGGATTTGGGTTCACTGGTTTGCACCCGCAAGCAACCACTATGTGCGGCCTGCCCGTTGCAAAGCGATTGCAAGGCCAGCAAAGCCGATGCTGTTGACAAGCTCCCCGAACGAAAACCATCCAGACAGTTGCCAGTAAAGTCGGTAACTATGTTCATAGTGCAAAACGAAACCGGTGCTGTGCTGCTGGAGAAGCGCCCACCATCCGGCGTATGGGGTTCACTTTACTCTTTCCCCGAAACCCCCGGCAACAGCAAGCAACAACCCGAGTTACCAACATTACCAATACAAGCCAACCGAAAGATTTCCACGAAGAGCCCCGCCCTGCCCCCCATGCGCCATACCTTTTCACACTATCATCTGGATATTCAACCGCTACGATTGCAAGCCAGCGCCACACCCGAAGTGGCTGAATCAAAACGCTGGCTCTGGTATCCTTTGGATAACTCGGTTGAAGTCGGCTTGGCAGCGCCAGTAAAGAAGTTGCTAAACCGTCTGGCCGATGAACAAACCCCGTAGCAACACGAAGCCGGGCTGGCAACATCAATAAAAGAAGTTGCTGAATCGCCCAACCGAAAAAACCCCATAGCAATGAAGGAGAAAGTCATGACCCGTATGGTTCACTGCAAAAAGTACGACAAAGAGTTACCCGGCTTACCAGTGCCGCCCTACCCCGGCGCCAAGGGAGAAGAAATCTATCAAACCGTTTCACTACAAGCCTGGCAAGAATGGCAAAAACAACAAACAATGCTAATCAACGAAAAGCATCTGAACCTGGCTGCGGCGGATGACCGCAAATACCTGCAAGAGCAAATGGAGAAGTTTCTCAACAACGAGCAACACGATATAGCCGAAGGTTATGTGCCAGAAGATAAATAATCTTGACTGTTTGGGGGCTATTAAGGTCTAATAGGCGGTTAACAATATGCCCAGGTAGCTCAGTCGGTAGAGCAGTGGACTGAAAATCCTCGTGTCGGTGGTTCAATTCCGCCCCTGGGCACCAATCCATTTCCCTTCCTCCCTTTCCACCCTCGCCCGGGCTCAAATATTACGGCGTTTGTCCTTGTTCCTGCTCTTGCTCTTCTGTTGAGGGAGCATCCGGCGGCGAGCCGAAAGCTTGTTTGAATTCGGGTTCCAAACCTTCCCACGGACCTTCCAGCGTGTAAACCGCGCTGGTCAGGCTATCCACCTGGTCGCCGAAGACGCGGTCAAACAGATAGGCGCCTATTGCCAGTGGCAGGTTGGCGGTGAGCACGCCAACCCAGGGGATGTTGTCGCTGAATGGCAGCGTTACATATAGTTCGCCGGTTATGGTTTCCTGTGCCAGATCCACATCGCCGGTGATTTGGTAAAGGCTTGAGGGACCGGATATTACCAGTCGGTCTTCAATGTGTAGCTGGCCGTTGTCCATGTTCATGGTGGCGGTGATTTCGTCGTAGGCGAGTCCGCCGTGTAGCAGGTCGTCGCTAAAACGGAGGCGGCGCACGATGGCATCAAAGTTAAGCAGGCTGATGAGTTTCAGGGGGCCGGTTGAGTCGCTGCCTTGCTGGAAGCGGCCTTCGGTTATTTCTACTACCAGTTTGCCGCTGAGGTTGCGGCCGGAGAAGAATGCGGGGGTGCCGGGCCAGCTGAGGTCTGCATCAAAGCGGGCGTTGCTGCTGTTGAGGGTGGCGGCGTAGCCGTTGGCGCGTAGCACAGTGCTTACATCGTTGGCGTGCAGGATGCTGCGCATGGTGCTGCGGTGGGTTTGTCCGTCATACCACCAGTTGAATTGGGGGGGCGGGTCGGGGTTGTCCGGGCCATAGTCCAGTCCGGCGCGCAGACCGCGGAAATCAAATTGCAAGTTGGTAATGGTGGCGCCTTCCGAAGTCGGGTCTAAAGTGAAAGCCCAGCTTCCGTATTCGCGGGCGCCGATTTTTAATTCTTCGGTGCTGAAGCGCATTGCCGGTAACTGTCGCGGGTCAACATCGGCGAGAACATCTTTGCGTTCAATTTCCTCAGCACTTGTATCGGTGGCCTCATCTGTTTCGTCACCGGGCAGGCGCAGGTAGTCAAGGGTCATGTGTATACGGTCGGCGGGATTGAATGGCAGGTTCACCTGACCTTGTGTTGTTTCGCCAGACAAACCGATTTGCCAGGAGTCTGTTGTGGGGTGCGGTTCAATGTGCAGGTTTACTTTGGGGATTAATGCCTGATCCAGTTCAAGAGTGTTCACTTCCAGGTCGGCGAAGGCAAGCATTTGGCTGGTTGTGGCTGAGGAATCCGCTACGCCTGCCAGATGATTGATGAATTCAGTCCATTCATTAACATTAAGGGATTCTATTTCGCCGGATATGACCAACCCGGGGCGAGTGGTTTCTGTTGGGTCCGTTGAGTCTGGTGTTTCGGTGTTGTCCGCAACAGTGTTATGAACTTGTAACAAGCCCTGCGGGAGCTGGCCATCTTCCAGATGTATGGCGAAGTTTAGCAGGCGGCCGAGGTAGCCGGAAACATCCTGGCCGGTTTCGGGGAAGCGTAGTTCAAGATAGAGAGGCAGAGCATCGGCGGCTGGTTTGGTGAAATGGGTGGGGTAGTTGAGTGCGGTGCCAACGAGGTCGGAATTAATGGTTAGCAAGGGGGCGTAGCCGCTTTGGTCAAGTTCCAGACGCAGGGCGAAGCCGGTATGGCCTTCGGCGCGGGCTAACAGGCGGCGCACGAACTCGCTCTGGCGCGGCCAGGCGGCCAGCGTGGCGGGAGTGGTGGTGGTTGCGGCATCTATGATGATGGTTTTTAGTTCGGCACCATCGTGTGCGGATGATAGGGTTATGGTGGTGGGTTCGTTGAAGACATTTGTTGCGAGGGGCTTTGAGCTTAGTCCGGTTGCGGTGTCGTAATGTAATTCGCCATTGACATCTTCCAGTAGCAAGGCGTATTCCGACATCTCAATGGTGTTGTTGGGCAAGGTTATATCTACTGTTACATGAGGTTGGCCGGGGGTATTGGTAATGTTGGTCGCTTCGTTGGATGGGTTGTCGGATGTGATGTCTGATGTATTGCCGGGTGTGGTACCAGATGCGTCACCGGGTGTGGCGCTTAAGTTATCCAGCGGCATCGTGATATTGATTATCGCATCAAAGTTGCCGGTGGTTTGCCAGTCGGCCAGTGTGGCGCGGGCGGCTTGGCCGATGGGTGCGTTTTGCAGATAGTTCAGGCCGGAGGATAGTGGCGCGTTGGCTTCGCCGTGCACTTGTAGTTGGCTCATGCGTGGTTGGTTGTTGCCGCGGGTGTTGTTGGGGCGAATTATGCCTGTCACATCGCGGGCAATTACGCCGTGGCTGCCTGCTTCGGCTACCTGAATGTCCACGTTATTGTTGTCGG
This sequence comes from Pseudohongiellaceae bacterium, assembly GCA_051008235.1. Classification (GTDB taxonomy): domain Bacteria; phylum Pseudomonadota; class Gammaproteobacteria; order Pseudomonadales; family Pseudohongiellaceae; genus UBA9145. Next base: position 62,738 of record JBPCXV010000038.1, on the reverse strand, counting down.
TTACTATTGTTGCTTGTATGTTTTGCAGCGCTGGCCAGTCTTCGCTGAATTTGAGGCTGCCGTTTCGTAGTCGGTAGAAACTTTGGAAGGAGCTGGCCTCCGGTGCCGAGCCCTGAAGTGTGGAGCCGCGATAAATTATGCCGGTGTCGTACACCTCGCCGTCGGTGAGGGCGCGGCTTAGCCATTCCATACTGTTGCGCAGGTTTTCTCTTACATTGGGGCCGTCCGGCAGGTACAGGGTGCGGGCGGCGGCATCCATGCGCGTGGCTCCCACCAGCAAATCCAGTTGCGCCTCGCGGGGGTTGTGTTGTTGTGGAATCTGCTGTGTGAGTTGTTGCGGGGGTTGGTATTCTGTGTAAGAGAACTCCACCCTGCCGCTGAGGGTATCCGCCTCAGCAGTGATGAGTGAGCTGGACAAGCGTATTTCGCGTCCGGTGCTTAGGTCCACGCTGAAATCCAGTGCGCCGTTGACGAAGTTGTAGTCCCATGTGCGGGTGAAGGTGTTGGGGATGTTGATGTGGAACTCGTTTGATTCTACTTCCGTTCGTCCTGTGAGTAGTTTCGCGGTTTGTTCGTATTCCAGTTCCAGATAGCCGTTGACGCCGCCCAGAGAGGGCGAGCCGCGCACTGAACTCAGCGCGACGCTTTGCAGATTGGTTTTGAGTTGTAGTGGTTGTGTTGCTGTTTCCGTGAGAGGGATGATTGCATCAAGATTGTGCAGGCTTCCTGACGGGGCGTATTGTTCCAGTTCTTGCCGGGCATCTTCGGACAGGAGACCGCTGGCTATGGCGAACTCGGTGATGGTGTTGAGGTCAAGTTGGTTGATGCGTAGTGTTGCGGTTTGCTCCTGCTGGTGTTCTGCCAGAGCACTGAGGCCGTGCCAGGATAGGTCGTGCCAGTTGAAGCCTACGTCCTGAAGTTTTAGTTGCCAAGTGTTGTCTGTTAAGCTTGTAAGGCCTATCAGGCTTGCCAGACCACCTGTTATGTTCGTCAGGTTGTTCGCTACATTATCTGTCACATCATTTGCCGAGTCGCCCGCCGCATTATCCTCCGCACCATCCGTCGAGTCGCTCACCGCACCATCCGTCAAATTATCTACTCGTTGTCTGGTGAAACTGATACGCCCGCTAACGGAAGATAAGGTAATAGGTTCTTCTTCTCCGATGCTGAAATCAACGAGTGGTGCTGATGGAACTGCGGAGAAGGAGGCGAACTGTCCGTCGCGGAGGCCTAGCCAGAAGTTGCCGCCGACTTGCAGGGTTGAGAATTCAAGTTCGTTTTGGGTTATGAGGTTGGCGTAGTTGGTGTAATCGGCCATTGGGAGGTTCATGAAAATGTTGCCGCTCATTGAGGCAAGGCGTGAGCCTCGCACTTCTATGGAAAGTCTGAGTGGGCGGGGAATGTCTTCCAGGCGGCTGTTGATGTGGATGTAGTGGTTGTTGCCCTGGTTTTGAATGGTGGCGGAGGCGCCCCACAGGCGGAAGGGTTCGGCGGTGCGGGGGTGAACATTTAGTAGCAGGCTGTTGAGATTTAGTCGGGCTACGCGCAGGAAGCTTTGGTAGATGTCGTCCGGGTTTATGTCTTCGCTGCCGTCCAGTCCGAGTTCACTAATTTGCCATTCGCCGGATTCTGTTTGGCGCAGGTCAAGTTCCAGGGATTCAACGGTGAAATCCTTGATAATCCAGCGTCGTTGCCACAGGCTGCGTGGCACATCTATTATCAGTACCGCGCTGGCGAACATCAGGCCGCGGTTGGTGGTGGTGCCGTTAGTAGTGGCATTTGTATCGTTAGCACTATTAGTGCCACTATTACTGTCCGCATCATCCGCACCATCATTATCAGCATGAACAACCAGAACCTGCAAGCCATTAATAGTAAGCACCGGGTTGAAGCCGACGAAACTGCCGTCAAGCGAATCAATGGATACTGGCAGGCCGGTGATGGCGGTTATTCTCTGTTCAAAGAAATCAACATTGCGGGAAACCGCAGGCATGAACTGGCGGCCAATGCTGACATAAGCTGCCAGTATAACCAGCACCACTGCTACCAACAGCAGCAGGTGTCGGCGCAGCATTTTTAGGAATTTGATTATCATAGTTATGATTATGCTACATTTTCGCCACGGTGAGTAATAATTGGCGACTGGTGGTTAGTGAATCTACACCCGGCGGCGCAGGCCGCGCATGAATATGAATAGTAGCGGCCAGGTCAGGCCGCTGGTGACGGCGGCCATCAGGAACATCCAGCCGGAGGCGCCGGCTCGGTCGCTGACAATAAGGATTTCAAGCCAGTTTCGCAGTAACAGGCTGAGGCCAATCAGTATTAGCACCGTGCCGCTTTGTTGCACGATGGAGGACATTCGCAGACGCAGGTGCAGGCGTATAACAACGTAGGCGATGGTTACCATGACCAGTGCGTTGAGGCCGAGCACCGAGCTTTGCAACAGGTCCAGCACCAGCCCGGCGAGCCAGGCGGAGCCGAGGCCGACACGATATGGCAGTGCCATAATCCAGTACATGAGTACCAGATATACCCACTGCGGGCGATAGTCCATGGCCCATTCGGGGATTGGCACAAGGGCTAACAGGTAAGCAATAAAAAAACTTAGAACAATCGCCCACAACGCATGACTGCCGTGTTGCACCATAATTTCTCACGCTGTTAGTTCATGGGTTGGGGATTCAAAAACTTTGACTTTGAAACACCAGCATAACATGACGGGTGCTGTTGATTTGTGCCACCGGTCTGGCTCTGACGGCGGCGAAAGGTTGCCCCGGTGGTCTTGCTACACTTACAATTTCGGCGACCGGATAATTCTTTGGATATACCTGACCCATGCCGGAACTCACCAGCAAGTCGCCGGCTTTCATATCCTGGGTGCGGGTGACGAACTCCAGTGTGAGTTCCCCTCCCCGGTTGTGGCTGCCTCTGGCCAAAGCTCGTTCGCCGTTTCGGTTTACTTCTACCGGGGTTACATGAAGTGGGTCGGTGATGAGTAGCACCCAGCTGGTGTTGGGTTGCACTTCATCTACCTGTCCCATGAGGCCGTTGGCGTCCAGCAGGGCTTGACCCATGAAGACGCCGTCTCTGGCGCCCTTGTTTACCAGAATGCGTTTGGAGTTGGAGTTGGGTGAGACGTTGATGATTTCTGCCGGCAGCACTTCGCCGCCGATGCCGGTGGTGGCCTGACGCAGTTGTTGCAAGCGGCTGTTCTCGCTTACCAGGCTTTCAAGTTGTTGCAATTCCCGTTGTGCGACCAGTAGTTCTTCGCGCAGGCGATCGTTTTCTTCCAGCAGTGCGGTGCGTGATGCGAAGACGCTTTCGGTCCAGAGGGAGATGCGGGCGGGGATGTCGGTTACCCAATACATTGGTGCGGTGATGTAACCCACGGTGAAACGCACCTGCTCCAGATAGCCGAAGCGGAAGTCGGCAATCATCAGGGAACAGGCGAGCAGGATGAAAGCCAGAGCCCGGTATTCCAGGGCAACGCCTCTTATGAACAGACTCTTGTCGATGGTGAAATCCTCCGGGGTGTTTGTTGCGGCCGGAATATGGGCTGGGGGAGATGGAGGTTGGGGACGGGGTTATTCCGTACTCCTTACTCCATGGCGTTTAGAGCCATCTCGCGGCTGTCCATCAGTTCCATTGCCTTGCCGCCGCCTCGGGCCACGCAGCTTAGGGGGTCATCTGCCACTATTACTGGCAGGCCGGTCTCTTCTTCCAGCAGTTTGTCCAGGTCGCGCAGCAGGGCGCCGCCGCCGGTGAGCACCATGCCGCTTTCGGCGATATCGGATGCCAGTTCGGGGGGGGATTGTTCCAGTGCGGTCTTTACCGCTTGCACGATGGACATGAGTACTTCTTGCAGGGCATCCAGTATCTCATCACTGTTCAGGGTGAAACTGCGTGGCACACCTTCGGCGAGGTTGCGGCCGCGCACATCAATTTCCAGCAGTTCGTTGTTTGGTCGGCGGTGGGCGCAGCCAATTTCTTTTTTGATGCGTTCGGCGGTGGCGTCGCCAATCAGGCTGCCGTAGTTGCGTCGCACATAAGTGGTTATTGCTTCGTCAAAGCGGTCGCCGCCGACGCGTACTGATTCCGCATAGACTACGCCGTTAAGAGAAATTATTGCAATCTCGGTGGTGCCGCCGCCGATGTCCACTACCATTGAACCGGTGGCTTGTTCCACTGGCAGTCCGGCACCGAGTGCGGCGGCCATGGGTTCTTCAATTAAACGCACATCGCGGGCGCCGGCACTTACTGCTGATTCGCGAATGGCGCGCCGTTCCACCTGGGTGGATTTACACGGTACGCAAACCAGTACGCGGGGGCTGGGTGGGAAGAAACTGTTTTCATGCACCTTGTTGATGAAGTGTTGCAGCATTTTTTCGGTAACCTGGAAGTCGGCGATGACGCCGTCTTTTAATGGTCGGATGGCCATGATGTTGCCCGGTGTGCGGCCAAGCATGCGTTTGGCATCGGCGCCTACCGCGGTGACGGTTTTGCCGCCGTTGGGGTGGGTGCGGATGGCAACCACCGAGGGCTCATTCAGCACGATGCCTTCGCCGCGCACATAAATCAGTGTGTTTGCTGTGCCCAGGTCAATGGACAGGTCGTTGGAGAATACTCCCCGAATTTTCTTAAACATGGATTTGCTTTTTCCCTTTGGTCAGTCAGTCGGTGATATAATTCGTTGCGGGGCACACTGTATCAATGACTGAGGCTTTCGGCAAGTGCCATTGGTCTGTTGTTAGCCCGTTATTAGCCAAAAGTCCCGTAAAATGGGCAGAAAAAGGAGCCTAACATGGCTTTAGACAGCACAAAAGTGGAAAAAATCGCTCATCTTGCGCGCCTTCACATTAGCCCCGCTGAGGCTGATGAGGTGGCGCGGCGCATTACTGATATTCTTGCATTGATAGATCAGATGCAGTCGGTGGACACCAGTGAGGTTGAGCCGTTGGCTCATCCTGTTGAGATGGTGCAGCGGCTGCGGGCTGACCAGGTTACCGAAACGAACCAGCGTGATGAGTTGCAGTCGCTGGCTGCGACTTGTGAGGATGGTTTGTATCTGGTGCCTAAAGTTGTTGAATGAGAAAGCCATCATGCTGGACAAAACTGCCGCCGAACTTTCAACTGCGCTGCGAAACCGGGAGGTTTCCAGTGTTGAGTTGACTCAGGGTTATCTGGAGCGCATTGCGCACCTTAACGGGGAGCTTAATGCGTTCATTACTGTTTGCGAAGAACTTGCTTTGAAGCAAGCGCGTGCTGCTGATGCGGCGTTGGCGAAAGGCGACACTCGTCCCCTGCTTGGTGTTCCCATTGCGCACAAGGATATTTTTTGTACTCGCGGTGTAACTACCACTTGCGGTTCAAAAATGTTGCGTGATTTTGTGCCGCCTTATGATGCTACCGTGGTGGAAAAATTTAGTGCGGCTGGGGCGGTGATGTTGGGCAAGACTAATATGGATGAGTTTGCCATGGGTTCATCCAATGAGAATAGTTTTTTTGGTCCGGTGCATAATCCCTGGGATACCAGTCGGGTGCCGGGGGGGTCATCCGGCGGTGCTACTACGGCTGTGGCTGCTGGCTTGTGTCCGATAGCCACCGGCACCGACACCGGCGGTTCAATTCGGCAACCGGCGGCGTTTAGTGGTGTGACGGGGCTTAAGCCCGGTTACGGGCGGGTGTCGCGCTGGGGCATGATTGCTTTTGCTTCCAGTTTGGACCAGGCCGGACCGGTGTGTCGCAGTGCGGAAGATGCTGCGCTGATGCTGAATGTTATGGCCGGGGTGGATGAGAAGGATTCTACTTCGGTGGATAAGCCGGTGCCAGACTATCATGCAAGCCTCGGCAGCCCCCTTAAAGGTTTGCGTGTTGGTATTCCCCGTCAGCATTTTGCGTCCGGCCTTGCTGCTGAGGTTGAAACGCTGATACGCGAAGCGCTGGCTGAACTGGAACGAGCCGGGGCTGTGTTGAAAAATATTGAGTTGCCCCACAATCATCTCTCGGTGCCCGCTTATTATGTGGTGGCGCCTGCCGAGGCTTCGGCCAACCTGTCGCGTTATGATGGTGTGCGTTATGGCTATCGTTGTGACGACCCGGCCAATTTGGAAGATATGTATGTTCGTACGCGTAGCGAGGGCTTTGGTGAGGAGGTGAAGCGGCGAATCATGGTGGGCACTTACTCGCTTTCCGAAGGTTTTTATGAGGCTTACTATCGCAAGGCGCAGCAGATTCGGCGCCTTATCAGGGAGGATTTTGTTGCCGCGTTCCGTGAGGTGGATTTGATTATTGGTCCCACTTCGCCACACACTGCGTTCAAACTGGGAGCGAAGGCTGACCCGGTTGCCATGTATCTGGAAGACATTTATACCATCGCGGTGAATCTGGCCGGGCTGCCTGGCATTTCCATACCCGCAGGTTTTGCCGATGAGTTGCCGGTGGGTTTGCATATCGTCGGTCCTGATTTCTCCGAGGCGCGGGTGTTGAATGTGGCGCATCAATATCAGTTGCGCACTGACTGGCATCAACGCAAGCCTCCGCTGAATCCGGATGCGTCAGATGCAGGAGAGACTACACATGACTAGTGCTTACGAAACGGTTATAGGTTTGGAAGTTCATGTGCAGCTGGCTACTTGCTCCAAGTTGTTTTCCGGCAGTGCCACACAGTTTGGTGCTGAAGCCAACACTCAGGCCAATGGTTATGACTTGGCCTTGCCCGGCACCCTGCCCGTGCTGAATGAGGAAGTTTTGCGTATGGCGGTGAAGTTCGGGCTGGCTATTGATGCTGAGATTGGCAAGAAGTCGGCTTTTGACCGCAAGAATTATTTCTATCCTGATTTGCCCAAGGGGTACCAGATTAGTCAGCTGAGTTATCCCACTGTGGGCAAGGGCAGCCTTAGTATTACTCTGGACGGCGGCGATACAAAAGTCATCGGCATCACCCGCGCTCATTTGGAAGAGGATGCTGGTAAATCCTTGCATGAGGATTTTCATGGGATGTCGGGTATAGATTTGAATCGGGCTGGCACACCGCTATTGGAGGTTGTCTCCGAGCCGGAATTGCGTAGTGCCGCCGAGGCTGTTGCTTATTTGAAGAAGTTGCATTCGCTGGTGCGTTATCTGGGCATTTCCGATGCCATCATGGCGCAGGGTTCGTTGCGTTGCGATGCCAATGTTTCAGTGCGGGAAAAGGGACAGACCGAGTTTGGTATGCGCACTGAGATTAAAAACATCAATTCGTTTCGTTTTGTGGAGAAAGCGATTGACTATGAGGCGCAGCGGCACATTGACATTATTGAAGGCGGGGGCACGGTGGTGCGAGAAACTCTGCTGTATGATTCTGGGCGCAATGAGACTCGTGCCATGCGTAGCAAGGAAGTGGATAACGACTATCGTTACTTTCCCGAACCGGACTTGTTGCCGGTGGTTATTGATGATGCATATATTGAGACGGTGCGCAAAACGTTGCCGGAGTTGCCGGATGCGCGCAGGCAGCGCTTTGTGAAAGAGTATAAGTTGAGCGAATACGATGCCGATGTGCTGGTGGCTGACCGGGCTACTGCTGAGTATTACGAGCAGGTGGCGGAGTTGAGCGGTGATGCCAAGCTGGCGGCTAATTGGGTGTCGGTTGAGTTGCAGGGTATGCTTAACAAACTCAATCTGGAAATTGCTGATTCGCCTGTTGAGGCGCAACGTCTTGGCACTCTGGTGGCGCGGGTTAAGGATGGAACTATTTCTGGCAAGATTGCCAAGAGCGTGTTTGAAACTATGTTGAAAGACGGCGCCGGTGTGGATGACATCATTGCGGCGAAAGGATTGAAGCAGGTAACCGACCAGGGTGAACTGGAGCAGCTGGCGCAGCGGGTAATTGATGAGAATCCCACACAAGCGCAACAGTATCGTGATGGCAAGGAGCAAGTGTTGGGTTTTCTTGTTGGTCAAGCGATGAAGTTGTCGGGTGGTAAGGCTAATCCGGCGCAAATTAATCAATTGCTGCGGGATAAGATTAAGTAGGCGTTTACATTTACGCCGCAGGCGCTTACGTCTCCGAGTATCGCTACTCTCCTACTCCCCCCACCGCATCAGGCTTTGCCTTCTGCGACTCCCCCTCAAGGGGGGAGTAAATCAACGTCGTCGGGCGCCGTTGCGGGCTGACTTTTCTTTGAACGGGCTGTCGCGCATGAAGGCGGGGGGTGGTTCCAGCAAGGTTTCTGCCGGGTGTACGCATTCCAGTTTGTCGCCGAGTTTTTCTTCTATGGCGGGTAGCAGGAAAGAATCTTCTTCGCAGGCGAAGCTGATGGATGTGCCTATTGCACCGGCGCGTCCGGTTCTGCCGATGCGGTGTACATAGTCTTCCGGTTCTTCCGGCAGGGTGTAGTTTACTACGTGGGTTACATTTTCTATGTGCAGGCCGCGTCCGGCTACATCGGTGGCTACCAACACGCGCAGTTTGCCGGCTTTGAATGCTTCCAGGGTGCGTATGCGTTTGTGTTGTGGAACTTCGCCCGTTAGCATGCCGCAGTTTACGCCGTGGCGGTATAGGTCGGCGGCCAGTTTGCGTACCTGGTCGCGGCGGTTGCTGAATACTAGTACTTTCTCGGCTACTGCTTCGCCGACGAGGTTGAATAACAGTTTATATTTGTCGGCGGTGGTTACCAGATAGACTACCTGCTCCACCGCTTCGGCGGCAACTTTTTCCGGTTCCACTTCAACCTGAATGGGATTCATTGCCCAGCGCCCTGCCAGTTCAATGACTTCGGGCGGGAGGGTGGCGCTGAACAGCAGCGTTTGTCGGCATTCCTTGCGCGGTGTGCGGGACATAACCTGTCGCACCTGGGGAATGAAGCCCATGTCCAGCATGCGGTCGGCTTCGTCAAGCACCAGCAGTTCAATCAGGCCGAGATGGAGTTTGTCGCTGCGGACAAAATCCAGCAACCGCCCCGGGGTGGCAACCACAATATCAACCGGCTTGCGGGCAAGTGCTTTCTCCTGTTTTACATAATCTTCACCGCCAACCAGGGTAACGGTGTGAAGTTCGGTGAAGTGATTCAGGTCTTTGGAATCGCTGCCTATTTGTATGGCCAGTTCGCGGGTGGGTGCGATGATGAGTGCTCTGGGTTCGGCCAGATAGCGTTTATCTTGCGTTGGGTTGTTGAGCAGGTCGTTGATGATGGTGATGAGGAACGCCGCCGTCTTGCCGGTGCCGGTTTGGGCCAGGCCGGTGATGTCGTGCCCCGCCAAGGTATGCACCAGACTCTTGGCCTGTATGGGTGTGCAATACTCAAACCCCAGCCGGTCAATGGCGTCTCGCAATGGCTGCTGCAAATCAAACTTGGTAAAAGAAACCTGTTCGTCCACAATATTGTTGTTGCCGTTTGGCATAAAATAAAACTCGTTCATATCAAGGCGCCATGATAGCGGTATTTTCGGATAACTTCAATATTCCGCCATTACTGCTTTGAGGGTTTCGGGGTCGCGCCAGCGGTTGCTGCGCAGGCGCCAGATATAGACCAGGGCGATGGCGAAGATGAGCAGGCAGAATATTAGCCAGGAGGCGCGGGAGCTGTAGTTGAAAACTCTGATGACGAAGATTTGGATTAGCAGCATTGTCCAGTGCAGTGAGGTTGAGGCGTACATTAGCCAGCGGGTGTCGCCGGCGCCACGCATTACTCCGCCGGCGACTAGGATGGTGGCATCGGCCATGGTGTAGGTAGCGAGGCCAATCATCATGAAGGCGGCCAGTTGTCGGATTTGAGTGAAGTCGCCGTCGGGGGGAGCGAACAGTTCTACCATGGGGAAGCGCAGGGTGATGAACAGCAGTGCCAGTATGCCGGAATAGCCCAGGCCGAGGAGGAAGCCGCCGGCGATGACTTCGTTTGTTCGCGCCATGTTGCCGGCACCGACGAAACGTCCGATGAGGCTTACTACGGCGATGTTTAATCCCATCATTGGCACGAAGGAGAGGACGTCCCAGTTGAAGACGATGGCGGCGGAGGCGCCTTCCGCCCTGCCGTAGCCCTGGAACATTAGCAGGAACAAATTGAATGCGGCCACATTGAGGAACAGTTCCATGCCGGATGGGAAACCGAGGCGCAGGTAGCGGCGGAAGATACCCCGGTCGTAATGAAATGAGCGTAGCACCTGGAACTCTTCCCGATGTGCTTTGGCGAAATAAAACCACAGGAATAATAGCAGGCCGAACAGGGTGGCGATGATGGTGCTTAAGCCGGCACCCACCATGCCCAGTGCCGGTAACTCGGTGATGCCGAGCAGTGTTACGGTGAAGTTGTTTAATGCGATGCCCGCCGTGCCCAGCACCGGAAGCCCGGCGGAACCGAGCACCATAACGGCGCACAGGGGAACATTAATCAGCAGTGAACACACATCGCATATCATCACCACGCGTGAGCGGCCGATGCCGGCGAAGTAGGATGAGATGCAGGCTTTTGCCAGAGTAAGTGCCACCCCGGCCATGAGAATTAAATAATAGGTGCGTTCCAGTTCAACCTGTTCCGGGTCGTGGTCCATGAGTTCGAAGATTCCCATCACCAGTATGGTGATGAGTGTCAGTGGCGGCAGGCTGCCGAGTATCATCAGCGCGCCCTGGGTGACAACTTTGGAGCACTTGCCCTTCTCGCCGGAACCAAGATATTGCGCGGCCATGGCGTTGGCGTAGGCCACCAGGCCGGAGAAAAAACAGAAGCTGAAATAGGCGGCCACACCGCCGCCGAGGGCGGCTGCCATGTGCAGGGGGCTGACTTGGGAGAGGAAGTAGCGGTCGGTGAATATCATTAGCGCGAAGGTGCCGTGTGATATCACCATCGGCAATGCGATACGTAATAACTCCGCCAGAGTTTCACGGCTGCAAAAAGTTTTAGACATCTCCTTGTCGCGCCGCCTGGATGATGTGGTCGGCGGCGCGGAACGCCATTGCCATGATAGTCATGGTGGGTTGGCCGCGGCCGGAGGTTACCATGCTGCTGCCATCGCAGAGGAAGAGGTTGGGTATGTCGTGGCTGCGATGGTATTTGTCAATTACTGAAGTGGCCGGGTTGCTGCCCATGCGACAGGTGCCGAGCAGGTGAACGCCGCCGCGTTGTCCTTCGGTGTTTTCGTTGGGGACGCCGTCGGAAATTTGGGTGGCACCGGCGGCTTCCATGAGTTCGATGGAGCGTTGCAGGAAGTAGTGCATGGTGGCGGTGTCGTCGGGGTGGTCGGTGTAGGTGCAGCGTAGTGCGGGGCGGTCCCATTTGTCTTTCAGGTTTGGGTCAAGGCTGACGCTGTTGGTGAGCAGGGGCAGGGATGTGGTGTGGCCGTCGAAGGCGGCGCTGTAGTGGAAGTTGCGGCGCAGGTTGCGTTTGAACTCGCTGCCCCAGCCGGGGCCGCCGAACATATCGCCGCGCATTGCTGCTTCCATTGGCAGGCCGCGGCTGATGTGTCGTGAGTCAATGCCGCCGCCGCCGTAGAAGCCAAGGTTTGAGTCCAGTTCGTAGTGGTCAAAGGTTACGCGGTCGGCGGGTACGCTTTTCCAGGCGTTTACCGGTTCTTCAAATAAGCCTGCCACTGTGGAGTAGCCGTTAAACATCAGGTTTTTGCCTACCATTCCACTTGAGTTGGCGAGGCCGTCGGGGAATTGGCTGGATTCGGATAGTAATAGTAAGCGTGGTGTTTCCGCGCCGTTGGCGCACAGCACTGCGGCGTTGGTGCGTTGGGAATGTTCGGTGCCGTTTTCATCCCAGTAGTTGACTGCGGTTACGCGGCCGGTTTCGTTGGTGATTACTTGTGAGGCGGTGCAGCCGGTGCGCAGTTCGCAGTTGCCCGAGGCCAGTGCCAGGGGAATCATGGTTACTGCGGAGGATGATTTGGCGTTTACTTCGCAGCCGTAGCCGTTGCAGAAGCCGCAATGGATGCAGGCGGGGCGTCCGTTGTAGGGTGTGGACAGGATGGCGACCGGGGCGGGGAAGACGCTGTAGCCTAGTGCGGCGCAGCCTCGTTCCAGTATGGCGCCGGATGATTTTATGGGCATGGGTGGGCAGGGGTAGTCGCGTGAGCGGGGGGGGTCCCAGGGGCCTTGCAGGCCGGATACGCCGATTTCCCAGTCTACTTTGGTGTAATAGGGTTCCAGTTCGTCGTAGCTGATGGGCCAGTCGGTGAAGGTGGTGCCGGGGATGGTGCCGCGTACGCTGGCTTCCATGAAATCAATGGGGCGCAGGCGCCAGAAGTTGCCGGAGAAATGTATGCTGCTGCCGCCTACGTTGTGGGCGTAGCCCAGTGAGTATTCTACTTCTTGTGCGGTTTCGTTTTCGTTGCGGCGGAAAGTTTGGGGGTGGCCGTGGCGGCGGCCCCATAGTAGTTCGTTGTTGAAGTCGTAGGCCCATTCGTCGTGGCGGAAGTCGGCGGCTGTGAGGTGGGGGCCTTGTTCCAGTAGTATTACTGAGAAGCCGGCGGTGGATAATTCCTTGGCCATGATGCCGCCGGCGGCGCCGGAGCCGACTATTACGAAGTCCACGGGTTCGCGGGTTGCTTGTGCCATTAGCGGTTGCCTCCCTGCTGGTCGGCTTGTTGGCCTTCGAAGTTGCCGAATGGGGGTGTCCAGGCGTGGCGGGCTTCGAAGGCAAGCATCTGGTAGCCTGCCAGTTCGCGGTTGCCGCCGTATTCCGGCAGGCAGAACATACCTGCCATGGTGAGGAAGCGCAGGGTGCGGAAGAAGGTGCCGGTTTCAATGTCGCGTAGTAGTTCATCCTGTTGTGTTTCGTTGAGCAGGTGGAAGGCTTCGCCGCCGTGGCGGCGGCGAGCTTGCCTTTGTAAATTGGCGAGGCCGTCTTGTAGCGTAGCGAGTTGCTCCGGGTCGGTGAGCACCTTATCCATGAAATAGATAACTCCGGCCTCTTCGGCCCCGGGCGTATCATCAGTAGGCATAATGCGCGCGGCAATGGCACGCAACTCCGTCACTTCATCGGCGGTGAGATTAATGAACGGGGCATCTATGCGGCGCGCTTCGTTGGCCTGGTCGCAAGCGGTCAGGATAGCCGGCAGGGTGAGCACCAGCGCCGAACCTTTGGCGGCATCGGCCATGCCGCGCAAAAATGCACGGCGGGCGGGTGAATCGGGGGGTGAGTTCGGGCGCATGGTCAGGTTCCTCAACGGGGCGTCAAGTTACCCTTTATGCGGGTTTTATGCAAGTGTGGTTTTCTGGTAACATTTTCCGACTGCTTGATAATTATAGACAACTATAGATAACTACAGAGGTTTCGCTATGTGCTCTCGTCAAAACTATCAAAGTCGGCATCACCGCCACTATCACTCCATCCCTTGTTCACTGCTGGGCCTTGTGCTTGGCTTTGTGCTGGCTTCGTCTTCCGCGTTGGCGGCGCAGGGGGATGGTTACAGCGCTGATATTGTGTGGACTGAATATGGCATTCCCCATGTGACGGCTGAGGATTGGGGTAGCCTTGGTTATGGTTTTGGTTATGCGTTTGCCCGGCACAATTATTGTGTGGTGATGAAGGAGTTTGTGCGGGCGGCGGGGGAATCGGCTCGTTATTTGGGTGAGGAGGGGGATTTTAGTAGTGATTTGGTGATGAAGTTGTTTAATGATGAGGCGCGTATTCGGGAAATTTTTGTTGAGGGGTTGCCGGCGCATTTGGTGGCTGTGGGTGAGGGTTATGTTGCGGGGCTTAATCGTTATCTGGATGAGACCGGGGTTGACGGGTTGGCCGGGGGTGATGAAGGGTGTCGTGGTGCTGAGTGGGTGCGTGAGGTGGATGTTATTGACTTTGGTCGCTTGTTGCACAGGCGTGTGTTGCGGGGGAGTTCCAGTGCGCTGGCTCGTGCTATTGCGGAGGCCAAACCGAATGATGACACGGCCATGTGGCAGCCGGGTGAGTGGCAAGGGCATCCTTCGCTTGAAGGTCTGGCGGCGCGGCAACGGCTTGGTTTGCCAACACCGGAGATGTTGGGCAGTAATGCTTATGGTGTTGGCCGTGATGCCACTGGTAACGATAGTGGTCTGTTGTTTGGCAATCCGCATTTTCCGTGGCAGGGGGGCGACCGTTTTTACATGGCGCATCTCACCATCCCCGGCAGTTACGATGTTATGGGTGCCAGCCTTTATGGTTTGCCACTTATTACTATTGGTTTCAATCGTGATGTTGCGTGGAGCCACACCGTATCCACGGCAAGCCGCTTTACCTTTCATGAACTGAAAATCAATCCCGACAATTCGCTGGAGTATTTGTATGATGGTGAGTATCGCCCGATTACTCCGCTTACCGTGAGCGTGGAGACGCTGGCCGATGATGGCTCGGTGATGACAGTGGAACACACGGCATACATGACTCACTTCGGGCCAATGGTGGACCTCGGTGGTATGAACCCGATGATTGGCGGCTGGCCAAACTTCACCGGCACGGCCTTTGCCATGCAAGATGCCAATCTGGATAACCTGCGCAGTTTTGAACAGTGGGTAAAGTTCGGGCAGGCCACCAGCATGGATGAATTGAAACAGGCGTTGCGTCCGGTTGGCATTCCCTGGGTTAACACCATCGCCGCCGACCGCCACGGCGATGGCTTCTACGGCGATGTTTCCACCGTGCCTCATGTAACCGCCGACAAGATAAGCGACTGCGTGCGCAGCCCCGTTGCCGAACAACTATTAAGCAGAGCGGGCGTGGTAATGCTGGATGGCTCCGACAGCGCCTGCGAATGGGGCAGCGACGATGACGCCCCGGTGCCCGGCGTATTCGGCTATGACAACCTTCCCAAACTCACCACCCCGGAATACGCCGCCAACGCCAACGGCAGCTACTGGCTGGCAAACCCGCAACAATTACTAAGCGGCTTCCCGGCCATCATCGGCGCCGAAGCAACTCCACAAAGTTTGCGCACCCGACTAACTTTCCTGCAAGCCGAACAACGCCTCGCCGGCACCGATGGTTTGGGCGAGCCCGGTTTCAACAACGAGAATGTGCGCCAGATACTCACCGGCGCGCGCAACTATGCGGCGGAACTTTTGAATGATGACATTGTTGGCTTATGCGCCGGCACGGACTGGTCGGCGTATGGCGAGAACCCGCAGGCGATGACGCAAGCCTGCGAAATTCTTGCGGCCTGGGACAAACGTCATACTATTGATAGTGTCGGCGGACATATCTTCCACGAACTGTTCCGCAAACTCCCGGCAAACTTCTGGGCCACACCTTTCAACCCGGCCGACCCGGTGAACACGCCTCACACACTAAACACCACTGCGGAATTATCGGAAGGCATTCGCCAGGCACTTGCCGAGGCCGTGCAGGTGTTGCTTGATAACGACATCGCTCTTGATGCCCCCTGGGGCGAGGTGCAGTTCGTTGAAAAAAACGGCGAACGCATCCCCATCCACGGTGGCACCGGCGCGATGCTGTTCAGCGTAATCACCTCGCGCCTGATAGAAGGAAAAGGCTACTCCAATATCGTACACGGCAACAGTTATGTGCAAGTAGTAAGCTGGAACGAAACCGGCTGCCCCAACGCCGATGCCATCCTGACCTACTCCCAATCCACCGACCCGGCTTCGGATAATTATGCCGATGCAACTTGGCTTTATTCACGGGGCGGGTGGATTGATATGCCGTTTTGTGAGGATGAACGGGATGCACAGGAAGTGCGGCGGGAGACGGTGTCGGTTCGGTTTTAGAGTGGTGGGTATTGGTAAGGACGAGTATAATTGGGAGCAATCACACTCAACATATTTGGTGCCGCATCATGGAAAAGTCATTGTTTGATACAAATCCCCATCTAAAAGATCCCCAAAAATATCGGGATATGCTCATCACGACCGTCGCCAGTTCCACAGCCATTGAAACCGGGGCCAGTGTTGAGGAAATAAAGAAACAAATTTCAGAGCATGTTGACCAATGTCTCAACTCACCCAAAGCTAAGCCTAGGTCGAGTTCTTGATGATTTCTGCAAATAGGCTCTCCATTGGCCTGTAGTCTTTGTCCATTCCGGTTTGCACTGTGGCGAATATAGTCTGGCTTCATTTCCCCACTAATAACAGTTTACGAGGTGTAGCATGAACAGAAAACAATTTATAGAATCACAAGGTTCCTCCTTGAGTAGCGAAACAGCTTTCAAGACATAGCATTTAGTGACTTGTGGACGTTTGCATTCTCAGGAAGGCACCCCACGAATTAAGCCAACACTGACTAGCCCCGAAAGACCCACTTTGGGCATCCTTTTTCTTGGTAAGATTTTGAGGCTGGGAAAACCTGCTTCGCCGACATCATGTTGTTAAACCGGCAACTAGTATCAACTGTTCTGAGTTGGAACTAGCACTTGGACATTGTGGCCAAAATTATAGTCTCATTGTTTCGTCAAGAGTATGAATTACTTCTTTTCCATCTCTGTATGCTTGAACCACTTCTTGATATGTTCCGTTAACTCCTGATAGGTTGCCGTGTGCAAAGTGGTTCCGACAATGTATGATATTTTCGTATGCACTTTTACAATCCCTTTTATTTTCTTTTCTGAAATCAGCTTCGCGCTTTTTTAGTTTTTCTTGAAATCTATCAACATATTTTTTCCCAAACTTAGTGATTTTATCATCTACAATATCCTGAACCCTGATTCGTCCATTGAGTCGGTCGAAATAGGACTCAACGAAGTTTCCAAAGATATGATGTTTTTGCTTTGAAAAATCTACGAAGATGGTCTTAATTGCTAGTTCATACACGGCGACTGCCGTTACGGACACAAAACCGACGTATTGGAGTTGCAACAATGGATTTTCAACAGGCGGGACGACCTTATTCAAATGTTCTATAAGGTCATCGGTACGCGAAAAATGACTATGATAAGCCATGTTTCAGTCTACTAAGTGTTCTCGAACCAAGTCAATCCGTTCACGGACTACCTTCGTATCAGTTGTGGCTAATGTAGTAAGTTCTTCAAATCGCTTGTTGTCGACAAGTTTTTTGTATCTTTTCTTTAGTGTTCTAAAATCTAGCTTGCCGTAGTGTTCACTTACCACATTCATCACAGAGTCTAGTACTGAAATATTCAGAGGCCCTCTCAAATGGAATGGCTTTTCACCAAATTTTTCCACGACTAGCTTGGTGGTTTTTGGAAACTGCTTTAGAAACTTCCTAACTTTGGGAGTGTTTCCCTCATCATGATTTTTCATAGAATTGTTAAGAAATACTTTCATTGGACTTTCATATTTGTCCACTGCACCGACTAACGAAAACACCCTAAGCACAAGCTCTATATCCCTCTGATGTTTGTCAACATACTCCTTCCCGATTATTAAGCGCCAATTAGCATCTTGATTAAGCTCTTTTAACTTGCTGCTTAACCCTTTTCTAAAAAGACAATTTCTTATTTCCTGTGGTTTCAGAGGCGTTCCGCCAGTATTCAATCTTTCAAAGATGTGATATGCACTTGTTTGTTCATTTTCAGGATTTAGTTGCCTAATATTTATAGAACGTAGCACGGCATCCTTAAGCTTTCTCTGGTCAGATTCAGCTAGATCTACAAATCTTTTCCCCACATATGGACTTTTCTCATCTAACCCAATCAACCTAAATACTTGCCGCTTTTTCTGATTACTTTCCTTTCCAAAATGACCTTCAAAGAAAAAAATTACACTGAGAATTCTTTGTTGACCATCAATCACCACGCTCTTATTATCTTCATCAACATAGAAAAAGACTGGCGGAACGGGTAACCCTCTCAAAAACGAATCTATCAGAACTGAGCTTTGGCTTCTTTTCCATACAAAGTCACGCTGATAATCTGGAATTACTATATCTTCATTCTTCCATTTCTCTTCAATGCCGCTGAGCGTAAAGTCAGATGGATAACTTAGTATCTCATAGTCTATAGTCACCTCATCCTCTTCCTCTTCACCTTCTGTTTTCCAGTCTTCTTCTTGGGTATTGTTCATGGTTTACCTGCAATCAAGTAATTAATTAGATAGGCGTTGAGAGTACCAGTATGCTACTTTTCTTCAACTATGCAACGATAGACACAAAGGATGCTAAGGTGCTGATATTAAAAAATGTAGCATCTATGCAATAGACCCTGACCATCATGTTAGCCAGTCTTTAAGGGTGCTGTCAAGCCTCTTGTCCTGACCCAGTAAATAGCGACCTGGTGAATGTGGTTAGCATCGGCAATCAGAAGCACTATCAGGCAAACCCAGATTCGCCGGTGTTTGAGGAGTTATGCGAGCCCATACGCAAAACAGTTGGCTTGCGTGAACCCGTTGCCATATCGCTGGAGCAGTACAAAGACAGCATCGTTGCCGCTTTCATCTATGGCTCAGAACATGACATCCGATAAACATATATAATCCGAAATAATCACTGTGAATTAATCTGGTGTCGTATTATGCGAAAGCCCCGCTCATCTAATGGTAACACTCCCAACAAACCCACGCCCAGCCTTTTCGGGGCGCTGGCTGGCACCATTACAATTCATGATGTCGATGCCCTCACGCGGCCCAGCGGTGAACGTTGGAAAGCGACTCTGGCTAAGCCCCGAAAATAAGTCTAGGACATTATATTTTCCCCTGTAATAACCCAGATACATATGGGGCTTTTAATCTCTGTTTCGTTCTATGCTAGAGTGCCCGAAGATCTAAAACTGCCAATATTGACCCTACGCTGAATAGAATAATTCCAGAGATTATTAAAATGATTGTCAAGTTGAGCCATCGCACGTGTCCACCCAGCGGAGCATTTTTTATCTTCTCATTGTAAAGAGTAAGCTGAGTTCTGTAGGCAGCCACATTGGCAATACCTCCTAAAATTATTCCAGCCAAATAACAGCCTATAGCCCAAGTCATGTCTATGTTTGCCTGATTATTTTTAAGAAAATCTCCAACAAATGTTAGCAAAGCAATAATAGCACCACCATTGGCAAGCAATACAAATCTCACGGCACTGGTGCCGTAGACCATTAGTGACTTGTAAGTCTCTCGTTGGTGCCAGTCGTCTTCGTTCATTTCACTTCATCCAATTATTAGGAAGTCCATGGCTTGTGAGTGCTGCGGCCACTTTGATGCGTCCCGCCCTTTACCTCCCCACGATCGTGATTTTATTATCTCTTCAACCGAAAATAGCCCATCTTTATAGAGCAAAGTCCCAGCCCTGTGTGCTTCTTCCCGAGTAATATAAAGATTTTCAATCCTACCATTGCGCATGAGCGCATACCAGTTTTCGTATCCTTTCTTGATATATTCATCAAGCTTATCAGTCATGGTAACGACGTTCCTCTCCCTTTCGCGTTTTTTGCAATTCATAGGCCTCCGATTTGTACGTTTCCTTCTGAGGTGCTTGCTAGCGATTGGAGGGGCTGGCAAACATTTCTTCAAGCGATGTTGCAACGAGGATTCGCTCAGTCCACCCTTCAATTTCTTCGGGGGAGGCTTCGTCAATCCGCACCTCAACACCTTGCGGCACAGAACCAAATCGCACCTGCACCTGACGTTTGAGTGCTTTGGCTTCGCCCTTGACTATGCCCTTGGCTTCGCCCTTTTCTAACAATTTATCGACAAATGAACTCATGATTTTTCCTCCTCTCGCTGTTGCTTCTTTCAGTTGTTCAATTTCCTCATCACTGAGGTCCCATGTGCTTACTATACATATTTGTTGTTGATGGTAGACCATTGAAGTCTTCAAGGCCATACCAATTACAGCAGGAAATTATAATTTCGTGACATCAAGACCCGCTCTCTTCAGGCGCGGAGCGATTTTACGCATCTTATTAAATTCCACGCCATAGCTCTCGGGTATGTTTGCCCCTTCACAAAACTCTTTACCAGAGATGCCTTCCAATTCATCAGCGTATTTAATCGCCTGTATACGCACTTCGGCACTCGACCTGCGGCCACCAACTTCGGCTCTGTCTAATGCTCCTTTGATTCGTTTAAATATTTTGGCATTGTTCATAGTTTAACTCCTCGTAGTCTAATCAATAGCATCGGTATTATTTCAGTCAACTCTGTTAGCGTGTCCTGACCCAATGCGCATGAGGCAAAATCAGGCCACTCGTATAACCTGTTTATAATACGCTATTGTGGCCTCTAATCCAATGCCGCAAACCGACATTAACCATGAGGAACCCATGATGAACAAGAACACACGCACCGAGCGAATGGAAATACGCATTCAGGCAGAGACCATGCGGTTGGCAGAGCGCGCCTCTGCGGTTTTGGGGTGTGCATCAGTAACGGAGTATGTTGTCCGGCTTATACATGAGAACGCTCCGGCGGTTTTGGAGCGGGAGACGGCGATTACTCTTTCCGATGCCCAGTTTGATTGTTTTATAGCCGCCTGCCGGGACGAACCGGCAACACCTAGCAAGCGGATTCTAGAGGCTGCGGAACGGCTGGACCAAGATGGTCTGTAATTAAAAGATGCTTGCTAGCGACTGGAAGGGCTGGCGAACATTTCTTCAAGCGATGTCGCAACGAGGATTTGGTCAACCCACCCCTCGATTTCTTCGGGGGATGCTTGGTCAATCCGCACCTCAACATCTTGCGGCACAGACCCAAATCGCACCTGCACCTGGCGTTTGAGTGTTTTGACTTCACTCTCGGCTTTGGCTTCGGCTTTAGCTTCAGCCTTGACTTCGGCCTCGGCTTCGGCTTTGGCTTCGGCCTTAATCTCTGCTTTCAACTCTTCTACAAATGAATTCATGATTATTCCTCCTCTCTTTGTTGCGTTTATCAGTTGGTTTCTTTCCTCGTTACTGAGTTCCCATGTGCTTACTATATACCGGAAAACGGAATTTTCCAACCCCTCATTGGTTGACAGTGCCTTGATGATATCTATCATATTCGCCTTGCCCTCCTTCTGCCGACCGAGACCTCGCAGGGCGGCTAGCCCGGCCCAGAGCTCCTTGTTGCCGGAAAGGTCATCGTGGGGGATATTGGTGAGGTCCACCAGTTGGTAACTTAAATCCAGGCCAGAGTATGGAATTGCATCTTCGTTCTTCACCATTCCCCTGAAACTGCGCGGCACATTCCACGGCTTCTTGCCGTGATAAATTACCAGCGGAGTAACGGGTGGCAGTGCCCGCTTTCCACCTGCACCCTTTTTGATATGACGGTCCCAAATGCCCAGTTGATAGCGGCACAGTTGCGCCAAAGTGCCGTGGTCAGGCCAGGATTTATGTTCTATCAGAAAATAGTGATGGTCCGCAGCGCCCGATTTAAGCCGCACCCTGCAAAGCACATCGGCCTGGATTTGTCGAGCGTCGGGCTCAACGAAATTGCTATCCACCAGTTCCGGCAGGGCGCCCTTCCTGAACCGGGCAGTTACCTCAGGTGGCAGGTGCTCATGCAGGAACACAGCAGTGAGCTTGCGGTTTGAGAACAATTCTTTGTTCAACGCATCGTGTAGTTTGGCTGACTTTTCGGCTTCCGACATAGTGGAGCACTCCTGTATCCTGGGCGCACGGGAATGTGCACCATTCTCACCATAAGTAGTAGTCAAAAAATCCGCAGTTTGCTCGGTTTTCGGGAAATTTTTTATATTTAACCCAGATTCACCAGATCGCAAGAAAAGCCCGAAGGTGCGAGTCAGCAGGCAACCGGACATGTAACAGGACAAGTAACAAGACAAGTAACAAGACAAGTAACAAGACAAGTAATCAAATATGTCTAATCACCCCCCCCCCCAATAAGCCCCAAACATTACATTTTCCCCTATACCTCCCGACATAATAGGTATATTATGAACCCCATCCAAAGCAAACCCAACTCAACGAAGGTGTAACTCTATGAAAATTCTACTGAAAATCCTATCTAGAACCCGATATTATTTGACTTTGGCCCTCGCCACTGTGGTGGCAATGGGCGGTTTGGCGCTTGGCGGTGGCATTGCTGTGGCTCAGGAGCCGCAAGGTGCTGAGGCGTTGGAGGAGATTATTGTTACGGGCTCGCGTGCCCGGCCGCGGACGGTGTCGGATTCGCCGGTGCCGGTGGATGTGTTTAATTTTGAAGCGATTGAGTCTGTGGCTCATCCTGATACGAATAACATCCTGCAAACTCTGGTGCCGTCCTACAATGTTTCTCGTTCGCCCATTTCGGACGGGACAACATTCATCCGCGCTCCCACCCTGCGCGGTCTGCCGACGGACAAGACGCTGGTGTTGATAAACTCCAAGCGTCGGCACCGGTCTTCGCTGGTGGCCATTGGTGGTTTCGGCACGCAGGGGCCTGATGTGGCAACTATCCCTTCCACGGCCATCCAGAGTGTTGAGGTGCTGCGCGATGGTGCCGCCGCACAATACGGCTCCGACGCCATTGCCGGCGTAATCAACTTCCTGCTGAAAACCAACAACGAGGGCGGCAGCCTCAGCATTGATACCGGTCAGTAC
The DNA here is from genome assembly GCA_051008235.1 of Pseudohongiellaceae bacterium. Lineage (GTDB taxonomy): Bacteria > Pseudomonadota > Gammaproteobacteria > Pseudomonadales > Pseudohongiellaceae > UBA9145. The sequence goes on along the minus strand of JBPCXV010000038.1, from coordinate 40,370 downwards.
AGCGAGGGAGACGGTTCCACCACCACAGTGTCGGGCAACATCGGTCTGCCTCTGGGTGCTGATGGCTTCCTCAGCATTTCCGCTCAGGTAACTACTTCTGATGCCACCGAGCGCGGCGAGCAATATTGCGAGAGCTGGTTCTGTGTGAACCCGAATCTGCCGGGCTACGATGGTACGGCCGACTATACAGTCTATACGGAAGACCCTGCTTTCCAGGCCGGGGTTCCTGCCGCCAACATCGGCTTTGGCGATGTGGTGCAACCCTGGGGCCAGCCGGACCGTGATGCAAGCAGCGTTTTCTTCAATGCCGGCATCCCGATGAGCGGCGACACCGAACTGTATGGCTACGGCAACTACTCCACCAGCGAGACCAATGGCAGTTTCTTCTATCGCTATCCTGAGAACGGCACCATTGAACGTGTGCGTCAGGCCGATGGTTCAATCTATTTCCCGCTGGAGAAATATCCCGGTGGATTCACTCCGCGATTCTTCGGCGACCTTTCCGACTTCTCGATAGTTGGTGGCTGGCGCGGCACGCTGTCAAACGGCCTGAACTACGATTTCAGCGCCCGAACCGGCGAGAACATGATTGAGTACACCCTGAGTAACACCATCAACCCCTCGCTTGGTACTGACTCTCCCACTTCATTCCGTCCGGGTGATTTGGTTAATACCGAGACTCAGTTCCAGGCTGACTTCACTTATGAAATGAATTCAGATAGCACAGTTGGCCCCCTGCTGTTCGCTTTCGGCGTCTCCTATATGGACGAGTCTTACGAGGTGGTTGAAGGTGAGCCGAAGTCCTACGAGCAAGGCCCTTATGCTAACCCTGACCCTCACAATTTTTGTGCAGACCCGACGACTGCCGGTGATTTATCAACCAGCGTACCAACGGCTGCGGGTATGGCACTCGCTGCTAATTTAGGTCTGGACTGCACCGATGCAGATGACCCTGTCTATACGGCAGTAGGCGTAGGCTCCAATGGCTTCCCCGGTTACTCACCGGATTTCTCGGAACTGTTTGAGCGTAGCTCCTACGCCCTATACGGCGATGTAAGTGCCGATGTAACCGACAACCTTTTCCTGCAAGGCGCACTGCGTTACGAAAACTATGATGACTTTGATGCCGAACTGGTGTGGAAGGTGGCCGGTAAACTAACCGTCACCGACACCTTTGGTATCCGTGGTTCTATTGGCACCGGCTTCCGTGCTCCCACACCGGGTCAACAGGGCACTATTAATGTGTCCACCCGGTTGCCGAACGGCTTCCCGGTGGCAACCGGCTTGTTCCCGGCCAACGGCCCGGTGGCCGCAGCTCTCGGTGCCACGGCTTTGAAGCCTGAGACTTCCACCAACTTCACGCTGGGCATAACCGCTGAAATCGGCCAGATGGATTTAACGCTGGACTTGTACCGTATTGACATTGATGATCGCACCCGCGCCATTTCCACCCGGGATGTTTCATCCGTACGGGACCCGGATATAGAGGATGAGGCGGATGACGATGCTTATCAAAACTTCGTTAAACTGCGGGATGCCGGTGTGCCTGGCGCGAACACCATCGGCGGAGTGTTCTATTTCACCAACGCCTTTGATACTCGCAACCAGGGTATGGATTTGGTAGCCACCATGCCAGTGGATTGGGGCGGCAATATGGGAACCACCACTCTCACCGGTAGCTTGAACTACAACAGCATAGAGTTCCTCACTGATCCGAGTTCGGTGTTAAACGCCGAAAACCGCCATGATTTTGAGAACTTTGCTCCAAAATGGCGCGGTGTTTTTACCGGACGTCATAATGTGAATGCTCTGACTTTCGTTGTCCGCTTTAGTTATTATGGTGAAGCCACCAACGCTAATACTGGTGGTTCTCCTCTGCGCTATCAAACCTACGGTGCCACCTGGTTCACCGATTTGGAAGCCCAGTATGACCTCAACGACAACGTCAAGTTCACCCTGGGTGGCCGCAATGTCTTTGATGCGTATCCCGACAAGGACAGCATAAGCGATTACTGCTGCGGCCGTCTGTATTCCTCAGCCACGAGTGTTGACTGGCAGGGTGCCTACTACTACGGACGGGCGAACTTTAGCTTCTAGCACCCTTCCCCATGAAGCGGCGATGTGGGCAGCCCGGACTGGCTGTCCGCCCCCCGCCGGATAAGCCTTCAAGCCTCCTTATATAAGGGGCTCAAACCAGCAGGGTAGCCTGAATTGTCCCAATATACGGGGCTTTTTGGGCTACCCTTATTTTTTGCTTGAAAATGACGATAACAATCTGTATCCTGCACGCCCATGTCGTATGGGTTCCACCTCGGTCGGAGAAATCACACTTACAGGTGCAGGCCATACTAATTGTTTCAATGTTGTAAATATATGCGATAAGTAACACAACGTGTAAAATATCGTATTGTAAGTAATTAGTAGTACCGAAAGAACCAACCAAGCATCAACGTTCCATGGGAGAACATCATCATGACCACGCAACACACGCAAACTACGCAAAACCTTTTCACACGCAACACAGTAGCTCTTCTGTCAGCCCTCGCGCTGGTTGTTCTGGCACCCGGCTACGCGCCGCAGGTGTTGGCGCAGCAGGTTGAGGGGAATATAGAAGAGATTGTTACCATCGGCTCTCGCCGCGCGGCTCGCAGTGCCACAGATTCTTCTGTGCCTGTTGATGTTATCACCGGCGAAGAGTTGGAGAACATCGGCCTTGCTGATTTGAACGATATGCTCAGAACTGCAGTGCCTTCCTATAATGTTACCCGCCACTCTATTTCAGACGCAGCCACTCTGGTACGACCCGCCAACTTGCGCGGTTTGCCGGCGGATAATGTGTTGATTTTGGTGAATGGCAAGCGCCGCCACCGTTCCGGTGTTATCGCCGAGTTGGGTGGTAGTCTGGGAGCAGGTTCTCAGGGTGCCGACATCTCCGCCATTCCGGCGCTGGCTCTCCGTCAGACTGAGGTGCTGCGTGACGGTGCCGCCGCCCAATACGGTTCTGATGCAATCGCCGGCGTAATCAACCTCGCGCTGAAAGAAGACTCGGACGGCTTCACCATTGAAGCCCGCACCGGCCAGTTTAGCGAAGGCGATGGCGACCTGATACAGTTCATGGGCAATGCCGGCCTGCCACTGGGCGATATTGGCTTCCTCAACATCACCGGCACCTGGATGGAGCAAGACCCCACCAGCCGCTCCACCCAGCGCACCGACGCTGAAACCCTTATCAGAACCGGCAACGCGGCGCAGCGCATTAATGTGCGCCAGCCATACGCTCAGGTTTGGGGCGGCCCCGAATATCGCGACAACTGGAACCTGTTCTTCAACTCAGGCATTGAAGTTTCCGACACCATGGAAGTGTATGCGTTCGGTAACTACGGCCAGCGTGAGACTGAGGGTGGATTTTTCTATCGTAATCCGAACTCGCGCAGTGGTGTTTATACCCATGGCGTAACAATTGATGAGGATTCCAGTGACAATCCGCTCGCGGATGATCTTAGTTTTACCTTCCGGGCTATAGTTGATGACAATGTCGCAGCCGGTCAGACCGGCTATATATCCAACTGCCCGGCTCTGGTTAGCCCGGGCTCCGGTGGTAATGGCGATGATTTGGACGCGGCTGCGGTGGCTGCGGATGAAATGGCTCTGGCCAATTTGCCCGCCAACTGCTGGGCGCTGAATCAGGTGGTGCCCGGCGGCTATACTCCGCAGTTTGGTGGTGGCCTGAAAGATGCCAGCATCGTTGGCGGTATCAGAGGTTACTTCAATGACCAGCTCAGCTACGACTTCAGCGGCAGCTACGGGCGCAACAAGGTTTCGTTCTTCCTGAACAACACCTGGAACCCCTCCAACGGTCCCGATGGCATTGTCAACGGTGCCCTGCAGCGTGACTTTGACATCGGTTCCTATGTGCAGTCTGAAACCAACCTTAACGCCGACTTCGTTTATACCATGCCGATGGAAGGTTTGGCTTCTGACCTTAGTTTCGCTTTCGGTGTTGAGTGGCGGGACGAGCGCTTTGAAACCATCATCGGTGAAGAACCCGCCTGGGAGACCGGTCGCTTCGCTCAACAAAATGTGGCAGGTGCCGGCAACCGTTACGCACCCTACACCCACACTTACGAGGATGGCAGCACTGTTGAACTCAGCATCCCGCTACCCAACCTGAGCGTCGGAGCACACGGCTTTGCCGGCTTCGGGCCGCCCCAGGCCGGGCTGTGGGGTCGTTCCAACTACGCCTTCTACGGCGAACTGGAAGCCGACCTCACTGATGAATTCACAGGTGCCGTGGCATTGCGCTATGAGGACTTTGAATCATTCGGCACCACCACCAACTACAAGGTGTCCGGCAGATACCGGGTAACCGATAATTTCCTGGTGCGTGGTTCCTTTAACACCGGCTTCCGTGCGCCGACACCGGGGCAGGAGAATGTGACCAAGATTTCCACTATTACTGTTGAGGGTGAACTGCAACAACGTGGTCAGATTCCTCCCACTAACCCGATTGCCAGATATCTGGGTGCCGAACCGCTGGTGCCGGAAGACTCCACCAACTTCTCGGTTGGTGCGGTATGGGATGTCACCTCAGACCTGAATGTTACTGTGGACTACTTCCAGATTAATGTTGAGAACCGCATCGCGGCCACTGGCACTATCACTATCACCGACAGGGAGATACCAGCTGGTGTCGCCTGCCCTAATGCACGGGCTGCCATGAGTACTCTGGCCGACTGCTTGCAAGAGCTGGGCGTTCCCGGTGCCGTTGACCTGACCTCGGTGAGTTTCTACACCAACGACTTTGAAACCACCACCACAGGTATTGATCTGGTAGCCACTTATAACCTGGACTGGGGCGGCTCCGGCAGCGGCACATTTGTTGCGGCCTGGAACTGGACCGAGACCACAGTAGAGAATGCCGGCATGGAAGTGAACCGCAACAGGGTGGCAGAACTGGAGAACTACAATCCGCCGCACCGGGGTGTGTTTACCTATAACCATCTGCTTAATGACTTCCGCTTTATGGTACGCGCTCGTCATTATGATGACTGGGTGGATGCGGGTTATAGTAGCGACCCTACTGACCGTGGTTCCGAAGGATTAGGTTATGCCCTGAGTTGCGTTGTTAACAGAGACCAATGCTACAGCGGCGCAATTCTTATGGACTTTGAAGCTGCTTATACCTGGGATGACCGTTATACATTCATCATGGGTGCCAACAATGCTCTGGGCGAGGACGCTCCGCTGGATATTAACAATTCAGATGGCACCGTTGGTTCCGGCAACACCTACGCTGGCTCTACGCCATGGGGTGTTGAGGGCGCGTTCTACTACGCTCGTATCCGGGCTACTTTCTAGGGAGTCCTAACGATTTCCAGCCCGCTGGCAGTTCCCTCCATATTTCTGCCAGTTGGGCTGGTTCAAAAAGGGACGCACTAATTTGGTGTGTCCCTTTTTTATTGCCGTTGCCGTTCCTTGAAACGAATCTTTTCGCGCCGCCGGTTGGCCATGGTTTCTTGAACTGGCTGGCCGATGTGGTCTTCTCCTCTCATTGTGGCTAGTTCCACCTGGCGTTGTCGTTCTGCAAAGCGTTGTTGTTTGGTGCTGTTGTGTTTGTTGTGGCAGTGGGGGCAGCTTATGCCTTTGCGGTAGTGTTTGCTAGCCTTGTCGGCTGCCGAGATTGGCATGCGGCAGGCGTGGCACTGGTCATAACTGCCCTGCTCCAGTTGGTGATTTACTGTTACCCGGTTATCAAACACGAAGCATTCGCCACGCCATTTTGATTCGCTCTGCGGCACTTCCTGCAAGTATTTCAGGATGCCGCCCTTGAGGTGATAGACATCTTCAAAGCCTTGTTGTTTTAAGTAGGCGGTGGATTTTTCGCAGCGTATGCCGCCGGTGCAGAACATGGCTATCTTTTTGGGCTTGGCTTTGGTTTCTGCTGTGGTTCCTGCTTTGTTCTGTGATTCGTTGGTCGGTGTCAGGTGTTGTTTCACATAGTCGGGGAACTGGCGGAATGATTCGGTGTGCGGGTTCACTGCGCCTTCAAAGGTGCCGATTTTCACTTCGTATTCGTTGCGGGTGTCCAGCAGTAGTACATCGGGGTCGCTAATCAGGGCGTTCCATTCGTCGGGTTGCACGTATGTGCCGGCGCTGTGGTTGGGGTCAATGCCTGCCACGCCCATTGTTACGATTTCTTTTTTCAGTTTTACCTTGGCGCGGTAGAAGGGGTTTTGTGCAACGCGGGATTCTTTTGTTTCAAGGTTGGCAAAGCGCTGGTCTTGCCCCAGGAATGCGAGTACCGCATCAACGCCCGTGCGTGAACCGGCGATGGTGCCATTGATGCCCTCCCCGGCCAGTAACAGGGTGCCGCGGACTTCATGCGCCATCATTTCTGTGAGCAAGGGTTCGCGGAAATCGGCAAATTCGGGGAAGTTGACGAATCGGTATAGGGCGGCAACTACTATCACAGGTGGTTGCTAAACTCTCGTAGCTTGGCTCTGAGTTTTTGGGTGTTTTCGGGGCCGAGGCGGATGAGTTGTTTGTCTATTGCTTGCAGGTCTTCGGTGGTGGAGTCGGCATAGAGATACATTACCGATGGTTTGACCAGCTGGAACGGGCCGTCCGGTGGTGAGGCATTCAGTACCTGATTGATTGCCTGTTGTAATGTGTCGTCAAAATCCACTCTGCGGAAACCAATCTCTGCGTAGGCGTTTTGGAACAGGGGGGAGAGGAGGCGATAGAGGGCAACGGCCTGGTTGGTATCCAGTGCTACGAAGGCATCAACCATGCGGTTAAAGCGGCGGTGGGCTGAGTCATCCATTTCAAACAGGTTTTCATCTACGGTGCGCACTGGCATCTCGTCGCTAACGCGGCGGTAAGGCAAATCCGTTTGCGGCAGTTCGCCCTCGCTGACATTGTGGGTGAATACCACAAATCGGCGAATGAGTTGTTCCGAGGCGAGAAACTCAATTATGGCAAGCCCGTTGCTGAAGGCGCGTAATTTTTCCAGCACGAAACTGTCGCTGTCGTTCAGCGATGGCAGTTGTTCATCCGGCGGCGGCTCGGGCGGCGTGGCAATTTCTTCGGGTGGGGCTGCGACCACCACATCATCATCGGCGGCGGCGGATACGGTGGCCGGGTTGGAGGGGGTTGGCAGCGGGCTGATTAACGGTGGCTCCGGCGGCGGTTCCGTGACAATCGGCGGGTCAACCACCACTGTGGTGGTGCCACCGGGCGGTTCAAAGCTGGCGGCCAGATAGACCAGCCATATCAATGTGGCTATCGCGACTCCGGCGATTAGCCATAGTCCTATTTTTGACATGGGTGGCTCCTGTGATCTCGGCTCATCACTCCGATAGTGTCTCTTTCTTTGAACAGGAATTGGCGATTTTGTTCCTGTGCAGTTTGTAGCTTGACGCTAGCGTTTTGGGAAGCCCAGTGCTTCCATAGTTTGCGCCAAGTCTCTGCCGGCGGTGGCCGGTCTGGTTTCCTTGTCTATTTTGAGGATGGTGCCGTCCGTATCGATGTAATAAGTCCAGCGGTTGTTAAAGCCGCGTGTGCCCAGTACGCCATAGGCGGTGGACATTTCCTTGCCCGGGTCGGCGAGGATGGGGAAGTTGGCCTCGTGCTCGTTGGCAAAGGCGGTGTTGTCTTCCAGCGTATCTACGCTGGCCATGAAATAGGCAACATCAAAAGACTGGATTTCTTCAGCACTGTCACGCAGCGCCTTGCATTGCATGGTTCATCCGCCGGTGAAGGCTTTGGGGAAGAAGGCGATGACTACCGGCTTCACACCAGCAAACTGCGCCAGGGTGTAGGTTTGGCCATCGGATGCCGGGAGGGAGAAATTCGGGGCCTTATCCCCTTCCTCCAGCGCCGCGACGAGTTGCCCGCCCAGCGCTACGCTTGCCAGCAGTGCTGAGAATGTGAACTTTATAAGCCTCATGGGCTTTAACCTGGAAATGGTTGAGAACATAGGTGGCTCCTTGTGTATGGGTTGTGTGAGTTGCCTGGGTCGTTCGGGTTGTTTGGACTATTTGAGCAAGATACCTGTTATTGGCGGTGATTTCCACCCCATTGTGCCGGTTCAATATATGCGAGACAAGTTAATAAAGCCGCTCGCGGCGGGCTATTCTCTGGATGTCGCGGGAGCGGTCTTGCAGGCGGGTGATTTGTTCGTCCAGCTGTTTGATTTCGGGGGCGGGCAGATTGCCGGTTTGGCGGATGTTTTGGAGTTGTTCCACCTCACGATTGATGGTTTCCATCTGGCGGCTTAATTCAAATTGTTTTGCATCATATTGCGAGCGGCGGTAGTTCGGATTTTCCACTTGCACGTTGTAGCATTGACGCACTACCTGACCGGCACTGTTGCGCGCAGCCTGACAGTTAGTTTGATTAACGAAGGGGCTGGCAATTCCGTCAAATGCGATGAATGGCGTAACGGCGATAGCCTGGGCAACAGTCAGGTCTGCCTCGGTCTTGTCAATAATCACCGGCAACAGAGCGGCCTGCCCTATCCCGCCCGCCTCAGCCTGGCCGAGCAACTCGTTATAAAACTCAATAATCCCGTATGCCCGCTGCAAGCGCTGCTGGCCTGACTGCTGCAACAAATTCTTGTTAATAGTTTGCAGCTTCCAACGACCATAAGGTATCGCCACCGCCAAATAGTCGCTGCTTCCCGGCTGATACAACCGCGAGCCAAGATGCAGTTTCAACGCCTGCAAGTTATCCACTTCCTGCCATTGCTCCAATGCAGTTCGGCTCTCAATCATGGCATCCGCCAACGGCAGTTGCTCCTCACTATAAAGACCATTATTAATCCGGCTCAGTTGCAACGCCTCACCGTAAATACTCGCCGCCGTCTCATGGTCCCCCACCTCCGCCAGCAAACGAGCCAAATCCCTGTTAGCCTCAATCAAACTCTGGTCATAAATCCCCACACTCGTCTGCAACTGTTGAAGGGCGTTGTAGCGGGCAGTCAGTTCACGGCTCAGGGCAGCATTGCGGGCCTCGGCTGCAGCGGCTTCGGCGGCATCAGCAACTGGTTCTTGTGCTTCGGCGGCAACATCGTCCACCGCATCAATGGCCGGCTCTTGCGCCATGGCAACGGTGGCCGACAGCAAGAAAGCGCATGGCCAGACAATGACTCTGGTGACCCGAGTTTTTGATATAACTGTTAGCATAAGCAGGCTGATTCTATCACATGTGACAATATGTCACGGGCACTCGCCCCGATTATTCACTATAATGCGCCCGTTTTTAACTGCCAAACCATCGGGAACTCATTATGCCAGCGCACAAGCCCCACTCTTATTGCTGTATATCCATTGCTTTGTTACTGCTATCCACAATCTCCGGCCAGGTGCTGGCGCAGCCGACTGAGGGGGGAGGTGCGGTTGAGGAGGTGGTTGTCATCGGCAGGCAGGAGTTTCTTGAGACTGCGTTTACCGCGCGGCGCAGTGGTTCCAGTGTGGATGCGGCCAAATTGATGAATCAGGTTCCCGGTGGCGCGGCCAACAATAATGGGCCGTTGACCGGGCAGATTCAGTATCGCGGAATGTTTGGCCCGCGGGTGAATGTGCGCGTGGATGGTATGTTGATTCACGGTGGCGGGCCGAACTGGATGGCACCGCCGCTGCATCATATTCCGGCGGGGCTGATGGAAGAATTGGTGGTGGAGCAGGGTATCGCTTCTATTGCTACCGGCGGCGGTATTGGCGGGGCGGCCACGGCGTATTGGAAGAAGCCTGCTTATGGTAATGACAATAGTTGGCGTTTTACCGGCGATACTGAGTTGTCGCTTGAATCGGTGGATGGTGGTAGCAGTGCGGCGGGTGTGTTGGGTTTTAGCAATCGCAATCATCGTATTTATGCGGTTGGCAGTTTTGACAAGGGGGATGATTACCAATCCAGCCGGGGCGATGTGGCGGCCACCCGGTATCGTCGGGATGTGTATGGGCTTGGTTACACTGCGGCGTTTGGTATGAATGAGATTGCTATCAATCTGCATCGCATTGAAACTGATGAGACCGGTACGCCCAGTTTGCCGATGGATATTGACTGGTTTGATACGGAGGTTTGGAATCTGGGGTATCAAACGCGCATTGGTGATGTTGGTTTGTCGTTTCGGGTTTATGGTTCGGAAATTAATCATGGTATGAATAATTATATGTTGCGCAAGGCGCCGGATTTTTCCAGCCTGCCTCTGCCGCCTTTTGTTGGCGATGATAAGCGTAATGTGCGTACTACCAGTGATGAAACTGGTTTCAGGTTGACTGTGGATTGGTCTTTGGGGCAGGGTGAGGCGCTGGTTGGTATTGAAGGCAAGGATGCTACTCATGAGGCCACGGTGTTTGATCCGGATTTTGCGGCATTCTTTGTGCAGAATTTTAATGATTCTCGGGTGGATAGCCTGTCCTGGTTTGGTCAGTGGTCTGCCCTGTTTGGCAATCGCTGGTATGTTGAGGCCGGGGTGCGGGTGGAAAGGATGGAGATGGATACTGGTGCGGTGGATGCTTTTCCGGCTCGGCTGGTGGATATGAATGGGGCGATGTGGCCGGCGGGTACTCCGCCGCGTGCTGTGTGGTTGTTGCGCCAAACATTTAATGCCGCTGATCGTTCCCGGCGGGACAATAATCGCGACTGGGTTGCGAAAGGCCGCTATCAGTTGACCGATATGCTGGTGGTGGAATTGGCGGCGGCGCGGAAGACTCGTTCGCCTTTGTATCAGGAACGTTATTTGTGGATTCCTTTGGAGGCTAACGCCGGGTTGGGTGATGGCAATAACTATGTGGGTAATCCGGCGCTTGAACCGGAGGTTTCTCACCAGTTGGAACTGGGGCTGGATTTTGATTATGGCGATGTGTATTTTTCGCCGCGGATTTATACGCGTAAGGTGGATGATTATATTCAGGGGGTGGCGGCGACTAATATGGCGGTTATTGGAGTGAGCCGGAATGCCAATGGTGACCCTACGCCGCTGATGTTTGCCAATACTGAGGCGGAGTTTAGTGGGGTGGATATGAGTTTTGGTTATATTGTGAATGATAGTTGGCGGGTTGATGGTATTGCTTCTTATAGTAAGGGGGATAATAGTCGGCTTAATGACAATATTTACCGCGTGGCGCCGGCGAGTTTGCGGTTGGCGGTGGAATATAATCGGGGCAGGTTTAATGGCAAATTGGAGCAGGTGCTTGTGGGCAAGCAGGATGACCTTTCGGCAACTGGTACGCGGGATGTGGATAATCCTAATAATAGTTTTGTGGCAAGTGGTGGTTACGGGCTTACCAATTTGTTTTTGAACTGGTATCTGGAGGATGGGTTGACTGTTTCGTTGGGGGCGGAGAATATTCTGGACCGGCATTATGTTGACCATGTTACCGGTTTCAATCGGGTGCTTGATAGCGTGGTGCCACAGGGTAGCCGCATGTTTGGGCATGGCCGCAATGTGTTTGGGCGGTTGCAGTATCAGTGGTAAAACGTCTTATCGCGCCGTCCAATAAAAAACTTCCCATGTGTGGAGCGGCTCATTCTGGCCGGGGATGATTTCACCTGTGAAATCGTGGCCCATGGACATCCCGTTTTTGCCGCCGTAACTTTCAAGATAGGGAGTGCGGGCATCGCCGACAATCTCGCGGGCATTCAAAGCGTAAGTTCGGTCGCCGACGCGAATCCAGCCGTGCGCGTCATCACTGCTACGCAAACGCTGAGCCCAGTAGCCGCCATCAGGTCGGGTGGCGGTGATTATTCCACCCTCGTCTGCAGAATGCACAATCTTGATTACGAACGGCGGGAAGCCGCCTAGTTTTAGCAGCGACACTCCCGGGTCATTAACAGTGCGCCAATCATCCGGCGGCGGCGTTAATTCACCACCGATAACAATTCCCGGAAAACGTTCATAGGGTGCCGTATAGGCATACGCTGCAAACGCGACTACAAGCGCTACGATGGCCAGCAGGCCGATGGTTCTATATTGCTTTGACATTGGTTTCTCCTGTTAAGCTAATTAACACATTATAAATCAGTTTCTCTCACCGGCGGCTACGCCACCGTGCCCCCTCGCTACGCTCTTCCCTCTATACTATTGATGTTAACCACTACAACGCAGGTCATGCAAGCGAGCAATAATTTCAGTGTTGTCTATCGGGGCATTGCGGGTGATGGTGTCAACAAACAGGATTTCGCTGCGGTTGGGGCCGCAGGCGTGCCAGCGGCGGACGAATTTGGGGTTGGTGGTGCCGGCGAACAGGGTGAAGGTGGGTATGCCGAGGGCGGCGGCGAGGTGTTGGCAGGCTGAATCGTAACCGATGAATTCCTGGCTGTGGGCGATGAGTGCCGCCACCTCGGCCACTGAACACTCTACGCCGAGCAGGCGGATGTTGGACGATTGTGAGTTGGGTATGGCGTTCAGGTCAGCGAATTTGCAAGTGTGGGCGACGAACCCGGCTTGTTCAACGGCGGTGATTATTTGTTCGTTACGCTGTCGTTCGGTGGTGCCGAAACCGAGGTCAAGCAAGATCAAGTTGTCGGGGTCTTGCTCTCGCCCTTTCTCTTGCAACAAGTGCAATATCAATTCCTGTTCAAACTCATCGCCCACTCGCTTTCTTTCATTGCCGCCGACTCCCAAATTGAGCGTGATGATATGACGACCGCTCGCGCGCGTCGGTTCCAGCAGTTGTCCGGCAAGTTCGCGCTCCGCCTGGGGCGGCCACACGGCGGGGTGATGGGAGTCGCTGGTTTGCAGAATTGCATCCAGCCACAGATTAGCCAACTCCGACACCGAAGCCATGGGCGGATATTCAGGTTTGCCACGGCTGTTGAAGAAGCGGTATTGGCTGTCGTTCACCAGCGGTAGCACGCCAAGCTGGGTGAGGCGCGAGTCCGGGTCAAACAGCAGAAACTTTTCGTCGGGCAGGTCGCCGACTTCATCGCGCACGGTGTCCAGCAATGCGAGCCAGGCCGCGAAACGTTCCAGCAATCCGCCGCGGCGAATGTAGCTTAACTCTCGCACCCGCATACCGGAATCGGCGGCATATATCTGGCGCAGCTTGTGATTGCCGATGATTACAATCTCGGCATTGGGAAAGCGGCTTGCGACACGCTGGCTGATGACGCTGGTAATGGCAATGTCGGCACCGATAGTTACCCGCGAAAGAATCAGTATTTTTTCCGGCGTGGCATCGGCGGGCACGGGCTGATCGGGCTGCAAACGGATTGACTCAATGCGCCGGAACAGGGCTTGCTCCGAGCCGAGGTCAAAATCATTAAGTTGGGCATGCAACTCGGCGCCTTCCGGCAGTTGCCGCAGAAAACCGATGACCTGGCTTATCAGGCGATTGTAGGTTTCCGTTTGCAACTCTTCAAAATCATCGCACAACCGCTCAATGATGATGCCGAACAGAGCCTGAGCGGCGATGTTATTCAGCGCATCATCGTCAAAGGCTGTTGCCATTTCGCATAGCAGTTGTATGTAGTCGGCATTATATTCATCGCTGTAAAAATAGCGGTCAATAAAACTGTTGGCAACGCGCGCGGCCAGTGATTCCACTTGCTCCGCCTGCGCCTCCCCGGTCGCGGCGGAGGCGGCGGCTTGCAGTTGTTGCCATTGTTCACGATAAAACTCTGGCCTCATAGCGGCGTTCCTCTCGCAAGATGTTTTTCGGTGGTTTGCAGTTGCTGCAACTGTTCACGAAAAAATTTCGGCTTCATAGCGACGCCCCTTCCACAAGATATTTTTCGGTGGCTTGCAATACGCTTGCCGGAGTGATTTCCCGCATGCAGTTATGGTGCCCCAGCGGACAAATTCTTTTGTGACACGGCGAACAAGGTAAATCACGACGCAGCACAGTAGCAAACTCCAAATTGCCAGCACTAAGAATCGGGTCTGTGGAACCCATAATCACAATATGCGGCACATCAAAAGCTACCGCATAATGGCGCGGGCCGGTGTCATTGGTTATCAGCAAATTGCAGCACCGAATCAGAGTTTTTAGTTCGGCCAGTGTTGCCGGTTGCGGTGCTGTATTGATAATTGATGCCTTGCTCTGTTGCACAATCTGATTAGCGATGCCCTCCTCCCCCGGCCCGACCAGCAGCAACAGTTTGCAGTTGTAAGTCTCTTGCAGCAATTCCGCCAAGCGGGCGTAATACTCCGTCGGCCAGCACTTTGATGAGCCAAAACTGGCACCGGGGTTCAGCCCGATAACCACATCATCCTCCCCAATCTCATACTCCCGCAATTTCGCCTCCCCCACTTGCTGCTGCTCGTCATCAATATACAACACCGGTTTCGGATTGGCGGGCATTTCCAAACCCAGATGGCGGCACAGGTTCAAATAATAGTCCTGCATCGGCTGCGCTCGTATCTTGCCTCTCTTGCCGCCCTCACCATTCTCGCGCAGCGGCAACGGTCCATCCTGCAACATAAAGCGATGTAAGTTACGCCGATAGCCATACACTCGCTTGACTCCCGCCAAGCGAAAAGTAAGATAGGAATGCGTTGTATTAGTAAACAAAATCCCCGCTTGCGGTGTGGGGTTGGCAAGTGCGGTGCGAATGTGGCGCAGACCGGTCAGCGACTTGTCATCACAATCAACAATGTTATCAAACCAGGGTGAACACTCAATAATATCTCGCGCGTAAGGGCGAACCAGAGCGGTGATATGTGCATCAGGAAAGTTACGCCGCAAACATTCATAGGCCGGCGTTCCCATAACTATGTCGCCAACCCAGTTGGGGCAGCGCACCACCAATGAGTCAACCCCGGATAATGGCTGGGTAGTTTTGTGGTTATTGTCGTCTTTGTAAGGAGAGTTTTTCACAGCCTGACAAACCCGGGAGACTCGGTTTTATTACGGGCTATCCTACCACACCGCGTGTCTGTCTACTTCTTTTTGGGAATGTGTTTTTGGTAGTATGTCAGCCATTCGTCCAGAGTGACGCGGGCGGATAAGGAGGCTACCAGGTCATAGGGGATGGCATCCAGACGTTTGAAGCGGATGCAGCATTTGCCCATATCAGGTTTGTGTCCGCACTCTTTTTGATAGGCTTTGCGAAACCAGCTGTCAATATCTTTCATGTAAAGGGCGGAGTGATACACTGCCACATAGTTTTTTTGCGAGGCGAGGTTCATGAAGGGCACGGGTAGCGACGGGTTACAATGATAGCCTGCGGGGAAGCGTTTGAGAGGAACATGATAACTAATCATGCCGTAGCCCATTCCAACCTCAAAGCCGTCTGGCAGGTTGCGCTTGATGGTATCGTGCAGCTTTTTGACCACTTTGCGGCGGTCATCCGGGAGGTCGGCCAGGTATTTTGTGGGTGTGCTAGCATCTGATTGCATGAGTTTTTCTCCTGCAAATGGGTTGATAATGGTGTAGTGTAGCAGTTCGGTGCTGCATTTGGGAATAACTGTGTGGAAATCACGATGAGAGGTAGTTATGAATTTATTTAGGGCTTTTTGTTTGTTGTGTTTGTTGGGTGTGCCTTCTGCGTTTGGTAGTGAGGCGCGCTTGCATGAGATTGTTGAGGCCGTGTCTGCGGAGCGGATTGAGGGGGATGTTGAGATGCTGGTTGGGTTTGGGACTCGGCATACTTTGTCGGAGACTCAGTCTGCGTCTCGTGGGATTGGGGCGGCTCGGCGGTGGATTGAGGATGAGTTTGAGCGGATTTCGGCGGCGTGTGGGGGGTGTTTGGAAGTGTTTATGGTGAGTGATGTGGTGTCGGGTGTGGAGCGGATTCCGGATCCTGTTGAGGTGGTTAATGTGATTGCGGTGTTGCGTGGCACGGAGGAGCCGAATCGTTATGTGTTAATGAGTGGGGATATTGATTCGCGGGTTAGTGATCCGATGAATTTTGAATCGGAGTCGCCGGGGGCTAATGATAATGCTTCGGGTATGGCGGGGGTTATTGAGGTGGCGCGGGTGTTATCACAGTATCGGTTTCCGGGTTCTATTGCGTTTGTTGGGTTGTCGGGGGAGGAACAGGGGTTGCATGGCGGGGCGATTTTGGCGCGTTATGCTATTGAGAATGAGTGGAATCTTGATGTGGTGCTTAATAACGATATGATTGGCAATATTACCGGGGTGAGTGGGGTTAGTAATAATACTACTGCGCGTGTGTTTTCTGAGGGAACCCGTGATGTGGAGACTGCGGATGAGGCTCGGCAGCGGCGCTTTCAGGGTGGCGAGGTGGATTCTGCTTCGCGCAACATTGCCCGTTATGTGGATGTGATGGCCGACCGCTATATTCCGAATCTGGATGTGATGATGGTTTATCGGCTTGACCGTTTTGGTCGGGGTGGTCATCATCGGCCTTTTAATGAGGCGGGCTTTCCGGCTGTGCGCATTATGGAGACTAATGAGAATTATACGCAGCAGCATCAGGATATTCGGTTTGAGGATGGCGTTCAGTATGGGGATACTATTGAGCATGTGAACTTTGCTTATGCAGCCAAACTTACTGCGCTTAATGCGGTTACGCTTGCTTCCATGGCGCTGGCTCCGGCGCCACCGGCTAATGTGGAAATTCGTGGTGCGGTGCGGCCTAGCACTACGTTGAGTTGGGAGCGGGTGTCTGGCGCGGTGGGATATCGGGTGCATTGGCGGTTGACTACTTCGCCTACCTGGGATTTTTATCGGGCGGTGGGTGATGTTGCGGAATATACGTTGGAGAATGTTGTTATTGATAATTATTTTTTTGGGGTGTCTAGTGTTGCGGCGGATGGTAGTGAGAGTCCGGTGGTGTTTCCCGGGCCGGCTGGGTCGTTTGATTAGTTAAGTGCTATAACTCTCCTTTCTTGAGTAGTGCATTTCAAGTGCCGCAGAAAGTTTGGGTAACTACCTGTTCTGGCCTTGGCGGTTTGGCGAGGTGTTCCAGCTTTTGTGAATAGCTGAAGGGATGTTCCAGTGCATCGGCAAGTTGGTGGAAGGGGCGGAAGTTGTCTTCTTTGGTGGCGGCGAGGATGGCTTCCTCAACCAGGTGATTGCGCGGGATTAGTGCTGGATTTACTGCCAGCATATCGGCTTGTATCGCTTCACTGCTTCGGTCTTGCTGGCCGAGTCGTGTGCGCCAGCGTTTGAGCCATGGGGTGAAGGCATCATTAAACTCAAACAGGTTGCTGATGTTTTCTGTCGGTTCGTTTGCGGCAATCTCGGATAGCCTTCTGAATGCCAGAGTGAAGTCGCTGCTGGTTGCTTGTAGCAAGTTGAGGAAGTCTTTGCCGAGTTGTTCGTCTTCGTCCTGAGCGCGTAATCCCAGTTTGGCTTGTAGCTTTGCACTGTTCGCCGCCAGAAAGTATGCGGGGAACTTATCAAGAGAATCCTTGGCAAGTTGAATTGCCTTATCTTCCGAATCATCCAGTAACGGCACCAGTGCTTGCGCGAAGCAGGCAAGATTCCAGTAGGCTATATCCGGTTGTTTGCGATAGGCGTAGCGGCCACCATGGTCAATGGAACTATATACCGTATCAACATGGTAACTATCCATAAAGGCGCAAGGCCCGTAGTCAATAGTTTCGCCGCACAACAACATATTATCCGTATTCATCACCCCGTGAATGAACCCCAACGCCTGCCAATCTGCCACCAGGCTTGCCTGAGCAGCGCACACCAGTTCAAACATTTTCTGCACCGGCTTTTCCGCTTGCTTCGCCTCAGGGTAATGGCGATTAATAACATGTTCCACCAACGCATGTAGCGCTTCCCTGTCGCCCCGCGCCGCCAAAAACTGTGCCGTGCCGATGCGGATATGACTTCGCGCCACCCGCGCCAGCACGGCACCGGGCAAAGCCTCCTGCCGCCGCACCGGCTCACCAGTAGTTACAGCAGCCAAACTCCGGCTAGTAGGAACGCCAAGCGCATACATGGCCTCGCTGACCACATACTCACGCAACACCGGCCCCAACGGCGCACGACCATCGCCCATGCGCGAATAAGGCGTTTGCCCAGAACCTTTCAACTGAATGTCGTAACGCACACCATCGTTGCCAACAACTTCGCCAAGCAACACGGCTCGCCCATCCCCCAACTGCGGATTGAAACTGCCAAACTGATGGCCAGCATACACCGTCGCAATAGGCTCCGCCCCACTGGGCAACAAATTACCAGCCACCATCGCCACCCCTTCGGCAGATTCCAACCAGTCAGGCTCAATGCCAAGCAACCGCGCCAACCCCCGATTCGCCCGAATCAACCTAGGTGCTACAACTGGCTGCGGCGCCTGCCTCGAATAAAGCTGCTCGGGGAGGTGGATGTAGGTATTGTTGAATGCTACGTTCATTGGGGGATTTTAGCATTCAGGTTGATTGGCAGAAATATCTTTTTGATTCAGAGTTATCGGTTATGGTTTGATGGCTTTCTTAATACTTCAAGTACAGCATCAATCTCTTTACCTTTTTTCTCAATAGTTGCCAGCAATTCCTCTGGTGTGCGAGTATCAACAACCACCTTCCTGTTGGGGTTCACAGCCTTGAGGTCGTAAACAGCATTTTCAATGTCAGTTGCTTTGCCGATTAGCATTTTGAATTCTTTAGTCAGGGCCAAAATCTGCGCCTCAGTTTCTTCAATCGCCACTTTGTCGCGTTCTTTCGATTTTTCTTTCTTTAAGACTATCAAATGTTTTTTGAAACGTTCAACTTGCTGGTTCTTTTCACGCGCTTGCTTGTGAAGTGGCGCAGCCTCGGTGTTTGCCTGTTTCTTGCGGGCTATTATGTCCACTGTCCAGCTTAATTCGCTGGCAGTCTTATCATGCATGCAGGCAAAAAATTCTTTAAAATGTTCCAGAGCTAATGGTTTGCGTTTCGTTACCTTCAGATGGGAGAGGTCGTAGTACCAGATTGATCGAGTGGGTTCACCTTTGGTGAAAAACAGCAGGTTGGTTTTTACTTTTGTGCCGACCGAGGTGAACACACCATCAGGCAGGCTGACGACACACCAAAGATTGCACTCATCGAGTAATTTGCGTTTAGTTTTGACGAAGGCATCTTCATTTGTGCGAAAAAGCAATCCTTCATCTATTACGGTGCCGCAACGTCCGTCTGATTTCAGGCTGTTAATGACATGTTGCAGGTAGAGTACCTGAGTGGAACCAGTTTTGTAGTCAAAGTGGATTTGAGCGTCTTTGCCTTCTTTACCCCCGAAAGGAGGATTGGTGAGTATGACATCAAACTGCTCTGGTGCACCTACGAATAAACCGCCGTAGGTTTCCCCGCTGGTGAGAGTATTGCCATGCCATATATGTGGATGATCTACGCCATGTAACACGAGGTTGGCCAAGGTAATCGGGTAAATTAGGTCTTCTTTCTCACGCCCGTAGAAAGTATGTTCTTTAAGAACAGTGTATTCTTCGGCAGCATTTATATTAGCCTTGATGTATTCGTAACTTTGAGCAAGGAAGCCACCGGTACCACTACCGGGGTCGTAAATGGTTTCGCCAATCTTCGGATTTATGACTTGCACCATAGCACGGATAATCTCGCGCGGAGTGAAGAACTGGCCGC
Source organism: Pseudohongiellaceae bacterium (assembly GCA_051008235.1). Classification (GTDB taxonomy): domain Bacteria; phylum Pseudomonadota; class Gammaproteobacteria; order Pseudomonadales; family Pseudohongiellaceae; genus UBA9145. The sequence goes on along the minus strand of JBPCXV010000038.1, from coordinate 20,872 downwards.
CATCGTTCTTTTTTTCGCCCATTTTGAGCAACAGCTCTTCATAAACCCGGGATAGGCCAAAGATATGTGTCTGGTCGATTGTGTGATGGCTGATTGAGTGTACCCGGTCAAGTATATCAAGAAAGTTGCGTTCGGTATCTACCCTCACCTTCTCCACGCTACTCATGATTTCACTGATGATTTTCTGGCGTACGGCTGCGCCGGTGCGCTTCTTCAGTCTCTTCAGATGCGGGATGAGCTTGTCATTGACGAAGGCAAAAACGTCGCCAGAGGAGCCTTGTTCCAGTTGTTTTCGTTTTTTACCTTCGGGGTCGGCCCAATCGCGCCAGCGATAAGGTTGCGATAGGGGCGGCGTATAACTGTGACCCAGTGCCTCCATCTCTGCCTGATTGTCTTGTTCTATCTCGTCCAACACCCGCAGGAACAGAATCCAAGTCAACTCGGGGACATACTGCACCGCGCTGGTAACATTACCGCGGCGCATGATGTTGCAGATGGATTTGACGGCATCTTTGATCGATTTTGGGCTGTTCAGACTCTTGCCGTTGCTCATATTCTTCTTGCCACTTGACATTTATAGTACTCCTGAAAAGGCTTGATGGATGAATGAAGCAGGTAATGAGTTTATATTCGATAATTGTCCTTGACTGACCTTTCGGGCCTGTTCTACGGTGGCCAGCCGATTGGTGAGAATAGTAGCAATTCGCTTTTGTTCCTGTAAGGACGGAAGTGGAATTCTCAATGCTTCAAGGAAAGATGGTGGAACTCGTTTTTGACCAACTGCACCAACAAAATATTGTTCAGCAGCATGTAGTATTTCGGGACATCTCAGGTATAAATGTATCCAGTCGGCAATCACATCCTGCCTGGGCCGTAGCACATGAAACTCCGTTGTACCAAATGCCATGCCATCTAAAAGGTTGTGAGCAACGGCATGTTTGCCATTCTGCATGCATGGCGTAATCTTGGAGAAAACTACATCTCCTTCTTCAAAATACGTATATCCCTTATTAACTTCTACATATGGGCGCTTACCACTTGCATCCATTGAACCAGTAGTTCCGTCAATTGCCTCCATCGGAACAAAGGTAGTTAATGCAGAATCATTCCTTTCTATAGCGGGGCGCCTTGGATTGATGCTACACACTTCGTTCATGCAAACCCATCGCCACCCTTTCGGTAGGGCGCTACCTTTTGTTCTCTTGCCTTCAAAAACCTCTCGTACATAGGCGGTAGGTAGAGTGCGGATAGCTTCAATTCGAGCCTTGCTAGCCTTACGAGCCCGACCTACAGCAACAAGTCGCTCGGTGAGAATGGCAGCGATTCGCTTTTGTTCTTGTAGAGGCGGAAGCGGGATTGTTTCTTTGAGAAGATCGTCCATATTTGCTCTTGGCATTCTAGCACCTGTTTTTCCCCTCATGGCTGCATCGACAATTTCCTCTCGTCTTAGGGCGAATGCCAAGTATCGCCTGTCAACTCCTTCCTTGGGCAAGAGAGGTACAAGCTCAGTCGTACAGCGGCCTTCGAAGTCCGGTTCAGCAACTTTGTTGAGGTATGGACGTAATTTTCCATATAAGACATGCTTTCTCGTGAACCGATAGGTTGTACTATTCCCTTCATCCTCTGGCCCCTCAGAAGGCTCTTTCAGGATTCTGCCACTATTAGGCTCAATATGCTCCAAACTCAAATATGTAATCTTTCTCGCTTCTTCTGTGTGCGGTTGAACTAACTGCTTATCGGCAATCACTGCATCTGCTAACGCAACCCACCGCCACCCATTGGGCAACTCTTTGCTGTCAACTTCAATCACGCGGAAGTCTCCTTCACCCCTAATGCATCAAGCCCGCCTGCAATATCCACCTCAAGCCTCAATTCTCAACTTAAGTCCAAGCTCGTGAACGGCCTTGGGGAAAGTGATTAGTTTGGAATCACTTGTTTCTGATAACAACTCTCCCACGGTCTCGTGTTTCAGCTGATTTCTAACGGGAGTACTACTCTTGTCCTCTTCTTGGGCTTCAGCAATATTTTTTAGTGCCATTCGAATAGCCACCGGGTCTCCTTCCTCCAGAGCATCACTTAGATACAGTGCAGCAAACTTTGGGTCGCGCAGATACTTACCGTGTGTTTCACTTACGTTGCGTGTCATAACTGGTTCCTCCGTCAACTCGTCTAGCGATTTTAGCTCTCGCTACTTCGTCACTCAGGTTGTCAAGCCACTCCGCATACGGGCTGTTCCCGTGCTCATCCGTGTATTCATTGATTATATTGACAACCTCAGGCATATTTTGATTCTACCCGATTATGTCGAAAAAATCCTCTCTTTGGTCTCACTCAACAACTCTTTCGGTTTCCCTCCGGCTGTCAATGCTTCAAGTCCGCCCGCCGCCTGAACTTCTGGTGTCTGGAATACCATTGGATTCTCTAACCCATCAGTCCCGCCTGTCTTGAATTGGCTGACGATGGCACGAATGGCATCGGCAGTCTGTTCCGGCAAACCCTTGAGCCAGTCTTCGTGTTTATAGGTGAAAGCCTGCGCACGGCCACTACGGGTATGCGGGGCGAGGCCGAAGCCCAGATCTGCCAGCACATCGTAGAGGTCATAATCGTTCATTTCTTCCACCACTTGTAACACGCTGGGTGGATGGCCTGACTCAACCAGATAGTTGATTAGTTTGCGTCTTTCCTCGGGTTGAATCCAGCGCTGTCGAAACTCTTCCAGAGTAGGTGCTTCATGGATAAGTTGAGCGGCGAGGCGATCTTTGTACTCGTCAACTGAAACGCGTTTGGGTTGACCATCTTCCTGCATAATCACATATCGCCCTGTATCAGTTATATGCACATCAAAACCATCCGCAACTACTATGGTTTCCTCTGATGGTTCGGACTGTTCGCCCCCAGGGCGCGATGGAGGAGTAATCAATTCTTCGCCAAGTAGTTCGGTTGCGCCCGTGTAATCATAGATTCTGAACATCAGCTTACCACTGGCAGAGTCAAGTCGCGTACCTCGCCCTATCATTTGATAAAAACTGATGGGGGATTTGATGTATTTGAAAAAGACGATGTTACGCACGACTGGTACATCCACACCGGTGGTAAGTAGCTCCACGGTGGTGGCGATGAAGTGGTGTCGGGCGGCGCCGCGGAAATCGGGTAACTGGTCATTGCCACTGGATGCGGCGGTACACTTGAAAGCGTAGGGCTCAAGGCGTTCTTTGTTATTTTGGGTACACCATTCGGCATAGAGATTGTTCAGTGTGATGGCTACCGCGTCGGCATGATTATCGCGGGCACAGAAGACAATGGTTTTTTGTTCGGGGCCGTCAGTCTCAAGCAAGTATTCAAACAGGTCTTCGCACATCTTTGACACACGATCCGGGAGCATAATCTGGTTTTCGTAACTCGTCTTTTTATAGATTTCCCGTAATTCGTCATGACCAACTGGCCGATCAGTGATGGCATCGCGCGGGTTGTGGGCGATAACCTCATCCAGATTGAGGCCTTTTTCGTCAAGGTTCACCCGGCCCGCTTTAATCTCGCAAACAGCAAGGTAGCCGTCCTCCATTGCCTGTGCCATGCCATATTCATAAACTGGTTCACCGAAGTATTTCTGATTGTCTGCGCTGATTTGGGCATCCTGTTTGGCCTCGTTTGTCTTCTTGCCAGCCTTCAGCTTTCGCGGGGTGGCGGTTAGCCCTATCTGCACAGCGTCTGGATTGCGGGTAAGCACTTGCGACCATCGGCCCCATGCCGAGCGATGACACTCGTCAATAACAATATGACTGAAGTAGTTCTTCGGATAATGCTTTCTAAGGAAACTGGCATCCTCTGCACCTGCTATGTTGTCCACGCCGAGGGTTTGGTAGGTAGCGATGTGGATGCGAGCATTCTTGGCACTGTTAGTGCCATCAGTGTTGCGCCTGACTTCGGCTGCATCTGAACTAAAGGCATTTTGGAATGCGCTCAGTGCCTGTGAGCGCAGTTCGTCCCTGTCACAGATAAACAATGCCCGTTTGAGTTGTCCCGCATCGGCAATACGTTTGAGCAAGTTGACAGCAATGAATGTCTTGCCCGCACCAGTTGCCAGACTCAAAAGGGCGCGGGGTGATTTGTTACTACGGGCACAACGGGCAATTTTTTCCAGCACGGCGCGAATGGCGGCATCCTGATAGTATCTGCGAGCACCTTCGCCATTGTAGTAGGGCGTGAGTAGCGGTTTGGCTGCTTCGTCTTCCAGAGTAAAACCTATTTGCTGTTCATAGCGGTCGCGCAGGCTTTTCGGCGAAGGGAATTCAGTCATTGGCTTGGGATCTGCGGTCTTGCCAGTGAAGCGGTCATATTCAACGAACTGGTGGCCGTTGGAAGAAAAAACAAAAGGCACATTCAGCCGTTGACTATGGGCATAGGCTTTGGCTTGGTCCAAGCCATGGCTCGGTGGCAGGGTTTCTCTCTTGGCTTCAATGAGGGCAACAGCAACCGGCTGGGCACCTGTCGCAACTTTCAGGCGCAGGGTGTAGTCCACTTGCCCGCGAGAACGACGGCGTGCCTTGCCACCGATGATTTCAATATTGCCCGCCGTTTCTTCACGACGAATCATATCCTCTGTCCAACCACATTTGTGGATGACAGGGTCAATAAGTTTGGCACGTGTATCTGCCTCGGAAAGAGGTGGGTTGGAGGGTGGTGTCATAACCTAAATTCAGCTCGCAGGTGCAACCGGCAGGTCAATGTTCAAGAATACCTGATTTGGCGTTCTTATACCAAGACATTTCTTTGGTCTGAATCCGTATCAATTCATTGGCAGGTATGAGTTTTAGCGATTGGCGTGGCGCACGATGCGTTGTTTATCAATATTCCATTCTCGTTCTTTTACGGTTGCCCGCTTGTCCTGCTTCTGTTTGCCTTTGGCGAGAGCGATGTGCGCTTTTACGAGATGTTTTTCCCAATATAACTTGGTGCAAACGCAAGTATTCCCCTTCTGCCCGATGGCGGCGAACAGTCTGGCTAACTCCTTTTTGTTCAACAGCAGTTTTTTGGTGCGGTCGGGGTCGGCCACTATGTGAGTGCTCACCGAGTTCAACGGCGTAACATGGCAGCCAAGCAAAAAGGCCTCGCCATCCTTGATGAGCACATAGCTATCGGCGAGCTGCACCTTCTTCTCGCGCAAGCTCCTGACTTCCCATCCCAGCAACGCGACTCCGGCCTCAAAGCTGTCCTCCACAAAAAAATCGTGGCGAGCCTTTTTGTTCACCACAATGGTGGAATCGGCGGGTTTTGCTTTGCTGGGTTTGGCCATAGGATGTTTGCTATTTACTTCAGAAGAGTTTGTTACACGATTTGGCAGGCTCTGCGTCATAACAAAATACAGTTATAAATATCAGAGCAATGAGTACCAGCAGGAGCGAGGAAAAGGCCACAAGTCCCCGGTGCGATACAAACTTGAACCACGCACTTCGTTTCTGTGCGCTGCTATTAAGGATAGGCATTCCGATCATCCATGCATCCAATTATTTTGCTGTGTACGTTGCCACATCAAGAGGCAAGAACCTCAACAGAAATCTACACTTTTCTGCTCTAACTAACAGGTTACTTTCGCCTTCTGTTAGGACGCTGAGTCAAAGCAGAAGCTACGGCTATTTTGGCTGCTCTGCTAGACTTCGGGTTGCGAAACGTTTTGCTTGCTGCCGAAGCTGCCCTTGCGCTCGTTACTTCTCTGTTCTTCACTCGTGCCATGTATCACCTTCTCTTTAACACCTCAAAGGCTATGTTAATTCCCGCTCAAAAGCAAGCGTAAAACCTATATGGGCAATGATAGCCTTCCAGCCATTGAATGAAAATCTGTCTGGTGGCTAATTCTTTGAAATTCAAAAAGAATAGTCGTTTTCTTGCAAATTTTAGTTGACATTTCATATTATCCTGATAATCTGAATCTTATGTTCAAAAGAAACCTTAATTTGCCTGCCCCTGGCAAGGAGTCTTTCTTCCTCTGGGGGCCGCGCCAAACGGGCAAGAGTACGCTGCTGCGGGCGGTGTACGGCGATGGCCTGTGGATTGACCTGCTGAAATCCGAAGAATACCGCCGCTATCTCTCGCGGCCGGAACTGTTGCGTCAGAATGTGGAGGCCATTACCGACCAGTCGGTGGGTAGCACCCAGGTGGTTATTGATGAAATTCAAAAAGTCCCTGCCCTGCTGGACGAAGTTCACGGGCTTATTGAGAGTCGCGGGCTGCGTTTCGCGTTGTGCGGTTCCAGTGCGCGGAAGGTGAAACGGGGCGCCGCCAATTTGCTGGGTGGCAGGGCCGCCCGTTATGAGTTGCATGGCATCTCGGCGAGCGAACTGGGGCAGCACTTCAATCTTGATCGTTTGCTGAATAGCGGCTACCTGCCGAGCATTTTTGATGCGGCGCACCCGCAGCGGATGCTGGATGCCTACATCGCCGACTACCTTAAAGAGGAAATTGCCGCCGAAGGATTAACGCGCAACCTGCCGGCGTTCTCTGATTTTCTGGATGCTGCGGCTTTCAGTGACGGCGAGATTGTCAATTACTCCAACATCGCCCGCGACAGTGGCGTATCCAATAACACTACAAAAGGTTATTTCCAAATTCTTATTGACACGCTACTGGGCCGCTGGTTGCCGGCCTACCGCAAGCGAGCAAAACGCCGGGTCATACGCGCGCCCAAGTTTTACTTCGCCGATGTCGGCATCGTCAACCGCCTGGCACACCGCGGCGAGTTGCAAGCGGGCGGGGAACTCTACGGCAAGGCATTTGAGAACTGGATATTTCACGAACTCACCACCTACCTGAGCTATTCGGAAAATCCTGCGCGGCTATCCTATTGGCGCCTTGCGAGCGGTGCCGAGGTCGATTTCATCATCGGCGATATGGCCGTTGCCATTGAAGCCAAATCCAGCACCAACATTACCAATAACCACTTGCGGGGGTTGCGTAATCTTGTTCAGGATTATCCTGATGTCGGGCGCCGTATTCTTGTGTGCCGGGAACCCAAGGCAAGACGGATGGAGGATGGGGTTGAGATATTGCCTTTTGGTGATTTTATTGGGCAGTTGTGGGGTGGGGGGATTGTTTGATCTGGGCGTGATGTCTGTGCATTTTTTATACTGATATTTTGTCAATATATCCTTCCGACCAAAGAGCGCACACTACATTCATTTGTCCATCATGTGTCTTTTTCTCGCCCTGCATTACGCATTCCCAAAGGCATTTAATGTCATTAGCAAGTTTGGGGTTCTCCTTGAGTAGCGAAACAGCCTGCAAAGCGTAGCGCTTATTATCTTTTGATTTGGTGTATTCTCCGGAGGGCACTCCACGAATTAAGCCAGCACTGGCTAGCCCCAAAAAGGCGCACTTCGGACACCCTTTGTCTCGGCTAGATTTTGTGTAAAAAACCTGCTCCGCCGCTAGACACCAAGCGTTGATTGGGTCGCCATTTTCTCGGGCTTCCTCTGCCGCCATTATTGATACATCACCGTACTTGCCGTATTCAGACATTTTGAGACATCCTTCAATAATGTTTAATACCAACCAACTCACTGTAGCATAACACAATGCTCATTAGGTGCTGAGGTTTAATCATTTATTGTCATCAGCCACAGACGTATTCTATAATCCATATCATTGTAGTAACCAAATCAAAAGGAGAGACTCAGATGAAACAGCAAGCCATGCACAATGAAATGCAGCAAGATAGGGAAACTTTGAAAGCTCACGACAGCACACAGCTGACCAACGAAGAGTTCTTTGAGTTTGATTGGCAAACTAGATTCTGATTCAACTTTCATAAACAACCACCCACGACCATGACAAAACTATCACCCACACCTGATAACAACGTACATGAATGGAGTTCCTGGCTCAAGTCTAAATGGTTCTGGATCAAATCCAAAAGCTCTTGGCGAAGGTTTGTGGGCTGTATCTTGATTCTGCTCATTATCCTAATGCTTGCAATTGTATTCTGGTACGGCGGCACAGATCCTAAATCACAGTTTAGCGAATTAATGAGCAACGGGCTGGGCTTAAAAAATAAAAATGAAATACTATCTTTTCTGGTTCCTATATCTGGCGGCCTCATCGTGCTGATGAGTACACTGGCCTTGATAAGTCGCGCCGAATCTCAGGACAAAATCGCCGAGGCGCAAAATAAGACCGCCGTAGCACAGAATGAGACTGCCACTGCACAGAAAGAGACCGCCGCCGCCACCCTTGAAGCCAATCGGCAAGCCATATTTGAAAGCGGCATCACTAACCTGGGTAACCCATCCGAAAGTGTTCGCTTAGGCGGCATTTATACCTTATACGAACTAGCCGTCAAAGAACCCTTCCGTGCTCAAAATATCATTGAGATACTCTGTGCCCATTTGCGCGCCAAAACCCAAGAACCGAAATATCAGAAATTCTTTACAAACAGGCAGCCATCTAACGAAATTGCTTCACTGTTGCTCCTGCTCACAGGTGAAAAGTCTGAGCCCTTAAAGAAAGCCTTAGAAGAATGTCGCCTTGACTTTTCAGGAGCATTTTTAAAAAAGGCTAACCTTAAGAAGGCACGGTTGCACAGGGCTTATCTCCCGTATGTACAGTTGCAGGGAGCCGACCTCTCAGAAGCTCAGTTGCAAGAAACCGACCTCTCACATGCACAGCTACAAGAAGCCGTCCTCTCAGAAGCTCAGTTGCAAAAGGCCCACCTCTGGGAAGCACAACTGCAGGGCGCCCGCCTCTGGGAAACTCAGTTACAAAAAGCTGGCCTCTGGGGAGCACAGTTGCAAAAAGCCAGTCTCTGGAGAGCGCAGTTGCAGGGCGCTGATTTATCAGAAGCTCAGTTGCAAGAGGCTGACCTATCAGAAGCGCAATTGCAGAATGCTAACCTGTCAATAGCAGAACTGCACGACGCTGACCTATCATCGGCGCAATTGCAGCGTGCTGGCCTCTCAAAAGCACGTCTACTGAGGGCTAATCTATCAAAAGCTCAGTTGCAGGGGGCCAATCTGTCAGAAGCTCAGCTACAAGGAGCCAACCTATCAGGTGCAAAGTTGCACGGGGCATACGCCCACACTCTTGATGGCGATGCGCCCTCTTTACTTATCGTCGAGAACAATATTAAAGATCGCACAGGTGAAGATACTGATCTATCTACTGCTGTGTTTTCTGAGGGTACTCCCGAGGAAAATAAAGCTGCGGCCTCTAAAGCCCTTGAGAATGCAGATAGGGGCATCCTAGAACAGGAAATGGCTGATCAAATCATCGCCGACTATCACAAGGCAATGAAAGATGTGCCTGCATAGAACCTACCCCCACTCAAGCATGCCCCCGCACATAGGCCATTAGGGACGGGATGCCTGGTATCATTTCGGTTAGGCCTGGAGGGCGCCAGATGAAGTCTATGCGGTTTAGTTCTGCCATTAGTTCTTGTGCTTTGTTGTCGTGGGTGTGTTCATCGGGTGAGGCTGTTTGCAGGCCGCCCTTTATTATGTTCAGCATATCGGAACCATCAAAGCTTTCTCTGTCTTCAAAGGCATCTGCTACTGCATTGGCGGCACCGAGCAGTTCTTTGTTTGCCATTAGTTCTTCGTATCGTGATTCGTAGAACTCTACCCTTTCTGTCTGGACGCTTGTCTTTACTGTATCAATATCTTCTTGTGTCAACTCCGTTGCGTCTTTCTTCGTTGCGCCGCGCCAGAGGCGGGTGAGGCCACCGGTCTGGCTGGGTGCGATGCCTCCATTTTTTGTCGCTGCGTGGCGCCAGAGTGCGCCGCCCCATTGTTGCAAGAAGAAGGGGTAGCCTTGTGCGTCTTGGATGACATTGGACAAGGCATGGTCGCCGAGTGAGATGTTGGATGTTTGTAAGGGTAGCTGGATTGCATCTGCTGCCGCTGCTTTGTCCAGGCGGGAGACGCCGAGTTTGTCGGCGCGTTCAATGAAGGTGGCGCCGAGGGTTCGGAGAAAATTGTTTAGTCCTGGTGTTCCGGCTAGCACGAGCAGGAAAGGTGCTTTGTCGGCGACGGCCTGGCTCATTTGCAGAAGTTCTTTGTAGAGGGCGGGGTTCACCGGGTCATGGGCTTCATCTACTAGCAGCACTCGGGGGCGTTTCTGGCAGAGTGTTATCAGGTGGTCTTCCAGTGCGCCTTCCTGTTTGGTTTTCGGGCTGAGCCATTTCATTTCCATTTTCAGCCGTCCGCCCGCGCTCAAAGAGAACTCGTCCGGCAGCCAGTTTGATGGCAGTAGCACTCTTGCCAGGCTCTCAACTGATTTCAAGCCTTTGGCCGGAGTTGTTGTCAGTGGCACTACGCGATTGGCTTCGCAGTGGTTCTCCAGCCATCTTAATAGTGTGGTCTTGCCGACTCCTCGAGGCCCATACATCACTACGCCGTTAACCGACTTGCCTCCGGCCATGGCCTGAACTTTTTCGCTGAATAGTGATTGCTGTTCTTCCCGCCCTGCCAGATACGGCGGGGTAAGACCATAGCCGGGCTGGAATGGGTTGTTGTGAACCATAATCGTTACCTTTTGACCTGTGAATGCTAACACATCCCGGCACGCTTCATTGTTGACTCGCAATCCGCCCTGCCACAAACTATTGCAATCCCGCAATAAACCCTATACTTTGACCTCTCATATCCCGGCAACCCACCCCAAGTGGAGGCATACCATGACCAAGAAACTCCTGTTTACCAGCATCGCGCTAGCCGCTGTGCTTGCTATGTTTACTACGCTGCATTCTCAGGAGGATGCGATGAGTTTTTTTATTACCAGTGAGGGCTCCGGGGATGGTGCCAATCTGGGCGGGCTGGCGGGGGCTGATGCTCATTGTCAGGCGTTGGCGGAGGCGGTGGGTAGTAGCAAGACCTGGCGGGCTTATTTGAGTGCCCATGCGGAGGGCGGTAGCGGGGCGCAGAATGCGCGTGACCGTATTGGTTCGGGGCCCTGGTATAACGCGCGGGGCGTGATGGTGGCGGCGGATGTGGGGCATTTGCACACTGAGGATATGTTTTTGGGTAAGGAGAATTCGTTGAATGAGAAAGGTGAGCAGGTGAATGGGCGTGGCGATAGTCCGAATCAGCATGACATCCTTACCGGTTCATCGCTGGATGGGCGGGTGATTGATGATGGTGCGGACCACACCTGTGGCAATTGGACTTCCAATAGTAGCGATGGTACGGCGCAGGTTGGGCATCATGACCGTCAGGGTGGCGGTCCGAATCCGAATTCCTGGAACAGTGCTCATGGCTCACGGGGATGCAGTCAGGCTAATCTGGTTGCGACTGGTGGCAATGGTTATTACTATTGCTTCGCTACCGATTAAGTTACTGGCGATAGGGGTTGCTACTTTGCTGCTTCGTGCCGTTGATGGACTGGCAATAGCGGCACTTCGGCCGCTTCGCCACAGTTGGTCGGCAACGCTTCCCCCGGCAGATTGGTTGGGGTAAACTCGGGGCAGAGTCAGCCGATTGAAGTATAATGCAGTTAGCAAGCAAACCAGTGCAGAGGTTAAATATGAATATTATCAATAGGTTAATGTTAAAAATGGTGTTAGTGGGGGTGCTGTTTGTCGTGGCATTCATCCCGCTCGTTACGCAGGCGCAGGAGGCGGATGAGTTGGTGTATAACGGTGAAATTGGCCGTATCATTAATGAGAATTGCGTGGTGTGCCATCAGGATGGGGGCATTGGGCCTATGCAGTTTGAAACCTACGAGCAGGTGCGCCCGTGGGCGCCGCTGATTCAGTTGCGGGTGGCGAATCGTGAGATGCCGCCTTATGCTTATGACCATGGCATCGGCATTCAGGAACTGATTGGTGACTGGCGGCTGGCACAGGAGGAAATTGATGCCATCGTGGCCTGGGTTAATGCCGGCGCCCCGTTGGGTAATCTGGAGAAATCTCCTCCGGTGGCCGTGTTGAAAAACCCCGACGAGTGGAACTTTGCCGCCGCGCTGGGTCAGCCTGATCTTGTCGTTCCCTCCAACTCTTATGACATTCCGGCCAGTGGCAACGATCTGTGGAGCAACGAGATTGTTGACCCGCGGATTACTGACTCCCGCTGCATCAAGGCGGTGCAGGTGAAGCCTCGTGGTGATGCTGCCGCCGTAGTTCACCATGCCAACTCAAGTGTGTGGATGGAGGACGAGGATGGCGAACTGGAGCGCTATGGCATGCTCACCGAATATGCCATGGGCAAATGGGGCGAGATGGTGCCGGAAGGCGTTTGCCGCACCCTGCCCGCTGGTGCCAAGATTCAGTGGAGTATTCACATGTTCCCGGGTGGCGTGGGCGCGACTGCTCCCGGCACTATGATTGAAGACAATGTGGTGGAGATTGGCCTGTGGTTCCACGATGATGACTACGGCGAGCAGGAAGGTGTTTACAAGCAGGATCTGGCACTGTATCGCATCAGTCATCAGGATGATTTGATTATCCCGCCCCATGGTTATCAAATGACCCAGGGCTTCCATAGTTTTGACCACCCAATTCGTATTGACAGTTTCCAGCCCCACGGCCATCTGCGCATGAATGCCGCCTCGCTGGAGATTTTCTATCCGGACACTGGTCGTACTGAGCAAATCAGTCAGGTGTCTAACTGGAGTGCCACATGGCATCACAGCCACATCTATGAACCCGATGTGGCACCGCTGGTTCCGGCTGGCGCGGTGCTGGTGTTGAAGCAGTGGTATGACAACACGGCTGACAACCCCAACAACCCCGATCCGGATCAATGGGTTTACGGCGGTAGCCGCACCGGCGATGAGATGACTCACGCCTGGCTGGCCATCACCCATCTGGACGATGCGGGCTATGAGGAACTGGTGGCCGAGCGCGAGGCAAACGCGCAACGTTCGTCCGACGACGACTAACGGCGACTAAGGTTCCCTCACCACCAAAAGAATCTCATCATTTTGCATGAGGACAAAAGGGCAGGACAGTGCAACACTGTTCTGCCCTTCCTCGTTTGGGCTCAAAAAAAGACTGGACATCCCCTCTAAATAGTGTTCTATTGTGCCGAAATCATATATATGTAGCTAACTACGGAGCAACCAAGAGGTGTTAACATGTTGAAAATTATCAAAAAGTCAGTGTTTGCGATACTTGTTCTGATGGGCTGGCAAGGCTTGGCAGTGGCCCAGGATGAGCAGATCACCTACAACAGCCATGTGGCCCAAGTCATCAACGAGAACTGCGTGGTGTGCCATCAGGAAGGCGGCATTGGGCCCATGCAGCTTGAGAACTATGAACAGGTGCGCCCCTGGGCGCCGCTGATTCAGCTGCGGGTGGCTAATCGCGAGATGCCGCCTTATGCCTACGACCACGGCATCGGCATTCAGGAGTTGCAGGGCGACTGGCGCATGAGCCAGGATGAGATTGACACCATCGTGGCCTGGGTAAATCAGGGTTCGCCGCTGGGCGACCCGGATGTTGTTCCGCCCCGCCCCGACTTGCCTGACCCCAACGAGTGGAACTTCGCTGCTGAGTTTGGTCAGCCGGACTTGATAGTCCCGTCGGTGCCAATTGATATTCCCGCCAGTGGCAACGATATGTGGCACAAACATTTCGTGGACAGCGGTCTGACTCAGGAGCGTTGCATCAAGGCGGTGCAGGTGAAGCCCCGCGGCGATGCCAAGGCGGTGGTGCATCACGCCAACTCCGATGTCTGGGCGCCGGATGAGACTGGCGAATATGTGCGTCAGGGTCAGCTTACCGAATATGCCATGGGCAAATGGGGTGAGTTGATGCCGGAAGGCGTATGCCGCACCATCCCCGCTGATGCTCGTGTGCGCTGGGATATTCACATGTTCCCCGGCGGCGTGGGTGCCACGGCTAACGGTTCCATGATTGAGAACAATGTTGTGGAAATCGGCCTGTGGTTCCACGATGAGGATTACATTGAGCGCGAACAGCCTTACAAGCAAGACTTGCGTCTCTATGTAATGCGTGATGGCTACGAGAACGGCGAGTTGATTATCCCGCCTCACGGCTACACCATGACTCAGGGCTTCCACAGCTTTGATCATCCGGTTCGCATTGACAGCTTCCAGCCCCACGGCCATCTGCGTATGAATGCCGCCTCGCTGGAAATTTTCTATCCTGCCACCGGCCGCACCGAACAAATCAGCCAGATATCCAACTGGAGTGCCACCTGGCATCACAGCCATATCTACGAGCCTGATGCCTCCCCGCTGCTGCCCACCGGCGCAGTGCTGGTTATCAAGCAGTGGTATGACAACACGGCTGACAACCCCAACAACCCGGACCCGGATCAGTGGGTTTATGACGGCAGCCGCACCGGCGACGAAATGTCCCACGCCTGGATTGCCATCACCCATCTGGACGACGAGGGTTACAAAGCAATTCTGGCCGAGCGCGAGGCGAAGCAGCAGCCGCTGTCCGGTTCGGAATAAAATCTTCACGCGTTTCAAATAAAGCCCGGCAATATGTCGGGCTTTTTTGAAAGCGCAATACGGAGCTGTTCAATGAGTCTGGATAACAAGCGTATTAATGGCCGGTTTTTTACTGCTAAAAACCCGTTTAAACACCGGGCGTTCAGGTCATGGGCTACTGAAGCAAAACTGCCTGACAGCCGTGTACTGGAGCCATTTGCCGGAAGCGGCAGCTTGTTACAACATCTAATTGATATGGGTTTGTTGGGTGAGTATCGTGCTTACGATATAGAACCGGCGGCCAAAGGTATTGTGCGCAGGGATACACTGAAGAGCTTTCCCGGGGGGTTTGATGTATGCATTACCAACCCGCCATGGTTGGCGCGCAATAGCGCAACATTCCGCGGTTTGCCATTTCCTGATACTCATCACGATGACCTTTATAAAGTCTCTTTGGAGCGTTGTCTTGATTCTTGTGGCTATGTGGCAGCCCTGGTGCCGGAGTCGTTTATTCGTGCCGGTTTGTTTCAGGACCGATTGCGCTCGTTTGTATCTTTAACGGCCAATCTGTTCGTTGATACCGTACATCCTGTTGGCCTGGCAATGTTTGCACCGCAGACTCAAGGCAAGGTGGTGGTATATTCGGGTAATCACCGCATAGGAACACTGGAAGAGCTGGAGCGCGACAAGCCCCAACCAACCGGTCGCCGCGAAATTATATTTAATGACCCGGACGGGAATTTGGGGTTAATTGCGTTGGACAACACACGAGAAGCATCCATCCGCTTCTGTAATGTGCGTGAATTAAGTGATTATGCGGTGAAGCACCACTGCAGGCATATCACCAAGTTGTCGGTATCCGGCCGCATATCTATTACCCGATACAACAAGTTTATTGATGATTTTCGAGAAAAAACTGCTGATATATTGATGACTTGTTACAGGGGTTTGCGGCGTGATGGCAAATACAGAAGACGACTGGACTGGAAATTGGCGCGTGCGGTAATAGAGAATGCCTAATCCCCTGCTTCCACCTGATTATGATAGTATTGAGCGCGAACTGTGGAAAAAGGCACATGGGGGAGTGCTCACTGAAGTAAAAAATAAAGCACCAAGATTAATGAAAAGGATAGCGACTTTTATTGATCGTTTTGATTTTGACGAAAGTGAAGTCATCCAAAAAATAGAGTGCGATGCTATGTTTGCCGCTCATTTCGCCAAGGAACCTCGTCGTACAACTCTTCACGAGAACATAGCAGCAGTTTGGTTACAAGAATTGGATGATGTTCACAATTTTCAGAAGCTGCCAGCAAGTGGTCGTTCGGCTATTGGTATTACATCTGATGGCAACATTGTGAAGTTTGACAGGCAAAAAGTGCCGGGCAAATCACTTGACTTTCAATGGACCACAGGGAACATCACCTGCTATGCAATGCACAAATACACAAAAGAGGAAGGTGGTAATCAGGATAGTCAGTACACAGAGATGTTGAATCTAATGAAGCGGTTTCACCAATGTACCGATGAGAATGTCGTCTTAATTGTTATTGTTGACGGTGCGTATTATACCGACAATGGGGAGAAGAAGCTTAAGGAATTGCAGCACCAGCAACGAACAAATTCGCCATTGAGTTACGCAACACCAATAGGTGGTGTGCCGGACATTCTCAAGCAGCTGAACGCAAATTCCATTCCTCCTGCCAGGTCGACACTATAATTCCAGCTTCTCAAGAAGCTCGCGGGCTTTTTGCCACAGTTGTGGCTGCTCTTGTTTGAGTATTGCGCTTATGCAAAAGCGTAGCATTGGATGACAATCAATCTGGCCTTTTTCGTTTATGGTTTTTGTTTCCAGTGTAATCAGGCTGCTTTCTGCAAGTTTGTTTAGGGCGGTTCGCAGGCGCAGCTTGTTCAAGTTGCACAGGCGATCTGTCAGGCCTTTCTCTTTTTCTTTAATTATGGCAAGTAATTCGCCGAAGTTGATGGCGCGGTTGCTTAAGCTCAGCAAGTACAATAGTTGTTCTTCCGGTTGTCCTATGAACCAGCACAGGTAGGTGCGTGCTACGCCATCCATGCGCTCGCGAAGCTCGGTGCTTTCTGTGCTTTCCCTGTTGCCCGTTATTGATTCATGGCATTCGCAGCCGTTCAAATTGCCGTTATGGGCTATGAGCAGATGTTCCGCCATCACCGTCAGGCTCAGGGGATGGCCGGCGCAGGTTTTGGCGGCTTCCCTGAGGGAAGTATTGTTGGCGCTGATGCCCAGATCTCTTAGCAGCACGGAACTGGTGTTTTGATTCAGCGGGCCGAGAGTGATGGTGTCCACGCGCTCGTCCAGATAGGGGATGAGGTCGGCAATTTCCAGCCTGCTGGAGATGAGACACAGGCCCTGCATATCCGTGGCCAGTTCGCGTATTAGCAGCGCGATGGACTGGCTGGCTATTTTGTGCACCTTGCCCGGGCCGGGCGGGCATTGCAGGGGGTCAAGGGCGTCCAGAATGAAGAGGGTCTTTTTTTCTCTTATCAGTGCGGCAAGGCGGGTTACTTTTGACCAGATAGTGCCCGATGTGGGGTTTGAATCGCCGAACCATTCCAGGGTGTTTTCTATCATGCTGTTTTCGGCTCTGAGGCGTTCGGCAGGGTCGCAGCATTCATCAGCGCCACGGCGTTCGCTAGCACCACGGCTCTCGCTAGCACCGCGGCGCTCATCCTGCTCATCTGAATATTGCCCGCCGAATGACCAGGCATATACCCGGTAGGCACCGCGGTAATTGTCCCTGTTCATCTGCGCCAGCCAGTTGTTGATTAGGGCGCTTTTGCCCATGCCACCAAAGCCAACTACCTGCATCACATTAACATCTGCTGAACTCCACGCCCTGTCCAGCGCTTCAAGTTCCGCCGCGCGCCCACACAGCACCTGGCTGGTGAGTGGCATCAGCGACAGGGAGATTTTTTCAGGGTTCAGTGCCGCCTCTTCATCCTGCGATTCAAGCTGCTCCAGGACTTTTGATTCAAAGCGGCTGTATGGCAGGGTGAACCAGTAGGTGCTTACTCCGAAGATGTGGGCGATTCTGTCAACCTTGTCATCGGGGATTCTGTCTCCGATGCGCGTGGGAGTGCCTTTTACCCAGCTGCCAATTGCCTGGCGGGATATCTTGATGACGCGAGATAATTCTGCAGCGTTGTTAATCTGCTGGTTTAATCTGAGCGTGTAAAGTAACTGGAGCTTTTTGCCGAGTTCGGGGTGCTTTCTCACAGGCACAAAATCCTTTGGGTACACTCCAAGAATAGGTGGGAATTTCCGTAAAGCAAGGGATCTGCAAATTTAATTCTCTCGGGCAAATGTTGCCCTGCTGAGCCACCTTTGCAGTAGGTGGGGGGTGGAAGCAATATCAGGCCTGGAAGTCCTCGTCCTCGTCGTCTTCAATTGCGCCGCGGCGGGCTACGCCATCGGCATGGGCTGCATTGGCTACGGCGCGGGCTACGGCCGGCACCACATTGGCATCAAACACGCTGGGCACAACATAGTCCGGTTGCAGCAGGGCGTCTTCAATGGTGGTGGCGATGGCTTCGGCGGCCGCCATCTTCATGTTTTCGGTGATGTCCGAGGCCTGGCAATCCAGTGCGCCGCGGAAGATGCCGGGGAAGCACAGCACGTTGTTAATCTGGTTTTGGTAATCGCTGCGGCCGGTGGCCATTACGCCCACGTGGGGCATGGCGATATCCGGCATGATTTCCGGTGTGGGGTTGGCCATGGCGAAGACGATGGGGTCGCGGGCCATTTGTTTCAGGTCGTCCACCGTGAGTACGCCGGGGGCGGAGACGCCGATGAACACATCCGCGCCCTTGATGATGTCGCTTAGTGTGCCCCGCTCCTTGTCCGGGTTGGTGTTCTCGGCGAACCATTGCTTGGCGTGATTGAGGCCGTCGCGGCCTTTGTAGATGGCGCCGCGGCGGTCGCAGCCGACGATGTTTTTCACGCCCAGCAGCATGGCCATCTTGGAGCAGGCGGTGCCGGCGGCACCGGCGCCCATGACTACCATTTTTAAATCTTCCGGTTTCTTGCCCACCACTTTGAGGGAGTTGATGAGGGCGGCGGTGCTGACTACGGCGGTGCCGTGCTGGTCGTCGTGGAATACCGGGATGTCCAGTTCTTCCTGCAGGCGTTGTTCTATTTCAAAGCAGCGGGGTGCGGAGATGTCTTCAAGGTTGATGCCGCCGAAGGTGGGGGCGACTGCCTTGATGGCGGCCACTATCTCATCGGTTTCTTTGGTGTCCAGGCATATGGGGAAGGCATCCACCTCGCCGAAATGTTTGAACAGCATGGCTTTGCCTTCCATCACCGGCATTGCGGCGAGTGGGCCGATGTCGCCCAGACCCAGCACGGCGGTGCCGTCGCTGACTACTGCTACGGTGTTTTTCTTGATGGTGAGGTTGAGGGCGGCCTGCGGGTTCTGGTGGATGGACATGCAGACGCGGGCTACGCCGGGGGTGTAAACCATGGACAGGTCGTCCCGTGATTTGAGTGAGGCTTTGTTGGCTATTTCTATTTTGCCGCCCAGGTGAATCAGGAAGGTGCGGTCGGAGTAGTGGATAAACTCCGCCACTTCCAGAGAGCGCACGGCATCCAGCACGCCTTTGGAGGTTTCGGCGTTTTCGGTGACTACTGAGAAATCTCTGATGGTCTCATCGCCGGTGCTGCGCACCAGGTCCACGGCACCGAGGTCGCCGCCGGCATCGGCAATGGCGCGGGTAACGTCGGCGAGGGAGCCGATCTTGTTGACCAGTTTAAGGCGGACGATAAAGTTTATACTCAGGAATTCCTGAGGGGGGGCGGACATGGTGCTCACGGTGCAATCCTCAACGCTGGGGTTCCCATATTACTTAATATAAACAGGCAAGTCTATTCCATACCCGGCGCCGGAATAAAAATCGCCTTTTTGTTGGATTTTCCTGTGAGGCTGTTATCATCGGCATTACTGCTGTGGTGAAACCCGGCACCCCCGGCGGCGGCAAGAGAGCCGCAAGAGCGCTGTAACAGGGCTTTGACAGGGCTGTGATAGCGCTGTGAAGCTGTGAAGCCGCAAAGCTAAGAGGGGCGTGGCATCCCGCACCAGCGACCGATTTGAAACCACCCAAGAGACTACGAGGAGTGTATTATAATGAGCAATATCAAACTGTTAGCAGGGGCCGCCGTAGTGGTTGTCCTGATTGTGCTGGGCTTCAGTCAAGCCACCCTGCAAAATTCGGCGCAGGCGCAACGGGGCGGCGAAATGGCGCCCCATTTTGAGGTTGACCCTTTCTGGCCGCGCCCCCTGCCCAATATGTGGGCGATGGGCAATACCATCGGCGTGGATGTGGACGAGCGCGACCATGTGTTCGTGGTGCATCGCAATGACGAATCCCAGTTCGGCGGCAATACGGAAATCGGCCTGACCGGCGGCGTTGCCGAATGCTGCCAGCCGGCTCCGCCAATCCTTGAATTTGACCCGGCGGGCAATGTGGTCAACGGCTGGGGCGGCCCGGACCCGGACGCGCCTTATGTCTGGCCGGCCTCCAACCACGGTGTTGAAGTGGCGCCCAACGGGAATGTGTGGATAGGCGGCAACGGCGGCGGCGACAGCCATGTGCTGGTGTTTACCCGTGATGGCAACTACATCCGCACGGTCGGCATCCCCGGCGAACTCCGCGACAGCAACAGCGAGACTCACTATGGCCGGGTGGCAGAAATCGCCTTTGATGTGGATGCCAACGAGGCCTACTTCGCCGATGGCTACACCCACCGCCGCGTGGCAGTGGTGGATATGTCCACCGGTGCCTTCAAGCGCTATTGGGGTGCCTATGGCAACAGGCCTGATGACAGCACTGATGTAACCTATACCCCGGGCCAGCCTGGGCCACAACAATTCCGCGGCCCGGTACACTGCGCTGAGCCTTCCAATGACGGTCTGGTTTATGTGTGCGACCGGGGTGCTGATCGGGTGCAGGTATTTCGCACTGATGGCACTTTTGTGCGGGAAGTGGTGTATTACCCGGAAACCTTGAATCAGGGCTCTACCTGGGACATCGCCTTTTCACAGGACCCGGAGCAGGAGTTCATCTACCTCGCCGATGGCCAGAACTTCAAAATCTCGGTCATTGACCGCGAGTCCATGGAGGTGCTCTACACCTTCGGACAGGGCGGTCGCCAACCGGGCACATTCTATGCGCCGCATAGCATTGTTACGGACTCTGAGGGCAATATCTTCACTACTGAGACCTATGAGGGGTCCAGGGTGCAGAAGTTTGTTTATAAGGGCATGCGGGCAATTACGGTGCGAGATAGAGCGCCTACCTGGCCGGCTAGTGCTCTTGACTAGGAGCGTCCGCAGTCTTTTTTGAGTCCGGGCGGGGGCGGGGTAAGGCCGTGCCGCACACGCCATGAATACATCCCTGTAGGCTCAGCAGTGGCTATCCTGCCACTGCATGGTGCTGCACGGCCTTACCCCACCCC
>JBPCXV010000037.1:0-7062 GCA_051008235.1 Pseudohongiellaceae bacterium | reverse complement strand
CCGCAACACCGCCAGCTTCCGTGTCCAAACCGAAGACGACCGCTTCGTGGATGCCACCGGCACCATACAAGCCACCGTGGCAACCGGCAACGGCTACACCCCGGACGCCGCCAACGACAGTGTTGATGTAACAGTTAATGACAACGAGGCCGCTACGCCTGCCGTGACCATCGTCGCAGTCAGCACAGGCCCGGTTACCGAAAGCGAGCCGGTGGTCTTCGCCATCACTTCATCCACATCCATGAGCAGCGCACTGGCAGTGAACCTGCTGCTAAGCCAGCAAGGCGACTTCATTGACGGCAGCGCCGCGGGTCTGACCGCTGTCGGCGACAACTTCACCGCGCAAGCAACCATCGCCGCCAGCAGCAGCACCGCCACACTCACGGTAGCCACAACGGGCGATATGACTTTTGAAGCCGACGGCGCAATTATCGCCGGCCTGCAAACCGACACCACCTACAGAATTGGTTCACCCTCTGTCGCCTCGGTCATAGTGGAAGACAACGGCGCGCAACTGCCGCTGGTAACCATCAACAATGTCATGGTGGAAGAGGGCGCACCGATATTCTTTGAGGTTACCCTGTCGGCACCCACCGGCAAGGTCACCAGCTTCCTCTACACGACCAGCAACGGCACAGGCGATGGCCACGCCAGTAGCGATGAATACGGCGGCCCGGTGGGCTCTGTGAACCTGCACTTCGGCCCGAGTGAGACGGCAAAAACCATCCGCATCGGCCAGCGCAACGACCAGATTGACGAGCCGAATGAAATCTTCACCCTGCGCCTCTACAGCACAGCCATGCCGCAGGAGATTGAGTTTGCCGACGGCACTGCCGAGGCCACCGTAACCGCCACCATTCTGGACAACGACGTCAACAGCAGCATCAGCGCGGACAGCACCAGCGTGAACGAAGGCGACCCGGTGGTCTTCACCCTCACCGCCGGCACCGCCGCTGGCACCGCCCACAGCAGCGCGGACACTCCGGTGCTGGTCAATCTGCTGGAAAGCCGCCGCAACGGCCGGGCGATTGGCATCCTTGATGCGGCGGCCAGCAACCCGCCCCTGACACCTGCTGACCCGACCAGCCGCGTCTTGGGCAGCGAATACACGCTGGAGATAAACCTGCCCGCAGGCGAGACAACCGTGATGTTCACGATCGCGCTGAGTGAAAACATGCTGCAAGAGATGGACACCAGCTTCAGCGCAACTGTTCAGCGTGTGCTGGATGGCAGAAACTATTTACCCGCCACCGCGCCGAACAACAGTGTTGAGGTGCAGGTAGCGAATGATGACTTGCCTGTGGTGAGCATCCGCGCAGGCAACACCACCATACTGGAAGGCAATGACATTGTTTATGTGCTTGAGGTTTCGCCGGTGCAGTCGATGGCCTTTGAGGTGGATATGCTGCATAGGAGAGATGTCGGGAATCCTGTATTCCCGTCCTTCTCGGTTCCAAGTGCTCGCGACATCCTTGGTATGGGTAACAACAACGGTTCAGAGTACAGGGGCACGGCAACCATCCCCGCAGGCCAGGCCTCCTTGGTGGTGACTGTTGAAACGAGCTCCATCGGCAACAGTCAGGGCGCGACTGCTGATGTCAGCATTCGCAGCAACGCCGCCTACACCATAGATGCCAACGCCGGCACCCTTGCCCTCGTCTCGGAAGACCTGCCGCAACTGAGCGGCACCAACTCAACCGCCTCCGAGGGCGATGGCAACATGGAGTTCGTGCTGACCCTGAACAAAGTGCCCACTTTCCCTGTGTCGGTGAGCTACGCCACCAGTAGCGGCCGCTTGCCCACTTTCCCCAACGATCCATCGCCGGCAATCAACGCAGAGGACTTCATCGGCGTCTCCGGCATCCTGAGGTTTGACGCAAGCGACACTGTGGCGACTGTCACCGTCGCCATCGTTGATGACGACACCCCCGGCGAGGGCGATGAGTCCTTCTGGCTGCTGTTCAGTGACGAGAAGAATGTCGCCCCCGTGCAGGGGCGGCTCGGCACCATCACCGATGACGACGATGACAAGATCACCTTCAGCATAGCCGCCGCCACGACCACTGCCACTCTCCCGGACGGCAGCATGGGCCCTGTTGATGTCATCGCCATTGAGGGCGAGCAGCCGGCGCTCTTCGTCATCACCGGCAATAGCGACACGCACACGACTGACATCATGGTCAATGTAGATCTGCTCCAGACGGGCAACTACCTCACTGGCGTCGCCACAGGCGTCAGGGCCAGCAGCGTCTCGGCCACCATAACCGCCGGCCAGTCCAGCGCAACCCTGAGCATTGCCATAGACGATGACGACCTTGACGAACCAAGCGGCAGCATCACCGCCACCCTGGGAGCCAGCGTCGGCTACCGGGTTGCCGCCGAACCAAACAACAGCGCCACTGTGCAGGTGCGGGACAACGACCTTCCCCAGGTCAGCATCGCCCCGCTCAACACCCCTGTGGACGAGGGCGAGTTTGCCGCCTTTGTCG
Organism: Pseudohongiellaceae bacterium; assembly: GCA_051008235.1. GTDB lineage: Bacteria > Pseudomonadota > Gammaproteobacteria > Pseudomonadales > Pseudohongiellaceae > UBA9145. Next base: position 4,573 of record JBPCXV010000037.1, on the reverse strand, counting down.
TCAGCACCCCGGCCCTTCAGGACAGCTGGCTGACCGTGAACATAAGCGTTTCCGAAACCGGCGATGTCATCCGCACCTCGGCGCTGCCGACGCTGGCCGTCATCAACCCGGGCGCAAGCACGGCCACATTCAATGTCGCCACCAATGATGACGACACCGATGAGCCGAACAGCACCATCACCGCCACCATCACGGCGCACGCCGACTACGGCATCACTACGGCCAGCGCCGATGTTGTAGTGATTGCCGATGATGAAGCGCCCGCCCTGCCACCCGACAGTGCCGGACTGCGTATAGATGATGTCTCGCGCAATGAAGCAACCGGCACGATGAATTTCATTGTTTCCCTGACTCCCGCCAGTGCAACCGTGGCGATGACGGTAACAGTGGACTACACCACCCTTGATGGCACGGCGATAGCCGGCGAGGACTACACGGCTATCAGCGGCACCCTGACCCTCATCGCCTCCCCGACCACCATGACCGTGATGGCCGGCGGCACCACTGTTACTGTGGAGGTCAACCCGCCGGTTACCGCCAGCATCCCAGTGGTCATCACTGACGACGCGATCAGTGAAGACACCGAAAGCTTCACCGTCCTGCTACGCAACCCAATGCCGAGCACCGTTCCGTTCATCCGCAGTTCGGCCATCGGCATCATTGAGGATACCAACCCGCGCCTTGTCAGCATAGTGCGGCCCTTCGGCGAGATAAGCGAAGGCGAAAATGCGGTGTTCCGCTTCTCGGTGAACCGTCCAGCGGGTTTCGGGCTTAATGACGCGATAACCATCAACCTGTCGGCCATGGACCCGGGCGGCTATCTGACCGAGGCCGCGCCGACGACGGTGACCATAGCGAGGGGCGACCGCACCGCGGCGCTGACGCTGGCGACCATCGCCGATGATGTCATAGAGCCAGACAGTTTCATCCGCCTGACGATTGACAGTCCCAACAACATCAACGACTACGCCATCCGGGACGGGCAGGGCAGCGCCACTGTGCGCGTGATCAGCGGAGACCCTGCCACCGGCGACGGCCTTGCCACCGTAGAGATCAGCCCCGTCGCCGCTTCAGTGGGCGAGGGCGCCCCGGCCGAGTTTGAAATTACCGCCAACCTCGGCATGCTGATGCTGGCCCCGGACGCGGTGCTGAATGTCGGCCTGATGGTAAACCAGCAAGGCGACTTCATTGATGCTAGCAACACCGCACTCACTTACATCAGCAACGACATCTACAGCACATCGGTTACGCTGACCGCCAGCAGCCTCACCGCAACCTTGTCTGTCGCCACCGTTGATGATGATGTTGACGAAGCCAACGGCAATATCACTGCCACGCTGCAAGCCGGCAGCCTTTACACCTTCACCATCCCGCCCGGCGAAACCACTGCCAATGCCAGCGTGGGCGTAACGGATGATGACCTGCCCGGCAACCTGAGCCTGAGCCTCGCCGGTGCCAGCACCACCGAAGGCGCGGATGCCACACTGGAGTTTGTGCTGACCCTGTCCAGACCGGCACCGACCGCAATCACCGTTGATGCCAGCACCAGCGACGGCACTGCCACTATCGCCGACGGCGACTACACCGCAATAAACGCACGACAAGTCAGCTTCGCCATCGGCGAGACCCGCCAAACCATCACCGTGGCCGTGCTTGACGACGCAGTTGTCGAGCCAGTTGAAAGCCTCTATCTGGTGCTCAGCGACCCGATGCCAACCAACCTGACCGTGAACAACGACCAGGCCCGCGGCGACATCCACGATGACGAGGTGCCGATCATCAGCATCGCCGCCGCTACCACATCCATTACCGAGGGCGAACCCGCAGTATTCATCCTGACCTCGTCGGTCACGCGGCCCGACTCCGACGGTATTATCGTGCAGGTGGATGTGGGCCAGGTGCAGGTGAATGCTATGCGTGAGGTGCTGATGGTTCTGGATGAGATAAGCCAGACGCTGGTGCCCCTACAGGGCGAATACCGCCCCCCGGGTAGCGCACCCCGCTTGTCCCTGCGCCTGTTGCCCAACCAGAGCACGGTCACGCTGACTGTGAATACAGTAGACGACGACAGTGACGAAAACCATGGCATCATCACCGCCACCCTCGTCACCAGCGAGCGCGGCGACTATTTGACTGCCAACACCCCCGACAACTCCGCCGTGGTTATGTTTAGAGACAATGACCTCCCAATCATCGACATCACGCCAGTAGCTGATACGGTGAACGAAGGCGAGCCGGCACTGTTCACCATTACCGCTACCTCCATCCAAACCGCCGCCCTGACGGTGGGTGTGAGTGTCGTTGAAACAGGGGGCTCCTTCATTGACCCGCCGCCGCCGACCATGGCGGTTATTCTGTTCAACGAGTCCTCCGTTGAGCTACCCGTTGCCACCACCTCAAATGTTATGGCTGACCCGAACAGCATCATTACCACCACCCTGCAAACCGGCACCGGCTACGATCTCGGCGCGCCAATCAGTGCCGAAGTCGTCGTCCTTGATGGCACAGAGCGGCCTGTAGTCACTGCTGGCACTGTCGCCCCGGCCAATGTTCCTGAGGACGGGGATGCCATCCGCTTCAGCATCAGTCTCGACAAGAAACCCGAACTCATCGTGCGGGTGTCTTACCAGACGAGTGATGGCACGGCCAGTGCCCCGGCTGACTACGAAGCACAAATAGGCACGCTGGTCTTTGACCCCGGCAGCACCAACTTCGCCCTCGTACAGACAGTAACCGTGCCTATCGTTGATGATGCGATAGACGAGACGAACGAGACCTTGTCCCTGATTATCCTCAGCGCAACCAACGCATCCGTTGGCATGGCCACCGCCGGGGGCACGATTGATGACAATGACCAGACGATGGTTAGCATATTCGCCGCCACGACTACTGTTACCCTCCCGGACGGCAGCAGCAGCGTTGTTGATGTCATCGTCCCCGAGGACGGTAGTCCACCCCAGTTCGCGCTCAGGCCCAGCATTAGACTGAATACTCCCCTGATGGTCTCCGTGAGCCTTGACAATGCCCCGGGCAGCAACTTCCTGCAAGGCACACCGCCGCTGTTGCTGACCCTGACTATCCCGATGAACACGAGCAGCCACCCCTTCACGTTCACCAACGCGCTGGATGACGATGACATACCCGAGGCAGACGGCAGCATCATCATCACCGTGCTGGACAGCGCCGACTACAATCTGGGCACACCCGCCAGCGCAACTGTCATCGTAACCGATGACGACGCCTCCGCAGTCACCGTCACCATCGCCGCCGATGAGACCAGTGTGGAAGAGGGCGATGATGCCACCTTCACCATCACCACTAACACGGCGCCGGCCACCGGCGAGACTCTGGTAGTTAATGTAGACACCGCGCAAGACGGCAGCTTCATCGATGGCACCCCGCCCGCCTCGGTAACCATCGCCGAAAACACCACCACCGCCGTCCTGACAGTAGCCACCGATGATGATAGCAACGACGAGCCAGACGGTAGCATCACGGCCAGCATAACGCCTGACGCTGCTAACTACACCCTGGGCACCCCCGCCACCGCCACCGTTGCCGTAAGCGACAATGATGACATCAGCGTCAGCGTGGCAGTAGTCCCGTTAGGCATAATAGAAGGCGAGAGCGCCGTGTTCAGCATCACCGCCACCACCCCGCCGCCCGCCGCCCTGTCGGTTGAGGTGGAGATTACCAACGGCGGGGCAGGCTACAACTTCCTGCACGACAGCGTCTTTGACCTGGGCACCGGGACATCCATCACCCTGGCCGCCGACGCGACCGCCACCACCCTGACCATCACCATCGGTGCATCGGCCACCAGCGCCACCTTCGCCGCCGCGCTGCATGACGACATGCTGGACGAACCCGACGGCAGCATCTACGCCATGGTACTGGACGGCACCGGTTACGAAGCCAACTCCGACCGTGCCCGGCTGCTGGTGGATGACAATGACGACCCGGCACCGATAACCGGCACCGACCCGACCGCCTTAAGCGTGGCAACACTCACCGCCACCGATGCCAGCGCTGCCGAAGTAACTGGCGGCAGCCAGATGGCGTTCGTGCTAACCCTGACCAACCCGACCGATGACGCAGTCACAGCCTTCCTGTATTACCGGACGACAGACGACCCAATGGCTACCAACCCGGCCACCGCAGGTGTCGACTACACCGCCATCGTGGGCCGCCCGGGCCGAGGCCGCCCACTCGCCATAACCGCCGCCGCCTCCAGCACCACCATGCACACCGTCACGGTGGGCATACTTAAAGACACAGATGACATGGAGCCGCCCGAAACCTTCCGTCTGGCCTTCATCCCCGAGGAGGGTCCAGCCCTGAACAAGCTTGAGAACGGCCTGCTCGTTGACACAGACAACGACGACACGCCCGATGTCATAGAATTCGTTACAGGCACTATTACTGATACTGAAGTGCCCACCATCGCCATCGCCGATGCCAGCGTCACCGAAGCCGATAACGCCACGCTGGACTTTGTAGTGACACTAACCCCGTCCTCCACCGCCACCGTCACGCTTGACTACGCCACAGCGGACGACACCCCCGCCTCGGC
>JBPCXV010000036.1:0-5617 GCA_051008235.1 Pseudohongiellaceae bacterium | reverse complement strand
GTCTTGTATGGTTTTCGTGTCGCTCATGTTCTCCTCCCGGCATCTGCCATTGAGATGTTTGCATAAAGCCCAATGACAGGCGACGCCGTCATAAGACCAAAAACTTTATTCATTATACCCCCGCCCCATCAGCGGGGACGGCATTAGGCAAAACATCGCCATCAGCGGGCGGCGGTTGTCTCGCCTGTCCTTGCATTTTTGCATCAGCCATCAGTTGCTTGTTATCCTCGGACAACTTGCCAATAAGCGCAATCATATCCCCGATAGTCATCTTGCTGATATCGCCATTCATAGCATCAGCATTTTCACCGCCGCCCGCCACTTTTTCCTGCGCACTCGCGATGGCTTCAACACCTTTGGCAACATTGAGGTCGGCACCTGTTTCATTTTTTTCCGACTCGCTACGCAGTTTGCGGAGTTCCGCCTGAATCCCGGCATCTTCCACTTTCTCCCGCTTTGCTTGTTGTTTCTCGCGGTTTTCCATTATCTTTTTCTTCTCTTCCCGCAACCGCATTGACAAATATTTATCAGGTATATCCACACCCGCCCGCAAATATCCCTCGGTAAGTGCTTCAACAAGCCCCGATGACCAGCCAATTTTCTTAAATGCGGCAATGGCGGTAATAGCAACCAACTGCTCATTCCCCGCACTGCCTTTCAGCGTTTCCAAAACAACCGGCAAAACTTCCGTTGCCATATCCGGCGACCGCTCAACAACTTTGACAGAAACGCCGATATCCGTAATCATATCCCGCAACCGGCGCATTTGCATTGGGTCGCTTTGCGTCAGTTCATCACGCAAATATTTTTGCTCGCCATCTTCGTCCATAAATGCCAAAAGCGGCAGATGCTCTTCGTAATCTTCAATGAAATAAAGATTCATCTTTCCGGCGATTTTCAGTTGCTCTTTGTCTGTCTCAAACAGCATCCGTTGTCCCATAATCGCATTGTCCGCATGCTCGCGCAACGCAACGGCAGAATGCGTCCCGCCGCCACCGGTCAGGGACGGATGCGGCGCACCGCCCGAAAGTGACTCAAAACTCATCATAATCTGCAACAAATTCGCATATTGATTCGCTTCACTGCTGCCATCGGTAGTTTTGATTTTACCGCCTTGCAAAGCCCCATCGCCGACAATAGTCACCGACACTGCTTTTTCGTTTTCATTCCGTATGTATTCGGCAAACTGCCCCAAAGACAACTTTCTCTCGCCAAACAATCCTTCCGGTATAGCCCCCTCTTCCATAATAGTGGATTTCGCACCAATCTTCCGCGCGATGCCGCGGAGAAGTTGTTGGTTGTATCTTTCAATATCCACCTTGTGTCGCAAGGGCGAATACGGATACCGGCTTTGCTGATACTGCGCCGAAACCCACCGCAAAAATGGATAATGATGGTGGCTATATGGTCTCGTCAGCGGCGCGAGTTGCGTCATCTTGGTCACCCCGCGGTCGGTTAGAAAAGGATACTTCCATATCTCCCGCGTTTCGGGGTCGCGGAAAAACATAACGCCATAAACGACATAATCCAACTCGCCCATCTCGTTATAAGAATCAGCAAGCGGAAAGTATTCATAACCGTTTTCGGGGTCAAGCGGCGTTTTATCTCCCCGCGGGGCTGCCCGCGCACAAGATTCCGCCTCATCCGCAAAGTCGGGATACAGAGATATAAACTCCATCTTGTCAATCAAAGAAAAATGGGCGATAAACTTACACCGCTGGATAGCACCGGTGCTTTCAACCCCCTGCGCATCATAAATAATTCTATCCCATCGCTCATGCTTGGCAAAGATTTTCACGCCGCCGCCCGGCTTTGGACGCAACCCATACCGAACCCATCCATCGCCGGATGACAAGGCATCAACAATAGCAGCAGACCTCTGGCTATGAAACTCGCTGGCGGTAATCAAAGCCCTACTCTGCAAATCCCGCAACTTCATCAGCGCAAAAAAATCTTCATTCGCATCACCGCCAAGCGCAAAAATCTCTGGATAAAGAGCGCGTTTTGTCATCTCACCGGCGACAAAATTAACATACGGCGATAGCCGGTTTATTTTGATATTGGCGATGTAATCATCCTCAAAGTTAGAATCATCTTCATAGATGCCGTCAATATAGTTTTCATCGCGTTTGCGGGCGGCATCACTTTCCATCCTGTCCTGCCGCTCGGTGCGTATCCAACCCTTATGCCTTTCCAACCACTCCATATCCAACAATCCGCCCTCGTTGAATACCGGCATTCTCATCTTGTTGTCAGCAAACATTGCATTGCCGCTGGCGGTTTCATTCTTCATGCGGGTCTAATGCTAATCCTGCCGTCAAGCCCTTCGGCATAAACTTTCTTTTCGCCGGTTTGCAAGTCAATCACATCCGCACGGTCAATATTCCCGTTGCCAACCCCGGCATCTTCCATCGCCCGCCCGATAGCACATATAACTTCTTGCTTGGCATTCTCATCGTTGAGAGTGTGGAATATATCTTGGAATATCATCTCCGATGCCCGCACAAACCGCTTTCGCTCTCCGCGCCCGCTATCCAACCCCGCAAGCGCAAGCGATTTATACATAAACTCGTCCAGCCGGTTGCCATAAGCCCGGGTGGAATACTCGGCAAAGGCAAACAAAAACAAAGCCCGCCCTTCCACAACACAACCCCAATTCCCCGTTTTGATATGCCGAAAGAAAACGGACATCTCCGACTTATCCCCGTTCATCCCGTCAGCGGAATTGACGGATATGCCAAGAACCCCTTCCCATGACAGACCGCGACCGCCGTCTCTCGTCCGCGCATCCGACACAATATCCCATCTCGCCCCCAGTTGTTCAGGCGCATTACCCGGCTTGCGAAAGTTAGGGGCGCGAAAGGCATCGCCGGACGAATAGGAATCAACACCGGCAAACTTGCCCGGCACATAAATCAATGGACCCTTATTACTCATCATCGCTCTCCGCTTTGTTGTCTTTGTTGGTTTCGTTGTATTTTACCATAGATTCCCTCAAAGCATCAGCATACTCCGGGTCTTCCCCTTGTATTAATCCAATATAAGCCCGCCGAATAAACGGATGCGATGGATGATTGCCTTTTGCCGCCGACCATATATCGCGTAGCAGATTCTTCGTTTTTTTATCCCCTGCGATTACTTTGCGCACCAAAGCATCGGCAATTGCCTGTTGTCGCGCCCCGCTCGTCAATATCTTAACAAATCTCGCGCCGAGTTGAGCAACAACGGTATGCGGCGCAATTGGGAAATAAATAGGGCGTATTGCCGTATTAACAACTGTCGCCAATTCATTTGCATTCTTTTCCAACCCTGTTTTTCTAAACGGGGCGGCGGCGGAATCACCTCTTCTTACCACAAGCCCGCCATCAACCACATTAGCCATTGTCTGAAACAAATCGCGTTGCGAGAATCCATCTGCCCCCCGTGGGAAAAGCATATCAAACTTTTCTGCCGCTGCCTTGTCGCCTGTGCCAAGCAATCGGTGTAATGCTTCCGATATACGCAAAGCCGAATTGTCGCTTTTGGTATCTCCGCGCTTAACCGCCGCCAAAACATCGCCCATATGCGCTCGCACATAAGCCGATTGCATAACCCCATCCACCGCTTTGACATCACCGCCATTTAGTTTTATAGCCCGTGTGCGCAGTTTAGCCAACTGTTCTGCCGACATTCCCGCTAACTGTTGTGCCGCCCCTTCCACTGGGGCTACCCCTTTCCCTTTATTCCCACCAGCACCTTTCGCCAAACCAAGAAACCCGCGCACGGCACGATTACCGATGGCTTCCCAAAACGCTTTGCCATTGTCCATTTTACCGGCAACGCCATCCCATTGGGAATACAACTTTGCCGCTTCCCGCGCCGACATCTGCTCTGCGACAACCCTCGCGGCAAACTGCTGTGCCGCCTCTGGCTTACCACCAAACATTCGCGCCTTCTCCAAAGCGGGGACGATTTTTCTATAATGTTCTATGGCTTTGCCGTGATTACCGGCACTCGGCACCAAATCTTTTATGATATCCGCAAAATCACCTTTGGCATTGATAATCCGATGCACCAGAGAATTAGATTTGCCATATGTATCGCCAAAATCAGAATATTCATCGGTATTTTTGCTGTATTGTTTCCACAAATCAGGACCCATCACACCTTCCAATTGCCGTGCGATAGCAGCATCAATCTGTTTTCGTAACTCCCGATAACTTCCACTCAAATTCATTTTAGCAAGTTTCCGCCGCTGACTTGCCAAACTTCCGGAAGTCCCCGCACCAATCTTACCTTCCGCCGCCTTCTCTGCCGCCATTCTTGCATCTTCCGCTTGTTTCTTAATCACTCTATTTTTATTCGCAACATTGATATCAGCGGGATTACCTTCAACATAGCCGTGTGTGGATAGATGTTTTTGATACGCCGTATCCCCCGCCGCCTTTATCCGCGCATTCGCCGCCGTCAAAGCATCACCGCTAAGACCAGCCCGACTCTGTTTAGCACCCTTCAATATGCCAAGCATTTCATTGATAACAGGGTCTTGTGCCAACTCTCCCGCTGTCGCCGCCGGTTTATCTTCCACCTTTCTGACAATATCAAGCACCTCATCAGAAAAACTATCATAATCAAAGGTGCCGCCATCCCAGTTTGGATGCTCTCTCATTGCGGCATATTGCCCACCCAGTCGTCCTTCTTCCACTTTACGCGCATCAGTCAATACTTCTTGCAACATTTTCATACCCGACTCACCTTGCATTGCCGCATTGGGCGACGGCAAGGTATCCAACCGTCCGCCTTGCGCATAATTGGGGATAGCGGTAGCGACACCACTTTGTGCTTCTCGGGTTGCCTCTATAACTCTCGCTCGGTTTGCGTCAGTCATTTCATCCATCTGGGGCAATAGTTGTTCGGGGAAATCCGGATTAGTATTAGCCCTTCCTACGGCGGGCATTTCCCGCAACCATTGCGGCGGAACCATATCAGCAACAGACCCTGTGCTTAACGCAGTTTCCACGGCTTTCTCGCCGATTTTTGTCCCCGTCTTGGCAACTTTTTTCGCTATTTGATTACCCAATAATCTCGGTGACATCCCCGCAATTCCGCCAATACCAGCCCACATCTCTCGTGCGTCAGCATCATGTCTATTCTCTTCATCAGCCCCCGCATAAGCACCACCGGCAAAACCACCGCCAACAGGAAGCGCATTATCTTTCAATGAATGTCTTATCCCATGCTTTGCCCAACTGAAGGGACTGAGTGCTGCCGGGTTAGCCATAGCCCATGCACCTTGATATTGGCGTTGTTTTGCCGCTTCCTGCACCCATTTATCCGCCAGCGGCGCAAAACGCAATTCCGTGCCTATCCGTTCGCTGATGGAGTTATACACATCTCTGAATCCGGCAGGCATTCCGGCAAGCGTTTCTTTCGGGTTTTCACTATTGGCAACTTTTTCAACCATCGCACGGAATCTGGGGTCTAACTCCTTTGCGCCTTTATGCCACCATTGTCCCAAATCTTGCTGTTGCTCTGTGGCATAGTTTCCCGGCGCAATCCATTGTCCCATCGTGCGACCAATTCCGCCCAGATGATTAATATCCCCGGTTGCCAATGCCGCACCACCTTCAAACGCCAA
>JBPCXV010000035.1:0-7691 GCA_051008235.1 Pseudohongiellaceae bacterium | reverse complement strand
GGCACCTGCGACATCATCAGCGCCTCGGTCGGCCTGACCGATGACGATGTGACCAACTGCGAACTGGCGGACGGCGGCTGGGGCATCACCGCCGTGCAGGTGAACGCCGGTGGCTCGTCCGCCCTCGGCAGCCTCGCCATCAGCATTGACGCCATAGCGCCGACTGTCCGTCTGGCCTCGGGCAACAGCAGCCTGGCCGCCGGTGGCGCCACCACTATTACCGTCAGCCTCAGCGAGGCCAGTGCCACCGCGCTGACAGTGGGCAACATCAGCCTCAGCCCGGCGGACGGCGGCACCTTGTCAGAGTTCACGCCACTGGCGAGCGGCACTGACTATACGGTGCTGTTCACCGCCGCCGCCCGCCGCACCGCCATCAGCGTTACCATCAGCCTTGCCGCAGGGGAGGTTACCGACATCGCCGGCAACAACAATGTCGCCGGTTTCCGGGATATCCTCGTGGAGGCGCTGGGCACGCCGGTCATCAACATCGGCGCGCTGGATTCCGAGGTTACCGAGGGTCAGCAGCCGCGCTTCACGCTGAACGCCAACCCCCAGCCGGAGACCGAACTGACGGTCAATCTGTCCTTCACCCATACCGGCGCCTTTATCCTGCCGAACGACCCTGACCGCCGCCCGCCGGCGGCAGTCGTCATTCCGGCCAATGTCGCCAACCACCTCTTCTCCATCACCACCGAGGACACAGACGCCGCCGAGCAGAACGGCAGTGTGACACTGCGGGTGGAGGCGGGCAGCGGCTACCGGGTCGGCAGCCAGCGCAGTTCCAGCGTGGTGATTGTCAGCGATGAAAGACCGCTGGTGGCCGAGGCCGCCGCCGATGAGGGCGAGGATCTGTTGTTTGTCCTCACCCGCACGGTGGAAAGCACCAATTTCGCCAGCGTTACTTATGTGTACCAGCCGGTGTTCACCGGCGGGCCCACGGCGATAGCGGCGGACCTGATCCCGGCGCACCGCGGCCCGCGCACCTTGATGATGCCGGTTGGCCAGCGCACCGCCACCCTCACCGTTACCACGATGACAGACGAACTGACCGAGCCGGCCGAATACTTTCTCCTGTCGGTTAGCAGTGGTGGCCCCGCGTTCACGGCCGCCGGCATTATCAACGCCAATACCGGCGATGCGTCCCTGCCGGCCGTGTCGGTCTCGTTTGAGGTAGGCGGCAGCACGGTTACCGAGGTGGACGAGGGCAGCACGTTTGACACAGTGTTCCGCTTCAACACGCCCCCGGACTCGCCGAACCTTGCCGTGCAAATCTACTACACAGGCGAGCAGGTGAGCGGCTACATACCGGCGCATGTCACCGGCGCGGTGCGCACCACCTTCGCCACAGACGGCGTCGCCACCGTGCATCGGGTCAGCGTGACGGCCTTTGACGATGACCAGCCGGGCCGCGATGGCCGCTATGTGGTAACGCTGCGCGATGATGACCTGTCCGACCCGCGCCGCGCCAATCCCGGGGTGCGCCAGTACGACCTCGGCAGCCAGCCCGTCGCCACCCTGATCATCAGGAATGACGAGGCCAGCGTCCCGGCCATCAGCGTCTCGTCGGCGCCGGGTATCATAGACAACGCCATTACCGAAGACCGCGATCTGGCCTTCCGCATCGCCTCCACCCTGCCTATCCCCAGCGACGACCCGCTCACCGTGCTGCTGCTGCTTGAGGCCACCGGCGGCGACTATATAGTCGGCACCTTCCCCAGAACCATCAGGCTGCCGGTAACCGGCAACGGCTACGACCTGACGCTGGCGGTGGTTGATGACGATCTGGACGAACCCAACGGCATCATCACCGCCACCGTTCAGGCCGGTAGCGGCTACGACATAGGCCGCCCGGCCGGCACCGCCGTTACCATCGTAGATGGCGACGCCCAGCCGCGCCTGCGCCTGACCGAGCCGCTACGCCCGGCGGACGAGCAGGCGGGCGGCGACTCGCTGGAATTCGTGCTGGAACTGCGCGATACGGACTCGCTGCACGCGTCCAACTACACCATCACCGTTGACTACGCCACCTCCGACGGCATAGCCGGCACCACCGCCGGTGCGCGGGCGACGGCGGGCAGCGACTACACGGGCATTGGCGGCACGCTGACCTTTGTCCCGGGCGAGAACCAGAAGACCCTGACTGTCTCGGTGCTGAATGACAACCGCGCCGAACCCGCCGAGGGCTTCAGCCTGTTGCTGAGCAACCTGCAACGGGCGACCTTTGAGCGCGGCGTATCAGTCGCCACCGGCATCATCGCCGCGCCGGGAATGCCGTCCGTGCTGATCAAGTTTGACAATGACCGGCTGCGGGTAGGGGAGAGCACCACCGTCAGGATGATCGCCAGCAAGCGTATCCTCGGCTTCACCATTGATGATGTCATCATCAGCAGCAGCATCGCCAACCCGGGGCGGGGCGTGCTGACCAACTTCGTCACGCCGGTGCATCCGGATCTGGAATTCACGGCCACCTTCACCGCCACCCAGCTGGGTCTGGCCGTGGTCCTCGTCGCGCCGGATGCCTTCCTTGACGAGAACGGCGTCGGCAACCTGCGCGTCGGCGGGCTGGTGAATATCGTGCGCCCGCCGCCGGGCGTCCCGACCATAGACCTGCTGGCCGCCTCGGACACGGGCAGAGACCCGGCGGACAACATCACCGGCGACAATCAGCCTGCCTTCCTGATTAGCGACCTTGATACCAGAGCGACTGTTACCGTTGAGGCCACCGGCCCGGACGGCGGCGGTTACAGAAAGACGCTGATAGTCCCCGGCAGCACCGCCACCGCCGTCTCCGTGGCCTTCGGCAACCCCGGCCTCGGCGGCAACTGCGACCGGTTCGCGGCCGGCGGCGGGCAGACCGCCGGCAACCAGACGGCCTGCGCCCTGCCCACTGACGGCGACTGGACCATCACCGCCACCCAGTCAACAGACGGCGGCACCTCCGAGCCCGGCAGCCTGACCATCAACCTTGACACAGTGCGGCCGCGCCTCACCCTCGCCAATGCGCTGAACCTGGCCGCCGGTTCAACGGCAAGCCTTGTCGCCGGTGGCGCCACCACTATTACTGTCAACATCAGCGAAGACACCACCGGCCTGGTGCTGGCCGCCGACTTCAGCGTAACGCCCGCCGGTGCCGGTACCCTGTCCAATCTGGCGCGGGTGGCAAACAGCAACAACTACACGATGACTTTCAACGCCGGCGCCAAGCGCAACCCGTTCACCGCGATTATTGCCATCGCCACCGGCGCCATCGCCGACACAGCCGGCAACAACAGCCCCGCCGCCCCCCCGGTGCTGATTGCCGTGGACGCAGCCGTCCTGGCCAGACCGGAAGAGGTCTATCTGATTGCCGCCAGCGCGATGAGCATGCCGGAAGGCATGCCCGACCCGCGGCAGAACTTCCGCTTGCAGATTGTCGGCGGCAGCGCCCCGCTCGGCAGCATGGGCGGCTCGCCGCCCATCGGCACGGAGATCAAACTCAGCTACGAGGTATCCCGCGTCCCCCGCACGGGTGAACTCCTGCGTGGCGACATCGGTTGTTTGTTTAGTGCACCTGAGACGGTGGCGTTTAGCAGCGCCACCGGTTTTTTTGTTGACATCATCCCGGCCCAGGACGATGTCTGGCGCGGCAACTGCACTATCACCGCCACGCTGGTGCCGACCGATGACTACATCACCCCCGAATCCGGCATCACCGCCAACAACATGAGCGGGGTCAATACCCTCACCTACACGATGCGCGACGACGAGCGCAACCGCCCCGGCAACCGCCCGCCCGGCGTCAACATCGCCGCCCCGGACAGTGTCATCAAGGGCGAGACCATCACCTTCACCCTGAATGTCAACATCGGGCTGCGCTCGGCGAAGACCGTCAATGTGTCCTACTCCACCACCGCCGACATACTGGCAACCACGCCACCGGCGACAGTCGTCTTCCCGGCCGGCACCCGCGACCAGAGCTTTGATGTGGTCACCGGCGGCAGCGACCCGTTCGGCAGCATCATCCTGTCCATAGAGGGCGGCACCGGCTACATAGTGCAGGCAAACCTGATGCACACCAGAGGGGTCAGAGTTGAGCGGGTGCCGTCAACCCAACCAACGATTGACTTGAATGCCGCCTCGGACACAGGGGTCAGCGACAGCGACAATGTCACCAAGGACTTCACGCCGACCTTCACCCTCGGCAATATGGTCGCCAACTCCACCATTCTGGTGCAGGCCCAGGGCCCGGATCTGGAAATCTCGCCCGGGGTCTTTGAGTTTGACAGTGGCCGGGTCATCAGCAAAACGCTGGTAACCAGCAGCGACGATGATGTCACCATCGTCTTTGACAACCCGGGCGCAGGCGGCCAGTGCCTGATTACCGACCGTCATGGCACTGTCACCGGCCCGCAGGATGCCTGCGCCTTCGCCGCCACCGCCGATGAAGCAATGTCCATCGGCGAATGGACGCTGACCGTTACCCAGACCGAGGTTGACAAGGGGCCGGTCTCCGCCGGGCTGCTGGTGCAGCTGGATACGCTGACCGGCCCGACCGCCTTCCTGACCACCGGCGACCTGAACGAGACGCTGGTCGGCGGCAGCAGCAAGTACATCACCGTTATCATCAGCGAGCACAGCGATGTGGATGCGACTGATGTCAGCAACAACGACGACGGCGGCGTCCTGTCCGACTTTTCGTTCGTGCGCGTGCGCGATGACGGGCGGATTATCTACCGCTTCCTTTATACGGCGCCGGTCATCGCCTCGCTGCCGGACGGCAGCGACACCTACAGCGACTTCATCCGCATTCTCGCCGCCGGCTTCACCGATCTGGCCGGCAACACCAATACCGCCAGCAACGCGCTGCGCATCTTCGTTGCGGTCAACCCCGCCCACAGCGCGCCGCCGACTATTACCGCACCGGCACCGGCAGACGGCGCGGTCAGCAACTTCGTCACCGTTGACAACCAGCGCGCCTTCCCGGTGTCCGGCACCCGCCCGGTGGCGGACAGCAGCATCATGATTGATGTGCTGCGCGGCGGCGATTTGATGCCGGTTACCGTGCCGCCCAACTCCGCCTCGCCCCTGACCTGGGCGACCACGCTGGATCTGAGCGGGCTGGCGGACGGCGACCTGCTGGTAACCGTGCGCGCCTCGGAAACCGGCGGGCTGCCCTCCACCATCGTCACGGCGCCGGTGCATAAAGACACCGTAGCGCCGACCGCCACCTTCACCGGCCTGCCGATGGTGATGCTGGAAGGCACCACCGCCACCAACATCACCGTTACCCTCAGCGAGGCGGCCACCGACTTTGAGGAGGGCGACCTCACCTTCACCGGCAGCGGCGGCCCGGAGAACTTCACCATCGTCAGCAGCACGGAATACACCTTTGACTTTGTCGCCGGGCCGATCAGATTCCCGGGCACGGTCGTCATCAGCGTCGGCACCTCGGCCTTCACCGACTCGGGGCTGAACGGCAATGTGGCCAGCGACAACTATGCGGTGCGCATCAACGAGATACCGGCGGTGCATACGGTGCAGCAGGGTAGCGGCGGGGAGGGCGACAACGTCCCGTTCGTGGTAGCGCGCAACAAGCCGGTGGTGGTGCCGGGGCGGGAGGACTTCACCTACACGCTTGACTTCGCCGGACAGCGCTTCCCGGCCGATGCGGATGACTTCCCCGCCGATGCCCTGACCGGCAGCGGCGTCATTTCGGTGGGGCAGATCAACCACACCTTCAATGTGGCCACTATGGAAGACGCTGACTTTGAGCAGGACGAGACCTTCATCTTCATCGCCAGCGTCAATGGCAGCGAGTTTGGCCGCGCCACCGGCATCATCCACAACGACGAGATCGCGCCCGCCCCGAGCATCAGCGCCCCGGTTAGTGGCACCTATGTGAATGTGGCCAATGTCAGCGCCTTCCGCGTCTCCGGCGGCAGCACGGCGCTGTCCGCCGCAATCAGTCTGGTGATCTCGGACGGCACCAACCCGGATGTCACGAGCCGCATCTTCGCCGTCGGCGGCAGTTGGTCGGGCGATGTTGATCTGAGCAGTCTGGCAGACGGCCCGCTCAGCATCAACGCCACGGCTCAGGATTTGTTCAGTGTGATACCGTCGGCGGCGGTGGGCGTGGCGGTGCGGAAGGACGCCACCGCGCCGAGAATCACCATAGCCCCGTCGGTGACCAGCATCGCCCTCGGGCAGCGCGCCGAGGTCGCTTTCAGGCTGAACGATGCCACCGCCGTCAGCTTTGAGGTTGAAGATATCAGCATCCTCCCGGTCGGCAGTGGCAGGCTGACAGACTTCATCGGCGCCGACAACGGGATGGACTATTCCGCCACCCTCGTCATTCCGGGCAGCGTGGCCGCCAGCACCCTGACTATCTCGGTGGCCGCCAGCGCCGTTACCGATCAGGCCGGCAACACCAATCTGCTGGCTACCGACACCCTGCCCATCATCACCGGCGCGCCCACCATCATCGTGCCGGCGGCGGGCGGCTATGTGAACATCGCCAATCAGGGCGCCTTCACCGTGAGCGGCTTCGCCCGCGAGAACACGGCCATCAGCGTTACGGTCAGGGGCACAGATGTCAGCGCCACCACCACCGCCGACAGCCGCTTCAACTGGTCGGTGAGCCTTGACCTGTCCGCCTCGGCCATCACAGACGGCGCTTATGTGATAGCCGTTGTGGGCTCGCTGACGGGGCGGGAGCAGTCGGCGGCGGCCACAGTCAATGTGACCAAGGACACGGATAGGCCGCGCACCACTTTCAGCAATGTGCCGGTTACCATCAATGAGGGCAGCACCGCCACCGGCATCACCGTCACCGTCAGCGAGGCGACAACCAGCCTGACGGCGGGCACCTTCACGATTAGCGGCAGCGGCAGCCTTGTGAACTTCACCGCCGTCAGCGACAGGGTCTATACATTTGATCTGGTCGCCGACACTTATATGCACCCGGGCTTGATAACCCTCGCCCTGCCTCTGGACTCCTACGGCGATCTGGCGGGCAACGGCAATGCCTTTGATGCCACAAGCAACATCAGGGTCAATGAGATGGCGGCCATGTACAGCATTGCCGACGGCGCAGGCGTCGCCTTTGTCAGAGTAGAGGAAGGCGACCCGCTGGAATTCGTGGTGAGGCGCGGCAGGGAGGTGCTCAATCCGGCCGGCCTGATTCTCAGCTGGGGCTTGTCGCTGGTGACGACACCCACCGACCCAAACACCGACCCGGCCGCCGCTGACGACTTCAACAGCGCCGACCAGTCCGGCACCGTCACCATTGCGTCCGGCGACGACACCGCCACCCTGACAGTGCGCACCCTTGATGACACTGACTTTGAGCAGACCGAGGTCATTGAACTGGCGGTCACCGAGGGCACGACGGAGGTGGCGCGGGGTCAGGGCATCATCCAGAACAACGACACGCCACCGGCGCCTGAGTACACCATGCCCACGGAGATGACTAAGGGTACTTATGTCAATGCCGCCAATGCGACGCGCGTCACCGTCGCCGGCACCAGCGCGGCCAGAGGGGCGACAATGGAAGTCTCTGTCCGGCAGCACGGCCTCACCCAGAGTTTCGCTATCAAAGCCGCCACCAACGGCAACTGGTCGCTTGTGTTCAACCTCGGCTCTCTGGGAGACGGCTTTTTTGATATACAGGCGACCGCTCAGGATACCTTTAGCGACAGATCACCTATTGCCGA
>JBPCXV010000034.1:0-16453 GCA_051008235.1 Pseudohongiellaceae bacterium | reverse complement strand
GACCGCCGCCACCGGCACCATCACCGACCCGACGGGGCCGGCGCCCACTGCGGCTAACCCCCGTGCCAGCTTCAGCACGACCACCCTCACGGTAGCCGAAGGTGGGGATGTTGATATCACACTTAATTTGACCCCTGCGGCCAGCACCGGCAATACCATTGAGGTGGCGGTAGTGGAGACTCGCAGTGCGCCATCGCAGAGCGTCGGGTTTATTGATAGTGTTGAATTCATTGCTGCAACAACGCTGGCCTTTGAGACGGACGGTAGTGGCTCTATAATCTACCAACTCACCATTGATAACGACATGATGGTCGGTGGCGGCGGCACCATTGTGCTGACCATCGCTCCCGAGCAACACACAGGCGGTTCTTACATCATCGGTTCGCCCAGTATGTGGACCATCACTATCGCCGATGCGGGTGTTGCTGCGCCCGCCACCTACACTGTTGCCCCTGCCAGCGCGGACGAGGGCGATGCTATGGAGTTTGTCGTAACGCGCAGCGAGGTGGTCAGTGGCACTGCCGTGTCGCTCTCCTATCTTGTTAATGCGGACGGCATCACCAGCAATGCGGCCAATGCGGCTGACTTCGGCGGCACTTTCGCGGGAGGCACGGCGATGATTGCAGTCGGTTCAACCCTGGGCACCATCACGATAACGGCCACTGACGATGACGATGTTGAGCAGGACGAGACCTTCAACTTGAGTGTGTCTGTGAGCGGCAGCCAGGTTGGCACTGCCACGGGTACTATTGTTAATGATGACAGTGCGGGGGGCACAGCGCCCAGGCTCACTGTGGATGTGCTAGGCACCGGCACCGGCCAGGTGGCGGTGTATGAGCTTGATTTTTCAGGTGGCTTGGCACTTGACCTGACACGCGGCGGGGTAATCACCGACACCACAACTTTTGATTTCGGTGCTGACTCCAGCTTCTCGTATATCGCCATAGCCCATCCGGATGCAGGCAGCACCCTCAGCAGGAATTGTGCTGTGGTTGGCAGTGCAGCTACCGCTAGTATCAAAGCACAAGTGTATGCCAGTACCGTTGCGACAGCCCTCGGCGTTACTACAGCCGACCTTGTAGCAAACAACGCCTGTCACCAAAACCTTAGTGAACAGCCCGCCGTCACCGCCGACCACACCATATCCTTTACCTTTGATGCGATAGTGCCGATAGTCAGCATCAGAGGCGGCGGCGATGTGGTTGAGGGGCTGAATGCCACCTTTACCATCACCGCCGACATGGCGCCGACCGCTGAGCTGGAGGTAGCCGTAACCGCAGCCAATGCCAAGGGCGAGTTCCTCGGCGCGAACCCCACCACCATGGTCACGCTGGCCGCCAACGTTGCTACCTGGAATGTCACCGTGCCCACCAAAGACAGCACCGGCGGCGATGGCAGCATGGCCGAAGATGGCTCCATCACGCTGATGCTTGATGCCGGCAGTGGCTACATGGTAAGCACGACTGCGGGCGCGAATATCGGCACGGTAACCGTGCAGGATGTGCCGGTCATTACGATTGATTGGACCAGCAAGGCGAGGACGACCGGCCCGAACGCTCAAAACTGCGCCGCCGCCGAGTCCACGAATAAGAGCGGTGTCTGCGAGGGCGAGGCAATCATCTACACCCTCACCTCCACCCCGCCGCCTGCGGCTGCTATGCAGGTGGAGATTGGGCGCTGCTCGGCGGGCGGCTGCGACGACCTGGGGCTGACATCGCCCTATTCTTATGCCTCCGGACAAGGCTCAAGCGCAGGTCAAAACCGGATAGAACTGATGTTCGCTGCGGGCACCGCCACTGTCACTCACGAGGTAGAGTTGAGCAACCAGTATGGCGCGCAAGACGATGGCGGCTACATCGTGGAAATCGTTTGTCAAGACGGTTCCAATGGTTCCGGCGCTGGTGGCACCTGCCCGCTGCATCGGGATGGCCGCCTTAGCAGAGGCACCGGCCAACAGCCCTACTACTTCACGGACACAGCCGAATCGCCAGCCGTCGGCCCGAACGACAATGACGACAGCGAAGCCTTCGCCAATGTGCGCTCGGTGGCTGCGCCGGAGTTGACCGTTGCGGCTGACAGCGCCACGGTGAACGAGGGCGCCGATGCTGACTTCACCATCACCAGCGACAAGGTGCCGAACCACTACAATGCTGACAGAACCGCCCTCGCGGGTTTGCCAGTCACCATCACAGTGGGCGATAGCGGCATGTCCGTGATGGGCACTGCGCCGACTATGGCGACTGTGAGCGGGGTCTCAACGAGTGTCGCCATTGACACCCAGGCGGGCGATGCGGGTGACGGCACTATCACGCTGACGCTTGCCGCCGCCACTGCAACGCCGCCACCCTACACGGTGGGCACGCCCAGCGTTGCCACTGTTACGGTTTCCGAAAATGCATCCACGAAACCGACTGTAGCGCTGCACAATGACTCAGATAGCGGCACCAAAGGTGACAACCGCACCAATGACGAAACGCCGACTATCACGGTTGGCAATGTTGTGGTTGGCGGTGAAGTTGTAGTTATGGCGACCATGGGTGCGACGACCGTCAGTATGAGCGGTACTGCCTCGGCTACCAGCATAGACATTACCTTGCCGACACTGACGTCTGATGGCGCCTGGACTGTCTCCGCCACGCATTCCGAGACTGGCAAGAATGTCGCCACCTCTGACGATAGAACGGTAATAACCATTGACACTACAGCGCCGACTGTTGGCATCGCAGGCGCAAACAGCCTCCAGGTAGGGACGGATACCACCATCACCATCACCTTCAGCGATGACCCGGGCACCTTTACTGTGGCCGACGATATAACTGTTACCGGCGGCACGCTGACCAGCTTGCAGACTAGCGGCCTGACCCGCACCGCCACCTTCACGGCCGGGGGCAGCCCCACTACCGCCAACATCTCTGTGGCCGCTGGCCGGTATATGGATGCGGCAGGTAACCCCAGCACGGCTAGCAATACGCTGGCGATTACCGTTGTAGAGCAGCCGCCTACCGCTACGCCGGTTATTGGCGTCAACACGCCTACGGCTGGCTCTATGGTGAATGAGGGCGGCGCGGGCAGCTTAACTGTTTCCGGCACCACCGTAGCGGGTGCGGCTGTTACTGTTACCGCCACCAGTTCGGCAGGCGGCACCCAGGTAACCGAGACGGCTACCGTTACCAACACCAACTGGACGGTCAACCTTGACATTTCCGGCCTGAATGATGGCGACATCACCATCACCGCAACGGCACAAGCACCAAACAGTGCGCTATCGGCAGCGGCAACGCGCATGGTGGAGTTGGATACTGTTGCGACTGTTGCTATCGGCGGGCCGGACAATGTGACCACCGAGGGGATGGGCACTTTTACTTTCACGCTCAGCGATGCGCCTGCTTCGCCATCTGCCTTTAATGATGCTGACATCACTGTTAGCGGCAGCAGCGGCACCCTGGCCAACATCACCGGTTCCGGCACCCGCTACACTGGCGTGTTCACCGCCAACACCACCGAGGGCATGGTCACCATCACTGTGCGTGCGAATGCCTACACGGATGCGGCGGGCAACATGAGTACGGAAGATACGCATAGCTTTGAGGTTAGTACGCTGCCGACCACTGCACTGACCCTTGATGTGCCTGCTGCTGGCGCTGCAGTGAATGCGGCTGGCGCTGCTGCCTTCACCATTTCCGGCACGGCTGCGGTGTCGGCGACCGTTAGCATTGTCATTGCGGATACGGACAACGCGACTGACAATGTTACCGCTATGGCCACTGACGCCGCCTGGTCAGTCAGCACGGATCTTTCCAGCCTGTCGGACGGCACCCTTACCATTACCGTAACGGCATCGCTGGCAGGGCATAATCCACGGACGGTGACGCGCATGGTGACGCTGGATGCTACGGTGCCGACTATCACCGTCGCGGCAGGGGCAAACACTGTGACCGTGGAGGAAACCACCACCGTTACATTTACCTTCAGCGAGGCGCCGACCGGCTTTGATGCAGACGACGACATCACCACCGTCGGCGGCACCCTGGGTGCGCTCACGGGTAGCGGCTTGGTGCGCACCGCTACCTTCACCCCCGGCAACACTGCCAACCCAGACGGCGGTGTATCTGTGGCTGCAAACGCCTTCACCGACGCGGCGGGCAATAGCAATACGGAGGGGGATAGTGTTGCGATTGCTGTTACGGCGCTGCCCGACACAGCTACGCCGACCTTCACCGCGCCGGCTGCCGATGATTTTGTGATACCTGGCAACCAAGCTTCGTTCACCATTTCCGGCACGGCTGATGCGGGGGCGAGTGTCAGCATCAGCATTACGGACGGCACTAGCACTGTTACCGCTGCGGACAGCGGCGCCACTTGGTCAGTTACCCCGAACCTTTCTGGCCTGATGGATGGCGCTCTTACCATTACCGCAACGGCTTCGGAGGCGGGGCATAATTCGGCAACGGCAACGGTCATGGTGACCAAAGACACCATGGTGCCGATGCCGACTGCTATGCTGCCTGAAGGGGAGACCAGTGTGGAGATGAACATGACTGCTACCATCACCATTGTGCTCGGCGAGGCTGTTACGGGCTTTGAGGTGGGTGATCTTATGGTTGACCCGCGGAACGCTGGCACACTGTCTGGCTTAGCGCCTGTTGCGGGCACCAATAACTACACGGTTACCTTTACGCCCGGTAGCAGCGTAATCGACGCGGTCACGCTTTCTGTGGATGCGAATGCGTTCACCGATGCGGCGGGCAATGCGAATGAGGCAGGGGATCTAGTGACTTTTGCTGTTACGACGGATATGACCCCGCCGACTATGACCATCAGCTCGGAGGGGACGGAGACGGAGATCAGAATTAACACCGATGACACTGTTACTATTACCTTCACCTCCAACGAGGCGACCACCACCTTTGATGATGACGGCATCACGCTTGTGCTTGACCCGGCGGGCGCTGGCACACTGGGCACTCTCACAGGTTCCGGCACGACCTACACGGCTACCTTCACTGGCGTCAACGCGGGCACGGCTATGATTTCTGTGGCGGCGGGTGCTTTCACCGATGCGGCGGATAATGGAAATGAGGCGAGCAATACACTGAGAATCACCATCATTGATGTGGATCTGCAACAGGTGAACGCAAACATCCTGCCCTGGGTTGCCGCCGCCATCAACGATGAAAACATCAGCATGGTGCAAAACCGGATTAGCGACACCCTGAACAACCCCCACCCGAGTGTGAGCGTGAGCGGCCTGCAAATAAAAGGCAACAGCATCGGCCAGTTCATGGCAAGCCTTGCCAGAAACCCCGCTAACGAAAACAGTCAGGGCGGCTGGGAAAATCTCAGCTTCCTGCCCAGCGACTTCTCCTTCAATGTGTCACTTGAGAGCCAGAGCCCTGCCGACAACGCAGGCGCCACCGGCAACACAAGCACCACCGGCAGCGGTAACTTTGGCAACTTCATCTCGCTTCCGAGCCTTGCCAGCAATGCAAGCGCCGACGGCGGCACCTTTGGCAACTCCGATAACAACAGAACCGTAAGCTTGTGGGGCCGCGGCTACATCCGCAACCTTTCAGTGGATGACGGCGGCATCAAGTTTGACACCGACATAAAAGGCGCGATAGTTGGTTTTGATATTCGCTCTCCGGGCATGGTCATCGGCTTTGGCCTCAGCCGCGCCAACGCCGACTCCGATTTTGATACCCGCAGTGGTGGCGGCACCGGCATCCACGAAACCAGCATCACCAGCATCCACCCTTACTTCGGTCTGCAATTGGAAGAAGGCGGCCCCCATGTGTGGGCAGCCCTCAGCCTCGGCAAGGGCGATGTTAATGCGGCTACCAGCGATGGCAGGAGCAGCTACAGCAGCGATGTTGACACACAGTCACTGGGCCTCGGCGGCTACTCGCCCATCTTCAGTTTCAGCAATGAAAATGCCACCACCCGCATAGGCGTCATCGGCGACGGCATGTTCTCGCACACATCCGAAAGCGACACCGCCGACCCGGGCGTGAGTGTTCACGACGGCAGAATCCGCGTCGGCTTTGAACTGCGCAGCGAACGTCAGGCTGGATCCGGCGGCCTGTTCAGCAGCACCGCCGAAATCACCTACCGCTACGACTTCGGCGACACCCAGTCAGGCACCGGCATAGAAATCGGCGGCGGCCTTGACTACGTCCTCGCCACCGGCCTCAAAGTGGATGTGGACGCCCGCACCCTCCTAATCAACGACGACCTCAACGACTGGGGCTTCTCCGCCGGCATAGCCTGGGTCCCCGGCCTCAACGGCCGCGGCCTCTCCCTGACCTTCCGCCCCCAATGGGGCACCACCGCCAGCAAAGCCGGCACCTTCTGGCAATCCGACATGAACTACGATAGATACACCACCCCCGTCGGCATCGCCAGCACCGCCATCAACGGCCCCGGCACCAATGCCCTGGGCGCAAATGGCGCCAATGCCCTCGGCATAAATGGCACCAATGGCCTGGGCATAAATGGCACCAGCACCAACGCCCTCGGCATAAATAACACCAATGCAGCTACCACCACCCGCAGAATGGCAACCCCCGACCTAAGCTACGCCCTTGAACTAAAATACGGCATCGCCCTGCGGCAAGACAAAACCCTGCTCCAACTATTCGCCCGCAACAACGCCCACAGCACCACCCAAACCTACAACCTGGGCGCCGACCTAACCCTAAGCGAATACCTCAACATGGGCTACCAGGCCACCCTGCAACGCCAACTGCAAACCCAGCCCCAACCCACCACCTCCCCCCACAGCTTCTACATCCGCTACCAGCGCCCGTTGTAAAGGTATAAAAATGGGTTATAATTGAATCAATACTGCACAGGAGCATTATCATGATGACGGCGAAGGTCGAGAAGACAAGACCCGAGAGGAGCGCGTTTTTTCGTGGGTTTCTGGATGGCATAGCCTCGCCGTTCACGTTGTTCAATCCTCCTGATTACGACTACTATGCTAGAAATTTCGAGGACGACATAGTAAGGCGTGCTTGGGAAGACGTCGGAGAAGCCCTGAGTATGGCAATGAAAGCGGAGGAGCAAAGACATGGACAAACCACCCAAGAAGAAGTCGCAATCTGAGATAGCAAAAGCGCTGGAGTCCGAGCTTCAAGGTAAGGTTGAGCAGCGCGAACTAAAACGAACAGCAATTCGCCTCGCGCAACTTATTGTGAGTGAACAGTTTTCGGGACCGTTACCTCATCCGGACCATCTGCAAAAATATGAAAACACTCTGCCTGGTGCAGCTGACAGAATTTTTGGTATGGCCGAACGAAATGGTGAACACCTCGAACACATGAACGAAGCTACTCTGGATGCTATGGCTGAAAATACAAAGCGTGGTATGAATTACGGTGCTGGCCTGTTTCTTGCCCTTATCATCTGTGCTTTTGGGTCACTTTTTCTGGTTGACAACCCCATCATACCAGCAATTTTTCTTGGCCCCATGGTGATTGTAGGAGTAATGGGCTTTGTGAGAAGGAACATTGGATGAAGAGGGCACTAAAACGTAGCCCTAGTGAGGCAATCACATGAAGAAAGAAATGTTTGAAGAACTGTTGTCAAGCACACAGGAAATGGGTGCGATTATGCGGAATGAAAAGACTGCTTCTCGCATAACCAAATTTCCGGAGCGGCATCCTACTGGTCCGGCCAAAGCATTGGAGATTCCCGATTATGACAACTAATAACTCAATCTCCGAAGGAAACATTAGCCAGCTGACGGCAGCTAAGGAAGAAGCGGACAAGGAAGATGCGGACAAGGAAGAAATTGATGGCCTTCAGGATTCATCTGGAAGTCTTAGTGGTTATCCGATTGATAAACTACTAATCCGGCAAGAGAGTCGCACCATTTATGAAGTTATCCGGCGAATTGAAGATGAGCGTTATATTATGGACCCGGATTTTCAGCGTGGTGTCGTCTGGGATAAAAAAAAGCAGAGCCGCCTGATTGAGTCTGTCATCATGCGCATTCCGCTACCTGTCTTTTATCTGGCAGAGGATAATCAAGGCAGGATGATTGTGGTTGATGGTTTACAGCGGCTTACCACGTTTCATCTCTTTCGAAACAACAAATTGAAATTGAATCTTCCAGAGAGAGAAGAGCTGGATGGTAGGATTTTTGATGACCTCATTCCGAAATATCAGAATCGCATTGAGGATTTTAATCTAATTTTCTATGTTATTGACCCCAGGGTTGAGGATCGAGCACGTTTGGATATATTTGAACGTGTTAATGGTGGAGTACCACTGTCTCGTCAGCAAATGCGCAATGCACTCTATTCCGGCCCAGCCACCATCTTTTTAAGGAAGGAAGCTGAGTCAGATATTTTCAAGCGGGCGACTGGGAACAGCCTTAAACGAGAGAAAATGCGAGATAGGGAGTTTGTCAACCGCTTTTGTTCATTTTACCTGCTCGGTATGGATGCATACAACGGAAATGACATGGATGGGTTTCTTTCCAAAGGCCTCAAGAAGATGAATAGCATGACAGAAGAAAAATTAGAAAACTTATCCAAAGATTTTCAACGGAGCCTTACCAATAATCTTGAAGTATTTGGCAGACACGCCTTTAGAAAATCTATCTCGTGGGTTGAGTATGATGGGCGTTCGGTTTTAAATGCTTCTTTGTGGGATGTTATGTCTACCGAGTTGGCGAGGCACACAACCCAGCATATTACCTCAAATAAGATAGATATTGAAACAGCAATTAGATCTTTGCTGGATGACAAAGAATTTAATGACACAATAACACTTGGTACTAACAATGTTAAAAAAGTGCACACACGGTTTGAAATGGTTCAAGAGGTTTTGGGGCAGGTGTTGTAATGCTAACCGAGATTGAACTAAAGCAATTCAAGTGTTTTGAACACCTTACCCTACCGCTACGCCCGCTTACTGTATTATCCGGTGTCAACGCATCCGGTAAATCTTCAGTGATGCAAGCCCTACTTCTTCTGCATCAAACCACACAAGCGGGCGAATATAAGGATAGGCTCATCCTGAATGGTTCAGCAGTGAATCTAGGCACGGTAACTGATGTGGTAAATCAAGCATCCGGGCGAGATACCATAGAAATAGGACTACGGGCACAATACGGCAAAGAAGAAGCGCGGTTTCGCTGGTGCTTTCAGGGTGAGCGTAATCAAATGTCTATGTCAGTGGCTGGTTTCCAGGGCCCTGATGGTGTTGAATGGTATAATGAAAACCACGAAGAACCTTTGTTGCGTCTATTGCCTCAAGATGCAAACTGGGCGAGGAATATTGAAGGCATTGCAGAAAACTTAGGATTTCTTTTGGCCAAA
This sequence comes from Pseudohongiellaceae bacterium, assembly GCA_051008235.1. Lineage (GTDB taxonomy): Bacteria > Pseudomonadota > Gammaproteobacteria > Pseudomonadales > Pseudohongiellaceae > UBA9145. Next base: position 7,127 of record JBPCXV010000034.1, on the reverse strand, counting down.
AGAGTAGCTTATCTTTCTGCCGAGCGAGCTGGGCCGCGTGATGTTTATTCACTATATGATGATGATGAACCATATCCCGTCATAACTTCTGATGGCGAAAACGCAGCGGGTGTTTTCTTTGCATTCAAGGATATAAAGGTTTTACAAGGGCTGTGCACCGAAAAAGAAACTGCACTGACTTTTGATAGGCAAGTAGAAGCATGGATGGGGCGGTTCTTTCCAGGTTTCGCAATGGAAGTTAACCGCATCGACCACACCAATTATGTCAGATTTGGAATTAAAACCTCGGATGAAACAAACTTTGTACGTCCCGCCAATACCGGCTTTGGTGTAACTCAAGTTATGCCATTAATCATTGCCGCCTTGTCTCTGAAAGAGGATGGCTTGCTCATGGTGGAGAATCCCGAAGTCCACCTCCATCCTGCCGGACAGGCGGAGATGGGGCGTTTCCTCAGCCAGGTGGCTAACGCTGGCGTTCAGGTTATTGTTGAAACCCATAGTGACCATGTGCTGAATGGTATTCGTCGGTCTGTCAAGAGCAAAATGCTACCCTGCGAAGATACAGCGTTATATTTTTTTGGTGGCGCTGAAAGCAAGGCACAAGTTGAAGCCATCGCTATGAATAATGAAGGGAGCATTGATCATTGGCCGGAAGGCTTCTTCGATCAATTTGACAAAGATACCGCGCATTTTGCGGGTTGGGACTGAGTTAAGGATTGAATAAATATGGAAATTCTTTTTAACGATTTGTCTGTTGATGAACAATTTCATGATGCCAAAACCTTCTGCGAAGCATTAGGTTGTGTGATGAAAATGCGGGGAATTGCTAAACGCAACGGATGTGATGACATTTACTACCACTCTTCGTTTAAGGCGACCCAACTCATCAACAATATACCTATACCGAAAGTTGTCAATCAAGGTTTCGCTAATGATAAAGATAAGGAAAGGAACTTTATGCGTTGGCTAAGTTCAAAGCTACACTGGGATAGTCAGGAAAACCGGTTGCATAGCGAGGATGATTGGGTTGAGCATGACAGCACTGTCGTGACTGGTAAGGCACTTGCAGAGGCCGCTATACGCCAACACAAAGGATTAGATTGTGGGCTGGTCAGCCTTGCATCTTCAAACTGGAAGCATACGCCATTAACGGCAATCTGGAGTAACCGTGGAAAAGGATTAAGCGATGAAATAATTGATGTAAGAAACTGGTGGGAGCCAGAGAAGCTTGAGATTGCGCTCCGTGACTCAGAGTTACCGCTACAATCATGGCAAGACTTGAAGAAACGTGCCAGGAGCAAGTGTAGTCGCCTTGTCTTCGGGGAAAACTGTTTCGCACAATTGGAAGAAAGCGGGTTACCATTTTCACGTAGATTAGCAGAAGCCACGTTGGAGCGCCTCAAAACACTAGATCAGTTTGCGAGAGAACATAACGCGCGAGGGCAGCGTACAGATGAAGGTAATAGAATTTATCAGAAGCATTTTCAAGGAGAGAGAGCATGGTTTTCAGATTCTTCAGACAGGGAGAAAAATAGATATCTAAATGAATTGACCTTTAAAAGCCCTGATGGCGAACCTGTGCGTTGTTCATGGCATGGAAAGATGAGTCATCGTGGTGAGCCTGTACGTTTCCATTTTACCTGGCCTATTCGTGACGATGGAAAGTTTTTCGTGGCTTATATAGGGCCTAAATTAACAAAACAGTGAAAGCCATGAAAAGGCTAGTAACACATTAAAGGGGTTTGCATAACCCTAAATTTGTGCCCTATAATGCCCACTCTAGTAACCAAAATGACCAGTGAATATAGATGAGTTCATTATGAGTACAGTTTCCAACAAAAAGCGCAAAGAGATTAACAGGAACTTTGCTGCCATGACCGAGAAGATAGATGAATACATGGAGAAGCACGCAAACCAGTATGCGCTCATGCACGATGGTAAGGTTGTGGAGTTTTACATCGTTTGGGAAGATGCATACAGAACTGGGAACCTACTCTATAAAGACGGACTATTCTCAATTCAAAAGGTGACAAAAACACCAGTGTGGGTGGGCATGGGGCGAGATATGTCAAAAGAGGCAATCACATGAAGAAAGAAATGTTTGAAGAACTGTTGTCAAGCACACAGGAAATGGGTGCGATTATGCGGAATGAAAAGACTGCTTCTCGCATAACCGAATTTCCGGAGAAGGACGGCAGCAATAGTTGCTATGTTTGTGGCGATAGCCGGGGTAATGTAGCGGCTGATATAGCACCGCCCACGCCGACCCCAACCCCCGTAAAATAATTCACCCCCAATCCCACAATGTCAAAACAGCCACGAGCGAGGCAATCCTGATTGTGAACACTCACGCCCTGTCAAAAGAAGATTTCAGGCTGGAAATGAAAGACTTCAGGCTGGAACTGAATCTGAAATTTGAAGATTTCAGGCAGGAGCTGGACAAGCGTGACTATGTCACCCAAGGGCAGCTTGCCGTGCTGGCTACACAGATGAACGCCAGATTCACGGAGGTGGATGCCAGATTCACGAAGATGGATGCCAGGATCACACAGGTGGGCAGCCAAATAGAGCGAAGAATTATAGCGATACTTGGAACAATCGTTGTAGCAGTGCAGGTTCTGGGCATGGGCATGATGTACGGCTTAACATCTCAAGTCTTGGCTCAATCCCAACCCGCAGAAAGCATCACAGCCCCAGCGCCATCTACAGAACCGGCAACCCCCCAAACCCTCACCCTAACCCAATCACCCCCCATCGGCCACACCTTGTGTCGCTGGTGGGGGGGCTTCCCGATAGGTGTTGGGGTTTCTTGGGCTTAATGGTGCCGGGAAATCTACCAAGGCCGCATAATTGCTGGCAATTTCGGGGTTTGATAACCCGGAAATTGTGCCTTATAATCCTTACCCTTGTGGAGAGGATTTACCAATGTTATCAAGCGATGCCGCCCGTCATAGAAGCAATACCAATGGCCGCGCACCCGCATTATCAACCACCGTCACGCTGATGGCGCCGATGCTTTCTGCATTCCGGGGTGCTGGTGCTACGCTGGGGGTGTGGTTGCTGGTTGGGTTCTTGGGGTTTGGGTTTTTGCAGGAGGCGCAGGCGCAGCAGCCGCCGTCAGATACGCCGGTGGTGGATTTGTTGCCGACTTCTGATACCAGGAACGCTAACACCAATCTAACCAACATGGGCACCGATGACGACAAGATCACCAGCAATAACATGCCGAGCTTCAGGGTTAGCGATATCGTGGGCGGTGCTTCAGTTGGGATTAGCGGGACGCGTGCGGGCGTTCCGGGCTCGATTATCTTCTCGACGGTTCCGGTTCCTTTAGGCCAGACCTCCCATGATTTCAATCTCACTCAAACGCTGAATGATGGTGTCTGGACCATCACCGCTGGTCATACCGAGCCCGGCAAAAGAACCACCTTGTCCGCCGGATTGACCGTAACCATTGACACCGTCGCCCCACGCGTCACGGTTGTCAGCCCCAACACCGACCCGGCGCGGTCAAAAATCTTCACCGCCACGGACAATGATGACACTACCACCGTGATGAAGTACCGGGGTCAGGTTGATGCCAACTGCCCCAACAGTCCACCCGACGGCAGCACCGCCGACTACATTGAGGGAGAAGGCTTCACCCTCAATGAAGATAGCGCCAACGGCGGATATGCCTGCTTCTACTCAACCGACCTCGCAGGCAACAGCGCCTGGGCGGCCAGCAACCGAATCGGCGGCATTGACTCCACCGACCCAACCATTACCCTGTCCGGCGCCGCCGCTATCTCCCATGCCGAGGCCACCACCATCACCATCGTCGCCAGCGAGTCAATCACCACGCTGGCCGTCGCCAACATCACCGTCGCCCCCGGTAGCGCCGGCACCATCTCCGCCGTAACGGCAGTGGGTGCCGCCGGCACTGACTACACAGCTACCTTCACCGCCAGTAGCGACAGTGTCGTAGTCACCCTCTCCGTTGGCACCAACGCGGTTACCGACGCCGTCGGCAACGGCAACGCCGCCAGCAACTCGCTGGAAATCAACATCACTCCCACCACCATCTCCGAGCCGGTCCTCAGCGTAACCGGCGGTAGCGCAGTGGCGGAAGGGCAGGGTGCTGCCTTTACCATCAACGCCGATGGCCGCCCCGGTAGCGAACTCACCGTCGCCGTAACCGCCGCCAATGCCACCGGCACCTTCCTCGCCACCGGCGCGCCCACCTCGGTAACCCTGCCGAATGACGGCAGCACATGGACAGTAACCGTACCTACGCAGGACAGCACCGGCGGCGATGGCGCTGTGGCAACCGATGGCGCCATCACGCTGACGCTTGACAGCGGCAGCACCGGCACCGGCTACTCGGTCAGCACCACTGCGGGCGCGGACATCGGCATCGTAACGGTGCGCGACCTGCCATTGGTTACCATTGGTTTCGCAGGCCAGGCCAGCGGCACCACAACCTGCCCCGCTTCGGCAGCAAGCAACAAAGGCGGCATCTGCGAGGGCGATGGCATCATCTTCACCCTCACCGCCAGCCCAATGCCCGCCGCCAATATGGATGTGCGGCTGGGGCGGCTTGAAGCAGGCTTGCTTAGCAGCGACGATGGTCCGCTCAACTACGGCCTGACCACTCCCCACAATGGTTATGTGGATGACCCTAACGAAAGAGACCCGAGCACCCTGACCATCGTCGGCAACATGGCATCCGTCAGCTACACAGTCGCGACCAATAATCTCTATGGTGCCCAGATGCCGGGTGCCCTGTATAACGAAATCGTCTGCCTTGTTGATGGCCCCAGCGGCAGCACCAGCTATTACTGTCTGGCAGATGGCACCGGCGACTACAAGTTCAATGTGAGGGACAGAGGCCAGTTTGAAACCAACCCTGCAGCCGGTAACTCCAACTGCGGCACAAGGACGGCCGGGGCGGACAACAACGAAGACAGCGAATGCCTGGTGGATATCCACCCGGTCGCCGCACCCGAACTGTCCGTCACCGCCGCCGTTACGGTGGATGAGGGCAGCGATGCCGTCTTCACCATCACCGCCACCTCGGCGCCGAACAACTACAACACCGCCAGAGACGCCCTCATCGGCCTGCCGATTGGCATCACCGTGGACGAGACCGGCAGTTCCCTCGCCAACGCAGCACCGACCATGGTAACTCTGGGCGCAGGTGCCACCACAGTAGAAGTAACACTGATGATTCAGGAGGGCGATGCACTCGGCACCGGCAGTGTGTCACTGGCGATTGACAGCGGCACCGGTTACGCAGTCAGCAGCACCGCCGGTGCCATCACTATTGCGGTAGTAGAGGCGGGCGACCCAATCATCAGCATCACCGATGCCGGCGAAGTGGCCGAGGGCAATGAAGCCACCTTCACCCTCTCCGCCAACAAGGCGGCGCCCGCCGATCTGGTCATCACACTGGCGGCGGCAAACAGCACCGGCACCTTCCTGCCCACAACAGGCGTGCCCACCACAGTAACAATGGCGATGAACAATAACTCGGTGGAACTCACCGTCTCCACCATGGCCACGTTGGGCACCGGCACCGGCGGCACCATCGCCGATGGCATCATCAGCGTAACGCTCGCCACCGGCACGGGCTATACCCTGGCCGCCAGTATGACTGTCGCCACAGTAACCGTGAAAGACATCCCGGTCATCACCGTTGACTATGCCAGCCTCTCCAACGGCGGCAAGGTATGCCCCGCCACCGGCGAGGCCGGCGTCTGCGAGGGCGATGCGATTGTCTTCACCCTCACCGCCGATGCCGCGCCCGCCACGGATCTGGATGTGCGCATAGGACGGCTCTCGGCGGGCGCGAGCAACTGTTGCGATTACGGCATAACCAGCCCGCACAACTATGTGGGTGGCGATGAAGATGACGGCCACCGAACCGTAACCATTGCCGGCGGCCAGAACGACGGCACCCATACCATTGATACCAACAACGGCTATGGCACCAATGGCGATGGCGGCTACTTCATTGAAATTGTCTGCCTCGTTGATGGCGATCAGACCACCTGCCTGAGCGACGGCACCATCAACACCTACACCTTCGCCACGCTAACCAAAGGCGGAAGCACAGCCTCTAACACAGGGGACGACTACACAGGCCGGTGCGACACGGCAGCAGGCGGCGATGGCGATGATTCAAGCGAATGCCTGGCGCATATCCATCCAGTCACCGCGCCCGCCATGTCCATTGAAGCCGGCAGCACCGGCGTGACCGGCGGCAATCCTGTCACCTTCACCATCACCGGCACCACCGAGCCGAACCATTACACCGCCGACAGAACCGCCCTGGCCGCACTGCCTGTCGCCATCACTGTTAAGCAGGGCAGCACTGCACTGACCGGCGCACCTGCCACAGTGGATATGCCCGTCGGCGCCACCACGGCCGATGTGATGATAACCACCGGTGCGGATGTCGGCACGCTGGAAGTGACCATCACCGATACCGATGGCTACTCGGTCGGCACGCCCGCCACCGCCAGCGTTGCAGTGACAGCGCCATCGGCAAACGCGTCTGCCACACCGACTGTGGCGCTGGACGATGACTCAAACAGCGGCAGCACGGACGACAACATCACCAACAACGGCACGCCGACATTCAACCTCACCGGCCTTGTGGATGGTGCGAGTGTCGTTGTTCTGGCCGTCAGTCCCGATGGCAGCTTGCATCTCAGAAGAACGATAACCGTATCAGGGGTCACCATCGCGGATCTGCTCTTTAACGATGACGAAGACGACAGCGAATTTTGCGAGCTTAGTGGCGACAGCGGCGCCACCTTTAGCACGGAGGAAACCTGCGCATTCACCAATGCCAGTCCAAGCAACGGCGACTGGACCATCACCGCCATCCAAACCGAGACAGGCGGCAAGAATGCATCCGAGGCCGCCACACTGACGGTAACCCTTGACACCGTAGCGCCAAGCATCACCCTCTCCGCAGGTACCAGCACACTGGCTGCCGGTAGCAGCACCGTGGTCACCGCCACCTTCAGCGAAGCGCCCACCGGCATGCCCCCGGGCATCTTCACCTTTGACTTTGACGGCGGCGTCCGCTTGGGGCAATCCATTTCAGTGGGTGGCTCCGATACCGTGTTCACACTCGT
>JBPCXV010000033.1:0-3005 GCA_051008235.1 Pseudohongiellaceae bacterium | reverse complement strand
GGTCAGCGTAACTGTGGCCTTTGATTCCGCCCTGTCCACCTGCGAGGCGGTAACGGTGATGGTGATGGCGCTGTCCTCAAGTCCGCTGAGGTCAAGCCCGGTGAATGACCAGTCGTCGTCCGAGTCGGCAGTGGTGGTGCCGGTGACATCGTCAGTTGCGTCACTGCCGTCGCCGCTGTCTGAAACAGCGAGACTGACACTCGCCCCCGCCATCGCCGTGCCGGAAACGGTGAAGCTATCCTCATTGCCAATGTTCACATAGTCGCTGGTCGTCGGCACCATGATGACCGGCGCGGACAGTGGCTGGTCGCTTTCCTGAATGATGCCGGTGGCGGTGGACGCAGCACCGAGCGTCACCCGCTGTGCCGTCGGCGTATCAAGGGTCAGCACGACCGTCTCGGCATCTTCGGTTTCATCGTCATCAATCACGGTCAGGGTAATGACCTTGCTGCCGCCATCGCCGCTACTGAATGTCAGGATGGTCCCCGGGTTGGTGTAGTCGCTGCCCGCAGTTGCGTCACCGCTCAGGGCATAAGCCACCTCAAGGTCGCTCTCCACACCTGTCGGCGTGCCGAGGTCAACCTCAAACTCCAGAGTGTTGCCATCCGCTTCGGCAACAGAAGCACTGCCGCTGACCGCAATAGTCAGCATGATGTCATCATCGTCCTGCACACTGACACTCGCAGTGTCATTGTTCACATCAGGATCGTAGCCAGCGATGTTCTGCACTCTGGCGATAAGCGTACCATGGGTCTCATAAAGGGTATCGGGCAGCGTGGCGATGGAGACTGTGCCAGTGGTCATGCCATCGGCGATGGTCACCATGCTCGGCAGGGCGCCCGTGAAACTGTCCGCGCCTGAGATATCCAGACTGACTGGCAGGTCGCTGCCGCTTGGAGCAGAGCTGGCGGTAACAATGAACTCAGCCGCCGTGCCTTCGGTAACGGGGCTGGCGCCAGCCGCTATGCTGACCGTAATGGCTGCCGGCGGCTGGTCGTTCAGTTCAATAGTGCCAGTGGCGCTGGTCATGCCGGGGATGAGCGTCACACGCGTTGCCGTCGGCGTGTCAAGGGTGAGCACAACGGTCTCGGCATCCTCGGGCTCGGTATCGTCACGTACCGCCACTGTTATCGTCTTGCTGTTGCCGTCGCTGCTGCCGAACACCAAACTGTCGGACGGGGTGGTGTAGTCGTTGCGCCCCTCTGCGCTGCCGCCCGTCTCGGCAGTGCCGTCCAAGGTGTAGCCCACAGTGAGACTGTCCTGCACACTGGCGGGCTCACCGAGGCTCACCGCAAACTCCAGCACATTGCCGTCCGCTTCGGCAACACTGGCCCTGCCGCTCACCGATGCAATGCTCAGGCCTATGTTGTCATTATCGGTAATGGTGGCGGTGACCATAGTATTCATGCCAGAGGTCACTGGTTGACCGCCCGTTAAGATCAAAGCCAGGGTCAGGGTTTCATCAGGCTCGTAGATTTTATCGTCGGTCGTAGCAACGGAAACCGTCAGTGTCGTCACGCCCGCACCAAACACCAGATTGCCGTTTGTCGTAGTGTAGTCGACGTTTGTCGCCGGAGCAGCTTTGGCGGTGCCATCGGCAGTGATATACCCCACTGTAATAATCTGCTCCGAGACGCCGTCCAGCTTCACCTCAAACTCCAGCGTACTACCCTCGGCGGCCGTGGCACCGGCGGCTATGGTCACGCCCGGGCCCACGCCAGTCTCGCTGTCCCTAATCATGCCGCGGGCGGTGCTGGCACTGGTACCGATGGTGACATTCACCCCGTTGCTGAACACCATAAACATATCCTCGGTGGCCTCATAGACATCGTCGTCAATGGTCGTCACAGTGATGAACTTGAAGATTTCGCCCGGATTAAAACTCAGCGTACCCATTATCGCGGTGTAGTCGCTCGGCTCTTCAGCCGTGGCTGTGCCATTTGAAGTTTTATAGTCAACGGTGACGGGTTTGTCCGAGATCGGATTAAGCGAGACGGTGAAGACCAGATTCGTGCCTTCAATTTCCTCAGCGGGAGCCGTATCCAGCGCAGACGCCGGATCGTCATTCTCAATAGTACCTGTGGCAGTGGCTACCTCGGTGCCACCCTCAGACGCTGTGAAGTCAAAGGTCTCGTCCATCTCATCGGTGTCATCGTCATTAGCCGTTACCGTGAGAGTAGCCGTGCTCTCCCCCACTTCAATCATTGCCGTGCCCGTCGGGAAATTGCCATCAAAGTCAGCCGTATCAGCCGCATTGGTCGCATCGGCGTCCACCTCAACAGCCCAGGTGAGCGACACAGCCGTGTCGGCAACAACCGCACTGCGCACAATCTCAAACGCCATCGCATCGCCCTCTTCCGCGCTGACATCGGCAATGGTGTAGGCGGCGGCCGGCGCATCATCATTATCCATCACATTCACTGTGACGGATGTAGCATTCAGGTTCAGTTCATAGCCGGGGACAGGGTCCATGGTAAGGACAATCGTGCCATTAGCCTCGTCATTATCATCGTCATCAATGGTAGCCGTGAAGTGCCCCATTGCCTCGCCCATAGGTATAGAGATATCCCTGTCGCCCAGATCCCCCGGCACCAGCCAGCTACCTTCCCCGGACTGCCTAACAAAGACATTCAGGTCCGCCGCCGGCGGCCCCGTGCTGGTCACCGTAAAGACAACTGTCATGTCCGGGCCTTCCGTCACTTCCGTCTTGTTGGCACTGATTGACAGCGTGGGCATCGGCGCGGCATCGTCATCGGTGATGGTGACGCGGACGAAACCTGGGTTGACTGTGGTATAGCCGGTACCAGTCAGCACGAATAAACTGGTGGTTTTATCGCCCTCATCGCTGTCGTCAACCAGCGGGATATCAATCGCCTGCGTTGTATCCCCGGCCGCTATGGTGAGGGTGGCATCGCACTCATAGCGATCCGTGGCAGGGGATGTGCAGGTAAAGCCGTTTGGTGGGCTGGCTGTATCAATCCCGACCCCATCGGTGCGCACATTGA
>JBPCXV010000032.1:0-2854 GCA_051008235.1 Pseudohongiellaceae bacterium | reverse complement strand
GGCATTATGATTCTTTGCCGGATGCATCGCTGGCGGAAGTTTTTGCCGCCGATTACCGGATGATGACCGGCGCGGCGGCAATGGGCGATTTTTGCGAAGGCGTGCGCGCGGTTTTGACAGACAAAGATAACGCGCCAAAATGGCGTTATGATTCCCTTGACGCCGTGCCGGAAGAATGGCTGAATGCGATGATGAATCACAACCGCCAAGGCGCGGACGAACTACTGCAAACCCTGCACGATTTTGCGGCAAAATATCAAAAGCCCCCGGGCGTATTATAATAACGGCATATTGACCCCGGAGGGATATACAGATGAAACCGACACTGCGCTTTTTCGCCGCCGCCGTTTTTGCGGCTTGCATTCTTTTGCCCGCTTGCGGCGGCGGCATTGACAGCGGCGTTAACCTCACGCCCGAACCTTTCACACGCGAAAGACCGGATGGCAAAATTCCGGTAAAGCCGGATTTGATTCGCGAGCAAGTGTTTTCGCATTTGGCGGGCGTCCCCGAAGGCGAGGCAAAAGTCACCCGCTGGCAAAACATTGAAACCGATTATCACGCTTGCCGCCTGTTGTCCGGCAAGGCGAAAACGGCGATAGAGCAAGTGTTTGCCGATTGCATGGCTGGGCGCGGCTATGTGTATATGTATCGGCATGACGCGGAGCAGTTGCACAACGACATTGAGTTTGAGATTGAAAAGGAATACGACAAATACCCCGACGCCCGGCAAAAGGCGGCGGCGGAATGGGATGCCCTGAAAGCAAAGCGGCAGGAAGAGCAGGAGGGTTTTGCGCAAAAATACGCATTGCCGGAGGATGCCTTTGTGCGAAAAAGCGATGTGCCGGATGACGGATTCAACTTCAACTACATTTACGGCTTGGCGGCACTTGGCGGTATCGCTGCTTTGGCAGGGGGCGGCGGCGGCGGCGGTAGTGGTGATACAGCGGCTTCGCCGGTGACGGTGATTGCTCCAACTTCCGAGCAAATCGGGGGTTTTCTTTACACGCGGGGCACTTCAAGCCAGCGACTTTTTATTATTGTTTCGGTTACCGCGCAAGTAATGAGCATAACTATTTTGGGACACAACACTCGCGTGTGGCGGTCACAATTGCGTGTGATAGGAGGAGGTCCTAGTCGTAGCACTTTGGCTGATATTGACAGGGAAAGTTTAAGTGGCCGGAACGGGGCTGTTCATCTTATCATGAACGGCACAATTGTTAGGCTTCCTCCTAATGCGAGGGCAGCAGCATTTGAGGGCAGACCAACTATTACCGTACTTGCACAAATTTGCTACATCCCTTGGGTTGCCGAGTATGTAAGAAGATTTCCTAATTTTTATTCTGGTGATTGCCCTTCCAATTCCGGATTATCATACTCGCCGGATATGCGGCGGGTTGTGCATGCGGCGATGGCGGATAATTTCCGGCAGGGCATCGGCATCGGCGAAAGCGGTTTTGCCTTTTCGGGCAGTTATGACGGCGATAATCGGGCGGCGGGTTTCACTTACGATTTCGGCAACTTCAAACTGCGCACCGATTATGTGCATCTGCCGTCAAAACAAGATAGCGAAGTTTGGCTTGACACTTACCGCTTTGGCATTCTGCGCCCGATAAATGACGAGGCGCGCTTTTTTGCCGGTGTAGATTCCCACCGCAATGCCATCTTTGCAATTGATACGAATGGCGATAACCTGCACCGCTTCGGCATAGCAATCGGCGATGGCTATGCGGCAAGATACGAATACCGCATCCGCTTATAGCGACTTTCTGCCTGTTATTGTTTTTTTTCGGCGGCAAAAAAATCCCGCCAAACTTGACATTCCCCGCCGCCATTATGCTACAATATCGGAAAGTGGCAAGAGCCGATAACAACAAAACAAGGAGAAACCAGCAATGGAAAAACCTGTAATCCTGCAACAAGCAGTCACCAAAGTCCTCCGAAAAAGCGGAAAGGAAGGCATGACAGCATCCGAAATTTTGGAGGAAATTCGCCGCCGCAAGTTGTGGAAACATAATCCGGCTGACCCCGAAGCTGCGGTTAGGAAGCGTCTGAGCAGCGGCTCGCAGGGCAAAAATCCGCTATACAAAAAGGTTAAAACCGGGCTTTACCGCCTGAATTCTACCTATAAGGAAAAGGCGAGCAATGCTATGCGGGAGAAAAAACCCGCAGCCCCCGACAAGAGCCGGATGACGCAGGCGTTCGGCTTGTTTTGGCACAAGGACAAAGTGGATTGGGCTGGCACGCCGAAACTTTGGGGATTCCAAGAAAGAAAGTCCCCGGTGGAGTTTTGCGACCATCAGGGGGTTTATATCCTCTACAATAACGACAAAGTTGTTTATGTTGGGCGCACTGACTCTCTGGGCTTTGGCAGACGCCTGAAAATGCACACCGAAGACCCATCAAAAGAACCGTGGGACCGGTTTTCGTGGTTTGGCATCCGTAAGGCAAGCGATGTCAAAAAAGGGGCGGATGCCTCTTCCGGCAACAAACAACTGCTGGAAAAAGCCGTCATCTCCGGTTTGGAAGGGCTGCTAATTGCGATTTTATCCCCTTGCAAAAACGGGAAGCGGGGCGATGGAATGAAGGCAATTGAGTGGGAGCAACTGTCGGAAAGATAGCGGCATATCCCATAATGTCGCCTTATTAGATTCCCGCTTTCGCGCAAAAGGCGGCTTTGTAGATTCCCGATTATGCGGGCATTACATCACAAAACCGCCGCTTGCCGTTTTTGTCGCCCCCCTCGTCATTCCGGCGTACGCCGGAATCTCCTTTTGCCTTTTATGAGATTCCGGCTTGCGCCGGAATGACGGGGAGGTTTTTATGCGGGCATTGTATTACAAAACCGCCGCTTGCC
>JBPCXV010000031.1:0-34934 GCA_051008235.1 Pseudohongiellaceae bacterium | reverse complement strand
CGCCGCCTCGTACGCTACAACGAATAACTCTAACACTCTAATCATGAAGGACTATCCATTTTGCATGAGGGCGGGGGCGGGGTAAGGCTGTGCAGCACCATGCAGTGGCAGGACAGCCACTGCTGAGCCTACAGGGATGTATTTATGGCGTGTGCTGAACTGCCTTACCCCGCCCCAGCCCGGACTCAAAAAAGACTATCAACCCTTGCTAGTTCCTTCCGAATGTTCTATAAATACGCCCCTGAAACCAAACCCGGTATATGTGGCACCACAATAGCGTGCTACAAAGCCCAACAAACCCGAATCAATCAATTAAAGTGAGAATAAGCATGGCCGTTAAAAACTCCGTTAAAAGCAATACCAGAACAGCACTTGCAAGGAATAGCACGCCTGCGGCCAAAGCAAGACGAACCGCCGCGAACAGCAGGAAAGCAATCCAGAAGCAAAAATTCACAAAGACGCAGATACTGAACGAAATCGCGCAGAATACCGAGTTGAGCAAGAACGAAGTGTCGGCGGTGCTGGAAGAGTTGAATGTGCTTATTGAACGCCACATCATGAAACGCTCAATTGGCGAATTCACCCTCCCCGGGCTGCTGAAAATCAAGACGGTGGCGCGCCCTGCCCGTCCGGCGCGCAAGAATGTGCCCAACCCGTTCAAACCCGGCGAATTGATGGATATTGCGCGCAAACCGGCAAGCACACGCGTGCGTATTTTGCCGTTGAAAAAACTCAAAGAGTTTGTACTGTAGCCCATGCGAGCCAGCCGCTATCTTCTGGCCACCCAGAAAGAAACACCTGCTGATGCCGAGGTTGTCAGCCATCAGCTGATGTTGCGTGCTGGTTTGGTGCGCAAGCTTGCCAGTGGTCTTTATAACTGGTTGCCGTTGGGGACGCGGGTGTTGCACAAGGTTATTAACATTGTGCGTGAGGAGATGAACAAGTCCGGTGCACTGGAGTTGTCCATGCCTATGGTGCAGCATGCCGAGTTGTGGCAGAAGTCGGGGCGCTGGGACAGTATGGGCGATGAACTGCTGCGCTTTACTGACCGCCACGAACGGGATTTTTGTTTGGGGCCCACCCACGAAGAAGTTATCACCAATATGGTGCGTAGTGAGTACAGCAGTTACCGGCAGCTTCCGGTTATCCTTTATCAGATTCAAACCAAGTTTCGCGATGAACGCAGGCCACGCTTCGGGGTTATGCGGGCGCGGGAGTTTCTGATGAAAGATGCTTACTCCTTTCATGCGGATGATGACTCGTTGCAGGAAACTTATGTCCTGATGCACCGAACCTATTGCAATATCTTTGACCGGCTTGGGCTGGATTACCGCCCGGTACTCGCCAACACTGGCGATATTGGTGGCAGCACCTCCCATGAGTTTCATGTGCTGGCCGAATCCGGCGAGGATGAGATTGTGTTCAGCAGCGACAGTGATTATGCGGCGAACATTGACCTGGCGGGGGATGTGCGGGATGGCGACCCGAGCCCGGATGGCAAGGGCACCCTGTCTGTCAAGCGGGGTATTGAGGTGGGCCACATCTTTCAGTTGGGTGACAAGTATTCAAAGGCATTGAATGCAACCGTGCTGGATGAAGACGGCAAGTCGGTGGTGTTGCAGATGGGTTGTTATGGTATTGGCATATCACGAATCGTTGCCGCCTGTATTGAGCAGCGGCATGATGCAAATGGTATCGTGTGGCCGGATGCTATTACGCCTTTTGACCTTGTTATAGTGCAGATTGATGCGCACAAGTCCGGGCAGGTGGTGGAAGTGTCGGAGCGTTTGTATGAGGCTGCCAAGACATTGGGGGTGGAGGTGTTGCTGGATGACCGGGACAGGAAAACCAGCCCCGGTGTGAAGTTGGCCGAATCTGAGTTAATCGGCATTCCTCATCGGCTGGTGGTGTCCGCCCGCAATCTGGCCGATGGCAGCGTGGAATACAAACAACGGAGTGCGGACGACACACGTTTGATTGGGCTTGACGAGGTGGACAAGTTTTTGCAAACGCTGGCGGCATCCCGCCAATAAGCTCATATTCCATCCCGCATCTTATATGAGGTAATTACCAATGACTGATTCCGTGCCTTACATTCTTGTGCTTTATTACAGCCGCTACGGCGCCACGGAAGCAATGGCGCGGCTGATTGCCCGTGGTGTGGAAAACACTTCCGGCATTGAGGCGCGGCTGCGCACTGTGCCCCCGGTATCGCCGGATACTGAAGCCAGTGAGCCGCCGGTGCCGGATGAAGGCGCCGTGTATTGCAGCGAAGATGATTTGCGCGGTTGCGCCGGGCTGGCTCTGGGCAGCCCAACCCGTTTTGGCAACATGGCGGCGGCGCTAAAATATTTTGTTGATTCCACCGGTTCGCTGTGGGCTTCCGGTGCACTCATTGATAAGCCGGTGTCCACCTTCACCTCCACTTCCTCAATGCATGGCGGTCAGGAAACCACCCTGCTTACCATGGCTTTGCCAATGTTGCATCACGGCATGGTTTATTGTGGCATCCCCTACTCCGAGGCGGCGCTGGGCACCACCACCGGCGGCGGCACGCCCTACGGCGCCAGCCATGTGGCCGGTAGCGATTCGCAAAAAGCGATTACTGAAGATGAGGAAACCTTGTGTCTCGCCGCCGGTCAACGGCTGGGCCGACTGGCCATGATGTTTCATAAACATAAATCTGAATGAAACATCTAATTCGCTCCTTCTGCCAGTGTGGCTTTAACAAGGGGTATGGTAAGTTTGCGCTTGTGAGTAAGAGAGCCTGCGTCCAGTTGGTCAAGGGTTTGTATTAGTGCGTGCATATCCCGTTGTGCGTGTCGCAAAATGTAATTGGCCACTTCATCGGGCAGTTTCATGCCCCGTTGTTCCGCTCGCAGTTGTAGCATGGCGCGTTTGTCGTCATCATCCAGCCCCTGAATTTGAAAAACCAGACCGGAGTTGAGACGGGACTTGAGGTCGGGTAGTTGCACCGGCAGTTGTCGGGGGGCGAAAGGGGCTGTTACCACCAGCCGGGTGCCGGATTCTTTCATCAGATTGAAGGCGGTGAACAGGGCGTTTTCCCACCGGGCATCGGCGGCCAGCAGGGGCAGGTCATCAATGGTTACCAGATGTAGTTGGTGCGCTCCTTGCAGAATTTCCGGGCCGAACTGTTCGCGGGCGGCCAGTGGTAAATACAGGGCTGTTTGTCCGGTCTGGCTGGCGGCGTGGCACAGGGCTTGTAACAGATGGGTGCGCCCGCACCCGTCAGCACCAAACAGGTAGGTGTAAGGCTCGGCGGCTGAGTTGGCACTAAGAGATTCAAGTGATGCGCGGTTGGCTGCGCTGATATAAAAATTATCAAAGCGTGCCTCATCATCAAGACGAATGCCCAAAGTGAGTTGTGTGGGCTGTGAGGCGCGCGGGGATTGCGAAGGCCGCGCGGATTCTGTGGGCTCAGTTTTTTTCACAAGCATCTCAACAAGTCAGCGAGTCCAGCGATAGTGCAGCAAATCCGTTTCAGTTGAATTGGCAGAGCTGTTAACCGGCAACAAGTCTCGGTCCAACGCAATCAATCCGGTTAGTTGCTGGGTTTCGGCTTCCAGGCTCAGCCGTAATTCCACTCGCTCGCCATTCAGGGCGGCAATGCTTATTGAATCCATCAAACCCAGTTCCCGCAGATAGGCCAGCAACGCCGCATAAGATTCCAAATCGTCAATGCCATCCACTCGCAGACGCACCGAATGCAGGCTCACTTCGCGGTGAAGCACAGCGAAGTGTGCGGCAAGCTGATTGCTAATTCGGCTCAGGGATGTGTGAAAGTAAGCATCCAGCTCAGTGTCAAGGCCGTCAAACAGGGTTACGCTGTCTTGAAAAATAAACTGCCAGAGCCCGGCCAATTCGCCACTGGGGGTTTCCAGCAAACGCCCGGCGAGGATGCTGTCGGCGCCATAGCGTTGGCTGGCAACACGCAGGGGTTCTTCCTCAAGGTTCCATAACACATTCATGGGCAGGTTGCGCAAGTCTTCAAAGTCCAGCAGCGGGAAAATTACCGGCAGCGCACGTTCGGCGGCAATGGTTTGAATGAGTTCAATGGCTTCGGGGTTTGAATCAATGGTAAGCAGATTGCGTTCGCCGTTTGCATCTTGTAACACCATCCACACCAGCACACTGGGCCGGTTGCTGCCCCACAGGGGAATGCCGGCTTCGCGCAGCAGGTCATTAATCAGTTGCTCGGCAAAACTCACCTCAATGTAATCCTGTTCATCGGTGTAGGCAATGGCTTCAATGAAACTCTCGGCGCGCTGACGGGCATCCGCGATGGTGGGATGAACCAGCCAGCGGTCCTGGCCGGCTACTTTCAGAATCACAGCGGAAAACGCCTCGGTAAAAGCACGGCTGCGCTCCGCATCACTCTGGTCGGCAACCGCAACCCGATGGCTGTACAGGCCATCTACTACCAGTGCCTCGCTCGCAGGAGGTAACAGTAACAGGAGCAACAGTGGAAACAACGACAGAGGCATCCGGCCGCGGCGCAGATTGCGATAGAAGTTGCGCCGGAAACAGCGCACAGTGTGTGATGACAGAACAGATTGAAGCATGCGCGAATAATAGCGCGTTTTGCTCTTTTCGTCATATCGTGGTGTGCGTGGCACTGCCCTATCCGGCCTCGCCTGGACTCAAAAAACTGACCTCCGCCGCTACAATCAATGCCTTTGCACCTGCCAAACTGCTATAATCCGCCACAGACACACAGAGGCTTGCATACCCTTGACCCGTTCACTCAGCTATCGTGATGCCGGTGTTGATATTGATGCCGGTAATGCGCTGGTCGAAAATATTAAAACCGTGGCTCGCCGAACCCTGCGTCCGGAGGTGCTGTCGGATCTGGGGGGATTCGGTGCCCTGTGCGAGATTCCCGATGGTTACAAGCAGCCGGTGCTGGTGTCCGCCACCGATGGTGTGGGCACCAAGTTGAAACTGGCGATGATGTGTGGCAAGCATGACAGCATAGGCATTGATCTGGTGGCTATGTGTGTTAACGATCTTATTGTGTGCGGTGCCGAGCCGCTATTTTTTCTTGATTACTATGCCACTGGCAAACTTGATGTTGCCACCGCCGCTGAGGTGGTGTGTGGTATCGGGCGCGGTTGTGAACTGGCCGGGTGTGCGCTTATTGGTGGTGAGACGGCTGAAATGCCGGGTATGTATCAGGATAAGGATTATGATTTGGCGGGCTTTGCCGTTGGTGTGGTGGAGAAGTCAGAGATTATTACCGCTGACCGGGCGGCTGCCGGTGACAAGCTGATTGGCCTGCCCTCCTCCGGGCCTCATTCAAACGGTTACTCGCTTATTCGAAAAATTATGCAGCAGGCTGGTGTTAGTGTGGATGAACCGTTTGCCGATTCCACGCTGGGTGATGTGTTGCTGGCACCTACGGCGATTTATGTGAAACCCATTTTGCAACTGGCAAAGGCTGTTGAAGTGCATGCCATCGCCCACATTACCGGCGGCGGTATCACGGAAAACCTGCCGCGGGTATTGCCGCCTGAACTCGGGGCTGATGTTGATACTACCGCCTGGCAACGCCCGTCCATCTTTGACTGGTTGCAGGAACAAGGCAGAGTAACAACGCAGGAGATGTATCGCACTTTTAACTGTGGCATCGGAATGATAATAGCGGTGAGTGCCGCAGAGGCCAGCAAGGCAATAGCCTGTTTGGAAAAAGAGAACATACGGGGCGTGGTCATCGGCGAAATTACTGCGTCGGGAACGTTGGGTTATGACTAATCCGTGTCGGGTGGTGGTATTGATTTCCGGTAATGGCAGTAACTTGCAAGCCATTATGGAGGCCGGTGCGGATGCCGGTTATGAGGTGGTGCTGGCGGTTTCAAATGAGGCGGATGCTCATGGCCTTGTTCGCGCACGGGAGTTTGGGGTTGCCGCAGAGGTGGTGGCGCACCGCGACTATGATTCCCGTGAAGCCTTTGACACTGAATTGATTAAGCGTATTGATAATGTGCGGCCTGACTTGCTGGTGCTGGCCGGTTTTATGCGCATACTCACGCCGTTGTTTGTGCACCATTATGCGGGGCGTGTTCTTAATATCCATCCATCGCTTCTGCCTGACTATCGTGGCATTAATACCCACCAGCGTGTGCTTGAGGCTGGCGAGAAGGAGCATGGTGCATCGGTGCATTTCGTTACTGAAGAGTTGGACGGTGGACCGCTCGTTACACAGACACGGGTGGCGGTGAATCCCGCCGAGTCAGCCACCGAGCTTGCGGCACGGGTGGCTGTTCGGGAACATGAAATCTATCCGGCTGTGGTGAAGTGGTATGCCGACGGGCGTCTGCGGCTGGAAGGTAACAAAGTGTTTCTGGATGGTGAACCGCTACCGCCGGAGGGAATCCCTTTTTCTGCGGAGATTGCCGCCTGATTTAGCCCGGGTTTTTTTGCAAGTTATACTTGCGCATTTTTTCTACCAGTGTGGTGCGTCTCATGTGCAAGCGGTCGGCGGCGCGGGTAACCACGCCATCGCTGTCGGACAAAGCCTTTTCAATGAGATTCTTTTCCAGGTTGGCAAGGTATTCTTTCAAATCCAGTCCGCCTTTCATCGGTAGTAATTTGGCAGAGCCATCACGCTGAATATTTGCTGCTTCCAGTGCCGAGCTGTCGGTGAGGTTATCGACGGCACTGCCAGCAGAGCCATCGGCGTAGCGGGCGGCGGCCTCTTGTTGTCCGGGGGCGAGGGGGCGTGCGGGCGATTGAAACTTGGCAGGCAGGTCATTAAAACCCACTATGCGGTGCGGATGCAGAATAGCCATGCGCTCAATCAGGTTAGCCAGTTCGCGCACATTGCCGGGCCAGTGATAGCGGCCAAGCGCCACGATGGCATTGGAGTTAAAGCGCACTGAGCCGCGGTTGCTCGCCTCCATGGTGGAGATAAGGTCGTTAATCAGTGGCGGGATGTCTTCGCTGCGTCCTCTTAGCGGCGGCATATCAATGGGGAACACATTGATGCGGTAATACAAATCCTGACGGAACTCGCTGCCGGCAATCATTTGTTGCAAGTCTCTGTGGGTGGCGGCCATGATGCGCACATCGGTGTGCAGGGTTTTCACCCCGCCTACCCTTTCAAAACTGCGTTCCTGCAAAACCCGCAACAGTTTCACCTGCATGGACAAGGGCATATCGCCGATTTCGTCCAGAAATAGTGTGCCGCCATCAGCCAGTTCAAAACGGCCGGCACGGGAACTGACTGCGCCGGTGAACGCGCCCTTCTCATGGCCGAACAATTCACTCTCCAGCAACTCCGCCGGAATGGCGCCGCAGTTGATGGGAATAAATGGCTTGTCTGCGCGGGCGCTGTTCAAATGCAGATTGCGCGCCACCACTTCCTTGCCGGTGCCGGACTCGCCGGTGATGAGCACGCTGATTTCGGTGTTGGCCACTTGCCCCATCATGTAGCGCACCTGTTCAATTGCCGCGCTGGTGCCGACCAGGCTGCGGAACATATTGTAATCACGCACACCGCCGACATCGCGCAGGCGATTGTAGTGTTCGTAAAATACACGTGCTTTGTGCAGGGCATCAAGCAAGGGCTGGTAGGCCAGCGGGGTGCCGGGGCTGGCAACTACCTGGGAAGCCAGCCGGGGTTTCAAATCCGCGGCGATGCGGCCTTCGCCGAGCACGATGCTTGGCACACCGGCGGACCAGCTGTGCAGTTCGGCAAGCAGTTCGGTTAGCTCTGTTGAATCACAACTGCCGATGAGGACGATTGGTACTTCGGTGTTGCTGGTGGTGTTGGCGATGTTGCCTGGAATGGCGGGGATGGCTGAAGCGTTCGGCACAGTTGAGATGGTTCCCGTGGCTGATATGTCCGCCGTGTCCGGCACCGATTCCAGTGCCTCGCGCCAGCCGGTGGAGGTGCTGGCAACGACACTCTCACCCAAAAAGTGAAGAATAACCTCTAACTCCCTGCGAGCCTTATCGTTATCTTCAATGAGCAATATACGGGGAGTGCCAGCCATGTAATCTAGTCCGCTATTTGCCCGGGATGCCGATGAGTGGGTTGTATTGTGCTTCCGGCGGGTGGCGCAATTAAACAACGGGGCTTGCTGATAGTCAATTCATTGCTTTAAGGGGAGAGTTTAATTTCTACGCGATGACCTGACGCCGAACGATGCACCGATGGTTTTGTCGGCTGCTCCATTAAGGGCGCGTAAAAAAATGGTTGAATAAACCAGTCCTGAGAGAACTCTTCGTAGGTGATTTCAAAAGCGACAGTATGTCTTGCGTTTGTTATTGGCGGGAAGGAAGCATCGGCATCTATTTTGATGACAGCCAATCCCGCCGACACGCTCTCCTTATTTGGTATTAAAACGTTGGGGTTGCCCAGAGAAATTTCATCTCCGCCCACTTCCAGCCTCGCCTTTGATAGCACCTGAGCGCCGAAGACCGCCGCTTCACTGTCCGATACGAGGCCATCGCCATTACTGTCAATGTGGGCGTATATCGCCGCGCCTTCATCAAGGGATGGCACAATCCGAATCTCAAGGGCTAGGCTGTCCCACCCAATGGAGATTAATGCTTGCTGCTCAACATCGTTGTGTGGGTGCGCCTGTGCCGTATTGGCATTGACAAACAAGAACAGGCTTAGCAGTGTGAATGTGCTGCGTTTCATTGGGCGGTGTCAATCCACGCAGAACCATAATCATTTTGCGGATCGCGATACATGCTGTGTGCGTGATCTGTTGCACTGGCAACATTGCGACCCTGCGGCGAATATTCAAGCACCATTGATGGCGCGGTGATACGGAAATAGGCGGCGCCCAGCGTGCCCTGCTCTCCCCACCAGCCAAAATAGGTGTCATCAAGTTCGGCAACAACGGTTGCCATCGCCGCGGCGTTATCATCAGCGTTGATGAAATCCAGACGTGCGCTGATGACGCTTATGAGCATTTGTTTTTGTGCCTCCGTCAAGTCGCTGCCTTTAATACCCTCGGGCGCAATAACCGTTCCATACTTCCCGGGGCCAAGCAGCAAATCAATGGCCTCTGTGCCGCGCACCGCGATTCTTTTCTGGTCGGCTGTCAGACTATCAAGAAAGGCTTGCGCTGCCATCGTTTCTTCTTCTGTGATGAAAATATCCTCGCCGTCATAGCTTATATGTAGTGGTTGGCCGCCAGTGAGCATTGGCGAGAAAGTAAGATCAGCACCATAAATCGTTATGTTGATGGCGATGTGATGGCCGCCAAACTGAAACATCCACGGCTCAGATGCGGAGGGTTCACCGAGAAAAGCAACATAGTAGTGCTGCGTTCCAAATTTAAGCCTGCGGTTTGGGGAAAGGGTGTTTTCAGCGGCCAACTGGTAATTGGTATTTTGAACGCCTTTATCACTCATAAACTCCCCGAGTAGCCCATCCATAAGGCCACGCTGCTCTTCGCTCAGTTCACCGAGTTTCAAACCACCGCGCGGGACCATGCCTTCCGGAAGGTTAGACCAGTTTGCTCGCTGTGTATTGTCGTCAAATCCATACATTGCGGTTTGTCTTTGCTGCTCACTCAGCGAGTTCAAAAAGAGGTTTGTCGCCACCGCAATGGCTGTGGTTTTTTCATCAGTTTCGCGAGGGCTGTATGAATCCTGCAAGGCCAACTCAACAGCATTGGCCGCCGTGCCAAAAAATATCTGTGTTAGAAAACGGGGGTTTTGAAGCAGGGCAAACGTGAACAGCGCGAGGGCAACCACCATAGCAAGGGAATATTTCAGTATGCGTTTTATGGAGTTTTGTTTGCTCATCGCTTTAATCCGCTTGCACGGGTTTCGTGTTAAGGCGTGTTGTATATGAAAATAATCACCCGGTCAAGCGCATCCATAAAGATATGCTGTGGGCGGACGCTATAAAAAGAACCTAAAGACATCAAATCAGCAGAGCAGCCCAGGGGGGCGGAATCCATAATCACCGCGTTTAACAGCAGACGACGAAAAAACCGCGGGGCTACTGCCAGGGCAACGGCTCGTGCGGGTGGTGCGGATGGTGCAGAGCAAGAACCGCCACACTCACCAAAGTGCTTACCGCCGGACCCGGCAACTCTGACCATGATGAGGAAAGCCATTGCGGCAGTGCCCGTCATCAATGCCAGCAAGGTAGTTGCCTTGCACAGCCAAATTATGACGGAGGAATATCAGATTAATCCGCAACATTTGGCCGAAAATATTTTGCGGCTGGAGGCGGAACTCTATAAGGGCTGCCCGCCGGACTGAATGCCAGCCCAGGCTCGCAACCGAGCCAGGTCTTCGGGCCTGTCCACATCCCACAACACAGGTAATGTAGCCAATTTAAGCCCTTTGGCGGCTACCCGCTCGCAGGTCAGGGGTAGCACCTCCGGTGTGCTCCAAGGCATGTTGTCAAACAGTTCCGGCTGCGGTTCGCGCAGGCCGATGAGTACATAGCCGCCATCCTCGGACGGGCCGATGACCACATCGGCACCCTCCGTCAATGCCCGTAGCGCGGCATCAAGATAGGCGCTGGTAAGCACCGGGCAATCGGTGCCAATCACCAGCACGCAATCTGTTTCATCACGCGCCAGCGTATGATTCACCGCATCGACCATTCGGGTGCCAAGATTATCGCCCTGCTGCACGAAGATGCGGTCTCTGTCGCACAGATTGAGGAAGAACTCTGCGTCGGGACGGGAGGATACCCAAAGGTCAAGCTGCGCCAAGCTGGAGTTTTTAACCAGTGCCACAGTGCGGGTAAGCATCGCCTCGTATAGCCGACAGGCATCAGTGGCGGACACTTGCTCCAGCAGGCGAGTTTTCACTTTGCCAGGCTCCGGGTAACGGGCAAAGATGACGATAGCTGCATTCTCATAACGTAGTGCCCCGCGTTGCTCCGCCACGCTAACTTCCGGCTGCGCATCACCTGATGTTGCCGTTTGCGTTGACTCGCTCACAACCTTCACCAACCCCGCCATCCTCGCCAACTCCACCTGCCCGCCATGCCGTTCGGGATAATAGCGCCTGACCAAACTCGCCGGGCTAACTCCAATAAAATACAGCCAGCGCAACCACCACATGAGTAACACGGTGCGAAGCAGCCCCCGCTGCTCCCAGCGTCGGCTTGAAGCAACTGCCCGACTGCCAGCAATTACTGGTGCTCGCTGTCGGCGCAGGCGTTTGCTGATGGCCACATCTTCCATCAGCGGCAACACGGGAAAGCCCTGCACCGCCGCAAACAAATCGCGCCCCACATACAGCGCCTGGTCGCCGGTAGATACTTTGCTAAGCCTCGCCCGCCAGTTCATGAACCCGCCAATAATCCGATAAGCCAATCCGCGATTGCTGAGCCGCACCGGGAACCAACCCCAAGTGCTATCCGCACCCGACCAAACCCGATTAAGACAAACCAGAAAATCAGCAGGCAACACAGTATCCACATGTAAAAACAACAACAACTCGCCATTGGCTTGCGCAGCACCACAGTTCATTTGCTGCGCTCGCCCGCTCGCCGCAGACAACACCAAATCAGCCAGAGGCCGAGCCAGTTCCACAGTGTTATCAGTGCTACCCCCGTCAACCACAATAAGCTGATGCCCCAACCGCCGCACCTCCTGCAAGCGAGCAAGATGCGGCTGAATGAGCCCGGCTTCATTAAGCACCGGGATGATGATGCTGAGACTGAAAGGCATAATCTTTGACACGAAAACTCTTGATGGGTATTATACCGGGCTTGAAGATGCAGAAACTGTTCTGCTATAACAGCGCCGGTTTATGATTAGCCACCACTGATATTGTGATCACTGTTGATTTTTAGCAGGCAGCCGATATGTGCTTGTATGCAGCGTAGCGGTGCTACCCCGGAACGAAAGTTAGCAGTATAATTATCAGCAGTTATCAACAAAGCGTTACGAGGAACTGCCACGCCCGTCGGCTGGCAGTCAGGTGAAACAAACAGCAGTGAACGAGAAGAACTTCTACATCATAGCCACCTCACCCAGAGAACCAAGCCTGACAGTCAAGATTTCTGGCCCCTACCTGACCCATCAGGCCGCCCAGGCTGATATGGCGGCGGCCATTGACGAAGCCACGGGCATTGACCCCACCGCCAAGAACTACCAATACAGCATCTCCAGAGTAGAGAGCCGCAAGCCCGGCGTCATCCAGCACATGGCTGCCAACGCCTGAGGCCTAGCCGCCTAGACTCAAAAAGGACTGATGGACGCACCGGCATGACCTTGCCCCAGCCGCCCGGATTCAAAAAGAACGATGCCCCCTCAGGGTGGAAGTTGTGGTAGAGTTGGCCTTTCACCATCAGGAGAACTTTATGCACACCCAATCTACGTTACTTACACTGCTTCTCACCCGCCCCACCGGGCTCAAATCCCTGAAACTGCTGCTACCACTCACCCTTGTCCTGCTAGTTGCCTGTAGCCCGCAGAGCAACGATGACAGGAGAAGCGAACGCAGTGCTGACCTGGAGGTCGCCACCCCTGAAAGCGTGGGGATGGATTCGGCCCGCCTGAACCGGGTTACCGAGCAGATGCAGGCTTATGTTGATGCGGGGCAGCTGTCCGGGGTGGTTACCATGGCCGCCAGACGCGGCAGGATTGTGCACGCCGAGGCTGTGGGATACCGCGACATTGAGGCAAATGACCCGCTGGAAACCAGCGACATCTTCCGCATCTATTCCATGACCAAGCCGATTACCGGCGTGGCGCTGATGGTGCTGTATGAAGAGGGCAAGTTCCGCCTGTCTGACCCGGTGTCCCAGCACATTCCGGAGTTCGCTGACCTGCGCGTGGCCACCGGGGTGGATGCCAACGGTGAAATACTTACCGAAGAGGCTGACCATCCGATGACCGTGCGTGAATTGATGAGCCACACTGGCGGCCTCAGTTATGGCCTGTTCTCCCAGTCGGCGGTGGATGATATGTATAACGAAGTCGGTGTGCTGGACCCCAATTCCACCTTGCAGGAAATGATAGACAAGCTGGCCGACATACCCCTGCGCCAGCAGCCCGGTTCCGTATGGCATTACAGTGTGGCGGTGGATGTGCAAGGGTATCTGGTTGAGAAATTGTCCGGACAAAAGTTTGGCGACTTTTTGCAACAGCGTATCTTTGACCCGCTCGGCATGGTGGATACCGACTGGTATGTAACTCCCGAGAAAGCCAACCGCTTTGCCCAAGTGTATAGCTATGGCGAAAACGGTGAACTGGTCAGCGGCGAGGGTTTCCCCGGTTCCAACTTTAGTGTTAATCCCACCTTTCAGAGCGGCGGTGGCGGCCTGGTATCCACCGCCATGGACTATATGCGTTTTAGCCAGATGTT
Organism: Pseudohongiellaceae bacterium; assembly: GCA_051008235.1. Taxonomy (GTDB): domain Bacteria; phylum Pseudomonadota; class Gammaproteobacteria; order Pseudomonadales; family Pseudohongiellaceae; genus UBA9145. The sequence continues at coordinate 21,614 of JBPCXV010000031.1, read as the reverse complement.
GCTTAACGGCGGCGAGTTGAATGGCGTTCGCATTCTGTCGCCGATGACTGTGCGACTGATGCACCGCAACCAGTTGCCGGCCGGAGTGCCGAACATAGGTTCACCCGGCACTCTGTTTGGTTTGGATTTCGCGATTACTGCCAATCCGGTTGAGGCGGAGAGCTACTCCAGAGGCGAATATTACTGGGGCGGCGCCGCCGGTACCTGGTTCTGGATAGACCCGGTGGAAGATTTGGTGTTTGTGGGCATGATTCAGCAGTTTGGTGGTCAGCGCCCGAATGTCAGAGCATCTTCGCGGCAAGCCGTATATCAGGCAATCACCCGCTCGCAGGGGTCGCGTCAGGCGGCGGCTGTGCAAACCGGCGGGCGTGCAGCGCGTAACTAAACTCAATGGCTGTGCATAGAGACTGCCCGTGCGAACGGGCAGATATGTGGCGCGCAATTAAATATGTATCGCCTGTATATTGCTAATAAAAACTACTCTTCCTGGTCATTGCGCCCGTGGGTGCTGATGAAGGAACTCGGCATCCCGTTTGAGGAAGTGCTACGCCCTTTTGAGTTGGAAGATAACTTTGCGTTGTTCAGGAAGTTTTCACCCAGCGGCAAGGTGCCGTGTCTGGTGGATGATGAGGGTGGCGATAGCAACATAGTAGTGTGGGATTCTCTCGCCATCGCCGAATACCTGGCCGAGAAAACTCCTGCCGTATGGCCCAACGATACCGAAGCCAAAACTTTCGCAAGGTGCGCGGCGGCGGAAATGCACAGCGGCTTTGCCACATTGCGTGATGTTTGCCCGATGAACTGCGGTATCACTGCTGAACTTAATGAAGTGTCGCCGGCGTTGCAACGAGATTTGGAGCGCATACATGAACTTTGGCAGGAAGGGCTGGACAAATTCGGCGGGCCGTTTCTCGCCGGCGCAGATTTCACCGCTGTTGATGCTTTCTTTTGTCCGGTAGCTTTTCGTTTCGCAAGTTATCAACTGCCGCTGTCAAATACCTCCAAAACCTACCACGACCAGCTGCTCGCCCTGCCCTCAATGCAAGCCTGGGAGCAATCTGCCCTGCAAGAACCTTGGCGAGAGCCCTGGCATGAAGAAGAGATAGCGGCCACAGGCCGTGTGCTTGCTGACCGCCGCCACAAAAAATGATAATATGTGCGGCGCAGTTGTAGCAACATAGTTTCAATGGCGTAGTTGCAGAGACATAGTTGTAGCGACTCTTAGTGACATAGTTTCAGCAACATAATTGCAGAGGCATAGTTTTGGCGGCATTGATTAAGCCGCCGACAAATCATCGGGCAATATCATGAGTAATCCTTCATCAAGCATGGGCGGCAAGTTTCGCAAAGTACTTGCGGAAAACAAACCCTTGCAAATTGTTGGCACCATCAATGCCTATAGCGCCATGCTGGCGCAGAATGTTGGCCACAAGGCAATCTACCTGTCGGGCGGTGGAGTGGCTAATGCTTCCTACGGCTTGCCGGATTTGGGTATTACCGAATTAAGCGATGTCATCATTGATGTGGAACGCATTTGTAACGCCAGCGATTTGCCCTTGCTGGTGGATATTGACACTGGCTGGGGCGGAGCGTTTAATATTGCGCGCACCATCAAGGCAATGGAGAAGGCTGGCGCGGCGGCTGTGCATCTGGAAGATCAGGTGTCGGAGAAGCGTTGCGGACATCGCCCTAACAAGGCCGTGGTGGCCAAAGAGGAAATGGTGGATCGAATCAAATCGGCAGTTGATGCCAAAACCGATGCGGACTTTGTTGTTATGGCGCGTACCGATGCCATTGCCGTGGAAGGGTTGGACGCTGCTATTGAACGTGCCGTTGCTTATGTTGAAGCCGGTGCCGATGCCTTATTCCCCGAAGCGGTTACGGAGTTGGAGCAATATCATCAATTTGCAAAGGCGGTGAAGGTTCCGGTGCTGGCCAACATCACCGAGTTTGGCGAAACGCCGTTGTTCAACTGCAAGGAGCTTGACAAGGCGGGCGTGGCGATGGTGTTGTATCCGCTCAGTGCTTTCCGTGCCATGAGTCAAGCGGCGCTGGATGTTTACCAGGCCATCGCCATCAACGGCGACCAGACTGCGGTGCTGGACAAAATGCAAAGTCGCAAAGAGTTGTATGAGGTGTTGGGCTATCATGCCTATGAACAACAGTTAGATAAATTGTTTGAGCGTTAGCACATCAGAACAGTAGATATTCACCTGAGTTTGATTCAACGCTGTCGAAGATTTTGCAATATGTTAATTATTAAAGCATCAGGAGTTTCCATTGACCGATAAAACATCAGGCGATGCCGGGCTGCGAGGTCATGTTGCCGGCGAGACTGCGCTTTGCACTGTGGGTCAGGCGGGCACCGGCCTCGCCTATCGCGGCTATGACATCAGTGTGCTGGCGGAGAAAGCCAGCTTTGAGGAAGTCGCTTATCTGTTACTGCGTGGCAAGCTGCCGACGCAGGTTGAACTTGATGAATATGTAAATAGAATTAAGGGCTTACGCGACCTTCCACAACCGCTGAAAGAGGTGCTGGAACGCATCCCCGCCGATGCTCACCCGATGGATGTGATGCGTAGCGGCTGCTCGGTGTTGGGCAATCTGGAAACCGAGCAGGATTTCAGTCAACAGGATGATGTTATTGACAGGTTGCTGGCTGTGTTCCCGTCTATAATTTGTTACTGGTATGTTTTCTCTCATCAGGGCAAGCGCATTGATACTGCGCTGGATGATGATTCTATCGGCGGTCATTTTCTGAGTATGTTGCACGGCAAGAAGCCTAATGATTTATTTGTGCGGGTGATGCATGCCTCACTTATTCTCTATGCCGAGCATGAATTCAATGCCTCCACCTTTGCCGCTCGCGTGTGTGCTTCCACCCTGTCTGATATGCACTCCTGCATAACCGGCGCCATCGGCACCCTGCGCGGGCCGCTGCATGGGGGTGCCAACGAAGCGGCCATGGCCATGATTGAGCAGTGGGACTCTCCTGAGCAGGCGGAGAAGGAAATTCTTGCAATGCTGGCGCGCAAGGAAAAAATTATGGGCTTTGGTCACGCCGTGTATAAGAAATCTGACCCGCGCAATGCCATCATCAAACAATGGGCGGAGAAACTGGCCGCTGAAGTGGGCGACACTGTGCTTTATCCGGTTTCCGTACGCTGTGAGGAGGTAATGTGGCGGGAGAAAAAGTTGTTCTGCAATGCTGATTTTTTCCACGCCTCGGCCTATCACTTCATGGGCATCCCCACCAGTTTGTTCACGCCCATTTTCGTTATGTCGCGGTTAACCGGCTGGGCTGCCCACATCAAGGAACAGCGAGCCGACAACCGAATTATTCGCCCGAGCGCCCACTATACAGGGCCGCAGCACAGTGAATGGGTTAATATTAATCAACGTTGAGATTTGATATCGTGTTAGCAACATTAAACAAAGCTAAAATTTAACACCTCGTCAGCAACACCAAGCAAAGCCAGGATTTAATACTTCGTCAGCAACATCAAACAAGGTTAAGGTTTAACACCATGTCAGCAAATGTAGATATGAACACCCGACCAGCCCCGGACAAGGTGCTGGTGGATATCGCCGACTATGTTTGTGATTTTGAGATTGACTCTGATGAGGCTTACAACACGGCTCGCAACTGCCTTATGGATACTCTGGGTTGCGGTTTGCTGGCATTGCGCTTTCCGGAATGTAGCAAGCTGCTTGGTCCGCTGGTGGAGGGCACTGTGGTGCCGGGGGGTGCTCGGGTGCCGGGCACAGACTATGTGCTTGACCCGATGAAGGCGGCCTGGGATATCGGCTGCATTATTCGCTGGCTGGATTACAACGATACATGGCTGGCGGCGGAATGGGGGCATCCTTCTGATAATCTTGGTGCCATATTGGCGGTGGCTGATTATCTGAGTCAGCGCAATGTTGCCGCAGGCAAGCCTCCCCTCACTATGCGCGATGTGCTTACGGCCATGATTAAGGCTCATGAGATTCAGGGGGTGATTGCGCTGGAAAACAGTTTTAACCGGGTGGGCTTGTGTCATGTGTTGTTGGTGCGTGTGGCTTCCACTGCCATCGCCACGCGTATGTTGGGTGGCAACAAGGAGCAAATTATTGATGCCCTGTCGCAAGCCTGGCTGGATGGTTCCAGTCTGCGCACTTATCGTCATGCGCCCAATGCCGGCCCGCGCAAATCTTGGGCTGCCGGCGATGCCACCTCTCGCGCCGTGCATCTGGCCGAGCTTACGCTGCGTGGCGAGATGGGTTATCCCAGTGTGCTGACTACTCCGGTTTGGGGGTTTTATGATGTTTGCTTTAAGGGGAAGGCGTTTAGTTTTCCCATGGGCTACGGGAGTTATGTTATGGAAAATATCCTCTTCAAGATTTCCTTTCCCGCCGAGTTTCATTCCCAGACTGCGGTTGAGGCGGCGGTGCTACTGCATCCGGTGGTGAAAGACCGGCTTGAGGAGATTGAGCGCATTACCATTCACACTCACGAATCAGCTATTCGTATTATCAGCAAGGAGGGCCCGCTGAATAACCCGGCTGACCGCGACCATTGTTTGCAATACATGACGGCGGTGGGTTTGGCTTTTGGTAATCTGGTGGCTGAGAATTATGAAGACAGTTTTCATCAGGGTAATCCGATTATTGATGTTTTGCGGGAGAAGATGGAGATTCATGAGGAGCCCCGCTACAGCAAGGAGTATATGGAACCTTCCAAACGTTCCATTGCTAACTGCCTGCAGGTGTTTTTTAAGGATGGTAGTAGTAGCGACCAGGTGGAGATTGAATATCCGGTTGGTCATCGCCGCCGTAGGGAGGAAGGCATTCCGCTGCTGGAGGCCAAGTTCAGGGCTAATCTTGCCACCTGCTTTTCGGCCAAAGACTGTGAGCCAATCTTTGAACTGTGCAAGGACCAGCGTCGGCTTGAGCAAACGCCGGTGCATGAGTTCATGAGCCTGCTGGTCAGCTGAGCAAGACCGCCCAGTAACGGAGACCATTATAAAGAGCGACAAGGCCGGCGGTTGTGAGACTAGGGAGCAGGTATAATCAGCCCTTCACACTGGAATGGCTCAGTTGGTAGAGCAGATGCTTCGTAAGCAATTGGTCGGAGGTTCAAGTCCTCTTTCCGACACCAATTTGCCCAAACAGCTAGATATGTCGCAAAACACCGTATACTGTATACTGAATTATGAACCGAGAAAAAGCAGAAGAGTTGCTCAGAACGGCACTAGCCGACCCGGCAGCGCAATTCAGGGATGGCCAGTGGGAAGCCATAGATGCCTTGGTGAACCATAGGAAAAAACTGTTGGTGGTGCAGCGTACTGGCTGGGGCAAAAGCCTGGTCTATTTCATCAGCGCCAAGGCGTTCCGCGACCTGAGTAAGGGGCTTACCATAATTGTGTCGCCCTTGCTTGCGTTGATGCGCAATCAGATTGAGGCGGCGGCACGTATACAGGTAGCTGCCGTGTCTATCAATTCTGCCAACACGGGCGAACAAAATAGCCAGATAGAGCGGCAAGTGCTTGATGGTCAGGTTGACTGTTTGCTTATTTCCCCAGAACAGCTCGCCAATGATCATTTTGTTGAGTCTGTGTTACGGCCTGTTGCTGACCGTATTGCGTTGATGGTTGTTGATGAAGCCCACTGCATCTCTGATTGGGGGCATGATTTTCGCCCTGACTATCGCCGTATAGTCAACATCCTTAGCAGGCTGCCATCTAATATGCCTGTTTTGGGCACAACGGCGACCGCTAATAATCGGGTTGTTGCTGACATTCAAACGCAGATTGGCGATGTTGAAGTCCTGCGCGGACCATTGCGCCGTGAAAGCCTGTCACTGCAAACCATGGTGCTGGAGGGCCAAGCGTCCCGACTTGCGTGGTTGGCGCAGGTTGTTCCTCGCTTGCCTGACGCGGGAATAGTGTACACCCTGACAGTGCGGGATACTGAACAGGTCGCTGGTTGGCTGCAACAAAATGGGGTTGATGCCAAGGCGTATTACGGCGATGTGCAAGCTGAAGGCATTGATAACTATCGGCAACACCTTGAAAAATTGTTTTTGGATAATAAGGTTAAAGTGCTTGTCGCCACGACTGCGTTGGGCATGGGCTACGATAAGCCTGATTTGAATTTCGTGATTCATTATCAAACACCAGGTTCTGTCATCGCTTACTATCAGCAGGTTGGCCGTGCGGGGCGAGGTATTGAGCAAGCGATAGGTATGCTGATGTTCGGTGCGGAAGATAGCAATATCCATGAATACTTTCGCAGAACGGCGTTTCCTTCAAACGATCAAGTTGAGGAGATATTGCATGCGCTAAGGCAAAGTGATGGCCTGTCCATCAGAGGCGTGGAGGAGAAAACCAATCTACGCTATGGTCAAATTAACAAGGTATTGAAATTGCTTAGCGTGGAAAATCCGGCACCCGTAATCAAACAAGATAGTCTCTGGCGTAGAACGCCAGTGCCGTACGTCATGGACCAAGACCGCATCGCACACCTGACAGGACAGAGAGAGCAAGAGTGGCAAGAGATGCAGGCATATAAGGACGACGCGAATTGCAAGATGGCTTTCCTCTGTCAAGCACTTGACGACCCGGACACAACCCCCTGCGGCAAATGCTCTTCATGCCTTGGTCAACCTGTTATTGGTGAAGCGGTGGACCCCAGAATTGTGCATAAGGCTGCGCAGTATCTAAGGCAGGCGGAAATACCTATCAAGCCCAAAAAACAAGTGGCTGCTGATGCTTTTCTTAAATACGATTTTCACGGCAATTTGCCGCAGGATCTTCGTGCTCAAGAAGGAAGGGTATTGTCTCGATGGCGAGACGCAGGGTGGGGTGAAATGGTGGCAGACGGCAAGCGAGCTGACCAATTTAATGATGAGCTTGTTGCTGCCATGGCGAAGATGATTCAGCAGCGCTGGCGACCACATCCGCATCCGACTTGGGTGTGTTGTGTGCCATCTAGCAATCATCCCTTGCTAGTCCCTGACTTTGCAAAACAGCTAGCTGTTCGATTGGGGTTACATTTTGTTGACGCAGTGGGTAAGGTCAGGGAAAATGGACCGCAAAAGGAGCAGCAGAATCGTTTTCATCAATGCAGAAACTTGGATGGCGTATTTGAAGTGACGCAAGTTCGGGATGGTGAGCCTGTGTTGCTTGTAGATGACATGGTTGATTCTGGCTGGACCCTTGCAGTGATAGCTGCATTGTTGCAACAGGCTGGAAGTGGTCCAGTGTTCCCAGTGGCCTTAGCGGAAACTTCGGTGAGAGATACATGAATCTGTCATCAACTGCACAAGCTATGATGCTTCTGACTTGCCACTTTGGCAAAGCAGATAGCAAAAGTTGCAAACCCTTGACGAATGCTGAATGGGGGCGCTTTGCGCTGTGGCTAAAAGATGAGGGTATAAGTCCATCTGATCTTTTGGAGTCTGATTCTAAGAACCTGCTAACAGATTGGAGCGATAGCCGTGTCAGCGTTGACCGTCTGTTAGCATTGCTTGGCCGAGGCCACAGCTTGGCTTTAGCCATGGAAAAATGGGATAGGGCGGGGCTTTGGGTAGTTACCCGCTCTGACCCAGAATATCCGAGACAACTCAAGAGGAGGCTGCAGAAGAAGTCTCCCCCAGTGTTGTTTGGATGCGGCGACAAATCATTGTTAAACGGGGGCGGGATAGCGGTCGTAGGTTCGCGAGATGCCGAGGACTCAGATCTGCTCTTCGCGGAACAGCTAGGTGCCAAAGCTGCTTCAGAGGGGATAGCCATTGTTTCGGGTGGAGCCAGGGGCGTTGACGAGGCTGCCATGCAAGGCACTGTCCAGACTGGGGGCAGCACGGTTGGTGTCTTAGCGGATAGTCTATTGAAGACGGCCACTAGCTATAAGTGGCGCGAGGGCATCATGGATGGTCGTGCAGCACTTGTATCCCCCTTCAATCCAGAGGCAGGTTTCAATACAGGGAACGCTATGGCAAGAAACAAGTACATCTACTGCTTGGCTGATGTCTCATTGGTTGTGCACTCAGGAAAAACAGGCGGCACCTACGCAGGCGCAGTAGAAAATTTAAAAAATGGCTGGGTGCCGCTTTTTGTGAAGCCTTCACAGGATCAGAATATCGCCAATGATGAATTGGTCTGCCAGGGGGGTAGGCGGTGTGATGCAAAGGTTCAGTTCGTGAATTTGTCTGAATTGTTCGTTTCTTCTCCCAAGAGGAATGACATGCCTTCAAAAAAACAAACAGATATGTTTCAGAAGGAAAAAGATCGAAGGGTGCGAGCAGAGAGAGTATATCCACTGGGGGTGAACGAAAAATCAACTAGCAGATATACTGAACAAGGTGATGACCAAGTGGACTTTTATCAGGTGTTTGTTAAGCAGCTTGCCAAGCTGGCCAAGAGCCCGATCAGACCTGATGACTTGGTTAAAAAAACCAAGTTACACAAATCTCAAGTTAAAGATTGGCTCAAACAAGCTGTTGACGAAAAATATATTGAGAAGCTGATTCGTCCAGTTCGCTACCGGTATGTACCTAAGCGTGATGAGAAATAACTGAATGAGTCATCCGAGGGCGAGCTGTGCATTCGGCTCTTGGGTTGTTCGGGCCTCGCTGAATCGCATAGATAGGTCAATGGCCCGAACCTGCTTGGTCAGGGCACCCATGGAAATGTAGTCAACGCTGGTTTTGGCAATGGCGCGCAGAACTTCGGCAAAGTCCATGTCGCCGGAGGCTTCCAGCTTGATGCTTGTGTCCTTGGCACGGGAGATGGCGGTTTGCAGATTTGCAAGGGAGAAGTTGTCCAGCATAATCCAGTCTGGGTTGGCAGCCAGCGCCGCGTCTTAGCCGAACTGCGCTCCCATTACCCCATAACGGCCCTAGTCGGCCACGCCAACATAACCCTGGGTAAAAAAACCGACCTAGGCCCAGACTTTGACTGGACCCGCGTCTGCTAGGAACAAATTTCCATAACTCATCCCGAAAGGCAGCGCCAGAAACAGTAACCCAACTCCCTCCACCAAAAAAGCCAGAAGCAGCCACTACCTTTCCAATCACTCCCCCTAGAGGGGGAGTCGCAGAAAGCAAGCCATAGGCGAAGCCTGATGCGGTGGGGGCAGTGATATGGCTCCCAAATTAAAGCCCCCTTGCTAGTCCAGCATGTGAACGACGAGGCCGCTTTTCAGTTTGGGTTCAAACCAGGTGGATTTAGGCGGCATGACCTCGTTGGCATCGGCTATTGCCATCAGGCTTTCAACTGAAGTGGGATACAGGGCGAATGCTGCTTGCCAGGTTTCTTCGTTGATGCGGCGTTCCAGTTCCTCCAGTCCCCGAATTCCGCCGACAAAGTCCACCCGTTTGTCGATGCGCTGGTCTTTGATGTTGAGTAGCGGGGTGAACACTGCGTCTTGCAGGATGCTTATGTCCAGATTTGCTTTCGGGTTGGCATCGTCAATGTTTGCCAATAATGCGGCTTTTGGTTTGAGCAGATACCATTGGCCGCCGCCGCTTCTGCCCTTTTCTTGTTTGCTCTGCCCTCCCCGCTCACCTTGCTCATCCTGCTCGCTCAGGTACAGGCCAAACTCTTGTGCCTGAGTTGGCTTGGCTTGCTCCCTGCTTCGCGGCTCTATGGTGAAGTGTTTTTCCAGCAGCGTTAGAAACTGCGCGGGAGTGTTTCCGTTAAGGTCTTGCAGCAGGCGGTTATAATCCAGAATCTGCACCTGATTGTGCGGGAACAGCACCACCAGAAAATAATCGTAAGACTCCTCGCCGGTGTGGGCTGGTTTGCGGGAGTTACGAGAGTTGCGTTCCTGATACAGTTGGCGCACACGCCGGGCGGCGGCTGAACGGTGATGACCATCCGCCACATAAAGGCAGGGCAGCTTGTTGAATGCGGCATCAATTTTAGCCGCGAGTTGTGAATCTTCCACCAGCCAGAATGTATGACGGGTGCCATAGTCGGCTTCAAAGTCATACTCCGGGTCTGCACTCACCGCCTGGGCAATCAGGGCATCAATGGCAGCATCGGCCTGATAAGTGAGAAACACCGGCCCCACCTGGGCACCGAGCGCGTCCATGTGATGCACCCGGTCGTCCTCCTTGTCCGGGCGGGTGAATTCGTGTTTTTTGATGAGGTTATCTTCGTAAGCATCCAGTGAGGCGATGGCAACCAGGCCAATCTGCTGGTGCGCCCCCATTGTCTGCTGATATACATAATAGGTTTCCTGCTCATCCCGCTGCATGATGCCTTCGTCTATAAAGCGTTGCAGGTTTTTTGCGCCCGTGGCATACACGGCGGGATCATAGACATCCAGCGCCGGGTCAACATCCACTTCCGGTTTATTGATGTGGAGAAAACTGTGGGGGTTGTCTTTGGCAAGGGCGGTGGCTTCCTGCCGATTCAACACATCGTAGGGATGGGACGCAAGTTGCGCCGCCAGTTCACGGTGCGGGCGCAACCCGCGAAAGGGCTTGATTAGTTTCATTGATAATTCCAGATTAGTGTTGCGGCCTGGCGAGCTTCATTGGCAATTCCTGTGTACGGTGTAGTGCTACAGCCAGGCAGGTTCATTAGTGCCTTCGGCTCAGGGCCGACATTATATCCTTTGTGGCAAAGCCGCGCCCCTCCAGAAAGCGTATTAGCCGGCGGTGGGCTTTTGAGCCGAATTCCACTACCGCCCCGGCCCCGAGCCGTCGGGCAATGAGTGAATCAAGCAAGCCCGGCCAATCCGGGTCATCGGCCAGCAGGTGTTGCTGAATAAGTTCAGTGCTCACCTGGCGCTTACAAAGTTCGGCGTGAATATGCCGGTAAGCGAAGCCTTGCTCTTTTCTATAGCGCACATAGGATTCCACAAAGCGCGCATCCGATTGCAGATTTTCTTTGCCCAGCGTGGCAACCACCTCGTCAATAACCTCAACGGGGATATCGGGAAGTCGGGTGTAGAGTTTCTGCTTGAGTTCAAAGGCGGAATGTTCGCGGCGGGCCAGAGAGTTCATCGCGGCCCGCCGGACATCTGAGAGCATTATGCCGCCCCCGCCTTCTTGGCATCAGCCAGATTTACTACTTCGGCATCTTTCTGCTGCTCTGTTTTGCCGGGGTTAAGGTCGGTGAGCAGGTTGTCGCGAATGCCCTGTTCGATTTCTTTCGCGATTTGCGGATTCTCTTTCAGGTATTCACAAACATTCTTCTTGCCCTGGCCGATTTTTTCGCCCTTGTAGGCATACCAGGCACCGGATTTTTCAAGCAGTTGCTCCTTCACGCCCAGGTCAACCACTTCGCTGAGGCGGGAGATGCCCTCGCCGTACATAATCTGGAACTCGGTTTGTCTGAACGGCGGCGCCACCTTGTTTTTGACCACCTTTACACGGGTCTCGTTGCCGACCACTTCGTCGCCATCCTTCACGGCGCCGATGCGGCGGATATCAAGGCGCACGGAGGAGTAAAACTTCAGTGCGTTGCCGCCGGTGGTGGTTTCCGGCGAACCGAACATCACACCTATCTTCATGCGAATCTGGTTGATGAATATCACCAGGGTGTTGGAGTTTTTGATGTTGGCGGTCATCTTGCGCAGTGCCTGGGACATCAGCCGGGCTTGCAGGCCCATGTGGCTGTCGCCCATGTCGCCTTCAATTTCGGCCTTTGGGGTGAGTGCGGCGACGGAGTCTATAACTACTACATCCAGAGCGCCGCTGCGCACTACCATGTCGCAGATTTCCAGTGCCTGTTCGCCGGTGTCGGGCTGGCTGACCAGCAGGTTTTCCACATCCACCCCGAGCCGCCCGGCGTATTCCGGGTCAAGCGCGTGCTCGGCATCAATGAATGCGCAACTGCCACCGGCCTTTTGCGCTTCAGCGATGATTTGCAGGGTGAGTGTGGTCTTGCCAGATGATTCCGGCCCGTAGATTTCCACGATGCGACCGCGGGGCAAGCCGCCGATGCCCAGTGCGATATCCAGGCCCAGTGAGCCGGTGGATATGCTGGGTATGGTTTCGCGCTCGGTATCGCCAAGGCGCATCATGGAGCCTTTGCCGAATTGCCGTTCAATCTGGGACAGTGCTGCCGCCAGAGCCTTGTCTTTATTTGAGTTATCTTCAATCATAATAAACTCCTTCGTTAGTTGGTTTATGGGTTGGTTCCAAGTTAAGAGTAGCCAATTCCCGGCAACTCGCAAGTTTTTCGTCAATTTCCTGTGCCGCCGCCGGTGCTGCCTGTCTCAAATCCTGGAATGTCCCGTCTCATCTGAGTTTCCGGGCCTATTCTGTTGTCTTGACAGCACAGCACCGGGCGGTAGCGAACAGTAAAACATATAAATACTGTATATTCAACCAGTATATTGGCTGATTTTGAAATTTCTTTAGTATCTTGCCTCAGTTTTTTGCCTATCGCCTTGAGAACTGCGTCTTTCGTGGCTTCTACGGCTTCTGCCTGCCGCCTCGCCCTGTTATCGCCTCCCTTTGCCATCGCTTCCTCCTTTTATTGCCTCCCCGCGTAGCAGCGCCACGCAGCCCCGCAAAGCCTCAACCACCGTAGCCTGACGCACCGCCTCGCGATCGCCGGGGAAATGAAAGCAGCGGGCACTGGCCTGCTTATCCCACTGCCAGGCTATCCACACCGTGCCAACCGGCTTGGCTGCACTCCCTCCGTCCGGACCGGCAATACCACTCACCGCCACTGCCAGTTGTGCCTGACTGTTGGCAATGGCTCCCTCAGTCATGGCCAGCACCACTTCCTCACTCACCGCGCCGGGGCCATCCGTAGCCAGATAACCAGTCGGCACCTGCAGCAAACGCTGCTTGGCCGCATTGGAATAAGTCACAAAACCACTATCAAACCAATCAGAACTGCCAGCCAGCCCCGTCAATGCCTGGGCAATGCCACCGCCGGTGCAGGATTCAGCAGTAGCCAGCAACAACTGCCGCTCAAGTAGCAGCTCAGCCAGTTCAGCAACAAGCGCAGAGATGGTGGTATTAGACATAGGCTGATAGTAACCGAAACCGGAAGGCTTTGCCGCACCGCGCAGTGGCAGGACAGCCACTGCCGAGCCTGCAGGGATGTATTTATGGCGTGTGCGGCACGGCCTTACCCCAGCCGCCCGGACAGACTGCGAACGCACGGTTGTCAGCCGCAAGGTGGCCTGATATAGTCGCCCAAACACTTGGATACCCGTTTTGGTCAGCACCTCCGCACATACGCCCATGATGCAGCAGTATTTACGCATTAAGGCTCAGCACAAGGATGTTTTGCTGTTTTATCGGATGGGCGACTTTTATGAACTGTTCTATGATGATGCAGTTGCGGCGGCGAAGGTTCTGGATATTGCGCTGACCAGTCGGGGACAATCGGCGGGGGATCCGATTCCCATGTGTGGCATTCCCTATCACTCGGTAGATCGTTATCTCGTCAAGCTGGCTGATGCCGGGGTGGCGGTGGCCATCTGTGAGCAGCTGGGCGACCCGGCCACCAGCAAGGGACCGGTGGAGCGGGATGTGGTGCGTATTATTACGCCCGGTACTATTAGTGATGAAGCCTTGCTGGATGAACATCGGGATAGCAATGTGCTCGCTATCGCGGTTGGTCAAAGCGCGCGCGGAGGTGCCCGCAGCGATAATAAAGGTGCCCAGGGCAACAGTAGCGATGCAAGTGCCCGCAGTAATGAGTATCAGAGTGCCGACAGCGGCAAACACAAAAAGATATACGGGCTGGCGTTGATGAGTGTTGCCAGCGGGCGGTTCACGCTTAGTGAAGTGGATAGTCTGGAACATTTGCACACGGAACTTGAGCGCATCAAGCCGGCGGAAATTTTGATAGCGGAAGATGCGGGCGAGTTGACCCAGTCGGTTCAACACACGGCGCTGCGCAAGCGTCCGCCCTGGGAGTTTGAGCAGGATAACGCGGTGCGCACCTTAACTACGCATTTCGGCACACGCGATTTAAGCGCCTTTGATTGTGAGGCACTCACAGTTGCCATACAGGCGGCGGGCTGCCTGCTGAACTACGCTCATGAAACCCAGAAGAGCGAACTGCCGCATATTCAGGGAATCCAGGTGGAGACGCTGGAAGACAGCGTGATGCTGGATGCCAGCAGCCGCCGCAATCTGGAAATAGATACCAATCTTAATGGCGGCAGGGATAACACGCTGCTCGCTGTTATTGACCGCAGCAAAACCAGCATGGGCAGCCGCCTGCTGGGGCGCTGGCTGAACCGCCCGTTGCGTGATACCAGCCAACTGGCGGCAAGGCAATCGGTGGTTGCCACGCTGGTGCAGGATTTTCATTTTGAAAAACTGGGTGAGGCACTGGCTCAAATTGGCGATATGGAACGTATCCTCGGGCGGCTCGGTTTGCGCTCGGCACGCCCCCGCGATCTGGCTCGGCTACGTGACAGCCTTGCCCTGTTACCCGATTTGCAAAGTCTGCTTAAGCCTTTGCTCAAACCTGTTCCCGAATCTGTGCCTGAATCTGTTCCCGAACCTATGCCCGAACCCGTTCCCAAACCTGCGCCCAAACATAAGCCCGGTGATTATCTGGCAACCCTGGCCAAACGCATCGCGGTGTTCCCCGTGCAAACGGAACTGTTGCAAACCGCCATAACAGAGAATCCAACCGGGCTGGTGCGTGAGGGTGGCGTTATCGCCGATGGCTACGATGCGCAACTGGATGAACTGCGTAACTTGAGCAGCAACGCCGGACAGTTTTTGATTAACCTTGAAACCCGCGAGCGTGAGCGCACCGGCCTCAACACTTTAAAAACAGGATTTAACCGGGTGCATGGCTATTATATTGAAGTGAGCAAGGCGCAGGCGAGCGGTAATTTGCCAGCGGAATATATTCGGCGCCAGACATTAAAGAATGCGGAACGTTTTATTACACCGGAGTTAAAAGAGTTTGAGGACAATGCACTCAGCGCGCAAAGCAAGGCACTGGCACGGGAGAAAGAATTGTATGAGGCGCTGCTGGAAACTCTGGTTGAGGCGCTTGAACCTCTGCTGACCTGCGCCGCTGCCATCAGCGAACTGGATGTGCTGAATTGTTTTGCCGATGCGGCTTGTAATCTGGATTATTGCCGACCTGAACTGAGTAGCGAACCCGGCATCACTATTGACGGCGGGCGTCATCCGGTGGTTGAGCAGGCTGGCAGTGAACCCTTTGTGGCAAATGACTTGTGTTTGAATACGCAACAACAGATGTTGATTATTACTGGCCCCAACATGGGCGGCAAGTCCACTTATATGAGACAAACCGCCCTGATTACCCTGCTTGCCCTGTGCGGCAGTTATGTGCCAGCCAGTAGCGCGCGCATTGGACCGATTGACCGCATCTTTACCCGCATCGGTTCATCCGATGATCTAGCCGGCGGGCGTTCCACCTTCATGGTGGAAATGACGGAGACTGCCAACATTCTGCACAATGCCACCGCCAACAGTCTGGTGTTGATGGATGAGATTGGTCGTGGCACCAGCACCTTTGACGGCCTTTCACTGGCCTGGGCGGCTGCGGTTTATATCGCCGAGCGGATTGAAGCCTATACCCTGTTCGCCACCCATTACTTTGAACTTACCGCGTTGCCTGATACTTATCCCACCATTGCCAATGTTCATCTGGATGCGGTTGAGCATGACAGTGGCATTGTATTTTTGCATGCGGTTAAGTCGGGTCCGGCGAATCGCAGCTACGGGCTTCAGGTGGCGCAACTGGCTGGTATTCCGCGTATGGTAATTACCCAAGCAGCGGAAAAACTGGCGCAGCTAGAGGCGGGCAACAGTCCCCCTCCTCTTGCTACTTCCCCTTCCCATGACTCTCTTCATGCCTCTTCCCAAGCTTCTCCTCAAGCCTCTCCCCATGCACCACCCGGCGAGCAGCCTCATCAGTCCGAGATGTTCAGCACCACCACGCATCCGGTTATGGAACTGCTGGCGCGGCTTAACCTGGATGAAATCAGTGCTAAAGAGGCACTGGCGATTTTGTATGAGTTAAAGAAAAAAGCCCGCTGAAAGATATGGTGAGTCATTAACCTTTGAGACAAAATGATGAGGGTATCGCCACCCCACTCCCCCCACCGCATCAAGCTTCGCCTGCGGCTCGCTTTCTGCGACTCCCCCTCAAGAGGGGAGTTATTACTTCTCCCTTGAGCCGGTGGGGGGACTCCCTGATTTATCTCATACGTGCTGACCGGCTACAAAGGCTGGCAAAGGCTGGCAAAGGCTGGTAGGATGCGCATTCTGAATTTGTGGTGAGGCTGAAAACATGACTTTCGTTGTTGGTGAAAATTGTATTCGTTGCAAGCATACAGACTGTGTTGAGGTTTGTCCGGTGGACTGTTTTTATGAGGGGCCCAACTTTCTGGTAATTCATCCCGATGAGTGTATTGACTGTGCGCTCTGTGAGCCTGAGTGCCCGGTGGATGCAATTTATGCGGAAGATGAGTTGCCTGAGAAACAACAACAATTTCTGGCTTTGAATGCGGAGCTGGCCGAGAAGTGGCCGAATATTACAGAAAAGAAAGATCCGCTGCCGGATGCCGCTGAGTGGACGGACAAGGCAGACAAGTTTCAGTATCTGGAACGTTAAACTCTTTGCCGGGCTTTACCGGAATCTAGAACTCCCTGACATATTTCAGATAAGCACGGTGTATTATTCCCGTGTCGGCGTTCTGCGTGGTGCCGGACTGTTGCCCTGCCCCGTTCGGGATTGGCAGTTTGAATCCGTTGTTGTCCGGCGTGAGTAGTGGATGTTGTGTTTCGCCCAGCCACATTAGCGGGTTGTAGTCGGTGCGGCCGGATTGCAAGTAAGACTGGTAAGCAGCACTGCCCGGCTGTGCGTAGGAGCGGGCGCTTGTGTTGTTGGCGAATGGTGAAGTTGCTTGCCTGTTCGCTTGCATGGCAGCCTGCTCTTCGTTGAAGCCCGGTTGCATGAACGCCTCGTAACCTGCGCTCAGGCCTTGTTGCAGTTTAAGGTTGGCGCCCAGTGCCAGTGTTTTGTTGGCACTTTGTATATCACTGCTGGCGAACAGGGTGAGCATGTTGTCATCGCGCCTGAAGGGAATGCCATATTTGAACTCAAGCTTGTAGCCCATCGCATTGCCTCCATTGTTGCCTCCGCCACGTTGGTTGGAGTTCAGCAAGCCGGTTCCCCAAAACTGTTGTTGCTGGCTGGCCGTGCCGCCGCCCCAGTGTGGCTTGAAGGTAACAGACAAGCCGCGTCCGTCTTCGCCGGTCGTCCAGGAGAAATCGCCGCCGACTCCCCATTCTTCAACACCATATTTGCTCGTATGCAAGGTTCGGCCAACAAGACTGAAACGCAAACCGGAAGCAGACACGAGGGCCAGGCCGCCGCTCACTTCCACGCCGTTGGCAACCATCGCATCACCGAAATCCTCTCGCCAGGCCAGTTGCAAGCTGCTGCTGATGTTGGGGCCTGCTTCCGTGAATCGCTTGTGGATGAGTTCAAAGCCCATGCGCCAGCGTCCGGCTTCAAGTGCAACGGAATCTTGTATCTCCTCTTCCACTCGGGCGAACACACCGTGGCCGATAAGACTCAGTTTGGTGGAGCTGTCTGTCCGGCGGGCTTCAAGCAGCGGGTTGGAGGCACCCAGGGAGAGCGTTTGCATGATTATATCGCTGGCATAGCGCGCGTTTGATTTATCGTTGGCGATGACTTCAATATCTCCCTTGCTATAGCCCAGCGTAGTCCACAGTCGGAAGCCGCTGTCATACTCCCAGGCGAAATAGGGTTGTATGCCTCTTATATCGGTTTTGTGAATTCCGTTAAAGTTGGCGTGCTGAAACTCCAGCTCGGCGGAGGATTTGTTTAGCATTATTCCACCGAGGAAACCTGGCGCAACTGAATCAAGGCCAATCATCCCGCCCTGAACTGTGCCGTTAAAGTGTGTGCTGCCTTCTGCTACCGAAAGTTTATGCTGGTAACCGCGACCCCAAAGGGTGAGCCTGTGCCACCATTCCCGGCTTCCGGTTTCACTGCCGAAGTCTGGAATGGTGTTATTATTCAGGCTGTTAGGGGATGCTGCGTTAGCATCTCGCCTGTCATCAGTCGCATCCAGATTGAATGAGAATTCAATGTCGTGAGGCATCAGGCGCAGGCTTTCTTGCGAGCCTTGCTTGTTGGCTGCCTGTTGCAACTGTTTGATGACGAATTGCCCCAGGCCTGATCCCTGCACAAGAAACTCTTGTGAACGGTTGTCGGCGAAAGCCGTTTCTATGCGGCCGCGGATAGCCCAGGTGGCTTCGTCGGCCATGGTTATGGCGAGATAGGGCAATATATCCTTGTTCACCTGTTCTACGGCATCTATGAATCTGTCATTGTCCAGCATTACAACATCGGCACTGGGGTTTCCGTTTAACTTGTAGTTGCTGTCTGCATTTAATGTGACTGTGATTAAGCCATCGCTCTCTTCCTCTTCATCATCGTCGGTGGCGATGTAGAGAATTTCAATGGTTTCTCCTGGCCTGAACTGCATCGTGGCCGGCGGGGTCTTGCTTATGAAATCGCCGACCTGTGTTACTGTCATGCTAATAGTCATGTTTGGCGGTGGCGGGGTGCTGGAAGTAATCCTGAAAGTTGCGGGCTCGCCTTCGGTGATGGGAGTTTTTACGGCGGCTATGGATAATTCCGTCAGGTCATTATCTCTAACGGTAACGCGGGCGGTTGCGGGGGTGCCCAGGTTATAAACGGGAGGGGAGCCGGAGTCTGTTACAAGTGTTGCGATGATGGCGCCGTCAAGTTCGTCCATATCGTCATCAATGGTGGCGACGGTGAAAGTTGCGTTTGTTATTCCGGCGGGTAATGTCAGGGTGTGGGTGCGTTCTCTCATAGAGCGGCTGTCTTCCTCGGTTACATTCAAAAAGATTGTGAGGCTTTCCGTTGGTAGCAGTGAAGCGCCTATGCTGAATACTGCGGTCTCGCCTTCGGTTATGGCAGAAGTGCTTGCAACGATTGTTATTACAGGCCGGGGTTTGTCATCATCTATGATGGTGCCGATGGCCAGGGTTTGCCGCGGGTGGAGGGTTGCGTCACTGCCCGGTTGGGAGAGTATCAGCAGGAAGGTCTCGCTGCTCTCCACTTCAATATCGTCCACGATGTTCACCGAAACATTCAGGGTGGTGATGCCGGGAGCAAAGGTGAGGATGCCGCGGGCAATGCTGTAGTCGGTGCCCGCCGTGGCTTGCATGGTGCTCGGCACTGTGTCGTCGGCGGTGGTCCAGTGTACTGCGGTGTGTTCTGCCGGTGCGGCATTCAGGCTAACGGCGAATACCAGTTGTCCGGCACTTTCGCGGGCACTGGCGGAGGCGATGGAGATAACCGGGCCGTCGTTGTCTTCTATGTTGATGGTGGCGCGGTTACCTGCTGTGGCGCCGCTGCCTGCTGTGTAGTTGGGTAGCGTGTCGCCGAGGTTGAGGCGCAGGGTGAGGCTGCCGTCTGCTTCGTCGGTGTCGTCATCTGTTGTGGCAAAGGTAAGAGTTGCAGTGGTCTCGTTGGCAGCGATGGTCACTGAGGTGGGCAGTGTTTTGTTGGTTACGAAGTCACCCTCTTCAGTTCCTGCTATGCCGATGACAGTGTCATTCATCGGGCTGTTGGTGGAAGTTATAACGAAGATGGCATCGGTGCCTTCGGTTATGGGGCTTGTTATGGCACTGATGGACAATGTGGGCATCTCATCATCGGTGATGGTGCCGGTGGCTGAAGATGAACCGGTTGCGAGGGTTATGCGTGGTTGGGTTGGGAGGCCAAGTGTTAGAATGACAGTCTCGCCGCCTTCAACTATGTCATCGTCAAGCAGGGTTACGAGTACGGTTTGGTTGGTGCCGTCGCTGCTGCTGAAGGTCAGGCTGCCGGACGGGGCTGTGTAGTCAGTGTTTGAGGTGGCATTGCCGGTTACTGTGTAGTTGAGTGCAAGATTGTTCTGCACCTGAGTGGCTCCGCTTGAAGGGAAGCTCACTTCATAAGCCAATGTTGCACCCGGTGCTTCGGCGACGCTGGCTTTGTCGGTGGCCGGTGCGATGCTCAAGGTGATTTGATCATCATCCACAATGTCCACATCTGCCATGCCAGTGCCGAGTAGTTGGTTGCCGGATGTGGGCTGTGGATTGGAGAGTTCTATTTGGAACTGTTCGTTGGGGTTTTCGTAAGCCGTGTCGTTAAGAATAGTTACAGTAACCGTCTTGCTTATCTCGCTGCCGGCAAAAGTCAAAGTGCCGCTTGCAGCCGTGTAGTCGCTACCCGCAATGGCCGCGTCGTCCGCAGTTGCATAGTCCACCGTAACCGTATGCCCGGTTGAAGCCGGCGGCGAACTCAACATCACGGTGAACTCAACCGTAGCACTGTCTTCGTCAACAGTGTCCGGGCCACTAACACTGATTGTCCGCACAGAAGAATCAAACACCGTAACCCTGGCCTCAACAGGTGCGACCGCCGTATAGGCAGATGAACCCTCATTCACCGCTACCGTAATCGTACCAGTGCCGGTGCCATCTACAATCCGCGTATTGACTCTGTAGGCAGCAGTGGTGACACCGGCAACAAAAGTCACTGTGGCAGGCGCAGCGCCCCCGCGGAAATCAACAGGCACGACTGTAGTGCCTATGTTGACGGTCAGGTCCGCCACGGGTCTTTGGTCGGCAACAACCGTGAACATGGCCGCGCCGCCTTCGGTCACGGCGGGCTGGTCAGCGGTAATGGAAATGCCCGGCACATCTTCGCTGCCTATGGTGCCGGTGGCGATGGCATTGACGATGCTCGCGTCGTTGGTCGCGCTAAGTAGTCTCAGCATCATTATCTCGTCCGGCTCCACTTCATTGTCATCCCTTATGACCACCGTGATGCCCATCACAGTGCTGCCATAAGCGGCGAAAGTCAGGGTGCCGTCGGCAGCTATGTAGTCGGCGTCACCTGCTGCCATCGCCGGACTGGTGCCGGCCACCGCTGGACTGGCATCGACCCTCGCTGGACTGGCGCCTGCCCTCGCCGCCCTGGCACCGACCCTCGCCGGACTGGCACCGACCCTCGCCGGACTGGCGCCTGCCACGCCATCGCTCTTGGTGGTCCAACTCACTTCGGTTTGTTCAACCGGCTTGTCGGACATGGTTACAGCGAAGACCAGTTGGCCATCTGTTTCAGCAGCACTGGCATTCGCAACAAATATGGCCGGGCCATCATTGTCTGCTATGTTGACTCTGGCGGCGGAAGCGCTGCCAACCCGGTAGTTGGGCAGCGTGCCGCCAATGTTGAAGACCAGTGCGATCTCGCCATCTGCTTCATCGGTATTGTCATCTATTGTGGCAATAGTAAGGGCGGCAGTAATCTCGTTAGCGGCCAGGGTAACTGCGGTGGGCAGAGTTCCGGCAACGAAACTGCCTGCCTCAACGCCTGTTACGCCAATGACAGTGTCGTGCATCGGGCTGTAGGTGGAGGTGATGATGAAGACGGCATTGGTGCCCTCGGTTATGGGGCTGGTCACAGCACTGATGGAAAGCGTCGGCATTTCGTTGTCGGTGATGGTGCCGGTGGCAGCAAGGTTGCCGCCGGTGAAGCCTGTGTCGGCTATGTTGTCTTTGTTGTTGAAGCGCAGGGTCAGGGTTTCATCGCTTTCCACCAGGCTGT
>JBPCXV010000030.1:0-8082 GCA_051008235.1 Pseudohongiellaceae bacterium | reverse complement strand
GGTTGGCGTAGCCGATGGTGACGGTTCCTACTCAATCACAGTCAACAGTGCCGAGGCTGTAGACCTTTTCTTTGGCGGTGCACCTGTGGCCTACACCGCCGTCACCCCGACCAGCGCCTCCGTCACCATCACGGATCTGGATGTGGTCGCAGTACCAGTCATGTCCATTGCGGTTGAAGGCCTCGCCAGCCTTAACGAGGCCGGGGCTCCCGCCTTCAGGGTTACCGCCAATCCGAGGCCTGCAAGTGGCGTTACTGTTGCTGTCAATGTGCAAATCACCGGCACAGGCGACTTCTTTAGCGAAACCCTGCCGACTACGAGAACGGTGCTGGTTTCCGGCGGTGGCCGCTCCCTGGGCCTGGCGGACATTCTGCTTGACGATCTTGTTGATGAACCCGATGGCAGCCTCACCGCCACCATCCAGACGGGCACCGGCTACGACCCTGCCGACGCACCCGCCAACGCCGCCACTATTACTGTCACCGATAATGATGTGGCGCCCCGGTTGCGCCTCGTCGGGCCGACCGCCGCTGCCGACGAGGATGGCGGCGACACGCTTGAATTCACGGTGCGGATAGAAAGAGGCAACGGCGAATTGCTCGGCTCCGGCTACACCGTCACTGTTGACTACGCCACCTCCGATGGCGCCGCGACCGGCACGGCAGCGACGGCGGGCACCGACTACACCGCCGCGACGGGCACACTGACCTTTATCCCGGGCGAGAACGAGAAGGCCATCACCGTCTCTATTCTTGATGATGCCGAGACGGAAGCAACGGCCGAGGTATTCACCCTGACACTCACCGACCCGGTGCGGGCGACCCCCATCGGAAACCAGTTCGCCACCGGCACCATCGCGGCGAATACGGAGACCATCGTCACCCCGTTCGTCGCCAACGCCAGCGCCGATGAAGGCGGCACGCTGAACTTCCTGATTACCCGCGACGATGCCACCGGCGAGTTGCGGCTTGCCTACGAACTTGAATACGGCAGCGGCGACGGCTTCGCCCAGGCGGCGGACATCATCCCCGCCCACCGCGCCGAGCGCACCGTCACCATCCCCGGCGGCGAGAGCACGCTGACCCTGAGCGTAACCACCCTCATTGACGCCGCCGCCGAACCGAATGAAACCTTCACGCTGGTAGTTAGTAATAGTGTCAGCATGGCGGAACTCGGCCGCGGCACCGGCACCATCAACGCCAACGCCGCCGTGCCCGAGCTAACCATCGCCGCCGGCACCAGCCCCATCACCGAGGGCACCAGTGCCGAATTCACCATCACCGCCAGCGTCCCTGCAGCCGAGGAAATTGTCATCAACCTGACCTCCAACGAAGTAGGCGACTACCTTGACTCCGCCGCGCCGCCACCGACAACGATAACCCTCGCGATGGGTGCCGACAGCATCACCTTCTCCGTCACCACGGTTAACGACACGGAGGAAGAAATCAACGGCAGCCTGGCGATGACCCTCGCCACCGGCAGCGGCTACCTGCTCGGCGACACCATCAGCGCCGTCGTGGTGATTGAAAATGACGACCTGCCCTTCATCACCGCCAATGTCAGCGCCGACGAAGGCGACAGCCTGCGCTTCATCATCAACCGCGGCGACCGCATGGGCGAACTGGCACTGGGCTACTTCCAGGAATACGGCAGCGGCGACGGCTCCGCCCAGGCGGAAGACTTCATCACGGTGCACCGCTACGGCAACTACGCCTCCGGCACTTTCGCCAACCTCATCCTGCCCGCCGCCGAGGCTAACGCCACCCTCACCCTCACCACCCTGGTTGACCGCGCCACCGAAGACGCCGAAACCTTTGAACTGGTAGTGATAAACGCCGCCGACGGCAGCGAGGAGGGCAGGGCAACCGGCACCATCAACGCCAACATCGCCGCGCTGATTGACGATACCAGCGCCGACGAAGGCGACGCGCTGGAATTCATCGTTTACCGCCCGACCGGTTTCACCGATGTCATTGAACTGAGCTACACCCTCGCTTACGGCAGCGGCAATGGCTTCGCCGGCGCGGAAGACATCATCCCCGCCCACCGCTTCGCAGATCCGGGCAACATCGGCACCCTGACACTGCAAACCAGCGAACTAACCGCCACCATCACCGTAACAACCGCAATAGACATAGAGGCCGAACCGGACGAAACCTTCACCCTGATAGCGATGGACCAGCGCGCCAACCTCGGCCTGCCAATGAACATGGCCAGCGCCACCGGCACCATCAACGCCAATGACGCCGCCATCATGCCCGCCATCACCATCGCCGCCGATGCCAGCCCGGTTACCGAGGCCGACAATGCTATCGCCACCTTCACCATCACCGCCGACCCGGCACCAAGCATCAACGACCTCGCCATCAACATCACCATCACCGAAACCGGCGACTACATAGCGGGCACAGCGCCGGATGGCGTCACCCTGGCCACCACCGAATCCACCGCCACCCTCACCGTCAACATTAACAACGACACCACAGACGAAGACGACGCCGACATCACCGCCACAGTGCAAACCGGCACCGGCTACACCTTCACCGCACCCGCCGCCGCCACAGTCAGAGTGGAAGACGACGACGCCGCACCAACACTGGCAGTCACCCCGCAAGCCGCAACGGAAGGCCGAGAAGACCTCGGCTTCATAGCGCTCATCGCCCCGCCATCCGGCAAAACCGTCACAGTGGACTACGCCACCTTCATGACCGACAGCGACACGGCCACATCAGGCAGCGACTATGAACCCACCATGGGCACACTCACCTTCATACCCGGCAACGCCGTCCTCAATATAGCCATCACCGTCATTGACGACACAGACTCGGAACGGGACGAAAGCATGACCCTGCGCTTCAGCAACGCCGTCAACATCAACACCGACCCGGCCACCACCGCCTTTGACGCAGACGGCAACCTGGATGCCATCGGCACCATCAGGGACAACGACCGCGACCCGAACAACCCGACACTGTTCATCGCCGCCGGGGCTGCAACCATAGAGGAGGGCAACCCGGCGCTCTTTGTCATCACCGCCGATGTGGGTCCGGGCCGCGCCACCGGGTTCAATGTGACTGTCGCCGAAACCGGCACGGGCAACCATCTCACCACCAACCCCCTCACAAGACGAGTCCTCCTTGAAGCATCCGAGAGCAGCATCACCCTGACGGTGAACACCATAGACACACCGCTGGATGAATACGACGGCACCATCACGGCCACCATTGAAACCGGCGCCGGTTACCGGCTCGGCGACCCGTCCAGCGCCAGCCTCACCATCACCAGCGTCGGCGACACGCCCACCGTCTCCATAGCCGATACCACCGTCAACGAAGGCACAGACGAGGGCGGCGCACTCCCGCCCGACCGCATCAGAAGTTTCCCGGTAATCCTGTCCGCCGCCTCGGGCAAGACCATCACCATAGACTACGACGCCAGCGAAGGCACGGCGACGGAGGCGCGCAACCAGGACCGGTCTAGTGACACTATTGGCGGACGCGGCGGCGACTATTACCGCGAGTGGCGCCCGCGCGGCAGGGAGCCCAATTATTTTGATTCCCCGCAAACCTACTTCCCGGGCACACTCACCTTCGCCCCGGGTCAGACGGCGCAGACCATCGGCATAGAAATGGCGCGCGACTTTGATGACGAGCCGGACGAACAGTTCACCCTGCACCTGTCCGACCTGGTGAATGTGCTTGAGGCAGGCAGCGACCTTGTGGCCACCATCACAATACGGGATGCGGGTGCCCTGCGTCTGTCCCTGGCGCCGGTGGGGGGCAGCCTCAATGTCAACGAAGGCGACCCGATTCGGGTGCGCCTCGTAGGCGAGGGCAGGAACTTTACGGAGCTCGGCAGGGCAGTCACCCTCAGCGCCGTGCAGGTGGGCAGCTTCGGCGTGCCGGCCACCAACATCACCTTTACCCTGCCGGAGGGCGAGGTGAACGGCACCGTGCCCATAGGCACAGGCCAGCCGGAGAACGACATAGACGATGAGGAAAACATTTACGGCACAGTGGTGGTAACCCTTGAGCCTACGCCATTCACCGGCAGCGACTTCACCAAACAGGGCTACAACATCGGCAGCCCGTCCAGCATCACCCTGACAGTCGTTGACGACGACCCGCCGCCACTGCTCACCGTGCGGGAAATCATCGCCACCGCCACCGAGGGCACCGACGTGGCGCTTGTCTATAGTGTCAGCCTCACCGGGAGCAAAAGCGACCGCACCGTAACCCTGGACTACGCCACCTCGGACTTCCCCATCTCAGCCACCGCCGCCGTCACCCTGACGGACTACGAGGCCACCGCCGGTTCCCTCACCTTCGCCCCGGGCGACACCAGCGCCCGCACCATCACCGTGCCCATCGTTGATGACGCCTTCGTTGAAAACAACGAAACCTTCAACCTGCGCTTCAGCAACCTGATGAACGCCCGCTTCCCCGGCAATGCCACCGAGGCGGACTACATCGCCACCATCGTCAGTGAAGATGTAGTCACCCCGCCCATCCTGTCGCTGGCCACCAATGCGCTGTATGTGGTTGAAGGCAACACGCGCACCGAGCTCCCCTACCAGATTATTGCCGACCGGGCGCCGGGGGTGGCGCTGTCGGTCAATGTGGAATATGGAACCACCTGGGAGGACGGCTTTGACGGCGTATGCGGCTTGCCAAGCCAGCCGCGGACGATAGGCGCGCAGGTAGCCTTCGCCGCCGACGGCTCCACTTCTGCCGATGCCGACTTCCCGAGCCTCTGCGGCAACAGCCGCAGCCGCGAACCCGCCGGCATCGCCACCATCGTCCTGCTGCCCGGCGATGGCTATGTAGTGGGCGAGCCCCGCCGGCTGGAAGTGGCGGTGCTGGACAACGGCCTGCCGGATGTCATCACCGAAAACCCGGCCCCCCCGGCCACCTATCTGTTCAGCGCAGGCGCCGAGGAGGGCGAGCCGCTGGTATTCACCGCTCTGGTGTTCCCGCTACCGTTCCTCGAGACCAACACGGGCACAGGCGAGAGCGAAACCTGGATACAGCACGGGTTCAGGGTCGTTACCGGCAACGGCGGCGGCACGGCCACAGGCGGCGGTGTGGATTACAGGCCATCCACCGTAACCTCCCCCAACCTGCAGCTGACCATTGATCCCGCCTCAGCCGTGGCGCGCTTCACAGTGAACACAGTGGATGATGATGTGGATGAGGTGAACGAGACAGTCGTCGTGCGTGTTGAAACCTGCATATTTCCCAACCCGTCGGCACGGCCAATCGGCACCTGCTCAGGCATAAATCCCGGCCCCGGCATAGAAACCGTCACCATCACCAGCCCCGTCACGAGGCGAGTGCCCGTCGCCACCGCCAGCATCTTTGACAACGACGGCGAAGACTCCGCCGTGACCACGGTGCTAAGGCTGGTCGCCGCCACCGACGCCACCGAAGGCGACCCGCTAACCTTCACCATCACCGCCAACCCGCCACCGGCGGTGCAACTGCCGGTCACCATCAGCCTGTCGGAAACCGGCGACTTCCTGACCCGCGCCCACTCGTCCCTGCTATACCCCGCCGGCCAGACCAGCGCCATCTTCAGCATCGCCACCGAGGATGACGGCGACACGGAAGCCGACAGCACAGTAACGATGACGCTAGTGGACGGCCTCGGCTATGTGGTGGACATGAGCCAGGACACCCAAACAGCAACCGCCTCCGACAACGATGCGCCAATACTCAGCATCGTCAGCGCCGACCATCTGGTGCGCGAGGGCGCCACGGCCAGCTTCACGGTTACCTCCAACCGCACCACCACCGTAACGCTGAATGTCAGCTTTGACATCAGCCTGGTGCAGTCGGATGGCAGCCTGTTTATGGAGAACACATTCTTGCGCGAACTGCCGCCGGGCGACAGCTGGGATTTGACATCAGAAATAGTGCAGATGGACAACACCGATGTGGTCGCCGGCGGCCACACGCCCTACAACATCAGTTTCCAGACCACAGCCGCCGCCTACGATGTGAACCCGGAACTGGCCGGCTTCAACCTGCTGGTGCAGGACGATGACGGTCCGCCATCCCTGAGCATAGGCGATGCCCAGGCTTACGAGCGGGACGCGCGGCTGGTCTTCCCGCTGCTGCTGACGCGCGAGACGATGCCGCCCGGCGAGGTCGTCATCACTTATGACATCATGCCCGGGCTACTCACCGCCGGGCTGGACTATCCCGCCGACCTGCAACTAACCGGCCTCAGCCTGACCATCCCCGAGGGGCAGCTGTCGGCCTCGATAACCGTCACCCTGCTGGACGACGCCATCAACGAGAACGACGAAACCCTTGAAGTCGTCATCACCGCCACCACGCCGCCGAACCCGGAACTGACGACCGGCCGCGACACCGCCACCGGCACCATCATTGATGACGACCGGGCACTGCCGCTCATCACCATCACCGCCAGCAGCAGCAGCATCACCGAGGGCGATTCAGTCGGCTTCAGCGTCAGCAGCGACCGCAGCCTGGTAAGCGAACTGACTGTGCGCGTGTCCCTGTCCGGCGCCGACAATTATCTGGCGCCATCAACCTCCAGCCTGACCCTGCCGGCTGGCAACGAGACCGTCAGCTTCAGCATCACCACCACAGATAACGACGACAACGATGCCGCCGCCCACCTCACCGCCGCCGTTGAATTCGTCCCCGCCGACAACTACCGCGCCCACCCGATCACCGGCAGCGCAAGGGTGCAGATACGCGACAATGATGACCCCGCCGCCGACGCCCCGCTGCTCACCCTGGCCGACCCAACAGCGCTGGAAATTGACGGCACAATAGACTTTGTCGTCAGCCTTGCCACGGCGGCCACCGCCACAGTAACGCTCAGCTACCAGACCCAGCCCGCACAGTTGGGTTCACCGCCGGACACAACCGCAATACTGGGCGACGACTATGAGGCCACCGCCGGCACCCTGACCCTCGCCGTCGGCGCCACCGCCGTAACCGCCACAGTTACACTCATAGACGACAACATCAGCGAGTTCACCGAGCAGTTCACGCTGGAGTTCTTCAGCCCGGTCAACGCCCGCTTCAACACCGCCCGGGAGACAGCCAGCGCCACCGGCAGCATCACCGATAACGATGCGCCCGGCCTCTACATCACCGCCGACGCCGCCACCGTGGTGGAAGGCCAGCCGGTGAACATGACCCTGCACGCCACCCGCAGCCTGCCGACCCCGCTGACGGTCAGCTACAACGAACTGGTCACCCGCCTGGTGGATGGCAGACAGCAGGACACCCTGAACGGCGGCGGTCAGTCCCTGCCGCGCACGGTGGAGTTCCCGGCCGGGACCAGCAGCCATACCTTCCTCGCCCTGCTGCCGCCGGACAATCTGGTCACCAACGACAGCGTCACCAATGTCCGCATCACCCTGCTAGAGGATCCCGACGATTTCTACACCCTGCTGACCGCCGCGACCACGCCAACCGTCGCCGAGACCAGCGTCACCGACAATGACGCCGGCCTCTACCTGGGGCTGGCGCCCTTCAACCTGACCGAGCCGCGCCTGACCGTAACCGAGCCGGCCGGCACCACAGATAGAGATACCGGCCAGTCCTTCTCCGTGACGCTGAACGCCGGCGCCACCGTGGCCAGCTTCGTCCTGCACTACAGTTCCCTGTCAACCGGCAGTGACACAGCCACCTCCGGCGTTGACGCGCAACTCCCGCCGAGCGACGCCGACTATGGCGCCATCGCCGGCACCATGACCTTCGCCCTCGGCCAAACCCGGCCATCACTGGACGGAGACGGCATCAACTTCGGCCAATTCGCGCCCGGGGTGACCGTCCCCATCTACGGCGACGACCTGATTGAAGAGGACGAGACATTCACCCTGCTGTTTGAAACCGTTGACGGCAGCACGCGCGTCTCGGTGGCCGCCTTCACCATCACCATCATTGACGAAGACAGGCCGACCGTCACCCTGCTGGCCGGCGGCACGGTAACGGAAGGCGAAAGGTCGGTGACAGAGGTCAGGGTTGACCCGCAACTCAGCGGGGAAGATAGCTTCGTCGTCAGCGTCTTGATAGACGATGGCGAAAATGACTTTATCGC
>JBPCXV010000029.1:0-4378 GCA_051008235.1 Pseudohongiellaceae bacterium | reverse complement strand
GGTTGGACCCGGAACAAGGCATGCAGGTGCAAAAGTACCAAGACAGCCAAGCCCAACAAGATTTGCAGAACCAACGCCAAGCCATGCTTGATGAAGAACGCACCGCAAAACAGCAACGGGAATTCGCGGAAGGCAATCAAGAGCTGATGGAAGACTTGATGACCGATATTAGCTATTTTGATGATCCGGTTGAAGCCGCGGCTTATGCTGATGCGCAAGTGGAGCAAATGCGGGCCAATGGTTTGCAAGTGCCCGATATGCAGCTAACCCCGGAACGCTTTGCGCAGATCAAACAGCTTGGCCTATCAAAGTTGGGTGAAGGTGAAGAAACGGTGGGCAACCCCTATATGGTTGAGCGCCAAACACCTAGCGGGGAGACTGAAATTGTCACCGCGGTTGCAGTGCGCAACAAGCGCAAGGGCGGCTTAGAAGAACGAGTTTTAAAAGGCGCAGCGCAACGTGTAACCGGCCATGATGCAGTACGCGCCGGGCAGATAGCGGAAGCCAAGAAGCGCGGCGCATTGGGCGCTGAAATTGATCTAGCCGATGATGTGGCGTGGTCTAAGCTGGAAGCCCAAGCACAAACCGAGCTTGGGCCAGCGCGATTACAGGCGCAACAGACCATTGATGTGGTTGCACAATTGAAGAACCACCCCGGCCGCAAGTGGGCTACTGGCCTTGGTTGGTTGAACCCGTTGAAGTATGCACCCGGCACCGAAGCACATAACTTCATGGTGTTGGCAGATCAGGCAGATGGCCGCGTATTTTCGGCGGCTTATGAAACGCTCAAGGGCGGTGGGCAGATCACCGAGATTGAAAGCCGCAAGGCCAGCCAAGCAATTGCCCGGATGGAGCAATCACAAAGCCAAGAAGAATATGTGCGTGCCTTGGAAGATTTTGAACGCGCAGTGCGCGACGGTTACAAGAAGCTATTGGATCAAGCCACCGGCCAATCACGCCGAGATTTTGAAGCGGGTGATACCGCGCTCGAAGGGTCAAGTGGGGAAGCGACAAAAAACAACCCGGCGCGACCATCTAGCCAAGCGGAATATGATGCGCTGCCATCTGGCGCTTACTACATGAAAGATGGCCGAGTAAGGCGGAAAAGATAATGGCTGAAGATTGGGGCATGGATGATGAAGTATTTGATGATGCAAGCCCCGCCGCGCCCGTAGAACAGCAAGCGCAAACTTGGGGTGATGATGATGAATTCGTTGATGTGGATCAGCCCGATCCGCCCACCCCTGATGAAATCCCATGGTATGAACATATACCCGGTGCGGCCGAAACTGGCTTAACCTTTCTAACCGGCGCTGCCGGTGAAATTACAGGTGGCTTGCGTGGCTTAGGCACCGCGATTGGTAGCGGCTTGGCTCCCGATGCTGGACCCGGCGCACCGGGTGCGGTAGAGCTTGGAGCGCGTGAGGTTGCAGATACCCGCGATGCTATGACGTATGAAGCCGGAACGGATGCAGGCCGGGCGCAAATACAAGGCTTGGGTGAAATGCTGGCCCCGGTTGGTGAAGCCTATACCGCCGTTGAAGAAGGCTTGGGCGGCGCGGCACTGGATGTAACCGGATCACCAGCGGTGGCGACAGTGGCGCACACACTGCCAACAGCGGCGCTAGAAATGCTTGGCTTGGGTGTATTTAAACGCGCATCCAGTGCGGCGAAGCAAGCGCAAGAATTAACCGATCAAGTAACCGATGCCAACATGGTGGCGGATGCGCTTCAAGAAGTGATCGAGCCGGAAGCCCGCAGTATGGAAGAAATCGTTAAGGATATTTCCAAGAAGAAAGCTGGGCGGCTTGGTCAGGATGTAATGCCAGATCAAGAAATTCTATCAGCCGCGGAAGATTTGGGCATTGTTCTCAACCCTTCACACTATTCAACCAATGAGGCTTATCGAGCCGTTGAACAGGCGATCAAATCACAGCCCAACACCCAATTAGCAGCGCGAGAAATGGAAGCCATTAGGCAGCTTGCGGTAAAGGGTGATGAGTTAATCAAGGATATGGATGGCAATCTAGACCGCAACCTTCTTGATGAGACTGTAAAAGGTCGAATGATGAACACCATTGATGATTTGGAAAAGGCCGCGGAAAACGCCTATTCAATTGTGCGTGATGGCACGCCAGTGCGAAGGGAAAAGGTTAGAGCGCCAGATTATGAGGGTGGCGCATACCCTATGGCGGATCGCGGTGAATGGTACGGTGAAGCGGATTATGAAACCCGCGGTGGTCGATTGGTGGGAATGACACCAGATGAATTTTTAGATAGCGCAGCACCATTGGAAATTGACGATGTGGCGCGGGATAACATTGATGATCTAAAAAATCATATGGAGTCGGGACGCACAATTGACCCGCTCACGCTATACACCGGGAAGCGGGCGCGTGATAGCGATGGTCGCCACCGGGCGATTGCAGCCAAAGAACTTGGCATGGATACAGTGCCAGTGGTCGATTTCAGGAAAACTGAAAAGGTGGGCGGCGAAGGCATACCCAACGCCACAAAGATTGATCCCAAAACATCACAGCTTTATATAGACCAACGCTTGGCGGAATTGGGCGATGATGCGTCATTACTCACCAAAGCCGAAGTGAAGTTATACAAGATGCTTCAACGCGACAAGCCGCCCACATTCAATGCGCTAGACACTTTGCGCCGTGATATCGGTGATGGCTACAAGAACAAAGGCGCGTTCAAAGATGAAGCCAGCGGCGTACTAGATCAAGTATATGCCGTGTTGATTAAAGACCAACAACGCGCAGCGGATGCCATGGGCGTGGGTGATGAATTCAAAGCGGCCCGGAAGCTAACCCAAACCCGCAAGAACATCGAAAAGCGAGCCATGGTTATGTTTGGCAGGCAGATGGAAAAAAGCATTCTGCCGAAGCTGACCCAAGCCGCAACGAAAATGACCAAAGGTGATGTGTCTGAATTTCAAAATCTGATGGACGCATTGCCCGCAGACTTGCGACAAAAAGCAGCGGCCACCATGTTGAATGATATTTTCACATTGGGTGCGCGGAACAAGAGCGGCGGATTGGGCCAAGGCTTTGCCAACGCCTATCAATCACTTGAGCGCAATGCGAGTGCTAAGAAAGTCTTGATGAAGTATTTACCCACAGAAGCCGCCCGGCGCTTTGATGCGTTGGGCAAAGTGTCACAAGGTATTTACCGGGCCAAAGCGTTGGAGAACACCAGTCGAACGGCACGCGATATTTTGTTGGCATTGAATGAAGGCGGATTGGCCGAGCGTGTCTTTAGGGCTGGCGCTTCAGGTGGTGCTAGAACCATGGGATGGAAGCTAGGCGGCCCATATGCGGGCGCAGCCGCGGCGGATAAGCTAGATAGCGTTATCAAGAAAACGATGAAGAAAGAAGAAGCCGCGGATGAGCTGTTATCTTCGAGCGCATTTGAAAGCGCGATGAACAAGGCAATGGAAGGCAAGGTGCGTGAAGCTGAAAACATGCTGAAGCGATCAGCCGCATGGCGCAAGTGGCGCAATATGTTAGGTGAAGGTACGCGCCGCCAAATAGCTATCCAAGGGCCAATTGCGTGGCTTACGCAACAGGGTGAACAGGAACAACCCGCTAATGTCCAATGAAGCTATTAACCCATTCCAGCAATTCAAAGATGATGGCGGCACGATACTTGCCCGCGGCACTATTGAATTCTTCGAAAACGGGCAAGAAGTAACCCAAAAAACGCTGATCACTGGCGACAACCCCTATACCCTTGATGATTTCGGCCGCACCCGCGGTGATGTTCAATATGAAGGCTTGGCCACCATTGTTATCACCAATGCAGCCGGGCTTAGAATCCGCCGCGTTGATGATGTGGTGCCTAGTTCAGATGGGAACACCGGGAATATCACGGTTTATGAACCTAGTGTGGCCGCCATGGTTTCGGATGAATCCTTGGTGGTGGGTGATGTGGTACGCACCGCGGCTTACTTTGCCAATGAAAACTTGGGTGGTGCTCGATATGAGATTGTAGCCGCGGGCACTGGCACACCAGATAACTATTTATTTCACGGCTTGGGCAATGGGCTGCAAGCTAAGTTACTGGATCGAGAAAAGCGCAACAGCTTCTTGTATGCGGGTGCGCGTGGTGATGGCAGCGACGATACCACCGCGATGCAGGCCGTTATAAACCAAGGTGGTGATGTGAAGGTTGAAGGCGGCTTTACTTTCGCCGCAACCAATCTAACGATTCCCGGCAACGTGCGCTTCATTGGATCGGGTACTATGCAACAAATCCCCGGTTCAAGTGGCGATCTATTCCAGATCACAACAACCGCGGTGACTTCCGTAAAATTCAAAGGCGTAACACTGGATGGCAACCAGAACAATGGCAACGCGGGCAATTC
>JBPCXV010000028.1:0-2928 GCA_051008235.1 Pseudohongiellaceae bacterium | reverse complement strand
CGGTGCCGGACGGGGCGGTGAAGTCGGTGCCCGAAGTGCCGGTGGTGGTGACCGTGTAGGCCAGTTCCAGATCCACATCCAGCACGCCGCTGGTGACTGCCACCGTGAACATCAGGTTGCCGCCCTCGGTGACAGCGGCCGGGTCTGCGCCCATTTCAACGGTGACCATCTCGTTATCGGTAACCAAAAGCCTGACGCTGAAGGGGTTGCCGCGGCTGTAGGGCGGCGGCGTGTCGCCACTCACGGCCACAGTGGCGGAGACTTCCGGGTTGGCGCCGTCCCAGCCGGTGCTGTCGTCGGTCAGGCTGACGCTGAAGGTATTGGTGCTGCCCGCGGCCGGTATGTTCACCGACACCGGGCTGGCGGCGGTGGTGACCTCGCCCACCTCGCCTATGGTGATTGAGATGGGCAGGGCGGCCAGTGCGGTGCGATCGCTGTTGTAGTGGTTCGGCACCTTGTCTGCGGTGATGCTGAACTCAACATTGGTGCCCTCGGCGACGGGGCCGGTGGTGACGGCGGCGACGGCGATAGCGGGTGCCGTTACCGGGTGGATATGCACGACGCACTCGCTGGATTCATCCCCATCGCCGCCTGCGCCGCCATCGCAGTGGCTTTGTGCGGGGGTGAGAGCCCCGGCACTCTGGTTGGCGCGGGTGGTGGCAACGAAGGTGTATTCGGTGTCAATGGTGTCGTCTGTCAGGCAGCCAGTGCTACCGGCGCCGGAGGGCTGGTTGACGCAGACCACTTCAACATAATAGCCGCCCAGATTGCCGCTGCCGTATAGATTGCCGACCGGGATTTCATGGGTGATGGAGTCGGTGCTGGCCAGAATGGTCACTGTCCTGTTGTTCTGGTTGTTGGGCGATGCCACATAGTCGGAAGGGTTGGCCACGCCATAGTTGAGACCGAAGTTGCCCGCCTCAAGCCGCCCCAGCCGCACATCCAGATCGCTGGTGGGCATCGGGTCGGCGGTGATGGTGAAGATGATGATGTCGCCCTCGCAAACACCGGCCTTGTTGGTTTCCGACGAAGCGGCGCACATCTGGCCACCACTGAACTTGCCGGCATAGCTCAGGGTGATGTTGGGCAAGACAGGCGCGGCCGCATCAACAGTAACCGTCAGCGTACCTGCTACAGCATTCATGGTGCCCGCCGAATTGCTGAAGGCGCCTATAGCCACAGTGATGACAGCATCGCCGGCGGCGGTGGCCGTGATATCAACAGTGTAGTCGCTGCCGGTGCCGCTAAAGCTGCCGGCAACCACAGTGCCACCGGTGATGCCGACATCGCTCTCCGCCAAATCGGTGGTGTCTTCGCTGGTGGTCAGCGTAATAGTGGTGGTGGTGCCAGCCGTAAAGGAGGCCGGGCCGGTGATGGCGACGGTCGGCGCGACGGCGGGCGCAGTGTTGGCATTGATGGTGCCTGTGGCGTTTATAGTGGGCCAGCCCGAAGCTTGATCGTCAGCAACTCGCAGGGTGAATGTCTCCTCCGGCTCGGTCAGGGTATCAGTCACAGTCGTTACTATGACGGTAATGGTCTGCTCCCCGACTTCCAGATTGGGGTAGCGTAGGTTGCGATGGGCCGGGAGGATATCCTCCGCCTGGGCAGAGCCCTGCCCGGTGCCGAATATCGGCCTAACGGCTAATTCAATCCGTCCGGTGATGTTGCCGCGGTTGATGACGAACATCAGGTCGTCACCCTCGTCGGCACTGGCATCGCTGACCGATGGCATAACAACAGCGGCATCATCGTCATCGGCTATGTTGACGGTGAGGACAGTAGGCTGACCCGTACCAAAGGCATGCCCGGTCGCAGTAGTCAGGGTGAGTGTCAGCATGCCGTCTGCCTCGTCCGTACCGTCGTCGTCAATCGGTATGATTACTATGCCGGTATAAGAATTCGCTTGCTGCGCCCTGACGGTATAAACGGTAGGCGCACCGGACTGCAGGAAGTTGAGGTCGCCGCTGACGGTGACGATCATCGCTACGAATGGCGGGAATCTCCCAGCCGGTACATTCGAGTCCAGAGAGGCGCCGACATGTATCTCGGTATCCGTTCCCTCGGTCAGGTCCAGTGTGGTTCTCCCGGCATCCGCAAAGGCGAGCCCGTTAGCCCCGAGCGCAGGGAAAACTTCGTTGGCCGGAGGCGCCGTCCCCTCCCCTGCATCATCATCCGACACCGCGACAGTGCCGGTAACGGTCGCACCAAGCGTGTAGCCGCTACCAGCCACCACAGTGGCGGAGATGGTGTTGCCATACTCCTCCTGATTATCACTGACAACCAGCACACTCAGCGTGGCCGTGGCCTCGCCCGTGACAAAATTCACCTGCTCGGTGCCGTCAGTTATAAAGTCGCCAAACAGTATCCCGTCGTTCTCCGACACCGCCACATCCACAGTGAAAGGCGCGGTCGGTGTTTCGCCGGCCGTCAGCACAAAGACGGCATGGTTGTCCGTGCCCGGGTCGCCCTCGGTAACAGCCGGGCCATCGGCGATGGTGATGGCGGGCATGCCGACGACTGCCGTCTCAACAGTGACGGCATGTGTGTTGGCGGTGTTGCCATTGCCGACCGCATCGGTGAAGGCGTCGGCGGCTACGGTTAGCGTCGCCGTGCCGGCCGAGGCGGGGGCGGTCAGGGTGACCATATATACGGTGTCACTGGTGGCCGTGAAGCCGGCCAAAGTGCCCATGTCGGTGGTGACTTCGCCATCTACAAAGTCAGTGGTTGCCTCGCTGGTGGTCATGGTGATGTCAATGGTGCCGCCGGGGACCACAGAAGCCGGGTCAGGCGTGAAGCTGACCGTCGGCGCGGTGGTGTCAAGGCCGCTAATTGCAGCGCTGGTCCCGTCCGTGTTCAGGCTGAGGTTGCCTGCCAGGTCAATAGAATAGAAGCAGCGATAGTGGCCGTTCTGGCCATCGTCGTTCACTA
>JBPCXV010000027.1:0-18216 GCA_051008235.1 Pseudohongiellaceae bacterium | reverse complement strand
CAGGGCATCGTCTTCTCCTATTGAAAAGCCGATATCCTAACTTTGTAAACCATGTGCCCGGTCTCATGTGTAAACCATGTGCCCGGTCTTTACCCCTTCTGCGACTCCCCCTCAAGGGGGGAGTGATTGATTTCCACAGGATGAGTTATTACTCCAAGATGGGAAGTTATTACTCCCCCCTTGAGGGGGAGTCGGTGGCGTAAGCCACCGGTGGGGGGAAACTTGCAAGTTGTCAGAGTAGGGCAGTGCCACGCCCGGACTCAAAAAAGACTACGGAGTTAGCGAGACCGAGAAGGCGGAAACACCAGCCGGAAGCCGAGGTCTTCGGCGCGGTAATCAGGCACGGCCTCGCTGGTTTGTACTATCTGGCTACCCTCGGCGGGCATTAGATAACTTCCCCCTTTGATTACCAAAGTAAAAGCATTGCCGCGCAGTACTGATGTGCTGGTCCACTCGGCCACATTGCCACCAAAACCAATGATGCCGTGGGCGCTGTCATCCGTTGAAGCAGTTACTGCGATACTCTGTCTTTCATTAAGCGCCTCGCCGGATGTTTCATCTGCTACTTCGCTTGCCTCTTCTTCTTGCGGATAATTCCTATCTACCGCTCGCCCTTCAACATATTCATTGCCATAAGGAAACCGCTCGAGACTGGCGCCAGCCAGAATTTGCCATTGTTCTGCGGTAGGCAGTTCGCCGCCTGCCCAGCGGGCGAATGACCAGGCACTCCACCAGCTTACACGGGTTACCGGATAGCTCGGTTGTTGTCGTTGCTCAGCCCAGTTATCCGGCTCGTGATGGATATGAGACGGTTGGTTCGGGTGATTAAAAAAACCGAGCCGCACCAGTGGGTCGCGCAAAAAGCGGGCATATAGTTCGCGACTTACTTCGTGTTTCATTACCCGAATATCAAGCTCGGTGGGAACCAGTGGCAGATATTTCAGCACGCCGATGGATTCATCACGCAACGCTTGTAACAGGGGAACAATCCGGCTGTCCTGCGGCGGACCGATAGTGTATTGACCGCCGATGATGGGCACTGCTTCCTTGACTTCCCCCCAGGGCAACGGTACCTGCGTCAAATCAGCAGGCGGCTGGCGGTTGTACACACAACGAAAGCCGGTATAAGGCGAACGAAAGTCTGCCGCAGTAGGGCGGCGGATAAAGTTCAACGCATGCAAACGCCGCGGCCGATGCCAGGCATTGCCGCCCATCAACAAGGGTAAACCGGCCTCATCAGTAACCCATTCCAGCAGACTGCTGCCAAATTCATGCACACCTTGCGGCGTATCACTGGTAGGAAACTCCGCACATTGTTTCGCAATGTTCAAACTGGGGTCAATGTTCGGCCAGGCACTATCATCAAACTCATCACCCCAGGCATACAGTCGCTGCTCATTACCCGAAGCAATAGCCTCAAACTCAGCCGCAGTAGGCAACCGCCCCCCACCAGCGTGACAATAAGCCCAAGCATCATAAAAACTGAGCCCCCCCGCCGCAACATCAAGCTGCCCGAGCAACTGGTGATTTTCAGTCTGACTCTTAAACTCCCAATCCTCCGGTGTAGCCCGATGAACTTCCGGCGGATTAATCTGCGTAGCACGCCAGTTAGCAAAAAGCCGGAACTCACCCTGCGTAACCTCGCAAGCATCCACCTGCAACCCCGCCATAAAAAACGTCTCCGCCGGACGGCGAAACTGCGCCAGCAAAGCCGGAGAACTACCAATAAAAGAAGCATGATCACGCAACACCGTATCCAGCGGATGCTCCCGTTGCGGCAAATCAATCTGCACCGGTATCAACACCAAATCGGAAGGCGGCAACCAAACCCAGCGCCACCAGATAGCGGCCAATGTCAGCAAAGAAATGCTAACCAAAATAACAACTCGTTTATTATTCACCGTGCTATCACCTTTCTCGGCGAGCGCGGCGCAAGCCGAAGCAACAACAGCAACCCGCCCAACACCAACACCCACAACAACGGAGTAAGATTCCGACTACGATCCTCCGGATTCAATATAGGATTAGCCACCGGCCTCCGGTTAAGCTGCAACTGATTAACCCCAGCATGAATAGCCAACTGCTCCTGCTCAACCCCAGCATAAACAAACCCCAACGCAACATTACGCAAAGCCTGGTCAACCATCGCCACCGGCCGCCAACCAGCCTCGGCAACCTCCGTCTCATCCGGCAACGTCAGCAAAATATAATCCTGCGGCACCTCCAACACCTCACCCTTGAACAAACTCGGATAAGGCCGCAACAAAAACTGCGGCTGCACCTGCCCAGCATCAGGCAGCGTCAACAACCAGTCAGTAGCCTGACTCAAATTCAACACCATATTGCCATCCATCGCATTCGCTTGTATAAGCAAACGATTGTAAGGCCGTTCCTCCGCCAACTGAATAGATTGCAACAACGAAGCAACTGAAAAATCATAACCCTGCAACTCCGCCAGCAACTCCTCCACCAGCGCATAGTACGGCTGAGAAACCAGCGCCTGCGGATTTTGCACCATAGCCAACAACCACTGATTGTGCCGCGCCGGTTCAAAGGCCTGTGTTTCACGCGCAGTTTCCAGCACCCGAAACACATAACTCAACACCAGCAACGGATATTCCTCCGGGGAAACATTAAGCGTCTCCCCATTATTACCACTGATAGGAATCGTACTGGCATTAGGCACAAACAAACGCAACGATGTTTGCCCACCACTACCAAGCGGCCCAGGCAAACCCTGACCATCCAGCAAAGAACCACCACGCGACCTTTCCCACGGCGCAATCGGATTGCCGGAGGGCAGGGCACCAGGGCGGTTCTCGCTAACGGAGGGCGGCAACAGCGAATCATAGTTCAGCGCATTAAGAATATCGGCACCGCCGAGTTGAGTGCCCGTCAACCCCGGTGGTGCATCGCCAGCCAGCCCTGGGCTCAAACCCGTGCCCTGCCAGTCATCGCCATCGCCATACTCTGTTCCTGTTCCACCGGGCTCCATCTGCCCCGGCTCACTAATGCCTTCGGTGTTTTCCGCCAACACATTATTAATCAGCCCAGGCACATGCTCACCAAGATAATGCCAGTGGCGAGATAGCAAACCATGCTCCTGCATAATGCCAATCACCAGATAGTATTCGCTGATGCTGTGTATATCTATGCGGATTGCCTCGCGCATGGCGGGGGGCAGGCTGGCGAGATAACGGTCAAAGGCATTACTCTCGCGCCTCAACTCAGAGCGGTAGATGCGGGTATTGGTGTTGAAGATGCGCAAATAACCCTGATGCAGTTCCAGCACTGGAAACAACATCGGGTCGCAATCGTGAGGGATGTCGCAACTGTTGTAATCATGCAGGATAGCGGGCGGGTTAGATGGCAAATCATTAAACACCACGGTGGTAGCCAGCTGCCGAGCCAGTATGGTAGTGATGTCGGTGTTGCGCTCAATCTCCTCGCGGGCAGATTCCTGCTGATTAACCAGCGTGGCCAGAATCAAAATCAGCAACACGGCAACGCTGTTAGCCAAAATGTCGGCCAACGCCACACTGCCCGGGCTGATGATGGAACTGCGTTTGCTGTGAGTTGACATGATATAAGTTCAGGGTGAGTTGCTCGGATTGTCCGGATTAATAGTACGCTTGATACGCGCTGGCAATTCATCCAACCGCACGGTAGAAAGCAAATCGCGGCTAGCGATAATCCAGCCAATGCTAAGCGTCCTGTCCGGAAAATGTTCACGCAAGCAGTTGCGCGCAGTAGCGGTGGTGGTAACACTATTCTCCGTGATGGCAAAAATAATCTGCTGCGGCTCGCCACTATTATAGATACGCTCCGCATAACGCAAAAAAGCAGCTTGCGGCAGACACACATCCTCCCCCGGCACAGTTTCGTTGGTTTCCAAAATACGCATCTTATCCGGATAAGAGATAACCACCATCCCCTCACTACCATCCTGCCACGACACTTTATATTCAGCACCTTCGGTGGAACGATCCAGCATAGCCTGAATATCCTGAGTAACAATAATATTGAGCAGGATGAAAACAACAATCAACAGCGCCAGCGTGCCACCAAACACCTCCACCATAGGCGCATCAAACTCGCTGAACAGCTGTGTCCGGCGCCGGTATTGCGAACGTTGCGTAGTTTTATCCGACATCGCGCCTAAGCTCCTCAGTCAGCCTTAACAACTGCCGTTCCTCCCAACGATACAGCAGGGTTTGACACAGCGCGAACACCAGCGCCAGCGAAAGTGCAACCAGCGTGGTATCAAAAGTAATACCAAGAGGCTGAATTACCTGACTGAAATCCATATCACTACTATTAAACAACTCCCCCAGTTCCTCCGTAGCCAAAGAGATGCCAAGCACAGTGCCAATAAAGCCAAGAATCGGAATAGCCCAGCCAATATAACGGGGCAAAGTATAAAAAGCCTCAAACTGTTGCCACAAGGCGGCGGCGAACTCGTCTTGCGTATAACCCTGCTGGTTACCCGACTGATAGGCGGCATTAAAATTGGAATGGCCACGGCTGTCGTTATGACTATCGTTATAACCAGAGTCCGCCCGCTTCAACTCGCGCACAGTAAGCAACCATTTGCCAAACAACAACGCCATACCCCACAAAAACAGGTTCAGCGTGATAGGCGGAATCACACCCCGATTCAGCAACATCGGCGCAATAGTAGTCAACGGACCACTTTCCGTAGCATGAATATAAGCAAGAATAGCACCACCCAACACCAGCGCCAGACACAGCGCCGGCACAATAGGCGGTCCGCGCAACCCAGCTTCCAGCAACACGCTAACACGGTTACTCTCTTCCGCCGAAACCTGCTCCAAAGTCTGCAACAGATGATGGGCAATAGCCAGCAACACACCAAGCAACAACACCAGCAAATGCAACGAGGCATCCACCCGCTGCTGACTTAACATCTGCGCCCACAAATCCGCCGTAGCACCGGATACGATAACCAACAACCCAATCAAACTGGTAGTGCGCACTATACCAAGCCAGGGCGACTCATAACGCAACGCCACCAGCGCCGGCAATGCCAGCAACAGCCCGGGC
Source organism: Pseudohongiellaceae bacterium (assembly GCA_051008235.1). Lineage (GTDB taxonomy): Bacteria > Pseudomonadota > Gammaproteobacteria > Pseudomonadales > Pseudohongiellaceae > UBA9145. Next base: position 13,152 of record JBPCXV010000027.1, on the reverse strand, counting down.
AAAGCCCACATCCATGCCAGCCCCAGCACATTAACCAGCAACACAAAGGTGGTCACCAAAGTCAGGGCATAGACCAGCAGCACAACGGTTTTTGTCGGGGTAGTACGAGTGAGAAGGGTCGTCAGATTCATAAGATTAGGCTCGGTAGTCAATCAAGGTGAAATCATAGTTAACTCATATCTATTGAACTTGGACAAGCACCACCGCAATGTTATCCCAACCCCCATTATTATTGGCCGCTTCAATCAGAGTCCCGGTAGTACCCGCCAAATCCGGCAAGCCAGATTCCAATATCTTCGCAATATCCGCATCTGCCATCATGTCACTCAACCCATCCGAACAAAGCAACACAATGTCGCCACCTGACAGCTCCTCCTCCAACGTATCCACCCTAACCTCCTTATTCGAACCCAACGCACGAGTAAGCAAATGTGCCACACTTGATGTACGCGCCTGCTCCTCCGTATAAAGCCCCTTATCCACCCATTCCTGCACCATACTATGGTCCTTGGTCAAACGACTAAGCCTCTTCTCACGATAAAGATACAACCTCGAATCACCCACATGAGCCGCATACAACCGCGCACCCGCCACAACCATACCCACCACCGTAGTACCCATCCCCCGACAACCCTGCACCCGCCGCGAATGCTGATAAATCCGATGGTTACAACGACCAATAGCATCAACAAGAACACCAGGAAAATCCTGCCCCTGCCGCACCCCCTGCACCCCCCGCGCCTTCCGCAAACACTCCAGCAACACCTCCACCGCAATCTTCGCAGCCACCTCCCCAGCCTGACGCCCACCCATACCATCCGCCAGCACCGCAACACGCGCCTGCTCGTCAAACCCGATAAAATCCTCATTAGCCTCGCGTTTCAGGCCTATATCGGTCAGCCCTGCAATGCTTAGCCGAAAATTGCTACCTGTCATCGTTCAGTTCCATCCAGTTACCGAAGAAGCCCGGTTCAATGCCATCCAGTTCCATCCGGGGCTAATTATGCCCTAATATCCCGCCTTATGCTATCCTTAACCCAATGAATATGAAGCTACTCAATTTCACCGCCGCCCTCATCCTCGTAGTGCTGGTCTTCTACCTCCTACAAGTAGGGCAAGCACTACTGCTGCCCCTGGTCATCGCCATCACCCTCTGGTACCTCATCAACACCCTGGCCCACACCTTCGGCCGCGTCGCAGTAGCCGGCATCAAACTCCCCAGGCCACTATGCCTCGCCGCCGCCATCCTCACCTTCCTGCTCGTCATCTGGAGCCTGATAACCTTCTTCAGCGCCCGCGTAGACGAAGTAAGAGAAGTCCTACCCACCTACCAAACCAACCTCACCATCCGCCTTGAAAACCTCCAAGCCAGCCTCGGCGGCTGGCTGGAAATGCTACCCTTCATGGATATGAGCGCAGTTGAAGAACGCGGCATAACCCAAATCATCATCGACCGAATTGACCTACCCGGCTACGGCGAATCCCTGGCACTATCATTCGGCAACATAGTAGGCAGCAGCGTCCTAATCCTCATTTACATATTATTCCTCTTCCTGGAACAAGGCTATTTCACCCAAAAAATCTCCGCCCTAACCGTAAAAGGCAGCCAGGAAGAAGAAGTCCGCCAAATCATCAACCAAATACGCAACGACATCCGCAAATACATCTCCATCAAAATGTTCACCAGCGCCCTCACCGGCACTCTAAGCTACCTGTTCCTGCTCTCCGCAGGCGTAGATTTCCCCGGCGTATGGGGCCTAATAATTTTCCTCCTCAACTTCATCCCCACCGTAGGCTCCATCGTAGCAACCATCTTCCCCGCCATGATTGCCCTCGCCCAATCCGACGGCTACACCCTCCTGCTACTGGTACTACTAGGCATCGGCACCCTCCAAATATGCATCGGCAACATCCTCGAACCACGCCTCATGGGTCGCTCCTTCAACCTCAGCCCCATCGTCATCCTCCTCAACCTGGTGCTATGGGGCTACATCTGGGGCATCCCCGGCATGTTCCTCTGCGTCCCCTTCCTAATCATCATCACCATCGTACTCAGCCACTTCCCCCGCACCCGCCCCATCGCCATCATGCTCTCCAGCGACGGCAACCTCCAATAAGGAACCCGATTATGAAAAGCGCTGATATTCGCCGCCGATTTCTGGAATTTTTTGCCGCCCGTGGACACGAGATAGTGCCCAGCAGCCCACTGGTGCCCGCCAACGACCCCACCCTGCTATTCACCAACTCCGGCATGGTGCAGTTCAAAGATGTATTCCTTGGCCGCGAAACACGAACCTACTCCCGAGCAGTAACCTCCCAACGCTGCGTCCGCGCCGGCGGCAAACACAACGACCTTGAAAATGTAGGCTACACCGCCCGCCACCACACCTTCTTCGAGATGCTCGGCAACTTCTCCTTCGGCGATTATTTCAAACGCGAAGGAATCCGCTACGCCTGGGAGTTCCTCACCAAAGAACTCGGCCTGCCACCGGAAAAACTCTGGGTCACCGTATTCACCGATGACGATGAAGCCGCCGACATCTGGCTCAAAGAAATCAAAGTACCCCCCACACAATTCTCACGCATGGGCGAGAAAGACAATTTCTGGGCGATGGGCGACACCGGTCCCTGCGGTCCCTGCTCGGAAATTTTCTACGACCACGGTCCATCAGTAGCAGGCGGCCCACCGGGCAGCCCGAACGAAGACGGCGACCGCTTCATTGAAATCTGGAATCTGGTCTTCATGCAATTTGAACGCAAACCCGACGGCAGCACAATCAAACTACCAAAACCCTCAGTGGACACCGGCGCCGGCCTCGAACGCCTGGCCGCCGTGCTGCAAAAAGTGCACAGCAACTACGAAATTGACCTGTTCCAAAACCTAATAGAAGACATCGCCAAAATCACCGGCATAAAAGACCTGGAAAACAAATCCCTGCGCGTCATAGCCGACCACATCCGCTCCTGCGCCTTCCTGATAATTGACGGCATAATGCCCGCCAACGAAGGCCGCGGCTATGTATTACGCCGCATCATACGCCGCGCAGTGCGGCACGGCCACCGGCTGGGCATAAACGACATTTTCTTTTACAAACTGCTACCCCCCCTCGCCAAAGTAATGGGCGATGCCTACCCCGAACTAAAAGACAAAGGCAAACTGGTCGCACAAGTTCTACAAGAAGAAGAACAACAATTCGCCCGCACCCTGGAACACGGCATGGCCATTCTGGACAAGGCCATACACAGCCTCGGCAAAGATAAAAAAAACAAGGTACTGCCGGGCGAAACAGTGTTCAAACTATATGACACTTACGGCTTCCCCGCCGACCTCACCGCCGATGTAGTCCGCGAGCACGGCTTTGAACTGGACATGGACGGCTTTGAAGCCGCCATGGCCGGGCAGCGAGAGCAGGCACGAGCCGCCAGCAACTTCGCCGCCGCCGGAGAGATTGATCTGGGCACTGCCGATGCAACCCGCTTCACCGGCTACGGCAACACCGAAGATGAGAGCAAGGTAAGCGCACTGTTCAACCTTGAAGGCCAACCGGTAAACGAAGCCAACTCCGGTGAAGAAGTGCTGGTGTTGCTGGACAGCAGCCCGTTCTACGGCGAGTCCGGCGGACAGGTGGGCGACACCGGTGAACTGCTTGGCGCAAGTGATAGTGGTAGCGACACCATGCTACTGAAAGTGCTGGACACGCAGAAGCAAGGCGATGTGCTGGTGCATAGAGGCAGGCTGGAGCAGGGCAGGCTGGCGGTGGGAGATGTGGTAGTCAGCCAGGTCGCCCTCGGCGAGCGCATTGCTATCACCCTGAATCATTCAGCCACCCACCTGATGCACTCGGCACTACGCAACATCCTCGGTGACCATGTAAGCCAAAAAGGTTCACTGGTAGATGCAGGCCGTCTGCGTTTTGATTTCTCCCATCCAACACCGGTTACGCCGGAACAGTTAAGCGCCATTGAAGACATGGTGAACGAACAGATACTACTTAACTCGGAAGTGAGCAAAGAAGTTATGCCCCTTGAAGCAGCCAAAAAGAAAGGCGCACTGGCCTTGTTCGGTGAAAAGTACGGCGATGAAGTGCGCGTGGTATCAATGGGCGGTAATTATTCCATTGAGTTTTGCGGCGGCACCCACGTTGACCGCACCGGCGAAATCGGGCTGTTCAAGATTACCAGCGAAACCGGCATCTCCGCAGGCGTACGCCGCATTGAGGCAGTAACCGCCAAGGGCGCGCTGGCGCTCATTGAGCGGGAGCAACAAACCTTACGCGCCGCCTGCAAACTATTGAAAGCCACCCCAGATGACTTGGTAGAAAAACTGCGCCAGTTGGGCAGCGCACACAAAACTCTGGAAAAGGAACTGGAACAACTGAAAGCTAAATTAGCATCAAGCGCAGGCAAAGATTTGGCCTCCCAGGCGGAACAGGTCAAAGGCATCAACCTGCTGGTTGCCGCGGTGGACAACTTCAACTCCAAAGCACTGCGCGAAACCGTGGATAAACTCAAAGACCAGTTGGGCAGCTGCGTCATCGTGCTGGCAAGCACCGGCGCGGATAAAGAGGCGAGCCAGGTGAGCCTGATAGCCGGAGTAAGCAAAGACTTGGTTGACAAGGTACAGGCTGGCGAACTGGTCAACAATGTCGCCACCCAACTGGGCGGCAAGGGCGGCGGACGCCCCGATATGGCCATGGCAGGCGCTACTGACGCAGGCGGTGTGGACAAGGCGCTAGCCGGGGTCAAACCCTGGCTGGCCGATAAGTTGTAATGTCCCTCATCATCCAAAAATACGGTGGCACCTCCGTAGGTGGCGTTGAGCGCGTTGAAGCCGTTGCCGACAAGGTGGCAAAGTTTCACAACGCAGGCCACTCCGTAGTAGTAGTAGTCTCCGCCATGAGTGGTGAAACCGACCGGCTGGCTGCATTATCCGGGGAAATCATGGATAATCCACCACCACGGGAACTGGATGTGCTACTCGCCGCCGGTGAACAGGTAACCATCGCCCTGCTAAGCATGGCCTTGGAGAAACGCGGCCTGCCCGCCCGCTCCTTCACCGGCGGCCAAGTGCGCATCCTCACCGACACCAGCCACACCAGAGCCCGCATCCGCGAAATTGATAACACCCAAATTCGCACCCAGCTGGAGCAGGGCAATGTGGTCGTAGTAGCCGGGTTTCAGGGAGTGGACGAACAGGGTAACATTACCACCCTGGGTCGCGGCGGCTCCGACACCACCGCCGTCGCACTGGCCGCCGCCCTTGATGCCGATGAATGCCAGATTTACACGGATGTGGCGGGCGTCTACACCACCGACCCCAGGCTGGTTGAGGACGCCAGACTGCTACCAACCATCACCTGCGAGGAGATGCTGGAACTGGCCGGCCTCGGCGCCAGAGTGCTGCAAATTCGGGCGGTGGAGTTTGCCGGCAAATACAAGGTGCCCCTGAGGGTGCTGTCTTCCTTTGAGGATGGCGAGGGCACACTCATCACGCTGGAGGAAAATCAGGTAATGGAAGAACCCACAATAGCCGGCATCGCCTTTGAGCGCGATGAGGCCAAGATAACCGTAACCGGCGTGCCGGATGTGCCGGGCATTGCCTATCAGGTCATAGGCCCGGTGGGTGAGGCGGGCATTGAGGTGGATGTCATTGTGCAGAACGCCGGTGCGGATGGCACCAACGACATCACCTTCACCGTAAAACGCAGCGAAGGCGAACGCGCCAAGGCCATGCTGGATGAGTTGATTGATTCATCGCTCTCCGCCAGAGAGGTGAGCCTGGACAAGAAAATTTGCAAGGTATCCCTGGTGGGGGTGGGGATGCGCTCCCACGCAGGCATCGCCAGCAAGATGTTCAAGGCTCTGGCCGAGGAGAATGTCAATATCCAGATAATCACCACCTCGGAAATCAAGATTTCGGTGGTTATAGAGGAGAAGTATCTGGAACTGGCGGTGCGCGCCTTGCATGGCGCGTTTGATCTGGCGGAGGCAAAAAAAGAAGCATAAATAGTAAAAAACGGGTAGAATTACGCAGTAGCCTCATAATCAGCTTAAAGATAATGAGGGTGGATGAAGAGTAAACAGTGGAGAACTGAAATGTTAATCCTGACACGCCGAATAGGCGAATCATTAATGATTGGTGACGAAGTAACGGTTACGGTACTGGGTGTTAAAGGCAACCAGGTTCGCGTTGGAATTAATGCGCCCGAAGAAATAGCGGTGCATCGCGAAGAGATTTACCATCGCATTCAGCAAGAGAAGAAATCCGGTGGCAACAAGCCACCTGAGCCGAATGACGATGAGTAATCGGCGTTAACCCGCAAGGCATCATCACACAACTGTTCGGAGAGATGGCCGAGTGGCTGAAGGCGCGCCCCTGCTAAGGGCGTATAGGTTTATCCCTATCGAGGGTTCGAATCCCTCTCTCTCCGCCATTATTTTTTGGTGCCGTTAGCGCGAGTAAGTGCCGTTAGCATCAGCAACGGTTCGGCAATTTTCGTCATTAGTTGCCAGTGATGCTGTTCAGTGCCACCAACGGCTCCGTAAATTCCAGCCCCAGGTCGCGAGCAACTTCTTCGCGAGTAATCTTACCACCACACACATTCAACCCATCAAGCAGATGGGGCGCACCTTTCAGGGCACTCACCACACCCTCGTCAGCCAACTTCATCACCTGCGGCAGAGTAACCCGGTTCAACGCCAGCGAGGAAGTAAGCGGCACAGCACCTGGAATATTCGCCACACAATAATGAATAACCCCATCAACCAAATAGGTAGGCTCAGCATGAGTAGTAGGCCTGGAGTTTTCACAACACCCTCCCTGATCAATAGCCACATCAGCAATAACCGTCCCCGGCCGCATTGACTTCACCATACCCGCAGTAATAAGCTTCGCCGCCTTACCACCGGGAACCAGCACCGCACCCACCACCAAATCAGCCTCACGCACCTGCTCCGCCAAAACACCCTCCGTGGACAACACCAACTCAAGCGGATTCCCAGCCCGATTACTAAACTCCTCCCCAATCTCCCCAAGCCGCTCCGATGATTTATCAAGCACAGTAACCCTCGCCCCCAACCCCTGAGCAATAAGCGCCGCATTACTACCCACCACCCCCCCACCAATTATCACCACCTTCGCCGCCGGCACACCAGTGGCACCCCCCAGCAACACCCCGCGCCCACCCCGATGCTTAACCAAATGATCAGCCGCCGCCTGCACCGCAAGCCGCCCGGCAATCTCAGACATAGGCGCCAGCAGGGGCAACCTGCCCTCATCATCAGTAACCGTCTCATAAGCTATACATATCGCCCTGGAAGCCATCAACTCACTGGCCTGCGCCGGGTCAGAAGCCAAATGCAAATAAGCAAACAGCGTATGTTCCGGCGTCAAACAACGCCGCTCCTCCGCAGTAGGCTCCTTCACCTTAACCACCAACTCAACCCGCGCCATCAGCCCTGGCATATCCTCAGCAATCTTCGCCCCGGCCTTGATATACTCTTCATCATCAGCACCAATACCCACACCCGCCCCACGCTCAATCCACACCTCATGCCCGGCCTGAACCAGCTGCACAACAGATTCCGGCGTCAACCCAACCCGAAACTCCTGCTCTTTACTTTCTTTAGGACTACCAATTTTCATTACATTAACCTTGCGATGATGCTGCGTTAACCCCGTCTCCCCAGCCTGCTGACAAGGAAGATTCAATCAAGTTTGCCGAGCGCCTCAGCCAGTGGCGAATTAGACCAAATTATTATCAAAAAAGCACTGTATAATACAGCCGTAAAACTTAATACCAGACCCATGAAAAAGCACACCGCCAAATACTTCTTGCCACTACTACTTTGTTGCCTGTTACCAGTTCAGGCAACGCTGGCTCAATCATCCAATAATAATCAGGAACCTCAACGCGATGACAAGGAGTTCCAACGAGTAACACCGTTCCAGATATTCGACAACTTATACTATGTAGGCGCCAAGTGGGTAGCCGCCTGGCTACTGGTTAGCGACCAAGGCCTCATTCTCTTTGACACACTTTACGACGACCTGACCGACCTCGTAATTGATGGCATAGTAGAACTCGGCTTCAACCCCGACGATGTAACCTACGTCGTCGTAACCCACGCCCACTACGACCACATCGGCGGCGCCCGGCACTGGCAAGAAGAATACGGCGCCGTGCTACTAATGACCGAACCAGACTGGGCAATGACCAACCAACCACCAGTCTTCCGCCCCTACCCCAAACCCATTCGCCACCTGAGCATCACCCACGGCGGCACCCTCAACCTGGGCCGCACCCGCCTGCAACTCTTCCACACCCCCGGCCACACCCCCGGCGTAGCATCAACCCTGTTCACCGTCTATGACGACGGCTACCCCCGCACCGCCTTCATGTTCGGCGGCGTAGGCCTCAACTTCAGCGGCGTGGAACGCACCGAAATGTATATCCGCAGCATAAACTTCCTGCAAACCATTCCCGACATAGAAGTAAACATCCCCAACCACGAAGGCTCCGGCGATGTCTTCGCCCGTTATGAAAGATTAAAAGAACGCAACGAAAACGACCCGCACCCCTTCGTTGACCCCGAAGCCTGGAACGCATGGCTTGACCAACTACTACAAGCCGCCGAAACCAAACTGGAGCAGGAACAGGAAGCCGCCGGTAACTAAGTAAGCACCTAGAACTCCCCCCGCTGCCAACGTGCAAACAGACGAACCGCATCCCCCACCTCATTAGGCTGCAACCGCACCTCAATATGCGGCAACAACTCCGCCGCCTGCGGATGCCCATTATATTCAGCCTGCGCCGCCCAGGCATGCGCCCGCACCCGATCACGAGACACCACCCTGCCTTCATTATAAAAATTAGCCAAACTAAAAGCAGCATCCCCATCACCCCCCCGAGCCGCCCTCACCAACCACGCCAAACCCTGCTCCACATCCTCATCCACCCCCTCACCATTAAGATAAAGACTACCCAAATTACTCTGCGCCCCCACATGCCCCTGCTCCGCAGCCGCCAGCGTCCACCTGAATGACAACCCAACATCCCGCTCCACACCCCTGCCCGTATAATAAAGAATCCCCAAATTATACTGCGCCACATCCAACCCAACCTCAGCAGCAACAGAAAACTCACGAAAAGCCGTAACATAATCCCCCGCCAACGCCGCCTCCAACCCCTCCTCATAATCAGCATAAACATCAGCCTCAGCCACATCACCATCACCAGCCTGAGGAGCATAATCAGCCACAGGCGGAGCAGCAGCAGGACTACACCCACAAACAAAACAAAGCACTATCAAATAAGGTTTAAGAGACATAAGCTAACCGTTACGCTATAATACCACTCCCTCACGCACCAGTAGCTCAGCTGGATAGAGTACTCGGCTACGAACCGAGCGGTCAGAGGTTCGAATCCTCTCTGGTGCGCCATTTCTCCTGATTTTCCCGCTTCTCCGTCCGGGCATCTGCCTTATATTACCCGCTTGCCTTTCAGCTCCTCTATCTCAGCCCCGGTATAACCCAGCTCCCCCATAATCTGCTCAGTATGCTCACCAAGAGTAGGCGCCCGCCGGCGAATTTCCCCCGGCGTGGCTGATAACTCCACCGGCGTCTTCATTACCGGCGCCGGTTTATCAAGGCCGGGGTAGTCCATCCCCTGCAACAGTTGCTTGGCGGCGACATGGGCATCATCAAGCGCCTGTTGCGGTGATAGCACCGGGCCAGCAGGCAGACGGGCTTGCTCCATGGCATCCAGCACCTGCTGTGAAGTGCGCTCGGCACACCAGGCCGCCAGACGCTCGCTGATTACTGCGCCATTATCGCCACGGCTGATGTCATCGCTGAAGCGCGGGTCTTCCAGCCAGTGTTCTTCGCCCATGAGTTTGGCCCAGCGTTCAAACAGCGGGCCGCCTACGGTTTGCACCAGCACCCAGCCATCTTTGGTTTTGAATGTGTCCGCCGGTGCCGAGGTTTGGGCGCGGTTCAGGGTGGCGACCCGGTTGCGTTCAATGGCGCTCTGTTCAATGAGAACGGAGTTGGTCATGGTAAGCGCCGTGTTAAACAGGCTGCCTTCCACCACCTGCCCCTCGCCGGTCTTGTTGCGATGCAACAGTGCCGCCATCGTGCCGAAGGCCGACAGGCTGGCGGTGCCGAAATCAATGAATGGCGCGTAGGATTTTACCGGCTGCTCCGGCGTGCCGGACATATACATGGCGCCGGACATGGCCTGACCCAGCCCGTCAAAACCAACCCGGTTGGCATAAGGACCGCCTCGCCCGAAAGCGGAAATCATAGTGAGGATGATGTCGGGCTTGATGGCCTTGAGGCTGTCGTAATCCAGCCCCATTGCCGCAAGAGTATCGGGCGGCAGGTTGGCCACCACCACATCGGATGTGGCCACCAGTTTTTTTACAACCTCCCGACCTTCCGGCTTCATCGGGTTCAGGGTGAGGCTCAGCTTGTTGCGCGCCATCTGCATAAGCATTGCGCCATCACCGGTTTTGGTAACCGGCGACAGATAGCGGTCTTCACTGCCATCAACCTTTTCAATCCGAATGACTTCGGCACCGAGGTCGCCGAGCAGGGCGGCACAAAAAGGTCCGGCGATATAACGCCCGAAGTCAAGCACTCTGACGCCGCTTAAAACTTTGCTCATTGATTTTATCTCAGGCCGAAGAGCGTGCGGTTATAAATTGCCGCGTATTTTAATCGCGTACTTCACGCCGGTGCTGCTGCACGAATCTTCAATCTCGGTAATTATGCCAGTGGTAACGCCGCCGGAATAACGTTCGCGTACGCGACAACGGGAAGTGTTAAAGACATTACCCACCTCAAAGCGATAGGTAAACCCGCCCCAGCCCCGCGTTTCCAGAAACGCAAACATGAAATCGCCCTGATTGTAGTCTTCAATCTTGTCAATGTCGTAGGCTTTACGGCCACCTTGAAAACCGTGGTTATAATTCAAACCATAACTCATGTTGCGATTAGCGCTGGTCAAATCATGGCGAAAGCCGAAGCCAAATTCACCACGCCCATTTCGGTTAAGACGGCGGTCAATCCCCAAAAAGGGATCAGTCACACTGGAATCCTGCACACGCAAACGGGAAGTAACCAACACATCCGGCAAATTAAACATACCCAACCGCAAACTGGCATCAAGCCGCATCCCGTAGCGTGTGCCATCGCCAATGTTGCCATTGGCCGAATTAATGTCAGTAGATGTGGAAGCATCTATCCGCTCAATAACATCCTCAAGATCGCGATAAAACAAACCGGCACTAAACACACCAGCATCCTCAGGAAAGCGATACTCCAGCGTCAAATCATACTCCCAAGCCTGTTCCTGTCGAATATCCGGATTACCGGCAACAGTATTCTGATCATCATCACCACCCTCCGCATTGGCAGTAAAATCATTAAAGCTAAGCTGCTCCACCTTCTTCTCCATAGTAGCGCGCAACTGCAAGGCAGGATTAATATCAAACCGATAATCAATCTTCGGCCTGACAAAACTGAAATCACGCTTCTTATTCACATCACCAGTCTGCTCAATCTCCGAAGATTCCACAATAAGCGTACTCTCCAGCGACATACGCGAACTAATCTGCCAGTTATGCACCGCAAACGACTCATAACGAATTTCCGCCACAGTAGCCGCACCGGAACTGGACAACGGCAACCCACCCAAAGCGGCAGAGGGGTCGCCCGTAGCAGTAAGCAAGCCCAACTTCAAATCCGCATCCAGAATCGTATGAGCCCGCTCAACACCAAACTCAATAGCCTGACTCCCCCCTAAATCCATAATATAAGAACTACGCACAATACGTTCCTGATACCGATTAAATCTGGCCAAATACAAATCCAGCGTTGAGGCAGACTCCCCCACCTCATAACGCCGCCGGTCACTATCACTTTCCCTGCGATTCACAATAAACAGAGTCTTCCAACGACTGCCACTACCAAAAATATGCTCATAGTCGCCCCCCACTTCCCAAAAACTCCCACTATGGTCAGTACTGTCAAACTCCCTGCTCGCCACCGGCGGAACGGCCGTATAGTCCGTAATAACCCGCTCCTCATAAGAGGGAGAGTCATCCTCACGCAGCTGCACATTAAAATGCGCCACATCATTATTGCTAAACTGGTAACCAAAGTTGGTAGTAAAGGTAATAGGCTGAGAGTCAGTAGTATTGTTTCTTGAAACCGTATCATTCCCCGAACCATCAGCCAAAACACTAGTCTCAAACCCCACCCGATTCTCCCACCGCGGCTCAGACTCCGCACTAAGCAAATACTCAAAATCACCCCGCTGCCCACTAAGCGAAATCTTCCCCCCAGGCTTAATCTCCCCATCCTGATGACGATCAGTATTCAACTCAAAAGTCACCGCCCGCCGCGACTCCGCCTCCCGCAACACCACATTAATAACCTGCCCACCTCCCCGCACCGCCAAATCCCCCGAAGTCCCCCGTATAATCTCAATATGCCGCACATCCTCAGCCGGAATCCTGCTCAACTGACTATTCCCCTCATTACTCTTCCCCGTAATACGCCGCCCATTAATAAGAATCTGCCCCTCCCCAAGCCCAAGCCCTCTCTGCCCCGAATTCCCCCCACGCCGCGCCGAATTAATTCCCGGAATCCTGTCCAACATATCATTAACGGAAAAGGGCTCATACTGATCAAAATAAGAAGCGGGATAGGTAACCGTAGTATCAGCATCATTATTAGTATCAACATCAGGAGCAGTGCCAGAACTAGAAACAGAAATAACATCCCCGGCCTCACTCTGCTCCTGAGCATACAGCGCACTCGGCAAGCCCGCTATCAGCAAACAAGCCATAGCCATGACCGACTTCGCAAGTCGTAACGAATAAGAGATACACATTGCCGGGGTTCCGTAATGAGGTTGCGGCACTTTAGCAGACGAGGGCATTAAAGTCAAAGTGCGTCTGCAGTCTCTTTTGAGTCCGGGCTGGGGCGGGGTAAGGCAGTTCAGCACACGCCATGAATACATCCCTGTAGGCTCAGCAGTGGCTATCCTGCCACAGCATGGTGCTGCACAGCCTGCCCTCACCCCCGCCCGGCCTCAAAAAAGACTGATGACCTCTTCCCAACCTGCTGGATTTTCGGTAGAATCT
>JBPCXV010000026.1:0-3028 GCA_051008235.1 Pseudohongiellaceae bacterium | reverse complement strand
TCGGCTGCGCGATCGTGGGCGACAACCTGGTGGATGTGCGTGGGTGGATCGGATCCAAGGATGCCGACCGGATCGAGGTGCGCAAGCTGAAAATCGACACCTGCACCGTGCCATGGGCACGCCTGCGCCCGTTGAGACACCTGCCGCGTGCCTACCTGGCCGCGCAGACCACCAACGAATGGATCGCGGCCTATGAAGCCGCCTAAATGCAAGCTGTGCGGCCATGCCCATTGGAAGGCTGAGCCGCACAACTTCAAATCGAAACCGAAAGAGGAATCGAAAGTGAAAAAACAAAAAATCGCAACGAGGCGGAAATGATCCGCACAGCACGCCGCAAGCCGCTCGAGCTCGAGGCGCTGCTCTACACGGGCAAGAATGCCGACGAGGCGCGCGTGTTCATGGGTGGCCAGATCATGATCAGAACGATAGCGGACGGCATGGCGATCGTGGTGCCCACGCTCGAGGGCGAGCTCCTGGCGCCCCCGGATACCTGGATCCTCAAAGGCGTGGCCGGTGAGGTTTGGCCGGTGCGGCCTGATATATTCGCGCAAACCTATGATTTAGTTTAAGAAATGGCCGAGGCGCAGCGCGATGAGGAAACCGATGCGGTATTCCAGAAACTCAAAAACGATTTCACTCATTACGCGCCCAGGTGCCTGCTCATCCGAACCAAGGATGCCGGCCTGCAACCGTTCGCGCTCAACGATGCCCAGGCGATCCTCCACCAGGTGGCCGAGGAACAACTGGCAGCCGAGGGCATGGTGCGGATCGTGGTGCTCAAGGGCCGGCAGCAAGGCTGCTCCACCTACATCGAGGGCCGATTCTATTGGAAGGTTACGCACCGATTCGGCCAACGCGCCTACATCCTCACCCATGAGAGCGACGCCACGGCCAACCTGTTCGCCATGGTGGCCAGGTATCACGAGAATGCACCCGATGAGGTGCGCCCCGAAACCGACCGCGACAGCGGCAAGGAACTCAATTTCAACCGCCTGGATTCAGGCTACAAGGTGGGCACCGCGGGCACCAAGGGCACCGGCCGGAGCTCCACCATCCAGTTTTTCCACGGATCCGAGGTGGCATTCTGGCCGCACGCCGAAACCCACGCCACCGGCGTTATGCAGGCGGTGCCCGATACACCTGGATCCGAAACCGAGGTGTGGCTCGAATCCACCAGCGATGGGATGGGCAACTACTTCCACCAGACATGGGTGCGCGCCGTGGCCGGGCTCAATGGATTCCGCGCCGTGTTTATAGCCTGGTTCCTGCAGTCTGAATACACGCGCCCGGTGCCCGAGGGTGGCGTGACGTTCGACGATGATGAGCTCCTGCTCATGGAGGAATTCGGGATCAGCGAGGGCCATATGCTGTGGCGCCGGCACAAGGTGGCCGAGCTCAAGAATGGCGAGGATGATTTCAAACGCGAGTACCCCAACACACCGGAGGAAGCATTCGAAAGCGCCGGCTATCGCCAGCTGATCAAAGCCAGCGACGTGCGCCGGGCCGTGGACAATGGGCGCCAGCTACTCGAGGACGGCCGCCCAGCGATTGAGGCGCGCGGGCCGTTGGTCCTGGGTGTGGATCCGGCCAGGTTTGGCGACGATCGCCTGGCGATGTGCTTACGCCAGGGCCGGGTGGCGTTCGATATCGTGGCCTACACGCAAAAGCTGGACCAGATGGAAATCGTGGGCCTCGTGCGTCAAATCCTGGATGCGTTCCCGATCGATGCGTGTTTCATCGATGTGGGCATGGGCGTGGGCGTGATCGATCGCCTGCGCGAACTCGGCTATGAAAACGTGCGCGAGGTTAATTTCGGTGGCTCGGCGTTCAATAAAAACAACTACACAAACCGCCGGAATGAAATGTGGCAGGAAATGGCCGATTGGTTCGACGATGAACACGTGGCACTATTCCAGGGTGATGCCGTGGATGATTACCAGGCCAAGGTGGAAGCGGCAACCATGGACCTTTGTGCGGTGGAATATAAATTCAATTCGCGCAACCAAAAGGTGCTCGAGGAAAAGGATCAAACCAAGGCGCGCATCGGAGTTTCGCCAGATATGGGCGACGCGCTGGCTTTAACCTTTGCCGAGCCCGTGGCAGAATTCTGGAACGAGCAACCCGATGGCCAACGCCACCAGGGCCGAAACACCAAAACAGGTTATTAGTTATGCCCAAGCACACGAAAGCGAAAAAGAAAAAGCAAACGAGCTTTGGACAGTTCGACGGCGGCCGCGGCCAGAAGGCAGCGCGATCGCGCCCAACCATGAGCTCGGACCCGCGCACCATCACCGGGCAGCGCCTCACCAAACGGCAACGGCAGAACATCGCCAGACAAAACGCCCGCCGTGGCTAAACGCAAGGCCAAGGCCAAGCCGAAAAGCAGCGTGGAGAAAACCGCCCGCCGTGTCGCCAACGAGGTGATGAAAAAGCACGTGCAGGGCAAACCGCCGAAAGGCCACGGGGTGAAACCCAAGCGCAGGAAACGGTAATGGCTAAACGCAAACCCAAAACCAAGGCCGGCAAAAAAGCCAAGGCCAAAAAGGTTATGGGAGAATTCAAGCGCGGCAATCTGCGATCGGGATCTAAAACCGGGCCGAAGGTGAAAAGCAAAAAGCAGGCCATCGCGATCGCAATGAGTGAAAGCGGCCAGGGCCGCAAAAGGAAAAAATAATGGCCGAGCCGAATTTCGAACAAGGAATGGAGGGTGCGATCGCAAACCCTGCAGCCGAAACTATCCCAGCCGATGATGTGCTGCCCGATGGCGTGGAGCCGGAAAAATCCGGCATTCCGTTGTTCGAATTCCTGGATGCCGGCAACCTGGTCGACGAGGTGGCCAAGCTCCCCGGCGGCCTGCAGGAAGTGAGCGCCAACACCACCACCGCGTATAACGTCGCCTACGAATCCATGGCCAAGTGGCGCGCCAAGTACGAGAAAGCGCTCAAGCTCGCGAAGCTCGAGCCCGAGGCCGAAAAGAAAACCTTTCCCTTTGAGGATGCCAGCCAGGTGATGCTGCCGTTTATCCTCG
>JBPCXV010000025.1:0-4327 GCA_051008235.1 Pseudohongiellaceae bacterium | reverse complement strand
CACCATAGCCCCGGCGATGCCCTTCCTGTCATCCGGCCAGAGCACCAGTGTCAGCTTCACCCTTGACGACGAGTTCGCCGCCACCTTCAACCTGCTTGATGTCAGCCTGACCCCGGCCGACGCCGGCAGCTTCTCCAACCTGCAAGGCACAGGCCGCAACTTCACCGCCACCCTGACCCTGTCGCCCGGCCTGACCAGCGAGACGGTTACCATCAATGTGGCCGCCGGTGCGGTGGTGGATGGGTTCGGCAACAGCAGCCCCGCCGCCAGCAGCGACATCAGCATCGTGCCCGGCGAGCGTCCGAACCTGACCTCGCCGCAGGACAACAGCTATGTGAATATCGCCAACCAGTCGGCCTTCCTCATCACCGGTACGGCGCCGCCCAACTCGGCCATCAACTTCACCATTGAGGCCGGCGGCACCGCCACCACCTTCTCCGCCACCACCAATGCGGACGCGCTGGGCGTCTGGTCAACCCCGCTGGACCTGTCCGGCCTTGCGGACGGCGGCTACACCATCGGCATGCGCTATTCCGAGACCGGCCAGATCCACTCGGACGAGACGCGGCTGAATGTGACCAAGGACACGGTGGCGCCGACTGTTACCTTCACCGGCATACCGGCGACTGTGCAGGAGAACTCCGACATCAACAACATCATCGTCACCATCAGCGAGCCCATCACCGGCGACCTGTTGAACACCGACCTCAGAACCTCCCTCGGCGGCTTTTTGCAGAACTACACCACCATCAGCGCCAGCACCGACCGGTTTGGGTTCGCCGTTCTGGAGATAAATCCCGGCGACACGGGCATAATCACCATCGGCGTTGATGCCTCCACGGTTACCGATCTGGCGGGCAACGGCAACCCGGCCGTGACGCATTCCACCACCGTTACCGAGGTACCGCCCACCTATTCAATAGCCGCCGCCAGTGCGACCGAAAGCGGCAGCGTGGACTTTGTGCTGACGCGCAACAAGCCTGTGGTCATCCTTGGCCGCGAGACCATCAGCTACGCGCTGGACTATACCGGCCAGACAGACCCGGCTGCGAATGCCGACTTTGTCACCGGCAGCCTCACCGCCAGCAGCGTTATCATTGCGGTGGGGGCGCAACACGCCACCTTCTCGGTCAGCACCGCCCAGGACACCAGCTTTGAACAGAGCGAGACCTTTATCCTCATCGCCAGCGTCAACGGCAGCGAGGTGGCGCGGGCTATCGGCACCATAGCCAACGATGACCAGCCACCCGTCCCGGTCATCACCATGCCGACTGGCAGCGACTATGTGAACGCCGCCAACAACGATGACTTCCGCATAGTCGGCAGCAGCACCGCCAGGATAGCCAACATCGTCATCAGCGCACGGGGGTCGGACGCCACCACTGTTGACCGCACGGTAACCGCCGTTGCCGGCGACTGGGCCGGCATGCTTGACCTCAGCCCGTTGCCCGGCACCCGCATCACTATCACGGCACGGGCTCAGGACACGGCCAGCCCGCTGTCGGCGGCGACCAGCGTCGTCGTGATGCGCGACACAGTCATCCCGGTCTTCACTATCACGCCGACCGACGAGATAATCATGCCGGGCGAGGGCACCACCATCAGTTTCACCCTGGACGACACCACCGCCACCAGCTTCACGGCGGCCGATGTCAGCGTCACCCCGGTCGGTAGCGGCACCCTGTCCGGCTTCACCGACGCAGGCGGCGGCAACTACACCGCCACCCTCAGCACCCCGCCGGGCGCCACCAGCGCCGCCGCCACCATCGTCGTCGCGGCAGACGCGGTAAGCGATGCGGCCGGCAACGGCAATGCCCGCACCACTGCCAATGTGTTCCTGATCCCGGTAACGCCCATCATCACCACACCGGCGCAGAACGACTATGTAACCGCCGCCAATCAGGCCGCCTTCACCATAGCCGGCCGCGCCAGACCGAATGTGGACATAGTCGTCAGGGTGCAGACCACCCAGATCAGCGTCTTCGCCGGCAGCGACACACTGGGCGCCTGGTCAACCAGCCTTGACCTGTCCGACCCGCTAATCATCGGCGGCGCTTATGTGATTGGCGTGCGCGCCTCTCAGGCGGGCGAGGGCTTCTCGGACGAGACCACGGTAACGGTCATCAAGGACAGCATAGTGCCGACCATTCGCTATAGCGGCGTGCTGCCGGTGACGATGGTGGAAGGCAACACCGTCACCATCAATCTGGTCGCCAGCGAGGCCACCAGCGATCTGACCATAGAGGACATCACGCTGACCGGCAGCGCCAGTGTGGAGAACTTCACCAGCCTCAGTTCCTCCTTCTATACGGTTGATTTGGTGGCCGGCACCTTCACCCACCCGGGCACAGTCACCTTCACCGTCGGCGCGACCACCTTCACCGATGTGGCGGCCCAGGACAACCCCACCGGCACCCCCGTGCATACCATTCAGGTTACCGAGATACCGCCCACCTACACGGTAACCGGTGTTCCCAGCACCCTCGTCGTCGTCAGCCTGCCCACCGACCCCACCGATGCCGACTATATAAAAGACGCCGCAGGCGCAGTTGAAAGAGGCGATCTGGTGTTCGTGGTGACGCGCAGCAAGCCGACCACCGTGCCGATAGGCGAGGCCGTCGGCTATGACCTGGCCTATCCCACCACGGCCAACTCGGCGGTGGCGGCGGACTTCAACAGCGCCGACAGGTCGGGGGACGGCGTCATCGCGATGGGGCAGACCACCGTTACCTTCACGGTGCGCACCGCCGACGATGACGACTTTGAGCAGACCGAGACGGTGGATTTCGCGGCACGGGTGGCACGGGTTGAGGTGGCGCGGGGTCAGGGGCTGATATTCAACAACGACCCGCCGCCGCCGCCGGTCATCACCGGCCCGCAGGACGGCAGCTATGCCAACGCCAGCAACCTGTCCATACGGGTGTATGGCAGCACTATCTCCGACCAGAACACCACCGTCGGCGTGCGCGCCTCCGATGGCATCACCACGGTGAGCGGCGGTGGCCTCGTCGTCAATGGCCTGTGGACGTCGGATGTGAACATGAGCCTCCTGAGAGACGGCGCCATCACCATAGAGGCGGATGTGGAGGAGGAGTTCACCGTCAGATCAATGGCGACCAGCATCACTGTGACCAAGGACACGGTGCTGCCGACCATCACCATCGCGCCTGTGAATACTATCCTGTCGCCGGGGCAGAGCACCAATGTTATCTTCACCCTTGACGATGCCACGGCACGCAGTTTTGATTCGTTTGACATCAGCGTGGTGCCGGTCGGCAGCGCCACCAGGGTTACCTTCACCAATTTCGGCAACGGGAGGGACTATTCCGCCATCTTCAGAGTGCCCGCCGACGCCACCGCCAATGCCGCCACCATAGTCTTGCGCGCCAATGCGGTGCGCGACCCGGCCGGCAACGGCAACCCGCGCGTTACCAGTTCCATCTCTATCCTGCCGCACGGCCCGGTCATCACCACACCGCCGGACGGCGGCTTCGCCAACGCCGTCAACCAGAATGCGCTGCGCTTCGCCGGTACGGCGCCGGTCAACTCGGCCGTCAGTCTGGAAGTCAGGGGCAGCATTATCAGAAGCCGCGTCAACGCCAACGCCATCGGCGACTGGGCAACCACGCTGGATTTCTCCGGCTTCCCGGAGGGCGTTCCGCAGACAGTCGCCGCCCGCTTCTCGGAAATCGGCGGGCAACTGTCCGGGGAGACCCGCATTCTGGTGACCAGAGATGTCACCGCGCCGCAACTCTTCATTGACGGGCTGCCCGGCACCACCCTTGCCAATCAGACCCATACGATCACTTTCAGCACCCGGGACTTGGGGGTAACCGACTTTGACCGGAGCGATCTAACGGTTTCGCCGCCTGAGAGTGGCAGCCTTGGCCCTTTCTCAACCAGTGACGAAGGCCGCACCTTCACCGCCACCTTCACCGCCGGCAACACCGCCGGCAGGCCGGTGATTGCCCTGCTTGAAGGCGCTTTCCACGATGCGGCGGGCAACCCCAACGCCCCGGCGCGGCTGGCCGTACGCGTGACCACCCTGCCGCCTTCCACCGCCCCGGACAGCCCCCTTATTGCGCCGGCTACGGGCGTGGTCAACTACGCCAACCTCGGCAACCAGGCCGCCCTGCCCGTGTCCGGCACCTGCGCCGTCAACTGCGGGACGCTTAGAGTCTATGTAACCGGCGGCGGCGATTTCGCGCCCGTCGCCTTTGGCTCTTCCGGGCCGCGCAACTTCGGCTACAACCTGGATGTCAGCGAACTGACAGACGGCGAACTGACCATCAGCGTGACGGCCTCCCAGAGCGGCAGGGCCGAGTCA
>JBPCXV010000024.1:0-22295 GCA_051008235.1 Pseudohongiellaceae bacterium | reverse complement strand
GGGGCTGGGAGTGTGAAGCTTAGTGTTGCTACGGAGGATGACGAGACTGACGAACCGAACGGGCGGATTACTGTTACTTTGGGGGCTGATGCTGGGAACTATGACCTTGGGGCGGCGGTTAGTGCTGGGGTGGAGGTGCGGGATGATGATGATGACATGACGCCGCCGACGGTGGGCATCAGTGGGGCGGCCAGACTTGAGTTTGGGGAGGCTGCTACTATCAGCTTCGCCCTTAGCGAGGCCAGCACCAACTTTGCGCAGGCAGACATCACCGTTAGCCCTGCTGGTCTCGGCACACTGTCCGGCTTCACGGGTTCCGGCACGGCCTACACGGCCACCTTCACCGCCGGGAGCAGTTTGGGCAGCGTCGTCATCTCCGTTGGCGCCGGCGCCTTCACCGACGCGGCGGGCAACGGCAACCCGGCGGCCTCCCATAACATTGAGATAGTGGCGCCAACGCCGAGCCTGAGCATCGCCTCCGCCGTTGCCGGCAACAGCGTGGCTGAGGGGCAGCCGGCTGTGTTCATCATCACCGCCGCGCCTGCGCCGATGGGGGTTCTCAATGTGAATTTATCCCTGGCACAAGAGGGCGATTTCATCAGCGCCTTCCCGCGCCCCGCAACGATAGATTTCGCCAGGGGCGAGGAGACTGCAACCCTTTCCGTGCCAACGGTTGACGACGAGGTGGGCGAAGCCGATGGCTCCGTAACAGTAACCCTCGCCACCGGCACCGGCTACACGGTGGGTGCGCCCGGCAGCGCCATGATTGCCATCACCGACGATGATTTGGACATCTCCGCCGCCACCGCCCAGGCCACCGAAGTGGTGCTGCCCCACGTTGCCGCAACCATCGCAACTGAGGGCATGATTGCCATTGAAGGCCGCATGGACAACCTCTTCAACGGCGCCCCCGCCGGCGCCAGCGCCAGCGGCCTGCAAATAAGGGGCAACAGTGTAGCCCAATTCATCGCCGGCCTCGCCCGCAAGGAAGACCAGCAGGGCGACGGCGCCTGGCAAAACCTGAATTTGCTGGCTGGGGATTTTGCTTTCAACATATCCCTATCCCCCGACAACGCGGGTGGCGCCTCGCCTCCATCAGCCAACCACAGCCTCGCCATCCTGAACGCGGACGCTGGCAGCAACGCGGGCGGCGCCTCGCCTCCATCAGCCAGCCACAACCTCGCCATCCTGAACGCCGCCGCTGGCAACGCCGCCGCCGGTAGCGCAGACAACAGAGAAATCACCGTATGGGGACGCGGCTACCACCGCGACCTGAACGCCTCGGAAGCGGGCAAAACCAACTTTGACGGCGATGTGCAAGGCGCCCTGATAGGCATCGACAGACGCACCTCCAACATGGTCCTCGGCCTCGCCGCCAGCCGCGCCAACGCCGAAATGCGATACGACAGCGGCCTGGTAACCGGCACCCATGAAACCAGCGTAGTCAGCCTGCATCCCTATATCGGCTTGCAACTTGACAACGATTCCCACATCTGGGGCACCCTCGGCCTCGGCCAGGGCGAAATTGAAGCCACCGCCGACGGCTTCACCGACATCTACACCCGCGATGTAAGCATGCAATCCATCAGCTTCGGCGGCTATTCGCCCCTGATGCAATCCGGCGACGCAGCCAACACCACCCGCATCGGCATCGTCGGCGACGGCCTCTACTCCCGCATGCAGGAGGACGACCAGGCCGGCGCCTCTGCCTCCGCTGGCGCTGGTGCCTCCAGCCCCGTCGAAACCGACCTCGGCCGCGTGCGCCTGGGCATCAAACTAGGCAAAGAATACACCGGCGACAACGGCGGCGCCTTCGCCGGCTCCCTCGAACTCACCTACCGCCACGAATTCAGCACCGACGCCCCCAACGGCAGCGGCCTGGAACTAGGCGGCACCGCCGATCTGGCCCTCTCCAGCGGCCTACGCCTCGACATCACCGCCCGCACCCTCCTAATCAACGACGACTTCCGCGACTGGGGCGTCTCCGGCGGCATAGCCTGGACCCGCAGCCCCACCGGCCGCGGCCTCTCCCTAAGCCTCCGCCCCCAATGGGGCACCACCGCCAGCCAAGCCGCCACCCTCTGGCAAGATGCCGCCGTGGATTATTCGGCCTTCTCCACCCCCACCCCCGAGCCCTCCCTCGGCTACGCCCTGGAACTAAACTACGGCATCCCCCTCCGCCTCCAGCGCAACGAGACCCTCCTAAACCTCTCCGCCCGCAACCAGACCCACCCCACCGGCCAAACCTTCACCCTGGGCGCCGACATAGACCTAAACCAATACCTAACCCTCGGCTACCAAACAATCATCCAACAAGCCCTAACCCCGCCGCCCAACACCCCCGGCACCAACACCCCCACCACCAATGCGCCCGGCACCGCACCCCGCACCAACATTGGCACCAGCCTCGGCACCAACCCCGGCACCAGCCTAACCCTGCCCGGCACAACCCCCGGCGCCCCCCACAACTACCCGGGCAACCCAGCCAACCACAGCTTCTACATCCGCTACGAGCGGCCGTTATAGTTACTAACATACACTTGGAGCAGAGAAAATGGCGGTACATTTGATTGTTTTAACATGTTCAATTGATTCAATTGACAATGGACCTGGTGCCGAGATTATTAAGAATATTAAAAAACGGTATCCAACCCACTATCCGGTCGGAAACAACAATTATCTGGTTCGGAGTAAGGAAGTCGCGGCGCAAGTCGCCAACAATGTGGGATTGAAAGGCGATGATAAAGTTGATGATGCCACAGGTGTGGTGTTCAAACTCAACACCACCTATTCTGGCTATGAATCGTCCTCGCTCTGGGACTGGATGGAGCTGGAAGAATGACGCAAAAAAACTTGCGCTTGATAGAAGGTAAATCTCCGATGCAGGACAATCCACCGAAGGCGGCCGGGCAAGGCGGCGGCGGTGGTATTGAGCAACGGCTGGCCGCTATTGAAGCGCGCCTGGAGCGGCTGGACGAACGCACATTGAATATGGCATCAAACATGGTCACAGGCGAAGATTTACAGAAGAACCTGAACCAATTTATGTGGTCGGGGGCAATGTTCATCTTGGCGGTTGTCGGGCTGGTTGTGACAGTTATCGGGGTGATTGTGGCGGTCTTCTGACCATTGCGGTTGAGACTGTGATTGCCATTGAAGGCCGCGTTGACAACTACCCGGGCAACCCAGCCAGCTACAGCTTCTATATCCGCTACGAGCGGCCGTTGTGAGTGCAAGAGATATGAAATAACCAGCACCAACGCACACCTAGCCAAACGCTCCAACGTTTGGCTAGGTGTGTTGCGGTACTTAGGCTCAAGCAGCCTTAACTTTGGGTGGCCGGAAATATATCTTCAGGCGATTGGGCAGTAAGAATCTTGTCAAGCCAACTCTCAATCTGCTCCGGCGAAGCTTGCTCAATCTGCTTTTCAACACCTTGCGACAAGGAGCCAAACTTCCGCTTCATCAGCCGATCAAATGCTTCAGCCTTGCCTTTAGCTCTGCCTCTGTTTATCAAGCTATCTGAATATGAATACATATCTTTTTCTCCTGTTTCCAGGTTTGCTTTGGCGGTGCTTAGGCTTAGACAGCCTTAACTTTGGGTGGCCGGAAATATATCTTCAGGCGATTGGGCAGTGAGAATCTTGTCAAGCCAACTCTCAATCTGTTCCGGCGAGGCTTGCTCAATCTGCTTTTCAACACCTTGCGACAGGGAACCAAATTTCTGCTTCATCTGCCGCTCAAATGTTTCAACCTTGCCTTTGACCATGCCTTTGGCCATGCCTCTGTTTATCAAGCTATCTGAATATGAATACATGTCTTTTCCTCCTGTTTCCGGGTTTGCTTTGAGTGCTGCGGCGTGCAGGGCTTCTTGGCTAAGCCCCCACCCCTTGTTTAGATACCAAAAGGCCGCATCCTTTAAGTCGTGATTATTATCTGGCAACGCCCTGAGAATGTCCACCAGATTTTCCTCGCCTTCCGCCCGCCGCCCATAGCCGCGCAACACAGCCAGCACGGCCTGGAGTTCCGGGTTGCCAGAAAGCGCATCATGCGGGATGTCTGTGAGGTTCACCAGATGGTAGCGGAAGTTCAAGCCGTAAGGCTTATCCACTATTTCACCAGCGCCCACTATCTCACCAGTGTCCACCATCTCACCAGTGTCCACCATCTCCTCGTAAGACTCTGCTACCTTCCATGATTTCTTACCGTGATATATCACCAGCGGAATAACATAAGGCAATTTTCGCCTCCCTGCCTTACCTTTCTCGCCATATCGCTTCCAGATACCCTGCTGGTAGCGCAGCAGTTGCTCCAGAATTTTCGCATCAGGCTTGGACTTATGCTCTATCAAAACATAGATATAGCGCCCCGACTTAAGCAACACTCGATATAGAATATCACCCCGGGATTGCCGCCCATCCAGCCCAACAAAATTGCTATCCACCAATTCAGGCAGGGCACCTTCCCTGAACTGGCTAGTAATCCTACGCGGCAGATGCTCGCGAAAAAATGCGGCGGCATACCCGGAAATCGTAAACGACTCCTTGCAAAACGCGTCATGCGGGTTATGTAACTTCGTTGTATCAACCATGAGAAATTCTCCATATACTCCAGAGGCACGGAATTGCACCTCTTCTACTCATAGTTATAGTCAAAGATTTTAAAATTGCAAAACTCCACCCCTAAAGCGGCAAATTCCCGCAGGGCAGGGCGTCCACGCAACACCGGCCGCACCGGAAGTAGCCACATCACCATAAAATGGCAGGATTTCCGCAGGGCAGGGTGCCCGCCCGCCCAAGAGAGCCGCCCCGTGAGCCGCAAAGCCTATGAGGTGGGGGTTTAAGGGTGTTTTACGAGGTGGGACTGATTCTGTGCTACCATCACGCCGAATTTATTGGACTAATTACAAACCGAGGCAAAACCCATGTCAGATGTGGAAGTTTCCCGTAGCGGCAGCATAGTCACGCTAACCATGAACCGCCCCAAGGCGCGCAATGCGCTGAGCACGGAGATGCGTAACGAACTGCTGGCCGCCTTGCTGGATGCCGAAGGAGACAACACCGTGCGCTGCGTAATACTACAAGGCGCCGGCGAACACTTCATGGCAGGCGGAGATGTAAAATCCATGGGCGATTCCATCAAACTTGACCCAGAACAAATCCGACAAGAGTTCCTGGCCCGCATCCACGACCTGCACCCCCTAATGTTCACCATGCGCCGCATGCCGAAACCCATCATCGCCAGCTGCCGCGGCGCCGCAGCAGGCGCCGGAGTAAGTATGGCACTAGCCGCCGACCTAATCATCGCAGCAGAAGACGCCTACTTCACGCTAGCCTACTGCAAAATCGGCACCAGCCCCGATGGCTCCGCAACCTTCCAGCTACCACGAGCAGTCAGCATGAAAAAAGCCATGGAAATCGCCCTGCTAGGCGACGCCATCTCAGCCCCCGACGCCGCCGCAATGGGCATGGTCAACTTCGTAGTCCCCACCCCCGAACTGGCACAAGCCACCACCGACCTCGCCACCCGCCTCGCCAACGGCCCCACCCGCGTTTACGGCAACACCAAAGCCCTAATGTACCGCTCCCTGGAAAGCGATTTCGAATCCCAACTACAAGCCGAAGCCGTATCCTTCGCCGAATGCGCCTCCCGCCCCGACTTCCACGAAGGCGTAACCGCATTCATAGAAAAACGCAAACCCAACTTCAAGGGCGAATAGTAAATATTGCTACCGGATATTGCTGTAAGCGTTGTTACTAAATGTTGTTGTAATTCCTGCTACCAAACACCGCGCCGAGCGCTACTACTGAGCACCCCTAGGCCGATTCACCGTCCGCTGCAACTCCTCAATATACTCCTGCAAACGAAACAACGAATCATTAGTCTGAAGCCTATACGCATCAATAGACTCCATAGCCTGCTCCATACTCTCAAGCCGCCCCACCAACCCCAACACCGTACTATCCCCACTATTAACACTATCCCGAATCCCCTCAATATCAGACTGCAACGACAATATCGCACTAAGCTCACTATTCATCGCCGCCATATCCCCACTCACCACAGCCAACTCCCGAACAATCGTACTCAACTGCACCCCCTGCGCCAACAACGCCTCATCCCCACGAGAAATAGCCTGACTATTGTTAACAGCAACCTCATCCTGCCCCTCATTAACCAACTCCAACCGAGCAATCTCCGAACGAATATCATCCAAAGTCTGATTATTAGTCCGCCAATTAGCCCACAACAAATCATACTGCTCAATAGTCCTCTCCACCTCAGCCATAATAGCCACCGCCGACTCCTCCGCATCCTCCCCCGTCAACGCCAACCTCCGCTCCAAATCCCCCAACCGCAACTGCGTCTGCCGCAAATCAGTCTCATACTCCGTATAAAAATAATACCCCCCCGCACCCCCACCCACCACCGCAAGCGAAAGCAACGTCAACAAAACCCGCACCCCCCCCGAACTCTTCCCCCGCCGCGCCCCCCGCCGCGCCGGCCGCACAATCTCCTGCTTCTGCGCCCGCCGGTTACTACGATGAGAATCCAGATGGTCCCTCTCCGGCACCATAGATGGAATCTCTTTCAAATCATCTTTATCTCGCATAACTCGTCATTATCCCGAAAATTACCAGTTTTCGCCACCACCCCCGCTCAGGTATAATATCGGCAGCCCGGCATCTGTCAAAAAGATGCAACCTGAGCACAAGGACGCGCCCCCAAGCCGCAGGACGCAGGCAACCAAGCGGACGTGGCGGAATTGGTAGACGCGCTAGATTTAGGTTCTAGTGCCGCAAGGTGTGAGAGTTCAAGTCTCTCCGTCCGCACCATTCACAGGAAGCCTTCATGATTCTCAACCTAATCGGCCTCATTCTACTCCCGCTGATAGCCTACGGAATCGTATCCTCCCTGGCACGCCGCTTCCCATTCTTCCAGCAACACATACGGCTAATGCTGGTTATAGTATCCATACTACTAGTCATAATCGTACTGGTAATGCTTGGCCGCCTGCCAATCCATTTCATCCTCGCCCCCATCGGCTTCGTATTCACATTCCTGCTATGGCTACTACCAACCATATTCCGCTTCCTGATAAGCATGCTCCCCGCCCTCTGGCGCCTAATACCCCTATGGCAAATCTGGAAAAGCCGAACCCCCTCATCCAAACAAAACAACCCCGAAGACTGGGACCTCGACCAACAAAACTACGAAACCCTAAACAACGACAACAAAATGACCCGCCAACTAGCCCTCGAAATACTCGGCCTCCCCGACAACGCCGACCACGACGCCATCATCGAAGCACACCGCAAACTAATGCAAAAACTACACCCGGACAAAGACGGCAGCGACTACCTGGCCAAACGCATCAACCAAGCCAAAGACTTCTTGCTGATGTAGAATAGTATCCGCCGCCAACCCGAGAGGAATGACACGCTATGACCCTTATCCGTAATGAACATCTTATTCAGAGTGTGGCTGATGCGCTGCAGTTCATCTCTTATTACCATCCACCGGATTTTGTGAAGGCCGTGCATGAGGCTTACGAGAAGGAAAAATCGCCGGCGGCCAAGGATGCCATGGCGCAGATTTTGGTTAACTCTCGTTTGTGTGCCGAAGGCAAGCGTCCAATCTGTCAGGACACTGGCATTGTTGCTGTGTTTCTTAGCATTGGCATGGAGGTGAGTTGGGAAGGGGATATGGCGGTTGATGAAATGGTTAATGAGGGCGTGCGCCGCGCTTATCAGTTGCCGGATAATGTGTTGCGGGCATCCATCATTGCCGACCCGCTTGGTGCGCGCAAAAACACTGGGGACAATACCCCGGCAGTGATTCACACCGAGTTAGTGCCGGGCAACACGCTGGAAGTCAGGCTGGCCGCAAAAGGTGGCGGCTCAGAGAACAAGGCGCGGCTAGCCATGCTGAACCCCGGCGATAACCTTGCCGATTGGGTGGAAGCCACACTACCAGGCATGGGCGCAGG
The DNA here is from genome assembly GCA_051008235.1 of Pseudohongiellaceae bacterium. Taxonomy (GTDB): domain Bacteria; phylum Pseudomonadota; class Gammaproteobacteria; order Pseudomonadales; family Pseudohongiellaceae; genus UBA9145. The sequence goes on along the minus strand of JBPCXV010000024.1, from coordinate 14,305 downwards.
CTGGTGTCCGCCGGGGATGTTGGGCATCGGCGTCGGCGGCACTGCCGAAAAAGCTGCCGTGCTAGCCAAACGGGCACTCATGGAACCCATTGACATTCACGAACTGCGCCAGCGCGGTCCCACCAATCGCCTTGAAGAATTGCGGCTGGAGATAATGGAGCGAGCCAACGCGTTGGGCATCGGAGCGCAAGGCCTGGGCGGCCTCACCACCGTGCTGGATGTAAAAATATTTGACCACCCCACCCACGCCGCCTCACTACCCGTCGCCATGATTCCAAACTGCGCAGCAACCCGCCACGCGCATTTCACACTGGATGGTTCCGGCGTAGCCGAATTCACCCCACCAAGCCTGAGCACCTGGCCAAAAATCAAATGGGATGTGAGCCCACAAACCCGCAAGGTGAACCTGGACACTATTACCAGAAAAGAAATAGCCAACTGGAAACCCGGCGAAACACTATTACTCTCCGGCACCTTACTCACCGGCCGCGACGCCGCCCACCGCCGACTACTCAAAATGCTGGAAAGCGGCGAAGGTATGCCCCCCGGAGTGGACCTCACCAACAAGTTCATCTACTACGTAGGCCCGGTAGACCCGGTGCGCGACGAAGTCATCGGCCCCGCCGGCCCAACCACCGCCACCCGCATGGACAAATTCACCGCACCACTACTGGCACAAACCGGCCTGCTAGGCATGATTGGCAAAGCCGAACGCGGCCAAACAGCCATTGATGCTATCAAACAACACGGCGCAGTTTACCTGATGGCCGTAGGCGGCGCCGCCTACCTGGTATCCAAAGCCATCCGCAAAGCCCGCGTAATAGCCTTCCCCGACCTCGGCATGGAAGCCATCCACGAATTCGTAGTAGAAGAAATGCCAGTAACCGTAGCCGTAGATTCCAAAGGCACCTCCGTCCACCAAACCGGCCCCGCCCACTGGAAAAAACTGATAGCCGAAGAACATTCATTGGAAGTATCCAACTAATCAGCACATATCTTCATAAGAATTCTTTATATCAAGATTGATAACAGGCTCAATCCCCTTAATCTTCATAGTGCTCTTATCCTGCACAATATCCCCCCCACCCAACACATCATTATCAAACTCATACAAAGTACGATTCCTCCCCGCACACATATCCGCCTCATACTCCGCAATACGCTCCAAAGTACCCACCCTCTTATCCCGATAAACCCCCATCCTCCTCCCACCATACCGCCTCCCCAACATCCCCTCCACAACATGCGGCGCAAGCACCGACGCACTGGCATTATTCCCCCCAAACCCCTTCGAATTAATAATAACCGCATCCATCCCCCCCACCTCAAACTCCCGATGCTCCAACAAAAACTCCAAATTACCCTGACTCACATCATCAGCAACAACATCAACAGTAGCTATCCCCGGAATAACCCCATACGCCCAAGCCCCCAACGCAGCCATCAACTGATCCCCCGCCGAAGTCGCCAACGAATGCCCAAGATAAGCCTTCACCGCCGCCACCGGCCAAGCATCAATCCCAAAACTCCGCGCAGTAGCACTAATAATATGCGACTCCGTAGTCCGATTCTGCGGCGTACCAGTCCCATGCGAATGCACATAACTACGCTCCCGCAACCCCACCTCACCAACCACATTACGCGTAGCAACCGCCGCCTTCGCCATAGAAATATAATTCCCAACCCCCGGGCTCGCAATAGATTTCTTAAACCCATCCGCATTAACAAACACCTCATTAACCGCCCCAAGAATATCAACCCCCAACTCCAACGCCAGCTCATCATCCATCAACACCACAAACTGCGCCGACTCAGCCAACGTAAACCCCGCATTCACCCCAAACGGCCGACAGGCACGCCGCAAATCAGGCAACTCACCCGCCCCCAGCCCATCAAGCTGACGCAAACCCTCATCATCAGCCAACGCACCCATAGTGGCAAACCCATCAAACACCTCCGGCACCAACGGCGCCTCACTAGTACCAACAATAACCAACCGATGACTCCCAGTCTGAATATCCCGCACCCCCTGACGCAAGTTATAAAGAAAGGTCGCACAAGCCGCCACACTAGTCCCAGTCGTACCGAGATTGCCCAGCAAGTAGGCGTTCACAAAATCAGCCGGCATCTCCGCATAACCCAACGCCAACTGCTTGGAAGTAACCTTCCCCCCCAACAACTGCGCCTGCAACAACCCCCCCAACCCATTGTAATCCAACTGCCCAAGCCCACTACCGGCATACACACCAATCTCATCCGGCGCCACCCGCTGCCTAATCTGCTCCCACCCAACCCCAAGCGCATTAATAGCATCAGAAGCCGCAAACACCGTCATCTGCAACCCCCGAGGATGACTACGCGCATCATACAACCCCCCCGCATCAAACCCCGCAGGCAACTGCCCCGCACTACTCACCACCAACCCCCGACGCGAAAGCTGCGCCGGAACAAGCCCCCCATCCTCCAACCCCCGAATCAACGTCCCCGCCTCCAACTCCCCCGCCTCCGCCTCCGGCCGATTGGTAAGCGCCGCCAACGCCTGATGCGTGGCCGCCACCGTGTCCGCCGGCAGCCTATCCAGCACCAGCCGCCGATAGGCCTGATGGCCCGAACTGCGCCCGGCGGCACTAATGCCCCCAATACTGGCGATAACCGGAAGTCTTGTCATTCCCCAATTATAACGAATCCCCCACCCCTCACGGGCACTATATCGCACAACTTCCGGTGAAACCCCAAGCCCCGTACGCCCACCGAAGTGAGAAACCAGATAATGGCTCAAAAATTCACCCCAATTTTCACAATTTCCCAAATTCTTACCTATACTAGTATTGACACAAAACCCCAATCTGGTAGATTATGTCCTCAATGGGCAAGCATCCATGCGGGTTTCGTGCGTTAATTAACCCATACAAGGAAACAACATCGGAGGTGTAACATGCAAACCCACGAAAGCAAAGAAACCAGACACAACAAAGGATTTGAGGCCGCCCGCAATCTGGAATCGGTAGGAATGCCAAGAGACCAGGCGGAAGCCATCGTCAAAACAGCCACGAGCGAGGCAATCCTGATTGTGAACACTCACGCCCTATCCAAAGAAGATTTCAGGCATGAAATGAAAGGCTTCAGGCAAGAACTGGAAGGCTTCAGGCAGGAAATGAGGCGGGAAATGAGGCAGGAAATGAAACAGGAGTTTAAAGATTTCAGGCAGGAACTGGATGCGCGCAACTACGTCACCCAAGAGCAACTTGCCGTGCAGACTGCCTATCTAAAAACCGAAATGGCACAACTGGAAACCAGAATGGGGCAGAAAATGACCAAAGCCAGCGTCTGGGTCGTAGTAATACTCGGAGGGCTCACCGCACTACTACAGGGCGGCCTGCTCGTCGTACTATCACAAATCCTGGATAAGTTATAAAACAACAAAACCTCACCATCTATAAGGCAATTCGCACCATCAGAAAAGTCTTCCAATAACCGCCAAATTGCCGTAGAATGCTCCCCCTTTGAGTTTTCGCAGGACTGATAGACCATGGTCAAAATCCGATTATCTCGCGGCGGCACCAGAAAGAGACCTTTCTACTACTTCACCGTGAGCGACAGCCGCAGAGCCCGCGACGGGCGCTTCATAGAGCGCATAGGCTTCTTCAACCCCATCGCCCGGGGCAAAGAGGAATACCTGCGCCTGGACCTTGAGCGCATGGCATACTGGCAAGGGCAGGGCGCCCTGCTAAGCCCCCGCGTCCAAACCCTCGCCAAAAACGCCGCCGAAAGCGGCGGCATCCTGCCCACCAAACCCATCTCCGACAAACCCCCCAGAAAACGTAAACGCAAACACAAAGAAGACAAAGCGCCCGCAGAAGCGAAAGTGGATGATAAGGCTGCAGAAGCAAAGGCAGATGACAAGGCCGAAGAAGTGAAGGCAGATGACAAGGCCGAAGAAGTGAAGGCGGATGATAAGGCCGAAGAAGTAAAGACGGATGACAAGGCTACAGAAGCGAAGGCAGATGACAAAGCTGAAGAAGTAAAGGCGGACGATAAGACCGAAGAAGCAAAGGCAGACGATAAGGCCGAAGAAGTGAAGGCGGATGATAAGGCTACAGAAGCGAAGACAGATGACAAAGCCGAAGAAGTAAAGACGGACGACAAGACCGAAGAAGCAAAGGCAGACGATAAAGCCGAAGAAGTAAAGGCGGATGACAACGCTGAAGAAGCGAAAGCGGACGACAAGGCTGCAGAAGCAAAGGCGGATGACAAGGCCGCAGAAGCAAAAGCAGATGATAAGGCTGAAGAGGTAAAGGCGGACGACAAGACAGACGACGCAGCCAAACCAAAGGCTGACTAACGAACCCCACCCCGTTCACCAGCGGCATGAACAAACCACACACACCAAGCGACAAACCAGTCATCCTGGGAAAAATCGGCAAAACACACGGCATAAAAGGTTGGCTCAAACTACACTCATTCACCGAACACCCGGAAGCAATTCTCAACTACCCCCGCTTCCAGACAGAATTGCAAGGCCAACAAAAGGAGTTGGAACCCGACGACAGCCAATTACAGGGAAGCAACATCATCATCCACTTCAAAGGCTTTGATGACCCGGAAACAGCACGAACTCTCACCGGCCTGGAACTCGCCGTCAGCAACACAGCCCTGCCGCAACTGGAAGGCGGAATGTACTACTGGCACCAACTCCAGGGCCTGCGCGTAGTAAACCAGCACGGCGAAAGTTTCGGCACAGTAAAACGCCTGCTGGAAACCGGCGCCAACGATGTACTACTGGTACAACCGGACGACAACAGCGTGGACAGCAAGGAACGCCTAATCCCCTGGGTCCCCGATTCCATAGTAAGCGAGGTTGACCTGAACGCAAGGCTACTCAAAGTAAACTGGGAAGCAGACTATTTGGCATAAGGCCACACGCGAACCACACGATAAAGGCGGGAAGCAAAATGGACATAGGATTAATCACCCTGTTCCCGCAAATGTTCACCGCCCTGAGCGAACACGGCGTGAGCAGCAGGGCAATAAAGTCAAAGCTGGTTAACCTACATTTCTGGAACCCGCGAGACTTTACCACCGACAAACACCGCACGGTTGACGACAAACCGTTCGGCGGCGGCCCCGGCATGCTAATGAAAACCGGCCCACTACTGGCCGCAATCAGCGCAGCCAAAGAACAGCTTGAGCAACCGGCACCAGTCCTGTATCTCTCGCCACAAGGACGCCGACTAAATCAGGCCGCCATCCGGAAAATGTCCACCCGGCGCAGCATGATTCTGCTATGCGGACGTTACCAAGGCATTGATGCCCGAGTGCTTGACTCAGTAGTGGATGAAGAATGGTCGCTGGGAGATTTCGTAATCAGCGGCGGCGAACTGGCAGCGATGGCACTGATTGACGCCATCACCCGCCTGCAACCCGGCGCCCTCGGCGACGCCGATTCCGCCCGCCAGGACAGCTTCGCGGAAGGCATAGGAAACACAGGAAACTCGGAAGGTGCGGGAGATGTGGAAGGCGCAGGAAGCACGAAGAGCGCAGGAGGCTTGTTGCACTGGCCGGAATACACCAGACCGCAGGAGTTTGAAGGACAGCAGGTGCCATCAGTGCTGCTAAGCGGAGACCACGAAGCAATCAGACGCTGGCGTTTGCAACAAAGCCTGGCAACCACCTGGCGCAAACGCCCAGACTTGCTGGACAGCATGGAACTGGATGCGGAACAGCAAGAGTTACTGCAACAAATTATCAAGAGTTCAAAAGTTTAGAGATTAGAAGTCCAGGAGACAGTAAGATGAGCAAGAACAAAATTATCCAGCAAGTTGAAGACCAACAGATGAACAGGGAACTGCCGGATTTCGGACCGGGCGATACCATCGTGGTGCAAGTAAAAATCCGCGAAGGAGACCGCGAACGTTTGCAAGCCTTTGAAGGGGTGGTAATTGGCCGCCGCAATCGCGGCTTGAATTCATCGTTCACTGTGCGCAAAATATCCCACGGGGTTGGCGTTGAGCGCACCTTCCAGTCCCACAGCCCGGTGGTGGACAGCATCAAAATCAAACGCCGGGGCGATGTGCGTCAGGGCAAACTCTACTACCTGCGCGACCTCACCGGCCGCGCCGCCCGCATCGCGGAGAGGCTTGACAAGAGGGCTGAGGCAGAAGCAGAAACGGAGCAGGATATGGAGTAGAATATAGGGCAGGCAAGAGCAGGAGGAAAGACATGAGAACCATGACATCGCACATACAAAGAGCTCTACTACACAGCGGCCTCTGCCTCATGCTCGCCGTGCTTGCGACTGCCAGCCACGCCCAAACCCCAGACCAACCCACACCCCCCAGCCAAGACACTCTCCAACCCCTACGCGAAAAACTACAATCCGTTCTACTAAACTCCCCATCCAGCACCCTCGAACTCACCCCAACCCCCCTCGCCAACATCTACCAGGTAGAAATAAGCTCCGGCGATATCCTCTACGCAGACAGCTCCGGCAACTTCCTCTTCGTCGGCGATATGTTCCAACTAACCCCCACCAACTCACTAAACCTCACCGAAGAAAAACGCAAACAACTACGCGCCGCAGCCATAGCAGCCGTTGACACAAACGAAATGATTATCTACTCACCAGACACCGAACCAAAAACAACCCTGACAATATTCACCGATGTAGACTGCGGCTTCTGCCGCCGCCTGCACAGCGACATCGAACAAATCGTATCCCGAGGAGTAGAAGTCCGCTACCTAGCCTTCCCACGCGGCGGAATGGGCTCCGCCGCCTATCCAAAAATGCTTTCCGTATGGTGCTCCAGCAACCGTCCCAAATCACTAACCCAAGCCAAGCGAGGACAAAACCTCCCACGCTACGACTGCGACGCCCCAGTACTGGAACACTACGCACTAGGCGTCCGCCTGCGAATCACCGGCACCCCCGCCCTGGTAACCTCAGATGGCACCCTCATAGCAGGCTACGCCGGCATGGAAGCACTAATGACCACCCTCAATCTGGAATGACCCAGCACCCCACCCCCAAGCCCGCCCTCAAGATAGGCATCTGCGGCCTCGGCACCGTCGGCGGCGGCACACTACACCTGCTACAAAACAACCACAACCTCCTCACCCAACGCACCGGCATCCCACTGCAAGTGGTTCACATAGCCAGCCGCAACCTCAAACCAAACAACACAAAAGATGCGCCACAGCAAAGCACAGACCCCTTCGCCATCGCCAACGACCCCAACGTAGATGTACTAGTAGAAACCATCGGCGGAAACACCCCCGCCTTTGAACTCATCACCCAGGCACTGCAAAACCACAAACACGTAGTAACCGCCAACAAAGCACTACTCGCAGAACAAGGCAACGACCTATTCAAACTGGCAACCCAACAAGGCGTACAACTACTATTCGAAAGCGCCGTAGCCGGCGGCATCCCCATCATCAAAGCATTACGCGAAGGCCTGGCCGCCAACCACATCACCCGCATCACCGGCATCATCAACGGCACCGCCAACTTCATCCTCAGCGCAATGACCGCCCAAAACCGCCACTTCAACGATGTCCTAACCGAAGCACAACAACACGGATACGCCGAAGCCAACCCCACATTCGACATAGAAGGAACCGACGCCGCCCACAAACTAACCCTCATGGCCGCCATAGCCTTCGGCATCCCCTTACAGTTCGCCAAAGTTCACACCGAAGGCATCACCCACATCACCCCCGAAGACATCACCCACGCCGCCGAACTGGGCTATTCCATCAAACACCTCGGCATCACAGAACACACCAACCAAGGCATCTCAATGCGCGTACACCCCGCCCTGATTCCCCACCACCACCCACTATCTCACATAAACGGCGTCAACAACGCCATCCTGATTGACAGCAACCCAATGGGCACCACCCTCTACACCGGCCCCGGCGCAGGTGCCGAAGCCACCGCCTCCGCAGTAGTAGCAGACCTCATTGACCTGGGCAGACATACCCTCACCCCCACCAACCACCCCAGCCCACCACCACTGGGCTACCACACCCCAGCCACCCCCCAACCCCCTGTCCTTGATATAGACGACATAGAAACCACCTGCTACCTGCGCCTCTCAACACAGAACAAGCCGGATGCCATGGCACAAATATCCACCGCCCTGGAAACCCATAACATCGGCACTGATGCAATAATTCAGAAAGAGGCCGTTAACAAAACCGCAACCATCATCATCCTGACACACAAAACCCAGGAACGCCGCCTCAACGATGCCCTGGCCACCCTCAAAAAACTGGATGGCATAAGCGGCGACATCACCCGTATCCGAATGGAGTCATAATGAAATACATAAGCACTCGCGGTGAGTGTCCACCACAGAATTTTGAACAAGTTGTACTAACGGGGCTGGCTCCCGATGGCGGCCTGTTCGTGCCGCAAACCTTGCCCCATTTCAGCGCAGACGAAATCAGCCGTTGGCGCGAACTGCCTTATCCTGAATTAGCGCTGGAGATTATTAAACCTTTCATCGTCGGAACCGGAGCCGCTGCAACTGCCGAGGCTGGAGCAACCGCCGGGGCTGGAACAATAGGCGAAGCCGACTTGCGCAAAATTCTTGCTGACTCTTATGCAAGCTTCGCACACCCGGAAGTAACACCACTAACACCACTGGCTCCATCAGGCGGACGCCACCATCTGCTGGAACTATTCCACGGTCCCACCCTGGCATTCAAAGACATCGCCCTGCAAGTACTCGGACGGCTGTTAGACCACATCCTCACCCGCAGAAACGAACGCGTAGTAATCCTCGGCGCCACCTCCGGCGACACCGGCTCCGCCGCACTGGAAGGCTGCCGCCACTCCGACCAGGTGGACATAGTCATCCTCCACCCCCACGACCGGGTATCTGAAGTACAACGCCGCCAAATGACCACCGTGCCCGGCAACAACGTGCTCAACCTGGCCGTGCAAGGCAACTTTGATGACTGCCAGCGCATCGTCAAAGCCGCCTTTAACGACCAGTCCTTCCTGCCACCGGAACGCCGACTGGTGGCAGTAAACTCCATCAACTGGGCACGCATCGTGCTACAAATTGTGTATTACTTCGCCGCCGCCCTGAAACTCGGCGGACCGCAGCAGCCAGTATCATTCTCGGTGCCCACCGGCAACTTCGGCGACATTTACGCAGGCTATCTGGCAAAAAAAATGGGCTTGCCAATCAATCGCCTCATCGTCGCCACCAACAAGAACGACATCCTGCACCGCTTCATCAGCAACAACGACTACTCCACAGCAAACATAAACCACACTTTCTCACCGAGCATGGATATTCTGGTATCCAGCAATTTTGAACGTTACTTGTTTGACCTGTTTGAGCGCGACAGCAAAGCCCTGGCCGATTTCATGCGCCGCTCAACAAACGAACCCCTAAATGTTAGTGCTACCCAATGGAAAACAATGCGCGAGATATTTGACAGCGCCAGCGTGGACGACGACACCACCTGCGAAACCATCGCCGAAGAGTTCAATAACTCGGGCGTGCTGCTTGACCCGCATTCGGCAGTGGGAGTTCGGGCGGCAAGGCTGTATGAGCAAAATAGCAATGACAAGGATAAGGGCGACAAAGGAAAAGAACCGATAGTCACTCTCGCCACCGCCCACCCCGCCAAGTTCAGCGAAGCCATCATCGCCGCCGGACTGGACGCACCGGCCTTACCCGCACACATGGCCGACCTGTTCAAACGCAAGGAACGTTTTCATATTGTGCCTAATGATTTGACCCAAGTTAGCAATCATATAACCGAACACCTAAGAGGCACTTCAAAAGCCTGAGTACGACACAACACGACACAACACGGCACAGCACGACACAGCACGACACAACACGGCACAGCACGACACAACACAACACAACACAACACAACACAACACAACACAACACAACACAACACAACCCCTATCATGCTCGCTCATCCCTCGCACCTTCCGCACACCGACTCCCCACCTACCCAGAGTGAACCACCTCGCCTGCATCGTCGCGAAGCCTGTAACCAGTTACAATTCCCCCCATCCCTGCACCCCTTATTACAACAAGTGTACCGCCACCGCGAAATCGCCAACCTTGATGAACTGGAACTCAACCTAAACAACCTACTACCACCCGACAACCTCACCGGCATGAAAGCCGCAGTAACACGCCTACTAACCGCCCTCACCGAACAACAAAAAATCATCATAGTCGGAGATTTTGACGCCGATGGCGCCACCAGCTGCGCCCTCGCCATACTGGCCTTACGCAGCTTCGGCCACAACGCCGCAGATTACATCGTGCCCAACCGCTTTGAATACGGCTACGGACTAACACCGGAAATTGTCGCCCTAGCCCTGAAAAAATCCCCCGATATGCTCATCACCGTAGATAACGGCATCGCCAGCACAGACGGCGTAGCCGCAGCAAACTCCGCTGGCGTAGATACCCTCATCACCGACCACCACCTACCGGGCAAGCAACTCCCCGCCGCCGCCGCCATCGTCAATCCAAACCAGCCGGGCTGCAACTTCGCCAGCAAAAACCTGGCCGGCGCAGGCGTAATCTTCTACGTAATGCTAGCCTTGCGCAGCCGCCTGCGCGAAACCGGCTGGTTCAAAAGCCGCAACATACCCGAACCAAACATGGCAGAACTGCTGGACCTGGTTGCGCTCGGCACCATAGCCGATGTAGTGCCACTGGACTGGAACAACCGCATCCTCGTCAACGAGGGCTTGAAACGAATCCGCGCCAACCATTCCCGCCCCGGCATCCTTGCCCTGCTAAAAGTTGCCCGCCGCAACCCCACACAAATCACCGCCGCCGACCTGGGCTTCAAACTGGGCCCACGCCTGAACGCCGCCGGAAGACTGGACGACATGAGCATAGGCATCGAATGCCTGCTCAGCACCCCCCCCGAAGCCATCCACCTCGCCACCCAACTTGACGAACTCAACCGCGAACGCCGAACAATAGAAGCAAAAATGCGCAAGGAGGCGCTGGAAGCCGTAACCGAAATCAAACTTGACGAAGGCAACCTGCCGACGGCGATATGTTTGTTTCAGGAAACCTGGCATCAAGGCGTGCTTGGCATCGTAGCCGCACACATCAAGGAACGTTATCACCGACCAGTAATAGTCTTCGCCAAAGCGAGTGATGCTAGAACCAGCGACACCAAAGGAAACGATGCCAAAGCAAGTGATGTTGGAGTGGGCGATACGGAAGCAGGCAATAAAATAGAACTGAAAGGTTCAGCTCGCTCAATAACCGGCTTCCACATTCGTGATGCGCTGGATGCAGTAGCCACCCAACATCCGGGACTAATCAGCAAGTTCGGCGGTCATTCTATGGCAGCAGGGCTGAGTTTGTCGGCGGACAACTTCGCCCAGTTCCAAACCGCCTTCACCGCCGAGGCAAGCCGACAACTGGATGAATCCCGACTACAAGCACGAGTGAGCAGCGATGGCTCAGTCGCCCCCGACAATCTGAACCTGCTGGCCGCCGAAGCACTCACCGAGGCCGGTCCCTGGGGGCAAGGCTTCCCGCAACCAGTCTTTGACGGCACCTTTCAGATTATCCAGCAACGCCGGGTAGGCGAACGCCACCTGAAACTATCGCTACACCCACCCAATGAGCCGCAACACACAGTGGATGCCATCGCCTTCAATGTCAGGGAAAGCGACTGGCCTGCAGACACAGCCACCGAAATCCACATAGCCTACCATCTGGAAGTCAACGAATACCGCAACACCCGCCAACTGCAACTATTAGTAAGACACATATTCAGTAGCCAGTAGAAATGTATCTTCCCCCTTGAGGGGAGTCGGTGGCGCTGTGCCACCGGTGGGGGGTTCCCTCACTTGTCTCATACCTATTAGGTCTGGTAAAGTATGCCCCAAAGAGAGGATAGCTAATTATGATTCGCAACAATTTAGCCAGCAGCCTAGCCAAGAGTTTGGCACTATTACTTCTATTACTACCCGGCATCACGGCAGGGCAGGGGCAAGAGCAAGAGCCGAGACAGATTCACCGCACCGAACAAATCGAGGTAGAACTGCTATCCGAAACCACCAGCCTGGCCCCAGGCGAAACCACCTGGCTAGGCCTGCGCCTCACCCCCGCCGAACACTGGCACACCTACTGGAAAATGGGCGGCGACAGCGGCGCCCCCACCAGCATGAGCGAGTGGCAAATGCCAGCAGGCACGATAATAGGCGACATCCAATGGCCAGCCCCCCACTGGCTACCATTCTACGACACCGGCCTGATAAACTTCGGCTACGAACAAGAAGTAATCCTCCCCATATCAATAACCCTACCCGAAGATTTCAACGCCGACTCAGTAACCCTCTCCACCCTGGCCTACTGGAACGTTTGCGAACAACTATGCATCCCCGGCGAAGAACGCCTTTCCATCACCCTGCCAATAACAGCAAATCCAACCCCGGACGAAACCCAATCCCCCCGCTTCCAAGCCAGCCGAGCCACCATGCCGCTGCGCGAACACAACATCAATTCACTCATCGCCACCGCCGGAGAACGAGTCAGCCTCGCCTTCGAAGTCGCCGATGAATTGTTCGCCAATGTACAAGAAGCCTGGTTCTTCCCCGACCAACGCCGCATCATCAAACCCGGCCCACTACGCGATGTAACAATCCAACCAAACTTCCTCCAAATCACCCACCAGCAACCCCGCCGAATGCTGGACAACCCCCAAGTCCAAGGCGTACTGGTAACCCAAGACAACACCGGCACCCGCACCGCCTACGAGTTCATCAGCCCCGCCCGCGACGCCGCCAGCAGCACCATCATGCCCATCGCCGCAACCGGCGGCAACGACGGCAGTGGCACAACTCCAGGCACCATCACAGGCGGCCTAACACTATACATCCTATTCGCCCTACTAGGCGGCCTAATCCTCAACCTCATGCCCTGCGTATTCCCCGTCCTCTCCATCAAAGCCCTAAGCCTCGCCAAAAACGCAAGCGAAACCCCCCGCAAACAACGCCTGGACGGCCTCGCCTACACCGCCGGAGTAATCCTCGCCTTCCTCCTCCTGGCCACAGTCCTCATCGCCCTACGCGCCGGCGGCGAACGCATCGGCTGGGCATTCCAATTCCAACACCCCTGGTTCCTGGCCTTCATCATCTACCTCTTCTTCATGATGGGCCTAAGCCTCTCCGGCCTATTCGAAATCGGCACCAGCCTGATGGGCACCGGCGGCCACCTCACCCAACGCAAAGGCTATCAAGGCTCATTCTTCACCGGCGTACTCGCCACCATCGTCGCCACCCCCTGCACCGCACCATTCATGGGCCCAGCCCTGGGCTTCGCCCTCAGCCAACCCTGGCTAACAGCCATGCTGGTATTCCTCGCCCTCGGCCTCGGCATGGCACTACCAATCCTGCTACTCTCATTCATACCAATACTATCCCGCTACCTCCCCCAACCCGGCGCATGGATGGAAACCTTCAAACAATTCATGGCATTCCCCCTCTACGCCTCAGCCCTGTTCTTCCTCTGGGTGCTAGGCAACCAAGTAGGCGTAATGGGAATATCCCTGATACTCGCCGCCTGCATACTACTAGCCTTCGCCGCCTGGCTCTACCAACGCCGCCTCACCATGAACCTCTTCATGCGCACCGCCACCACCGCCATAGCACTAACCGCCCTCATCACCGCCGCCTACGTAACCCAAACCCCCTTCATGCAAACCCTCGCCACCACCTCACTACAAAACGAGTCAACCTCAACACCCCCCCCAAACCAAAACTTCGAACCCTTCAGCACAACCCGCCTAAACACCCTCCGCGCCGCCGGCCGCCCCGTATTCGTCAACATGACAGCAGACTGGTGCATAACCTGCCTAGCCAACGAACAAACCTCCCTAAGCACCGACCGCGTAAAACAATCCATGCGCAACAACAACATCACCTACATGAAAGGCGACTGGACCAACGAAAACCCGGAAATCACCGCGGTACTGGAATCCTTTAACCGTCCTTCAGTTCCCCTTTACATCCTCTATCCGGGCAACCCGTCAGCAGAGCCAATAATCCTTCCCCAAATTCTCACTCCCGGCATTCTTGAAAATGCTTTTGCCAATGTAAACACTCAGTAGTGGATTGGCACATTTGAGACAAACCATAGAGTCCCCCCACCGCATCAGACATCGCCTGCGGCTCGCCTTGTTAAGCCGGGCACATGGTTGACATTTAAGACCGGGCACATGGTTTACACCTTAACTGGCCGGATGACCCGATTTTTCCGGGCATCGACCACCCCAAGATAGGCCATGC
>JBPCXV010000023.1:0-2829 GCA_051008235.1 Pseudohongiellaceae bacterium | reverse complement strand
TGCGTTCAAATTCCTTGAAGCCATCATCAACATCCGTCTTGATGAACCAAGCCGTGGCCGAAGTGAATCGGTGGTTGACGTGGTAGCCTTCGGGGAATATCTGCGCAACCGGGTTGATCGCGTTGTTAGCTGTGCCCGGCTCAAAGCGTGAAGCCAAGATCCGATCAGCAACAAAGCGAAGCTGTCGCGGAATGTGCAAAGACACACCCTTGGCATCGATCAGCAGACCGGCACCGTCGCGATAGTCTTCAATGGCAATCAACGCATCTTCCACGGCCGCTTGAGATAGTGCGGTGGGTACCGCGAAGCGATTCGAGAAAGTGCCGCCCTTACCAAGAAGGTGCGCAGTGCTGAACAGCGGTTGGTTGTCACCTAGCAACGTGGTGGTATACCCGTTGTTGATGATATCCGCGGCCACTTGCTCATCGGTATGCACTAGCGAGCGCTTGAGCATTTTACCGGCCTTATAGATCAGGTCGCGGTAAAGGTTGTTCATCTGCGCTTCCATCGTGATGATGGTGCCAAGTGCGTAAACAATGTGCGTGTACGTGGTCGCGAAGTCTTGCTTTTCGCTGTCGTACTGGATGCTTGTGCCTTCCGGCTTTTCGGCAGCGAAGCCGGTGCCAGAAAGTGAAACGTCTAGCTCATACGCCTTTTCAGACATTTCCATGGTGAAGATTTTATCCTTCTCCATTGGGTAGTCTTGATACTCAATAGTGGCAATCGCATTGATGCCTTCTTGGAGTAGTCTGGCTTCTGAGCCTTGTGTGGTAATTGCTACTGGTGTAGTCATGTTACACGCCTCCCGTTGCGTGGGCATCGACGCTGTTATTCAGCGTTACGCGCCACGTCGCACCAAGCGTGCCGATAGGTATAACCTGAGCGGTGTCGCCTTCCGTGCTGGTGAATCCGCGCAATCTAAACTGATCGCCCGTAGCGGTTGCCGTTGCACCAATGCCGTGAACACTAATGCCGGTGAACAAGTCGCCAGTACCAGTAATATCAAGGTTGGTGTTGTCGTTAATTCCGGCAACGGTTAGAACAGCGCCCGCGGTTTGCGGCGCCTCATAAATCACATCGGTGCCGTGTACCAGCTTGCAACGCTGAAGCGTACTAGCTAAGTGGTAGTTACGGATTAGTGAACCTTCGTCGCTGAAGTCAGGGGTGAATTCAACAACCGCGCCCGCAAGCGCGTTGCCCGTTCCGGCTGTGCCTAGCGTTACCGCTTCCGCGCGTCCGGTAGCATCACTACCATCCGCATCGGTTGTGAGCATATCCCCAAGGAATATGTTGCTCGCGATATCCGCTAAAATTACGCCTTCACGAAGCTTGCCGTGCCAGTCTGAACCATCGGTGGTTCCAATAGGTACAAAAGCCATTTGTGCTTTCTCCAAAAAAATCAAAATATAAGTTGTTACGCTCATACCCAATCTTGCTTGGGAAATCGCTTTCGCGGCTGGCTTTTACTCTTGCGTTTTGGCTCGGCCTAGATGGGATAACTTTATACTATTGTTCTGTTTCCTGCGCAACACTCAATCCGCGATCACCAGTTGGCAGATTAGGCGCGTAAGATTGCAAGCCGCTCTTGGTATCGGACTGATCACGCCCACCATGCATAGCCGCATGAATCGCTTCTTGTCGCTCGCGCTCCGGGCGTAGCTGCACATCATCATAGATTTCCGGGTCAATCATCAGAAGGTAAACCCAAAAAGGATTCCCGCCTTCTTCACCACCAATGGCGCGCACCCACTTAGATTCATGCACATCCGTGATGCCTTCAAACACGCGATCCTTTGCGATCTTCATCGGTACCGGCTCGGCGCCCGCATTGATCCAGCGTTGCACATCGCCACCGATTTCATTCACCCACATCAATTGCTTGTCGGGGTATTCACGCATATAGGGGTCGGCATCTAAATTCCGCGGCTGCCCTAATGGCTTTCGGCCAAACTGTGATCCCTCATCTTGTGGCGCACCTTCGGCCATGGGCTTGCGCTCAATCTCGGCGGCCGCGGCGGTGTCGGGTTGTTCGGCTTGTTCTGGCACTTTGTCTTTCGGCAAGTTAACCATTGGCTAGGCTCCTTTCAAAATTCTTGGCCGCGGTATCGCCAGCCTTTTTTATATCCGCATCAGATTTGCCCGCTTTCCGCGCGCCATCTTCGGCAGTCTTTCTAATCATGTCGCGCACTTCGGGCGCTGCGTTCTTCTGTCGCGGGTTGCGTGGGTTGTCGATCACGTAACCATCAGCGCTAGGGGTATCATCGTTATCCGCGGGCGTGCTTCGCCGTTGGCTGCGATTCTGTTGTGCATTAGCCCGTTGGTTGCGCTGGCTTTCGAATTTCTCCGGGTGTAGCGCCTTGGCCTGTTCAACCGCGGCCTTCAATGCGGCTTTGATCTGTCGATCCGTTTGCGTCAACCCTTGGCGAGCCAATGCATTAAACCCGGCCTCAACATCTTCATTGAAATCTTTATCAAACTGATCACTATCACGATCAAGCATTGGATTGGATGCGCGGAAGGTGGTGATTTCTTGGTGTTCACCTTGGTTGGCTGGCTGCGCCTTCCGTTGGGCCGCGGCATCATCCATATCATCAAGCTTGCCTTGGGCTGCCAACGCGCCATCAACATCTTCTTCTTCACGGGCCACACGCAATTCTTCTTCGACTTCGGCCCGCACACGCGCTTCTTGCTGTTCAAGCATTGTGTTGGTGGCTTCCATGGTTTGCTGCACAGTCTCTTGCAAACCCTTCACTTCACCGCGCAACGCCTTGTTATCTTGGATGCGTGAATAGTGTTGTTCGTATGCCTTCTTGCCCACGTAGTTATCAG
>JBPCXV010000022.1:0-4180 GCA_051008235.1 Pseudohongiellaceae bacterium | reverse complement strand
CTTTTCGGGACCGATCCGCACAAACTGCACACTACTGATGGCCCTATCACCAGCGCTGAAGCCGCCTATGCGGTGGATTCTGCCGGGTGGGAAGAACGCGTATATGAAGCCGTGAAATACTTCGGCGCCAATGGTTGCATCCATGATGATGTGTGGCGCTACATCATCGAGAAGGATTACCCCGATCTAAAAGCCAGCGATCCCCAGGTGATGCGGTTGGCCAACACGATCAGCGGCCGATTTCGCGCCCTTCGTGATAAAGGCTTGATCGTATACACGGGCGAACTGCGCAAGGCGCAATCAGGCCACAGCGCTGAAGTGCGGGTGGCGAAAGACTTCGTGCCCGAATGGACCGCAACCGCCTAGTGGTGGAGCACCAAACGGATTTTTGGATACCTGACTTGGCACCGGGTGATGTTGTGGAGTACATACCACCACAGCAATCACCCGACATGCCCGGCAAAGAGATTGGCGAAGTGCGCAGCGTTCGCAGTTACGTGGTGTTTGTGTTCTTCCCGCGCACGGGTAAGGTAGAACCCACGTCATTTGAAACACTTAGGCTTTGTTCCTATTGGGAAGCTTTAGGTGTTCGCTTTAGTGGTGAGCTATGAATCACATTTGGGAAGTTGCACCCGCGTTGCAACATTTTGTTATCGGGCTGCTGATACTGGCCGCGGTATGGGTATTGAGAAGGAATAAAAAATGAGTTGGATAGAGAGAGTATTTTGGTTGATGTTACTGATCGCCCCATGGTTCTACATGATGGCGAGACTGAAGAACATGGGTTACACCCGCAAGGATGTGCGCCGCTACTTCGATGATTTTGGATATTGCGTTGGCACCCTTACGATCATGGCGCTGTTGGTTGGCGTGATATCTGATGTGCTGTTCAATTGGATATTCGGCACGATCATCTTCCGTGAATTCCCGCGTGAATTTCTATTCACATCAAGGGTGAAGCGACACGCCGAGAAGCGCACGCAGCTTGGCCACATCTGGAAGGAACGCTTGAACAAGATCATGCCGGGGCACGTATGAAATACCGCAAGAAGCCGGTGGTGGTTGAAGCCATTGAATATGATGGCCAAAACGTTGAAGAAATCAGGGCGTTTATCGGCTTGGTGGAAGTGACACTAAAAACCAGCAATGAAGGGTTTCAATTTATGATCCCCACGCTTGAAGGTGATATGGCTGCCAGTCCGGGCGATATGATCATCAAAGGTGTGCAGTGTGAATTCTACCCGTGCAAGCCGGATATCTTCGCGCGAACCTATGAGCCAGCCGAGTAATGCCATGGGCAATTGTAGCCGCGGGGGCATCTGGTTTGATGGCAGCGAGGGCGCAGATATTGGCTAGAGAAGCACAAGAGCGGCAAGAGATTGCGAAACTGCGCGCGCTTGGCTTTGATGAAGAAGCCGATTTGCGCCAAGGCATGCTTGATGGCCGCATAGCAGCACGCAAACAACGTGAAGCCATGGCCGCATATATGGCCGAACAACGTATGCAGAACGCAGCAAGGCGCGGCAACGTGTACCGCTTCCCAAGTGACCAATTCAACAAGTTTGGTGAACCCAAGGTGCGCATCCGCGTACACCTTCCCGAATGCGTATTGATCCGTGAACAATCATGGTGGCCTTATCTCGCCATCGGGATTGAGTGTTGGGCGCTGTTCATTAGGTTCTTTGGGTGACTTGCCCGAAGCCCGGTTGCACTGGTACACTGTCCCGCCACGCGTGGTTAGCTGATCGATGGGTATGCGATGCAAAGTTGATTCATCAAGCACCACACGTGTTTCACACTAATGCGCTTCGGAGTACAGATGCTAAATGCAGTAGTAAGCAAGATTGAATCCGAAGATCGAATTGAAACGCACACCACGCAAATCAAGATCGAGCTAACGCGCGAAGATGAAATAAATTGCCCGCCGTGCCCCCAATTTGGTTCATTTGGCGATAACTGGATAGTGCTACAAGATAATGATGTAACTCTAGAGTTGGGGTATTTCGAGATACAGCCCGAAGGCATAGCCATGCAGTTGTTGCGGCTGGCATGGATCGCGGCACACGCGGAGGCGCGCCAACGATGATTGAACTACTCTTTGCAGCCGCGGCGCTATTTGAGATTGAACAAATCCAAGTGGCACCCGTGGGCGAAGTGCATGCGATCAGTTGGTGTAACAGCACCGGGCAAAACACGCCCGAATTCACGCACACCATTGAAGTATTAGAGTTTCCACCGAAGATAGACCAATTGCCGGTTGCCAGCCATGAAGCGGTTGGCCCGGCTACCCCTTGGCAATATGAACCCCGAAAGGCGGGGATGTATTGGATACGTGGCCGGACGTGTCACACCGTCGAAGGTTGCAGCCCATGGCTAGGCACCGTTGACGTACCGCCCGAGATACCCGGATGCGTAACTAACCCGTTGCGTAAGATTTACTTTTTCCAACTACCAGCCCCAACAGAAGGAGGCATCGACTAATGGCCAAGATACGCAATCGAAGGCTTTTTATAACACCACCAAACGCTGACGATATCGTTGGCTATGATTGGTATTCCGAGCTTGCCAGCGCTGACAGTACGCAATTCCTTGCTGATGCAGACAACGGCAACTTAACCCCGGAAGTGCGCACCACCGATCCGCAATACTTCCCTGATCTACCCGAAGATGATTATCA
Organism: Pseudohongiellaceae bacterium; assembly: GCA_051008235.1. Taxonomy (GTDB): domain Bacteria; phylum Pseudomonadota; class Gammaproteobacteria; order Pseudomonadales; family Pseudohongiellaceae; genus UBA9145. The sequence continues at coordinate 1,503 of JBPCXV010000022.1, read as the reverse complement.
ATTTTGTGTGATCGTTGTGGATGATGCAGGCAATGAGTCTGACCCATTCCAACATCCGGGTTGGGTGAGCGTCCCTTTGGACGTAACGCCACCACCCGCCGCAAGCGTTGGTGGCATCGACTTTGGCACCGCATAAGGCGGTTCTTTAAAAAACTTTTCTAATAAGGAAAACAAAAATGAAAGCAGTAGTTTTACTTGCTCTATTGATCCCCGGCTTGGCTTCGGCAGCGTGGCAAGTCGGTGATGACATGACCGCAACACAACAAACCAATCTAACCAACAATTGCCCCGCAGTTGGACCCGGCCCGGAAGGTGAGCCAACCAACAACACCAAGGTGAAGAATTGCGTGGCCATCAACCATGAAGCGCGCATTGATACGCTGGAAGCTGAAGCGCCGATCCCCGGTCCCGAAGGCCCGCAAGGTCCACAGGGTGATGCTGGTCCACAAGGTGTGCCCGGTGCTCAAGGGGATGTTGGTGCTACTGGCCCGCAAGGCTTGATTGGCCCACAAGGGTTAACCGGCCCGCAAGGTGCTGATGGCGCCCAAGGCCCAATTGGGTTGACTGGCCCCGCGGGCGCTGATGGCGCTGTTGGCCCACAAGGCCCCGAAGGTCCGGCCGGTGGCAATGATCCGCGAGTTGATCAACTTTATGATATTCAGTTCCCGCCGATTCGGAATGTGGTAGACATGAATGGCCGCATGTTTACCAATTTGGCTGGCAGTGGGGGGGTGCCGCATGTTCAAGGGGAGTTACCATCACAAAATACCGCGTACCCTTTCACCATTGATAGCCAAACCGGCCTTTACATAGCTTTTGCGGATTTGCAGTTTAGTGCAGCACCCCCGCAGAACCCGCGCATGGATTTGGCTGTGACGAATGGCCCCGGCACTACATCAAGCGGCCTTAGTTTGGTGAATAATTGCACCGATTTGCTTCCAGTGACATTTACATCTAGCTTTGCCGGTGATCCCATGGTGGCAATTGCACAGGTGACGAATGTGCGCGTACCTATCAGCGGGAATAGTTTTCTTAATGCGAAAAGATCATGGGTGCCGGAATTTTCGGCGTGGCATGGTGATACGAATGCCCATCGAATGGTTGATGATGGTAGCGGCACGCTTAAGGTGATAGATGTAAACCCGGCGCTAATTGATACGTTTACAGTTGATGTTCCAGCCATGGGAAATACAGGCGCATTTATCGCCGGGGGCACCGTTTCTTTGGCTAGAAACTTTAATGGAACATGCGCCACGATAGGAGCCGCTACAGTTTTCGGTATTAACGGCCTCCCACAGCAAGAAACGCTAACGGTAAACATTTGGGCGCACCAGCTTGTAGACTCAAATGTTGTGCCGCCAATCCAGTTGATAGCAGATTGAGCCGCAACTTCTTCATAGCTGGTTTGCCGCGTTCCCGCACTGCATGGTTCGCGGCATACTTCAGCGCCCACCCGGATGTGTGGTGCTGGCATGAAGGTTTGAAAGGGTGCGCAACCCCCGG
>JBPCXV010000021.1:0-7217 GCA_051008235.1 Pseudohongiellaceae bacterium | reverse complement strand
TCATCCTCCGTAGCAACACTAAGCTTCACACTCCCAGCCCCGTCAGCAATAGTCACCATCCCGGGCGCAGTGCCGTCTATGAAGTTGCCGGCGCCGTCAGAGACGTTCACCATCACCACCAAAGCAGCGCCGTCCGGCGGCGGGGCGGCGCTGATGGTGAAGATGGCCGCCGTGCCCTCGGGCACGCTGGTCGCATCGGCGGCGATGGTCACCGTCGGCAGGGTCGGCGGCGTCGTGCTGCTGGCAGTTACCTCAATCATCACCACATTGCTGGCGGTGTTGTCGTTGCCTGCCGTGTCGGTGAAGACACCCGCAGCAACCGAAATGCTAGCCGTGCCCGGGCTGGCGCCGGCAGTGAAAGTGGCAGTGTAGTTATCGCTGTTCGCCACCGCCGTCAAGACGCCCACACTACCCCCGCTAACCGTAACATCATCCCCCGCCACAAAGTCGTCGGTGGGTTCGCTAATGGTGAAGGTGACAGTGGTAGTCCCGCCCGTAGTCAGGCTGGTCGCCCCGGCGGTGATGGTCACAGTCGGGGCAGTGGCAACCGTAACCTCAACCGCAATGCTCAGCCTATTACTGGCACTATTCCCATTCCCCGCCGCATCGGTGAACGCGCCGGCGCCGACGGAGATGGTGGCAGTGGTGGCACTACTACCGGCGGTGAAGGTAACCGTGTAGTTGGTGGAGTTTGGCACCAACAAGAAGTTGGACAAGCTGCCGGCACCCGCAGGCGCAACGGCTACATCGCCCACCGCAAAGCCGGTGGCTGCCTCATTGATCTCAATAGTAACGACAGTGGCGACGCCGGTATCAATAGTGGTCTCCGCCGCAGACAGCATTACTGTCGGCCCGGTGGTGTCAGCGGATAGCGTAATGGTGTTAGAGAACCCTACGCTAGTCGCATTCCCCGCCACATCCGTAACCCCGTTCGCCACAGTGATTTCCATGCTGTTGCCGGAGGCAGGCGCCGTGATGCTCGCCCGGTAAACACTGCCGGAACCCGTGAAACTACCAGCCACCACCGTCCCCACATCAGTGCTAATATCCGCCAGAGCAAAATCCACCACATCCTCATCCCAGGTAAAGGTGAACATGCGGGTACCCCCGTTGAAAGCAGCGGTCGGTGCAACCGTCATCAACACCGGATTCGTCCTGTCATAAGTGAACACAAGCGGGTCAGAGTCGGTAGGCGAGCGGTCGGGCGCGGTATGAGTAGCGACGATACTCCACTCACCCTGAGGATCCAGAAGGCTGTTGGACACAGAGATAGTCACGCTAGTCTCATTCTCAGGCACAGGCGCGCTGACGGTGAATGTCGTTGCACTTTGGCTCCCCACGAGTGTCACCGAAGCCTCGCTGACGACACCGGTGACAAGGAACCTCGGGGTGAAAGCATTGGTAATCCTGTCGGCAGGGTCGCTACCCGTATCCGAACCCGCCGCCAAAGCCACAGTCGGCTTGGACGAAGGCGGGTTGGTCACAGCAATTTCAAGCGTCTGACGCTCATTCATGTTCCCCGCTATATCGGCGATCTCATTGGGCTTGGTAAACAACATCGCCGGATTTGCGGTATTCGGCGTGAAACTCGTTGTGTATTCGGCAGGGTCAGAGGTTGGATTCAAGCCAATCACACTCTCGTCAGCGGAGGTATTCTGGATGTCTGACCGCTCAAAACCGGTAACAGCCTCAGACCATGTAAAGGTAAGCTCGGTCTCTACCCCTCTGACAACAGACGCAGGTGTAACCATAACAGTCGGCCTCACGGTATCAATCGTCAGCACCAACCGGTCAGAGTCGGTAGCCATAGCCCCGCCCGTCTCGGTATGAGTGGCGGTGACAGTCCACTCGCCGTCGGCCAGCGGGGATGCAGAAAGCGTGATGCTGGTGTCAGACGCACCGACCGTGCCAAGCAGGGCGGAACTGTCCCCATCCGAGTCAAGGAGGTTGACCTGCACCGCAGCGCCACCCACCACATCGCTCACCACGAAGGTCGGCGTGCGGTCATTGGTGATGTTGTCATCGTCTTCGCTGCCGGTATCCGAGGCCGCCTGCAAATCCACAGTCGGCTTGGACGAAGGCTCGACGATAGTGATTTCCAGCGTGCCGGTGGCGGTGTTGCCGTTGCCTGCAACATCGGTAACGGCGCCGGCGCCAATGGAGATGCTGGCGGTGGTGGGGCTGTTGCCTGCTACAAAATCCACCGTGTAGTCATTGGTGCCTGCCACGGCAACGGGTGCGGACAGGGTGCCGCCGCCGCTGACAGTGAAGTCGCCGCTGGCAAGGGGGGCAGCGAGTGGCTCGCTGACGCTGACGGTGATGGTGGTGGTAGCGCCTTCCGCGAGGCTGATGCTGGCGGGGAGGAGGCTGAGGGCAGGCGCCGTGAAGTCAATGGTTACCGACAGCGGATCGGAGGCGACAGCCCCCTTGCTCGGCTCGGTCTGGACGGCGACGATGTCATACTCCCCGTCAGCACCGAGGAAAGAGGCTGCAATGATATCCACGCTGTTGCCGGAGATATTGCAGGTTCCTCTTCTAGTACCGTCACAGGGCTCCACCGGAGTGCCATCCCCCACGGTTTGTTCGAGGCCTATGGGGATACGGGTGCCGTCGGCATTCTCGGTAAATAACTGAACCACAGCGCCAACGACGACATTGCCGACTGTGAATGTCGGGGTAGGGTCATTGGTAATGTTGTCGGTGGTGCTGCTCCCCGTATCCGAGGCCGCCACCAAATCTATCGTCGGCTTTGCCGACGGATCAAGCGGCGCCGCAACAAAGGTGAATTCTACATCCGGAGTTATGCCATTCCCGTTCCCGGCCACATCTCTGACTGCATTACCGAACAGTCTGACAACCCCCCCAACCCCAACATCATTTACGTTGTCAGTGACATTCACTCTATAAACAGTGTCAGAGACTTCCACGAAATCACTAAACACAAGGGTACTGTCAGCCCCACCACGAATGTCTGCCAGCGCAAAACCCGTAACAGCCTCAGACCAAGTGAAGGTAACCTCGTTGGCCACCCCTTTGACAATATCAGTAGGCTCAATCTGAACAGTCGGCACCGCCGTATCAAGCGTTACCGTCAAAGCAGCCTCATCAGAGACACTCATACCGGGCGCAGTCTGGGTGGCGGTGATAATCCAGTCGCCGTCACCGTTGTCCGCCATGAAACGGCATTCATTACGCGGCACCAAGAGCATAATAGGCGGGCTCACACTCCACCAAGAGCACTGGCCACCTTCACCGGGCATGGCAAACTCCGCAATGACACTGTTTGAATTGGCCGGAACCACTATCATTTTTCTATGCGCCCGCCCTGCTGTTCTGGTGCTGTGGAAAGGGAGCATGGCTTGAACAGCAACAGTCGCACCGGACACAAGGCCGCTAATCCTGAAAATCGGCGTGGTGACATTGGTGAGGGTGTCGCTATTGCTGCCGCCATTTGAGGCATCATCCAAAACCACCGCCGTCGGCGCGTCCGAAGGCGGCAGATCATCATCCACCACAGTAATCCTCGCACTGGACGGCGAGCCAACCCGGTAAGTCGGCGTGTCGGCCGGATCAGGCAAAACCGTCGCCTCAATGACGCAATCCACTTCATCTGTCATGTCGTCAGTGACGCCGACTTGAAAATTATCTGTTGGTGGGTCGGCAGTGACGGTATCCTGAAACGACGAGCCAAGACGAAGACAAACGCCGGAAATCTGAACAAACTGTATCCGTGCGAATGTTCCTGTGCTAATGCCGCTGAGGGTGAAAATCGCGCCTGTTGCGCTATCCCCCTCCGTAATGGTGGGCAGGCTGGATGAATGCGTAGTGATACTAATCGCCTGCAATGTCGTATCAACACTGATACCCGCAAACGCCGCGCTGCCTGCAACGGCGCGGTTGCCCGCCGTATCGGTTGCGTAGAAACAGCGCTGCCCCCCATTGTCGCTCTCCGCCGCGAGCGTGATGATTTGCCCCGAGGCATAGTCGGCGACTGAGAACGGATTGTTCGGGCACACACCATGCGTCTGGCCGCGGACTTTCATCACCGGCGTACTGCCGTCGTCGCTGCTGGTGGCGCTGATGACCTTTGACTGCGCCGTCTCGGTGTTCGGCTCGTTGAGCGTAATGGTTGGCGGGGTGGTGTCAATGGTGATGATCAGTTCGGCAGAGGGGGCGGCCGCCTTGCCGGGCTCGGTCTGGTGGCCGACGACAGTCCAGACGCCGTCTTTCAGCGTGGGGAAAATGACAGTCGCAGGGACGCCGACGGCAGAACCGATAGTGCGGGTTTCAACGCTCCCGTCCGTGTGGGTGGCGACAACTACAACCAAAGCACCCGCGACGAGATCGGTGAGCGCAATGGTCGGCGTATTGTCATTGGTGATGTTGTCGCTGATGCTGCCCGCCGTGGAGAACTTGTCATCAGGTTCGCTATCGGAGGCATCGGCCAGATTCACAGCCGGTGCTGCCGAGGGGGCGAGGTCGCCGTCGTCGGTGATGGTGATGGTGACGACGCTGGGCGTTCCCGGGGTGTAGCCGCTACCCGTGATCACATGGAATGCGGCCTCTTTATCGCCCTGGTCGCTGTCGTTATACAGTTGGACATCATGCGTCTGCGATGTGCTCCCCGCCGCTATGGTGACGGTGGCATCACATTCATAGGCATTCGCGGCAGGGGATATACAGGTAAATCCGGTGGGCGGACTGGCTGTGTCAAACCCCTGTCCGCCACTGCGCACCAGCACGCCGAGCCCCCCTGACGGGGCAGGTTTATCGCTGGTAACAACAAGGCGGATAACACTGTTATCGCTCTCGGCTATTGTGGTGATGGGCGTGTCGCTGGTGTTGGTGACGCTGATACTGACGGTGGGGGGGACTTCGGGAACGAAGAGAATGCTCTGCGCATTATCATCGGTCGCCGGGTTGTTGGGATTGATGCTCGGGTTCCCGGCCAGATCCGTGACTTCATCGGCGCTTATAACGATAATCGTGTTCTCATTTCTGTTCGATGCCGTGATATCCACTGTGTATTCTGTGTCGCCGGAAGAACCGCCGAAATTACTGAATGAATCGATAGGGGTAACAGTTCTAATGTCTGACAGCGTAAAATCCGTAACAGGTTCAGACCAAATGAAGGTCAGCTGGCTGACCTCCCCTTGCATGACTCTGGCTGGGGAGATCGTTCTGAGAGTCGGCCCCATGGTGTCAAAAATTAGCGTCAGAGGGTCGGAGGCGGTAGCCGCCATGCCGGGCTCGGTCTGGGTGGCGGTGATAGTCCATTCGCCGTTATTAGGGGCACCGCCAGCATTAAGGGTGCATTGAGTGTTGCCGCCGAAACCGGAGCCCGGTCGATTTACGGTGATAAGTTCGCACTCGTCGCCGCCCACACCGGGGGTGCCAAACTCCACAGTGGCGGTTGGCCCCGCTGCGGTTATCGTTTTTCTGCGCCGGATAGGGCCAGTGTCGAGATCAACCGTAATATCGGCATCAACAGTGACAATCGCCCCGGATACAAGGCCGCCAATGGTGAATGTCGGGCTGTTGTCATTGGTGATGTTGTCGGTGTTGCTGCTGCCGGTGTCCGAGGCGTCAGTCAAATCCACAGTGGGCTTTGCCGACGGGTCTCCCATTATGCCGGTGACTTTTATGAGATAATTCGTGCCTGCGTTCCCCGCTATATCCGTGTATTCAACGCCAAAGATAGAACCTTCATTCACGCCACTTGTTGGGAATGCGAGGAATGTAGCTTCATCAGGTACCTGCCAAAGATAGGTATAGACAGACCCTGAAACCCGCCTGAAGTCGGAGACCCTGCCACCAAGGCCGTCAAGACCGAACGGCATTGTGAGGAGCGAACCAACACCAACAACATCCTCGGAGAAGGTGAAAGTCACCAGAGCGGTCGTTTCATAAGCAGCAGTGAGTGGTGTATGCGACACAGTCGGCGGGACAGTGTCAATTTCTATCACCAATGTGGCGGAGGCGGGGGTCTTGCCGGTTTCGGAATGGGTGACTTCAATAGTCCAGACGCCGTCGGCCAGTTCAATCTGATTGAAGCTGTCATCCAGGAAGGTGTATCCGGCCACAGTTGTGAGGGGAAGGCCGCCGGTGGTGACATCGCTTGCGTCGCCGTCATGCGTCCCCGTTATAGAAACCGTAGCGCCGCTGGCCAGATTGCTGACATTAATTTGCGGCGTGTTGTCATTGGTGATGTTGTCGCCCTTGACGCCGCCGTCGTCGAAGGTCTCCAGCGACACAACCGGCGTTGATGAGGCAGCCGGGTCGGTGAAGGTGAATCTGATGGTTCTGTTGAAGGCTACCGTGGCGGCGGCGTCGGTGAGGCTTTGGTCGCAGGCGTTGCCTGTTACGAAGTCACTCATGGTGATGCCGAGGTCGGTGGCGACATTGTAGAGGCCGAGCGCAAAGTCTGCCTCGTTTGAATTGCCCACGACATCGCAATTCCTGACCAGACCGCTGGCCATGCCCGAGTCCGGGTGGGCGACGGCGAGGAAGGAGAAGGCGGCACCGGCGCCGAAATCAAAGACCCGTGTGTCGGAGATGACGGCTTGCAGTGTCAGGCCGGATATGGCGCCGCCGGAGAAATCAACCCGATACACCGCCACCTTGCCGCGGCGGTCGCCCGACACCTGCACGGTGAGCGTGGGCGCCGTAGTTGGGGGCGTTACCGGGTGGATGCGCACCAGACATTCGCTGGATTCATCGCCGTCGCCACCGGCGCCGCCGTCGCAGTTGCTGCTGCCGGGGCTGAGCGGCGTGACGACGGGCTCCGAGCCGCCCGGCTGGCCGCCGCGGGTGGTGGCGACCATGGTGTAGAGGTTGGGGATGCCGGCGTTTGTCAGGCAGCCGGTGGAGCCGTCGGTGAGGTCAAGGCAGTTTATTTCAACATAGTGGCCGCCGGGGGGGTCGTCGCCCATGCCGTCGCCGAGCCCGACTTCATGGGTGGCGGTGGCCTGGCCGGCCATGATGACGACGAGCGCATTCATGTTGTGGTTGGGTGATATGACATAGCTGTGGTTGGGGTCGGGTATGCCGTAGTCCAGACCGGGGTCAGAACTGACATTGGTGGCCAGCTGCCCCAGCCTTACTGTCAAGTCGCTCATGGGCGGCGGCGTGGCGGTGAGGGTATAGATGATAGTGTCGCCCTCGCAGACGCCCGCCTTGTTGGCGGCGAGGGAGGCGGCGCAGATCTTGTCGCCGGT
>JBPCXV010000020.1:0-49956 GCA_051008235.1 Pseudohongiellaceae bacterium | reverse complement strand
GTGCCGCACACGCCATGAATACATCCCTGTAGGCTCGGCAGTGGCTGTCCTGCCACTGCACGGTGCGGCACTGCCCTACCCCGCCCCAGCCCTCGTGCAAAATGATGGGCTAGTTGGCTACTTCTTTCCAGACGAACAGGCGGGTGGCGAGAATGAAGGCGATTACGAACCATACGGCAATGCCTAGCAGGCTGGGGGCTATTTCCAGTAGGGAGGCGCCGTTGTTGGCGATGTCTCGCATTCCGGTGGATAGATAGCTGAGTGGGAGAATTCTGGCCAGTGGCTGGATGAAGGCGGGCATGGATTCAATGGGGTAGAACACGCCGGACAGGAAAATTTGCGGGAAGATAACGATATTGCCTACTGCCATGACAGCTTGTTGTGTTTTGGCGATGCTGCCTAGGCAAAAGCCGAGGCAGAGGAACACGACTGTGCCTAGTATGACCATAACGTAGAAGGTGAAGAAATCGCCGACGATGCGGATGTCAAGCAGGAAGATTGCAAACAGCAGGAGTATTGTGAGTTGAATTAGCACTATTGACATGCGTGCCATTACGATGGAAGTGATGAAGTCTCTTGGTCTGATTGGTGTAACGAACAGTCGCTTGAGGATGCCTTTGCGGCGATATTCAACGATGTTGAAACCGCTGCCGGCAATGCTTAGTTGCATCAGTGTGAATGCCAGCAGGCCGGGTAGCAAAAAATCCAGGTAGCGTTGGGAGCGGGCTTGTACATCTTCAATGGCCAGGGTGAACATGGGTTCAATGCCGCGAAACTCTCGTTCAATGGAGATGAGGGTTTGTTCAAGTACTGGCATAATCAAGCCGAGTTGTCGTACCTGGGCGGCATCTACCAGTAGTCGCAGTTCGGTGCTTTGGTTGGGAAGTGTGGAGGACGGTGAGGGCGTGGAGGAGGCCGAGGGTACGGATGATGTGGAAGATGCCGAGGTCCCGGTTGAGGATTGGGCAAGAGGCTCAGCGGAAGATTCGGCAACAGATTGGGCAAAAGATTCTGGCAAGACCAGAAGCAGTGTCTGCTCGCCCGCTATCAACTGCTCTCGCAAGGCTGATTCCTCGCCGACAGTAACCTGGAACAGCGGGTCATCCATTAGCAGTTGAATGAAGCTGGCGGCAGCATCATTAGCGGATGAATTGACGATGCCGATATCAATGTAGTCTTGCTCATCGCTGCTAACGAAAGCAAACACAGTCATAAATATAATGGGAAAGAACAGGCTGAAAAAAATAGACTGCCTGTCGCGCATAAATATCTTTAAGAATACCTTGCTCAGATGTAGTTGTAATTTACTAAACATTTTCACGTACTCTCTTAATCCGCAACGAAACCGCCACAACACACACACTCTTGTACCAAAATAAAATTATCATCGCACACATTCTCTTAATCCAAAACAGCACCGCCAACACATTTATTCCCGTAACCCATGCCCGGTAAGTGCCAAAAACACATCTTCCAGATTGCCATGCAAAGGTGCCGCCGGTGGTTCGGGGGCGTGGGTCATAATCAAATCTTGTGGCGCGCCTTCGGCGACTATTTTGCCGTGGTCCATAATTGCCAGGCGTTGGCACAGAGCTTCGGCTTCCTCCATGTTATGCGTGGTTAGCACGATGGTCATGCCGGTGGCGTTCAGGTTGCGCACCAAATCCCACAGGTTGCGTTTGGCCTGCGGGTCCAGCCCGGTGGTGGGTTCATCAAGGAACAACACTTTGGGCTGATTAACCAGAGCGCAGGCAATGGAGAAACGCTGCTTCTGGCCGCCGGATAAATTGCCGGGCCGGGCTTTGGCTTTCTCGCGTAACTCAACCTTGTCAAGCAGTGCGTGAGGATCTATCTTGCGGTTGTACAATACGCCGAACAACACCAGAAGTTCTTCCAGAGACTGTTTGTCAAAATATTCATTCGCCTGCAGTTGAACACCGATAATCTTTTTAACCTGAAACGGGTGTCGCTTGACATCAATGCCGTCAACCAGCGCACTGCCTTCATCAATATCAATAAGTCCTTCCAGCATTTCCAGTGTAGTGGTCTTGCCGGCGCCATTGGGGCCCAGAATGCCGTAGATTTCACCGGCCTGAATCTGCAAGGAGATGCCGGCCACCGCCTGAAAAGTTTCAGACTTCCGCTCGGGGAGAGGATATTTTTTAGTAAGACCGTGAACTTCAATTATGGACATGAATAATCTGCGTAGTATTGGTTGGCATGGTCGGGCTCGGAAGGTGCTTTACCGGTCAACATAATCAGGCCTGTGCAGCACCTTATTGCCCAGTATAACCAGGCCCGCGCAACACTTTACCGGGAGTCGCGCCGGTATGCTGCCCTTCACTCACCACCACAGTCCCGTTAACCAGCACATACTTCATACCAACAGCATATTGATGCGGGTCTTCAAAAGTCGCCCGGTCATCTATCTCATCAGCATCAAAGATTGCCACATCCGCAAAATGCCCTTCCCGCAACAACCCCCGGTCTTGCAATCCCAGCCGGACAGCCGACAGGCTGCTCATCTTGCGAATGGCATCTTCCAGCGTAATCACGCCACGCTCGCGCACATAAAGCCCCAGCACTCTGGCATAAGTGCCATATTGACGCGGATGCGGCGCGCCCACGCCGAACACACCAAGTGGTCCGTCGGAACCGATGGCGGTGGTGGGATGCTGCATAATCAAATCCACATCATCCGGCCCGATAGCGTGATACACCGCCGTGGCACCGCCGCCGCGGATGATGTCAAACACCACCTCCGCCGCGTTGGCCGGAGTGGCTTCCATGCCGCGCTCTTCGGTGAGTTGCGCCAGGTTCTTGCCTTCCATGGAATTGTCCCAACTGTTGCGTGAGATAAACACATTGCGCGGATGACCACCGCCCCGGTCATAAAGAATTTTGTCAATCACCACTTGCTTGATGCGGGCGCGAGTATCACTGTTGTTAATTCTGGCAACAAGTTGTTCGTCGCCACCCTCTTGCGCCCACTGGGGAATCAGCGCGGCAATTCCGGTTTGCGAAGCGGTATAGGGATATTGGTCAATAGTGATGTCTATGCCACGAGCGCGAGCCTCATCAACCATGCGCAAACTATCCACCGCCGCACCAAAGTTCTGCACGCCGATAACTTTATGGTGAGTCATTTGCACGGGGATGCCCGTTTCCTCACCGATGCGGATGGTTTCCCGCACCGAGTCCAGCAAGGAAGCCGCCTCTTCGCGCATGTGAGAAATATAAATGCCACCATAGTCGGCGGCTATCTGCGTCAGCTCAATCACTTCTTCGGTGGATGTGAAACTGCCCGGCACATAAAACAGGCCGGTGGAAATACCCAACGCACCTTCTTCCATGGCCTGCGCTATCATGTTTTTCATTTGTTGCATTTCATCCGCAGTAGGCTCGCGGTCTTCTTCGCCGAGCACACGCGAGCGAACAGTGCCCTGTCCCACGAACACACTCCAGTTGGGGGAAATGCCCAGCTCCTCAATTTCAGCGTAATGCTCGGCGATGGGGTAGGGCGAACTGCCATCGTTGCCCTCAGTGAGAGTGGTTACACCTTGCAGCAGCGAACTCTCGGCGGTGGGCACATCAAAGATGCCGCGGATGGCATGGGTGTGTGGATCAATGAAGCCCGGCGCCACAATCAATCCTTCCGCATCAATAACCCGCGAAGCCGTTGCGCCGGAAAGATTGCCAATGCGCACGATGCGTTCACCACGAATGCCCAGGTCGGCGGCGAACCAGGGGTTGCCGCTGCCATCTACGATATGCCCGTTGCGCACAAGCACATCAAAGCGTTCCTGCGTCGTTCCGACCTGCTGAGGTGCCGCCGTTGCCGTGGCGGATACGGCGAGGGCTGTTACAAACATCGCGGCAAACATCACAGCAAGAAGTAGTTTCTTATATGATATGGAAGTCATACTGACACCTCGCAGTTAATAGCATCATTCATCACCAGATACGAACACGTTCCTCAGGCGACAGATACAACTCATCGCCCGGCTGCACATCAAACGCCTCATACCACTCATCAAAATTACGCACCACACCATTCACCCGAAACTCCGATGGCGAATGCGGGTCAGTAGTCAGCCGTTGAATAAGCGCATCCTCCCGATACTTGCGCTGCCAAACCTGCGCCCAGGCCAAAAAGAAACGCTGATCGCCGGTAAGCCCATCAATAACCGGAGCCTCCTCACCATCAAGCGACATCTGATAAGCACGATAAGCCAGCGACAAACCACCCACATCACCAATATTCTCACCCAGCGTAAAACTGCCATCAATAAAATAACCCGACACCGGCTCAAACTGGTTATATTGCTCAACCAACCCATTGGCAAGTGCCTCAAAGTTTTCACGGTCTTCATCCGTCCACCAGTTGCGCTGAATGCCCTTGGAGTCAGACTTGGAACCCTGGTCATCAAAACCATGCCCCATCTCATGCCCAATCACCGCACCGATGCCACCATAATTCACCGCCGCATCCGCATTAGGATCAAAAAACGGCGGCTGCAAAATGCCGGCGGGAAAAACAATCTCATTAAACGAAGGATTGTAATAAGCATTAACAGTTTGCGGCGTCATCCCCCACTCTTCACGGTCAGTGGGTTTGCCAAGGCGGCTGATTTCATCAAAGTAATAAAAAGTATTCACATTGAGTGCGTTGTCAAACAGACTGTCGTTAATTTCAATGTCAGACAAATCCTGCCACTCATCAGGATAGGCAATCTTCGGGCGGAACGATTCCAGTTTAAGCCGGGCTTCATTCTTGGTCTGCGCCCCCATCCACGGAATCTCATCTATACTTTGCGCGACGGCAGCGCGCAAGTTCTCCACCAGATCTGCCATTTGCGCCTTGGCCGACTCGGGAAAATGCCGCTCCACATACACCTGACCAAGAGCCTCACCCAGACTGTTCCGCGACCCAACCCGTGCCACACCCCGCTCCCAACGCTCGCGCTGTTCCGGCACACCACTTAGCACAGTGGAATAGAAGTGAAAGTTCTCTTTATCAATCTCCTCCGACAGCAAGCTGGCGTGATTGGAAATGTAGTGATAAGTCATATAACTGCGCCAGTCCTCCAGCGGAAGTTCCTCCAGCAAACCAATAACAGGAGCCATGGCACTGGGAAAGAACACATTAATATCTTCAACCTCATCAATACCACCAGCAGCAAAATATTCATCCCAGGGAAACCCTGAATACTCACTCAAAAACTCCGCATAGTTCATCGGGTTATAAGTAAGGTCGCGGTTACGACGGTCAGCACGCGGCCAGAGATGTTGTGCAATGCGCGTTTCCAAAGCCAGAATAGATTCGGCCTTGGCGGTACTGTCATCAATCTCGGCAAAATCCAGTATGCGAGCAATGTGCTCCACATATTCGCGCCGCGCATTAGCAAACTCTTCGGTATCTTCAAGATAATAATCACGATCCGGCAAACCAATGCCACCCACAAACACCGCCAACTGATGCCGGTCCGGGTTCGCCCGGTCAATGCTCACCCCATAAGGCAACGGAGTGGCCGTATTATCCAGGCTGGCCCGACCCATCGCCGCAACCAAATCAGCACTGGACTCAATTTCCGCCAACTGAGCCAGCCCGTCAAGCAAGGGGCTAATACCCAAGTCGTTCAGCGTACCCACATTCATCCAACTCTTATAATAGTCAGCAACCTTCTGCTCAACAGAACCACGCGCCGGTTCCATACCAGTCAAGTCATCAATAATCGTCCGCACCCGCTCATCCGACCGATCCGACAACACCGTAAATGACCCATAATTACTCCGATCAGGCGGCAATTCAAAAGTATCCAGCCAACGCCCGTTGGTATAACGAAAAAAGTTATCCCCCGCCCTAACACTGGTATCCTGATGCGACAAATCCACACCAAACGCCCCCAACTCCGGCTCCCCCTGCGACGACACCCCGCCTTGCGACGATGGCTCACAGCCAACAAGCAACAGCCCAAACGCCGCCAACAACGCCGCCAACAACGCCGCCCAAGCCAAACCCACCCGCCCGCGTGGATTGGGCAGATTAAATAGATTGTGCGATTTCTGTGATTGATTCATGATGTCCTCCTGTGGCTAATAATGAAGGTTAGAACTCCGAAGTGTAACCCAAGAAGCCCTCTTGGGGAATAGCCGCATATTTCATGACAAATGCGCCTTTTTAAATGTGGCCTTTGTTATTTTTATTGACATATTCCCGTTGGACTTTCCCGTTGCTGATGTGGACTACTACCCGCGTTCCTTGTCGACGGCTGATTGCTCTGGCCGAGGAAATAGCCTCTGCTTTGGTCTGGTAGATGGCAGACGCACGTGATGCACCCCCTCTTTTTACGCCCCAGCCGCCAGAGGTGCTTTTTATGACATGATGTGTATTCGTATCTCTCATGGTCAGATTATATATACAACACTTTGCGTGTTCGCATCAACTCGTCTAATATTCCTCCTGCGAAATATTCCAGCCAGCGCGTGAAATCAATGGTATCCTTTATCTCATAGTAATCACCCTGCAGGCCAACCATATTAAAATACTGCGTAATATTCTGGTTGTAATAATTCTCAAAACTGAAAATCTCAAACAAATCAAAACCGGCCTTGCCAAGAATAGCCGTTGTAACCAGCCGTGTTGTGCGACCATTACCATCCATAAAAGGATGGATAATCACACACTGACGATGGAAAATTCCGGCAAGAATGATGGGGTCAACCTCATCAATATGATTGTCAATGTAAGCCAACAAGTCCTGCATCAAACTTTTCACATCTTTCGCATCCGGGGGAATAAAAACAATCTCGTCCAGCTTGTGCGGGTTACGAATAACAACTGCGTCTCTGCGAATATGTCCACAATCCGCCTCATGCTCCATCAATTCAGCAACAACTTCCCCCTGTATTGATTCAACCGCCTCCAAAGAAAGCGAAAACTTTCCCGCATGAACAAGCTCATAAAAACGCTGCAACGCCTGATTATAATTCAGCACCTCTCTTTCGCTGGCACGAATATGTTTCGCCTGATTTTTAAGTACCTTTTTCACATCCACCAAAGACAAAGGATTGCCTTCAATGCTGGTGGAAGCGTAGGTTGAAAGTTCTCTGGCGTCCATTTTCAGTGCCGCCAAAGATTGTTGGCTTAATCCCAAATTTTTAATTTCACCAAGCGCTTCCCCAATCTGCTGCATATTGAGCAAAAGCCGGTTTGTAGTGCTGTATATTGGTTCCCAAGCCATAGCCGTAAATTAGCCGTAAATTGGCCGAGAAACAAGTGCTATACTTGCCGCAGAATTTTACAGATGAGTTGAGGGTGATATGGCTAGATATTGTGGAGAAATTAAAACCGAATCAATACTCAAGGCGGCGGAGACTTGGAAAAACCAGTGCCTGTTAGGGTCTGGTTCGGTATTTAGCGGTGATGCTATTTGGACTAAGAAAAATGCTGAGCATCTTATTAACTATTTTGCCAAAAATCCGATGGTTGGTAAAAGAGCATTTATGGAGAAATTTAAAAATCAACTTGAGCCAGCCCCGCCTGAGGTGAAGAAGCTGGCAGCAGAGATGAACTGGGTTATGTTGCTTTGTCCGAGAAATATAGGGCCGGGTAAGAAACGGGAGGATATTGAAGAGATTTGGAGTTGGTCTGGAGAGCCATTTCCAGAGAATGACAACTTGCTTGATGAACAGGTTCTTTCGGGCATTGGCAATGCGGGTACCTATTACAATACGGGTAAACCAATTGAACTGGAGTATTTTATCCGTCTTGTTCATTCATTTTTTACACTGAGCAAAGAAGAGAAAAAGAAATTGCTCTCTGACGGTTGGGACTTTGGGGAGTGGCTCAAGTTGAATCCTGATAGAAAATCGGGTGGCTGGAAGCACAAAAATGATACTAGAACGTTTCGATACATGCTGCTGTTTTTACTTTTTCCTGATAAATTTGAGCGTATATTTGGAATGCCTCATCGCAAAAGGATTCTGGAAGCCTTTACAGACAAAGGCAAAAATGAAATCAAGCAACTCAGCACTCTTGAAATGGACAAGAGTCTTTATGAAATTCGCAAGGATCAGGAACAGAAACTCGGAACCAGGGAGATTGATTTCTACCGCCCACCATTGTGTGAAAAGTGGGGGTATATCCCGCCTGCATTGAGAAGATCTGAGACAAAGGGTAAGGCCGATGTCTCAAAGCAATATGAAACCAAAGATAAGGCTAATGCTTCAAAACATTCCGGCAAAATCAAGGAGCAAGCGGCCAGTGGCGACCCTCAAAATCTTATCCTCTACGGCCCACCTGGAACGGGTAAAACCTATAAATTGAATAAGCTAAAAAAGAAATATACAACAGCAGATGGTGATGAGCACTACGGATTTGTAACATTTCATCAGGCATATAGTTATGAAGACTTTGTTGAGGGTATCCGGCCTGTTGAACACGAAGACAGTGGGGAATTGGTATATAGAGTGGAGCATGGCATCTTTCGACTAATTTGTCAGAGAGCAAAGAATGATCCGAGCAATCGCTACGCGCTGTTTATTGATGAAATTAATCGGGGCAATATCGCCAAGATATTCGGAGAACTGATTACGCTTATTGAGATTGATAAGCGTGCGGAGTATGACAATGAAGGTAATATACGGAATTCCGATGAGAGTATGTCATTGACATTACCCTATTCGCCTAATGATGATCCATTTGCTGTTCCCAAGAATCTGGATATTTATGGAACGATGAACACAGCAGATCGCTCTATCGCGCTACTTGATACGGCCTTGCGACGCAGGTTCACCTTTGAGGAATTGATGCCTGACTCGAAAGTTATTGAAGGGTCATCAAAAAACGGCCATATTGAAGATGGCGAAGGCGGTGAAATTAACCTTCGTGCGATGCTGGACGCGATGAATGACAGGATAAAATTTCTCCAGAACAGAGATCTTACTCTAGGACATGCGTATCTGTGTAAAGTAAAAAACTTTGATGATTTAAAGAAAGTGATACTTGAACAACTTGTCCCGCTACTGCAAGAATACTTTTACGACAACTGGGAACAAATACAAAAAGTGTTCAATGATGTCAAGCAAGAAGAAAGTAATCAAATCATTAGAAGCCAGCGCAAGAATGTTAATGCTCTTGGTCTTGAGAACGAAGACGAAAACGAATTTGTTGAATATCATGTGGCTGATGCTGACTCAATAACACCTGACGGAATCAGAAAAATATACGAGCAACAGCAGGCGACATGACAGAGGTAATTACCATTCTTGAACATCAAGTACTTCCGATTGTCGCAAAAAGGAATCCAGGCGAGTGTGCCATAACCCGCAACGAGGCGGATAAACTTGGGGCAATTAAATCACTGCCAGGGAATGCCTGCTCATGGCAGCATAACAAGATCAAATGGTCACAGTTTTGTGGTGTTGTTTGTATTGGTGGCTTAACTCTCGAAATTCTGCCAAAAATACACGGCAAAGAAAACGACCCCAGATCGTGTCGCTCTGTGCTTGTGAGAATGCTGAGAGCCTCCGGGTTTATGAAACTGCATAAAATGGGGGCGGCATCATTAGAACTTCAAAAATACACTGTGCTGGATATTTTTATACAAGACCTCTGCGAACAACTTGAAAAGGAACTCTTGCAGGGAAAAATAAGAAAATATATAACTCATGAAGAAAATTTGCCTGTGCTTCGCGGCAAGTTGCTTAGTGGTTATCAGTTGAGACACAATTTGGCTCACAAGGAAAGGCTTTATTGCCAGTTTGATGAACTAAGCGAAGATATTCCCGTGAATCAAGTTATCAAACTCGCACTTGGAATTCTTGTGCCACTAGCTCGGAATAAGTTTGTTAAGAACCTTCTGGTTAGAATGTTGTATGCTTTTGATGGTGTTTCTGATATTGATATTAAAACGGCTCGTAATAAAGACATAGCGTTCAATCGGAATGAGGAGCGTTATGCAAGCATATATGGTGCCTGTCAACAGGTCATACAATCGCTTTATCAGGATGTAGTTACGGGTAAAGAACAATCCTTTTCGCTATTGTTCGATATGAACAAACTTTTTGAGAAATGGGTAGCATCCATACTCAAACCCATGGCCCGGAAATCTAGTCTGTCAATCAGGGAGCAGGGACCACAAAAGAATCTTGTGCGGCGTCAGAACATTGGAGAACTTTTTCAACTCCAGCCGGATATCAGCCTTGTTGAAAATGGCAGAGTTGTGCTAATCGCTGATGCCAAATGGAAGCTTCTGGATGGAAAAGAATCAAAACTTGGAATAGCGCAATCTGACTTGTATCAGATGCGGGCATACGCCAGTCGGTATGGTGTAACGCGGCTCGTTCTTTTCTATCCGGCACAAGCGGAGATTGAGGGTGTGTATGACATGGAATATCTGGATGGCGGTAGTGCTGGTAGTAGTGGCAATTATGATAATAGCGACAATCTGTTACTCAGGGTAATTACAGTTGACATAGACGGGGGTGTAAGTAAGGATACGGGAAAGGCGGGTGATATAGCTCAGAAAGTAATGGGGTTGCTCACACCTGCCGAGAGTCAATTCCCAGTTTGAAACAAGGCAAAGTAGGATACAATCCGAACCCGTAACGGAGAAACGAACTATGCTACAAATTCGTATGTTGAAAGCCCCTGTCAGGCCGTGGGTCGGTGCGCTTGCACTGACACTGATGCTCGCTTTGCCGGTTGTTGGGCAGGAGAATTTTACGCCTAATGGGGTGCGGGATGAGCGGGTGAATGCTTATGCTTTGACTGGTGCGACTATTCATGCGCCGGACGGGGAGGTGAGGGAGGATGCTGCGCTGTTGATTCGGGATGGGCGGATTGTGGAGATTGTGGATGGGGGGGATGTTGTGCCTGGTTCTGGCAACGCTGGTTCTTCGGCTACCGAGGCTGCTGCGACTACTGATGATGGTTACTTTATTATTGATGTGGCGGGCAAGCATATTTATCCCGGGCTGATTGATATTTATACCGACTATGGCATTTCCGAGCTTACTGCGCCGGATGATTCTAATGGCGGGGGTGAGAACTTGTTGCCTGATCCGCGGGCGCTTAATGTTAATAATGCTATCCGTGCCAACTTTCGTGCCAGTGAGGGTTTTGTGCCGGATGAGGATGTGCGTGAGAAGTTTCGTGAGTTGGGTTTTTCTGCTGTGTTGAGTTTGCGCCCGGATGGTATTGCTCGCGGCACTTCGGCGCTGATAACGCTGGCGGATGAGAGTGCCAATGAGTCTGTCATCGTGGCGGATGCGGCGGCGCACTTTTCGCTGGACAAGGGTACCTCAATTCAGAATATGCCGTCTTCGCTGATGGGTTCTTTTGCTTTGTTGCGTCAAACTTATCTGGATGCTGAATGGTTTGGTGCGCACGAACCGCGCCCGTTTGCTGATGAAACATTGGAGGCCTTGCTTCGCCATCAATCTTTGCCGCAGATAATTGAGGTGGATAATTGGGAGCTGGTTCTTACCGCCGACAAGGTGGGTGATGAGTTTGGTATTCAGTATGTGCTAAAAACTTCCGGCGACAGTTATCAGCGCGCCGAGTTGTTGAAGAACACCGGCGCCACACTCATCGTGCCGTTGGCGTTTCCCGATGCTCCCGATGTGGCGGACGCGCTAGATGCGGAACGTGTGTCGCTGGCGGAACTGAAACATTGGGAACTGGCGCCGTTCAACACGCGCATTCTGGCCGAGCACGATATTCCTTTTGCTATAACCAGTGGTGTTGGTAGTGATAGTGGCAGTAATGGAAATGGAGATTTTTGGCAGAACTTGCGTAAAGCGGTGGCGAATGGCCTGCCGGAAGAAGTGGCGCTGGATGCTTTGACTCGCACTCCCGCACAGCTGCTTGGTGCTGAACAACTGGTCGGGCAGTTGTTGCCGGATGCTTATGCCAACTTCCTCATTACCAGCGGCGACCTGTTTGACGAAGACACGGTGCTGCTGGAAAACTGGATTAAAGGCCAGCGACATTTTTTGGCTGATGATTATGATAATCGCGCCGGGCGTTATGCGCTGACACTCTCGGCACAAGATGCCGCAACGCCAAATTCGCAAAACGCCGCAACATCAACTTCGCAAGGCAGCAGCATACCCACATCAACCATGCACCTTACACTGGAAACCACCGCGGGCCAGTTAAGCGCAACCATCACAACCACCCCCCTCACCGGAACGACAGCGAGCGATAGCGCAAATCAACCACCAGACGAACAATACAAGGCCAGCATTGAACTCACGGATGACATCATCTCCCTCAGCTTCGCTTTTGATGCAACCGGCAACAAGCTACGCCTGAACGGCTGGCCGACAGCAGATGGCTGGCGCGGCAATGGCCGCACATCCGATGGAGAACCAATAAACTGGACTTTGCTACGAACAGACGAAGCAAACAACACAAACCAGCCCGCCTCTGATTCAGAACAAACCGCAGCAACCACCCCACCCGAATTACCCGCCGCTATCACCTACCCATTCATGGCCTACGGCCGCACCACCCCCCCACCCCAACAAGACATGCTAATCCGCGGCGCCACCGTATGGACCAGCGAAGACGCAGCACCCCAAGTAACCGATGTACTGGTACGCGACGGCAAAATCGCCGCCATAGGCAACAACCTTAACGCCGGCAACGCACAGGTAATCAACGGCAACAACCGCCACCTCACACCCGGCATCATTGACGAACACGCCCACATCGCACTGTTCAACATCAACGAACGGGAAACCAACTCCAGCATGGTGCGCATGAAAGATGTGGTTAACTCCGAAAACATAAACATCTACCGCAACCTGGCCGGCGGCGTAACCGCAGCCCAACTGTTACACGGCTCGGCCAACCCCATCGGCGGCCAGTCGGCCATCATCAAGATGCGCTGGGGCGAAGCCGCACCGGGCTTGCTAATTGAAAATGCGGATGAGTTCATCAAGTTCGCCCTCGGCGAAAATGTAAAACGCAGCACCAACCCCGCCTCAATACGCTATCCGCAAACTCGCATGGGTGTGGAACAGGTATTCGTCAACGCATTCAGCCAAGCGCAGGAATACGGCAACGCGCTGGAGGAATACAACAACCTGTCCAATTCAGCACGCCGCAACACACCGCCCCCCCGCCGCGACCTGGCGAAAGAAGCCATACTGGAAGTATTAAATAGCGAACGATATGTAACCAGCCACTCTTATGTGCAATCCGAAATCAATATGCTCATGCATGTTGCCGACAGCTTCGGTTTCAACATCAACACCTTCACCCACATTCTTGAAGGCTACAAGGTGGCCGACAAGATGGCTCGCCACGGCGCCGGCGGCTCCACCTTCTCCGACTGGTGGGGATACAAGTGGGAGGTGCGCTACGCCATCCCCTACAACGCCGCGCTGATGCAACAGGCCGGCGTGGTAGTGGCCATCAATTCCGATGATGCGGAAATGTCCCGACGCCTGAATCAGGAAGCCGCCAAGGCGATTAAGTATGGCAACATGAGCGAGGTGGATGCGCTGAAACTGGTTACCCTGAACCCGGCCATCCTGCTGCATCTGGATGAGCGTATGGGGAGCATCAGTGTGGGTAAGGATGCCGACCTGGTGTTGTGGGATGACCATCCGCTGTCGGTGTATGCGGTGGCTGATACCACCTGGGTTGATGGCATTCCCTATTATGACCGCGAGGAAGATGCTGCCATGCGGCAGCGCATAGCGGATGAACGGGCGCGGATTATTGCGACTATCACTAATCAGGAATCTTCAGGCAATGGCAGGGCGGACTGACATGCGAAAACTTTATCTCCCGGCGCTCCTGGCGCTACTTTATACCGGGGTTGCCCTGGCGGTGGTGCCAGTGCCGGCGCCGGATCAGGCGCAACCTATTGCGCTCACCAATGCCACCATTCATGTGGGCAACGGCGAGGTGATTAGCGATGGCGTTATTACTTTTGACGAAGGTGTTATCACTGCGGTTGGAACGAGTAGCGATAACATTAATTTGTCGGGACATCTGGTTGTTGATGTG
Organism: Pseudohongiellaceae bacterium; assembly: GCA_051008235.1. GTDB lineage: Bacteria > Pseudomonadota > Gammaproteobacteria > Pseudomonadales > Pseudohongiellaceae > UBA9145. The sequence goes on along the minus strand of JBPCXV010000020.1, from coordinate 35,927 downwards.
GAAGGGCAACATATCTATCCCGGGCTGGTGTTGCCGAATACTTATCTGGGATTGCGCGAAGTCGGCAACGTTCGCTCCACCCAGGATGTGGTAGAGGAGGGCGATATTAACGCCAGCGTCCGCTCCGCCATCGCTTACAACACAGACTCGGAATACATCCCCACCCACCGCTTCAACGGCATCCTCACCGCGCAGATAACACCGGAAGGAGGTTTGGTCTCCGGCTCTTCCAGCATTATGAAACTGGACGGCTGGAACTGGGAAGACACCATGCTGCGCGCAGACGATGGCATGCACCTGCACTGGCCATCCTACACCCGCCGCCGCCGCAATCAGGAAACAAACGAATTTGAAACAGTAGAGAACGAAGACTACGCGCCTCAAACCCAACTATTACATGAACTGTTTCAAAACGCAGTAGCATACACCGGCCCGCGCCTCAACCAAAACGCTACGTCACGCAACAGACAATCAAACTCCACCGCCGCACCACTCAACCTGAACCTCGCCGCCCTGCAACCGGCACTTGATGGCGCCGCCACACTATTCATCCACGCCAATGAGGCGCGGCAAATCATCAGCGCCGTGCGTTTCGCCCGCACTTATGGCATCGCCAACATCGTGCTGGTCGGCGGCCGCGATGCCTTGCTGGTAAAAGATTTCCTGCTGGACGAAAACATCCCCGTCATCTACGAAGCCATACACGCCCTGCCCAGCCAGGTTTGGCGCGATGTGGATGAGTCCTTCCGCATGCCCTTCCTGCTACACGAAGCTGGCCTCACCGTGGGCATCGGCGGCGGCGCAGTCAGCCTGGATTCCCAACGCAACCTGCCATTCTTCGCCGGCACCGCCGCCGCCTACGGCCTTGACCGCGAAACCGCACTCTCAATGATTACCCGCAACAACGCAGAAATTCTCGGCGTATCCGACCGCGTCGGCACACTGGAAACCGGCAAAGACGCCACCCTGTTCATCTCCATAGGCGATGTGCTGGACATGCGCACCAGCCAGGTGGAAGGCGCATTCATTCAGGGGCGCAACATTGATTTATACGGCACTCAACAAGAGTTGTATGAACGATTCAGAGACAAGTACAACAGCCAGATTGAGTGATGATGCAAACTTTCGTCACTCATCTGGAATGCAGTTACACCGGCAAACACTATCCGGCTGATAAACTCCACGGCCTGTCAGAAGCAGGCAAGCCCTTGCTGGTGCGCTATGACCTGGATGCTCTGGCACAAGCAATAAACAAAGACACTCTCAAACAACGAGAACCAGAGTTCTGGCGCTACCGCGAATTCCTGCCCGTGCGCCGCGCCGAGAACATCATCCGCCTCGGCGAAGTAATGACGCCGATATTGCCCGCCAACAAACTGCAAGCCGAAATGGGCTGCGCCGAAGTGCTAATAAAAGACGAAGGCCGCCTGCCCACCGGCTCTTTCAAATCGCGCGGCTTGGCGTTGGCCGTTGCCATGGCCAAAGAACTTGGCATCAAACGCATAGCCATGCCCACCAACGGCAACGCCGGCGCCGCACTGGCCGCCTATTGCGCCGCCGCCAATATTGAAACTTTCGTAATCTGCCCGGAAGACACACCGCAAGTTAATGTGGAAGAGATTGCCTTTTACGGCGCACACACTTTTCTCGCCAACGGCTATATCAACGACTGCGGCCGAGTGGTCGGCGAGGGCAAGGAAAAAATGCAATGGTTTGATGTATCCACCTTAAAGGAGCCTTACCGCATTGAAGGCAAAAAAACCATGGGCCTGGAATTAGCCGAACAACTGAATTGGGAATTACCCGATGTCATACTCTATCCCACCGGCGGCGGCACCGGCCTGATTGGCATGTGGAAAGCATTCGCCGAACTGGAAGCCATCGGCTGGATTGGCAGCAAGCGGCCACGCATGGTGGCGGTGCAAGCGGAAGGTTGCGCCCCCATCGTCAAGGCCTATGACGAGGGTGAACGACACGCCGCACCCTGGCAAAATGCCCAAACCATCGCCGCCGGTATCCGCGTACCCGCCGCAGTCGGCGATTTCCTCATCCTTGACGCAGTGCGCGAAAGCAACGGCTTCGCCGTGGCAGTGAGCGATGATGCCATCCACGAAGCACACCACTGGTGCGCCCGCAAACAAGGCATCCTGCTCTGCCCCGAAGGCGCAGCAACACTGGCCGCCCTGCGTCAGGAACTGGACAGCGGCCGCATCAAAAAGAATGAACGCACACTATTGTTCAACTGCGCCACCGGCCTGAAATACCCCATGGATGCCGAGCACACCATGCTGGATTTGAATGACTCCACAGATTCCATGCTTGACAAGATGATGGCCGAGTAAATGCCAGCACATCAAGTTGTAGTAAAGGTGCTGTTATGGGAAAATGGCCGCCTTGTAAGAGGATTCACAGGTGGAAGCTTTGCAAAAATCTCAGAATCAGCCACAGCCACGCCAAGGGCCGCAGCAAGATGCAAGGCCGCAGCCAGAATCGCCCGGCGATAGCGATGCGTTCGTCAAGTTTGAGCGCGTGCAGAAAAGCTATGATGGCGAAACGTTTATCGTAAAGGATCTCAACCTCAAGATTCAGCGCGGCGAATTTGTCACCATGCTTGGTCCATCCGGCTCGGGCAAAACCACTTGCCTGATGATGCTGGCCGGGTTTGAGGCAGTAACTCACGGAAAAATTCTGCTGGACGGCGTGCCCATCAACAACATTCCGCCGCACAAACGCGGCATAGGCATGGTTTTCCAAAACTACGCACTGTTCCCGCACATGACAGTGGCCGAGAACCTCAGCTTTCCGCTGGAGGTTCGCAAGGTAAACAAGGCAGAGCGCGCCGGAAAAATAAAACGCGCGCTGGACATGGTGAAAATGGGCAACTTCAGCGACCGCCGCCCGGCACAACTCTCGGGCGGACAACAGCAGCGCGTGGCATTGGCAAGGGCGCTGGTTTTTGAACCCGAACTGGTGCTAATGGACGAACCTCTCGGCGCGCTGGACAAACAGTTGCGCGAACACATGCAATTTGAAATCACCAACCTCGCTCATGCACTTGGCCTCACTGTGGTTTATGTTACTCACGACCAGGGCGAGGCGCTGTGTATGTCCGACCGCATCATGGTGTTCAACAACGGCCGAATTCAACAGGTTGCAACACCGGATGTGTTATACGAAACGCCACAAAGTTGTTTCGTGGCACAGTTCATCGGCGAGAACAACATGCTCAAGGGCAAAGTTGCGGCGATGAAGGGCTACATGGCCATAGTGGAACTTGAAAACGGCGAACGCATAAGCTGCAAGCCGGTGAGTGTAACCACAGTCGGCGAGCAAACTCATGTTTCAATTCGCCCCGAGCGGGTGGAGTTTGAGCAGCACCGCTTGCAGGAAGATGCCAATCTGATGAAAGGCGAAGTGCTTGAGTTCATCTACATGGGCGATACTTTCCGCACCCGCTTGCGCGTGGCGGGCAACGACAACTTCATCATCAAATCACGCAACGCACCCGAACAGAAACGCTTACAACCAGGCCAGCAGGTAGATATAAGTGTCTTACCCGAAGACTGCCACGCGCTTGATACGCGTAACTAGGGATACTCCCCCCACCGCATCAGGCTACGCCTTCTGCGACTCCCCCTCAAGGGGGGAGTAATAACTCTGAACTTGGGGAGTAAATAACTCCCCCCTTGAGGGGGAGTCGGTGGCACAATGGCGTCAGCCCTGTGCCACCGGTGGGGGGACATGCTGATTTGCCTCAAATAGGCTTATCCATTACACTTTATCAATTAACCCAAAGGAGCGTATTATGATATTCAACCATACTTCACTAGGCGCGATGTGCAAAGCCTCCCTCGCCGCAGTTGCGCTGCTTGTTGCTGGCAGCGTTCTGGCTCAGGACCTCACCGTAGTATCCTGGGGCGGCGCCTATTCCGAGGCGCAGCGGCGCGCCTATCGTGAGCCTTATATGGCGCTTAACCCGGAAGTAAACATCATCAACGATGACAGTTCCGCCGAAGCAGTTGCCAAGTTGCGGGCGATGAACGAGGCTGGCAACATAACCTGGGATGCAGTAGATGTGGTGGCCGCAGATGCTATCCGTCTTTGCGATGAGGGTTTGGTCATGGTCATTAACCCGAATGAAGATTTGGCAGCGGCGCCGGATGGCACTTCACCGATGGAGGACTTTGGCGAAGAGTGGCTGCTCAGCGAATGCCTTGCCCCTCATGTGGCGTATTCAACTACCTTTGCCTATCGCACCGATTTGGTTGGCGACACGCCACCGGATGAACTCTGTGATGTGTTTGACCTGGAAGCCTATCCCGGCAGACGCGCGCTGGAAAGACGCCCTATCAACAACATGGAATGGGCGCTACTCTGCGATGGCGTAGCGGCCGAAGATGTTTACGATGTGCTGGCAACGAATGCCGGACAAGATCAGGCGCTGGCCAAGCTGAGCACAATTAAAGATGAAGTTATCTGGTGGTCAGCCGGCGCCAACACGCCCCAGCTGCTTGCCGATGGCGAAGTTGTTATCGGCTCCGGCTACAATGGCCGCCTGTTCGCTTTGATTGAAGAGCAAAAGCAACCCGTATCAATGCTCTGGGACGGGCAGATTCTGGACTTCGGCGGCTGGGTAATCCCCGCCGGCCTGAGTGAAGAACGCGCCGCGCAAGCACTGAACTATGTGAGCTTTGCCACCGGCACCCAACAGCTGGCAGACCAGGCCGCGTATATTTCCTACGCACCGATTCGCACCTCGGCACTGGAACTGGTAGGCCAACACGCCGACCTGGGCATAGACATGATGCCGCACATGCCAACCGCCCCGGCCAACTCCGACAACACCTTCACTTATGACTACGAGTTCTGGGCCGATTTCCGCGACGACATTGATGACAAGTTCCAGGCCTGGTTGTTGCAGTAGTTGTATCAAACAAACGGCAACTGTAATGAACACCACGAGCACTATAACAAGCATAAAGTCACGCCTGTTCATGAGCGGCACGCCGCTAAAGCGGCAGCTGCATAAATCATTACGCAAACAAAAACTGCAAGCACTCTTGCTAATCGCGCCCCTGCTGTTCTTCGTTTTGTTCTCGTTCGTTTGGCCCATCACCGTAATGCTGTTCCGTTCCGTGGAAAACAGCATCGTCGCCGACACCCTACCGCGAACAGTAGCAGCACTTGAAAGCTGGAACGCAGAGCAGGGCGAATTGCCGGATGAAGCAACCTACGCCGCCTTCTTCAGTGATATGGTAATCGCCGTTGAAGCAAGGCGGCACACCCGGCTCGGCACTCGCCTCAATTATGAAGAGGCGGGAATGTCATCCCTGTTCCGCCGCTCGGGAAGAGCCATCGGTCGTCTTGAAGCACAGGCAGAGGAACGAGCACATACACAGCAACAGGCACAAACACAAGCCCCATTCAAACCACTACTAATAGATATTGACGAACGCTGGGGCGAAGCCACCACCTGGGCCACCATCAAAGCCCACTCGGTGGATATAACCAACGGCTACTTCCTGAACGCCATAGATATGCGCCGCACCCCACAAGGCGCACAGATGCAACCGGAAGACAAACAAATTATGATTACCCTGTTCATCCGCACCATCTGGATGTCATTAATCATCACCGGCCTGTGCGGAATACTCGGTTACGCCGTGGCCTGGATGCTATCAATTCTCCCCACGCGGCAATCCAACCTGCTAATGATTTGCGTGCTGCTGCCATTCTGGACTTCCCTACTTGTGCGCACATCAGCCTGGAAAGTAATGCTGCAACAGGAAGGAGTGATAAACGATATGCTGGTCTGGCTCGGCCTGATAGCCGACGATGCGCGGCTGGTGTTAATCAACAACCAGTTCGGCACCATAGTGGCGATGACGCATATCCTGCTCCCCTTCATGATTCTGCCAATGTATGCCGTAATGAAAACCATCCCCAAAAGTTACATGCGCGCCGCCCGCTCACTGGGCGCAAACAACTGGACTGCATTCTGGCGAATCTATTTCCCGCAAAGCGTGCCGGGCATAGGCGCCGGTTCAATACTCGTCTTCATTCTCGCCATTGGCTATTACATCACCCCGGAGATAGTGGGCGGCACCCGCGGCGTTTTCATTTCAAGCCGCATCGCCTATCACATCTCAACCTCACTCAACTGGGGCCTTGCCGCCGCCCTCGGCGCAATCCTGCTGGTTGTGGTGCTGGTTCTGTATTGGGTGTATGACAAAATAGTCGGCATAGATAATGTAAAGCTGGGCTAGCAACAGATACTGAATTAATATGACCACCAAACACGCAGTAAAGAAAATTCACATCTCGGCATCTTTCACACTGCCGATTAACGCAGCACTTGCCGCCGCCATTGGCATAATCATCGGCATAGCGGTTACATCGGGCGCGTCAACAGTCATAGTCGTGGCAACACTAATAGCCTTGCTAAGCACCGCCTACGCCTACACCTTGCTGGAACTTTTTGATAACGCCCGAGCCGCCAAACCCTTCACCGCAGCACTGGTTGGCATAGCCGGCGCCGTTTTGTTCGGCGCCGTCGCCGCCCTGTTCGGCGCCGTCATCGGCTGGGGCTGGGCGCACTTCCTGTTCTGGCTGCACTATCGCAACTACCGCAACAACCTGCCGGGCTATCTCACATCAGGCGAAGTGTTGTGGTTTTATTCTTTCAGAGTATTTTGCTTCGCCATCTTCGGTTTCCTCATCGTGCCAATTCTGGTGGTGTTACCACTGAGCTTCAACGCCCAGGACTTCTTCACCTTCACCCCCGAAATGCTACGCCTGGACCCGGCCGGATTTTCACTCAAACACTATCAGGATTTCTTTTCCAGCGGCGAATGGCAACGCAGCATGCGCAACTCACTTATCATCGCGCCGATTGCCACCATCATTTCAGTAACGCTCGGCACCATGGCGGCCATCGGCCTGAGCCAATCCCATGTGCCGGGAAGACGCGCAATCATGGCGCTGCTTATTTCACCGATGATAGTGCCACTCATTATTTCAGCCACGGGAATGTTCTTCTTCTATTCCGATTTGGGCAACTGGCTGGAAGATTCACTCGGCCTGCCACAAAACCTCGCCGGTTATATAAAAGTGGTGCTGGCCCACGCCGTGCTCGGCGTGCCCTTCGTCATCATCACCGTTACCGCCACCCTGGTAGGGTTTGACCGCTCACTGGTGCGCGCCGCCGCCAACATGGGCGCCGACCCCATCACCACATTCTTCCGCGTGCAAATGCCACTCATCCTGCCCGGCGTAATTTCCGGCGGCCTGTTCGCCTTCGCCACCTCTTTTGATGAAGTAGTAGTAGTGCTGTTCGTCGGTTCCGCCGGCCAGAAAACCCTGCCCTGGCAAATGTTCACCGGCCTGCGCGAACACATCTCACCCACCATTCTGGCCGTGGCCACCATTCTTGTGGCATTGTCTCTGGTATTGCTCACCACAGTGGAACTGTTGCGCCGCCGTTCGGAAAGGCTGCGTGGTTTGAGCTAGTTGTGTGGTATTGGTTGTTTACTGATCGCCCGAAGTGCCGCTACCGTCAAATGCATCTCTAATGGTATCTCCAAATGACTTTTTGGACCTATGGAAGGCGGCGATGAGCAGCGCGATTGTGATTGCGGTTATTGATGTAATGTGTGCTGTGTATGCATAAATGATGTCTTTATAGTAGAGGCTATCGGGGAATAGATCGCATATAACGGCAACGGCCAAGCCTCCCAAACAGCATATCATCAAGAATAGCGTGAATATTGCAATGTAAACCACCATACTCCGTTGTGTGCGTATCTGGTCGCTGTCTTTTTCATACAGACCATACATCCTTTCTTGCACATCTTTGTTAGAGCCAGATTCTTCGGGGCCCATTGCATCTCTGCTCGCCATATCCTGCTCATGCTCAATCCCCTTATCCAGTGTTTCTTCCACTATTTTTTTTGTGCTCCGTCCCACCGCCTTTTTTAATTCATCCTTCTCGCTCATGTCATGGCCTCGCTCTGGTCTGCTCTCTGTAGCATATTTAGATAATGTTTCCTGATAAGATCATCCGGTATTCTGACAAACAAGCCCATTTCGTTTCTGGCCACGTCCCAGGGTCCGCCAGCAGAGTGAGTCAAGTAGGACAATTCCCACGCTTCTTTTTTCGTGTAAGAGTTATATATCTTCTGCAAGAAAAAACAATCATCCGGGTCTCTAATTGTCCCGAACTTTTTGTCGGGCCGCGTAATAGTGTTTCCTTTCACTTTTGGCCTGAAAGTCTTATACACATCAACGACCACGGGGCCGTGCCGCCAAGCCTCAATCGGACCACTAACCAACGGCTTGTCACGCAAAGCAAGGTGCCAGCCGTGGGCAATGTATACCAGTTTGACCAACACCATGATGGTGAGTGGCCTATCATCTTTGACCGCACAAGTAATAAACCAGTTAGCAACTTGCCTGGAATCGTACATAGCAATTTCCTCGTTCGTCGGGTAAAAGCCCCTGCAAGCAACTAATGGGATGCTGTCGTTATGTGCTGTATCGGCACGATACAAAGGGCTTTGAGGCAACAATAGCAAGGGCTTTCAGGGCTGTCAACTTAAAATTAAAAATTCAAGAAAAATGTTGACCCGACTTTATCCGGTTGCAAAAGCGGCGACACGCTACTTTGGAAGCCTAATAGCGAATGAAGGTAGGATATACTGTTTATACCAACAACTGATATTGGCAACACAGGAGACACCATGGCAGACACCAACGTAGACCTGTACACCTGGGCCACCCCCAACGGCCGCAAAGTTTCCATCATGCTGGAAGAAGTCGGCCTGCCCTACACCGTGTTCCCCATTGACATCATGAAAGGCGACCAACACGAAGAACCATTCGCCACCCTCAGCCCCAATCACAAAATCCCGATAATAGTGGACCACGAAGCAGGCATACACCTGATGGAATCAGCCGCCATGCTCATGTATCTGGCCCAGAAAACCGGCAAGCTGATGAGCCAGGGCGGCAAACAATTCTGGAATGAAATGCAATGGCTAATGTTCCAGGTAGCACACATCGGCCCCATGCTAGGCCAAACCCACCACTTCGTGAAGTTCAACCCGGGCAAATCCCCCTACGCCGAAGAACGCTACCAAACCGAAACCACACGCCTCTACCAAGTGCTGGAACAAAGACTGGCCAACCGCCACTACATCTGCGATGACTACTCCATAGCAGACATCGCCACCTGGCCATGGATATCACGCTTTGATTACCAACAAATAAACCTGCGCGACTACCCAAAACTGTGCGACTGGTATCTCCGAATAGCCGAACGCCCGGCGGTGCAGCGCGGCTATGCCGTGCCAATGCAAGAGGATGTGCCGTTGCCCCACCGCACTTAGTGCCCGAAAATGCCCTTGGATGTAGCTGTCAGTTGACTTGCGCCACCGTTACATAATATATTTACCTGCATTCCAATTACAGGAACTGTAGATGAACAAGACCAGCCCCTTTACGCCTGGCTATGGTGGCATGCCGCCTTATCTGGCTGGGCGGGAGTCCGAGCAAGCCGCATTTTCCGATGCCCTCAACAGACTGAAAGCGGGAAGGCCAAACACGAGCATCGTCATGTATGGTCCCCGCGGCATGGGCAAAACTGTGTTGTTGGGTTGGTTCGCAGAGCAATGCCGTGAAGCTGGAGTCATCCCTATTTCAGCCACACCTTCTGCCAGCCTGCGAGCGATTAGTGATATACCCAAGTTGCTGCTACCTCAAAACTGGCTCCCGAGCAACGTTACGCTGAGCCTGGGCAATTTGCTGGGCTTGGGCGACGGCCTGAACACGCAATGGGGCATTAAGGATGAAAACGGCAACAAGACCCGAGGCAAGCTGGCCGACCATCTCGCCACAGCCTGCCGAAAAACCCCTCGCGCTCTATTACTGGATGAGGCGCACACACTGGAAGACGCTGAAACCTATAGAGCATTACTCAACACGGCGCAGATTGTTGCCGGTGAAGCCCCGTTCCTGTTGGTGCTGGCTGGCACTCCCGGTCTAATATCCCGTCTTGCATCAGTTGGGGCCACATATATTGACCGCGCTGGAAAAGTAGGTGTTGGTGCCCTGAGTCGGGAAGCCGCCGCCGATGCCATCCGCATCCCTCTGCAAAACGCAGACATTACCGTTCAAGACGATGTGCTTGATGTCATTGTGGAAGATTCCCAGTGTTATCCTTTTTTCCTGCAACAATGGGGCGATGCGCTGTGGCATCTGGTTGACAAACAGCAACTAACCGAAGTTACCCTAAACGATATGGAAACGGCAAGCAAAGTCATTCAGGAACTAAGAGAAGACTTCTACGCAAGTCGCTTTAGGCTAATGGCAAACAACAATGAACTACTTATCGCCGCCGATGCCGTCAGTCAGGCATTCAAAACCAGTAACAATCTGGATTCGGAAGAAATAGCAATCACCATAGAGAATGGATTGACTGATGCCATTCAAAATGACAATGCCCGCTTCGAAAAAGCGAGGGAGTTGGCGCAGGAACTGAACAAAATGGACTACATCTGGTATCCGCCAGGCCCAGATATAGCCCGCCCCGACATCCCCAGTTTTATGACCTACATCAGTGGACGCTATGCGGAACGGATAGCGTTGAAACAAGCTTCGGGTAGATAACCTGATTTGAGTATTTTCCAATTGCCTCAGGCCAGAATTCACATTTGCTCTACTTGGTTGGTATAGGGCGGAATTCACCGTTGGCATATTGCCCGACTGAAACTTTCCCCGTGCTGTCGATTCGTTCCAACATATCGGGGTACAATTTGGAAGCCTGATAGCGGATGGGAGATTGTTCTGCTATCGCATCAGCTAATTCTCCAGACTCGCGAGTAGCGTCCAGCGATGCAAATACGGCATCTGGATTTATGGGAACCGATGGCACCTTCTCTTTTGGCATGACTGTTCCTCTTGTTGCTACTTCTGATTGCCGCATAGTAACAAGTTGCCGCAAGAATTCAAGCATTAGAAAGAGGATATGATGCTGGTGGTTTGGCACCACAAAGCATCGCTGTTTTTGGTTAGCAGTTCAGGGTGGGGAATGTTAGAACAGTCTGGTCACAACGGCTTCTAACTTATCCTGCTAAGAATAAGATCCTTTAATTTGGTAAAATCTTCAGGCTGATTATTTTCATTATCTGAGTTCCTCAGTAACTCTTTCACTATTTCATAGGTCTTCTCTCGGCCTTCTAATAACTTTCCGTCAGCCGAGTTAACCCTAAAATATCCAGTTTGATGAATCACTGATTCCAATACTGGTCTTCCCTTAATCATATCCTGCCAATCCCCAGCACCGAAAGTAAGTTCCTCCTCACCGCCTGTCATATTCTCAACACGCTGATTAAAACGCTCCTCAATTTCCCCTTCAGACAGTTTTCTTGCTACTGTATCAGGATATTTCTGAAATTCGGTTACTTCCTTGAGATTCTTTAATGCAGTTTTCTTGTCTGGAAAGTTAGATGGTCCTCCGAATATTTCAACCCAGTTTGTTTTCAATTCTTCTCTAATTGACACTATCACTTGATTGGCTGCGTCAAAGAATTTTCTATCATTTGCATACCGCAAGATTTTCGATGCCAATTCATCTCGCTTCCCATTGAAATATATTGATTTAACAAGATAATCCGGGTCAAGAAAATAGTTCTCTATTTCTCGTTTTTTCCATATCAATAAGTTGCATTCATTCGGGTCAGGGAAATTGTCCCAGCATTGGTTTATATAGGAAATTGAATGATGGTCTCGGTCAATAAGAAAATAGTAGGTGGGATGGTGACGCCACAATGCTTTTGCAACACTACTAATTTCATAAAACGATTCCATGGGCTTTACGCTGACTTGGTTATCCAATAATGCTTTTAACACCGTAGAGTCTATAGAATCCTCTGTACCCTCAACATACAGCACAGTTCCCCCCTTAACCTCCTCAGGACGAATTCCTACCTTTTTGATAACCATATTCTACTCCTTGCGACCAGAATCCATGAGAAGGATGCGCCGACTAAATTCTACAGAGTCCATTACATCCTCAGAGTGGGTCGCGATAATATATTGATTCTGCGGTGCCAGTTTAACTAGATTGTTGACAAAGGAGTGATGCCACTGTTCGTTCAGATGTAACTCAGGTTCATCAATAAAAACGATTTGGGGATTTTCTCGGGTGTGATACCAGATGAGAAATAACGTTGAAATAATTTCCTTTTGTCCTGAACTCAAACCATCAAAAGAAAAAGAATCTCCTTCGTCGTCGGAAGCCGGTTCAACCCGGAACTCAATGGTATTATCTGCTGATGGCCTTAGCTTATTAATTTGCCCACCAGCATAAATCTCTACAAGATAGTTAAGTGTTTTGATGGCAACGCTGGCTTGATTGTCCTCCTTTGCTTTCTGCGCGCCTTTCTGTATTTCAAATAACTCTGCCTGGCCCATCATGGAGCGGAGTATCCTTACCTTAAACTCATCAAACCCAGAGTCTCGCCGCTTCATATGCCGCATACGTCGCAGATGTCTGATATTACGCTTTGGCAAAACGTCCCCTTCAACCATTGAGCCAAGCTCAGGGTTACCTTCTTCAACCTTTCTGTAACTGTGAAAAAACAAGAATGGGTTCACAACAACCGGACTAGGTTTTAAACCACAGACTGCCAGAATGATGTCGTCCAAGTCGTCATCTAAGTCCGAGTCGCTATCAGAATTCTGGGCTGCCTCAGATATTGCAATTTTACTTGGCTTCCTAGATATTTTAACCTTTTCATTTCGGTGAATGTTCATTGTAATTGTTTGCAGCTTACCATTCCCTATCTCAATATCTCCACTAATCGTAGCGTAGTCACTGCCTGCCTTGATAAGCAAATCCAAAATATTGATAGAATAGTCCCAAACCATGTTGTCGAATTCATCCTCCTTATGCGTTGCTGCGAGTAGCAACAAGGTACAGCACTCCATCACCGATGTCTTGCCCACGCCATTCTTACTACCGAGGGCAATAATGTCAGGGTCATCCGGCATCCGAGGCATCGGAAAATCCAGCTCCAACTTCTCAATGCCTTTGTAATTGCTGATAGATATACGCCTAATTTTCATGGCAACCCCTCTCTGGTTGCAGATTGTGGTTCCTCAACTACAGTTCCAAGATTTTCCAGTGAGAACCCAGCAAACTAGTGATGTGGAGATTGGGATGCTACCCTGTACAGTGGTAGCCGTCAAGCATCAATCTTTTCCGATATTAAAACCCGCCGCAAATCTATCAATACTCGCTATACTGCTTTTCGCGACTTCGAGTATAAATGTCTCAAATGTTTTAGTTCGCTACATATAATGCCCTTTTCCAATATAATGTGCTATATTGTGGCTTGTAAATATGATGCCCTAGTGCCTATACTTTAAGAGCATCAAGATAACAACCGAAGGAGACTTAGTCCATGAAAAGTACAGAAATTTCAAAAAAAGCGATTCCCACAAATGAGGATATTACGCCTTTTAAAAACCCAGAAATTGAACATGTGGGTGATGATGTCGACGAAGAAATCAGCGAAGATACCGAATATTCAATTTCCGTGGTTCCTAACGATTTCAACGTCGTCAGCCTGTGCAATTTTCTGGATAAAGGAAAGATTTCTATTCCTTTTTTCCAGCGCGCTTTCGTGTGGAACAGGTCAAAAGCCTCGCGCTTCATTGAATCGTTGGCTCTGAACCTACCTGTACCACAAATATTTCTTTACCAACCTGTGAAAGACATAGTAAAGAGTGCCCCATTGTGGATTGTAGATGGTCAGCAACGGTTGTTGTCAATCTACTATTTTAGCAAAGGCAGATTTCCTCGCCCCAGAAAAACAGTGGAAATCAGTAAAGAAATGCGCCAAAACAAACTTTCATTGCCACAAGATATGCTTGATGACAATTCCTTGTTTTCCGATTTCAGTCTATATTTAAAAAACTCGGCTAACAATGAAAAAAGACGATTGCATGGCCTCACGTTTGAGGATCTGGAAGAGGATATTTTAATACGGACATTACGCACAGTAATTATCCAGCAACACGATCCGAAAAACTCTGCTGCCGCTTTCGAGATATTTGATCGCCTCAACACCGGTGGTGTTAACCTGTCACCACAACAAATTCGTTCTTGCGTGTATGAATCTCCCTTCATAAACGCATTGGAAGAACTTAATTTTCATCCTGACTGGCGTAAACTTTATGGGGCAAGCCCGTCCCCTTCACAGCGAGACACTGAGGTGATATTGCGTGTCTTAGCGTTCCTAGATAGCGGCGACGAGTACAAATCCTCAAAATACAGGTTCTTAAACAAGTTCTGTGAAGGTATGCGTAATCTGCCAGAACAGGATTTAGTGTTTCTACACGATATCTTCCTCGCATTTATTCGAGCCTGCCAACCAGTATCTCAGATTTTTAAACAAAAAGGCAGATTCAGAATTGCTCTTTTTGAGGGGGTGTTCGTGGCCTCCCTGCGCGATTGCTATAAAAAGCGTCAACTACCTAATGGCACTGTGGATGTGAATTCCGTTCAGCGGTTGGCTAATAATCCAGACTTTGAAATGGCATCCCAACGAACATCCATGAGTCAGGAAAATGTTCGTATACGACTGAAGCTTGCTACTGAACTAATCAAGCCCCTATGACAATCAGAACAGGGAGGAACAAAAATGACCAACTTAATAGAAATCCCAGGCGATTCAAAAGAAAAGCTGGAACGACTGTTCCAGATGTATCATGAGGTGCTAAAAGAAACTGATGAAATATTACCAGTAGGGTTGCTGTTACAGGAAACCTTACTGAAAACAATCGTCATTTCAGTTGCCAGCCACCTAGAAAGAATGACTATAATTACAATTCGTAACCTTGTGGGGACGTTAGTGGGGCATCAAGGGCAGATTATAGAAAACTTTGTTTACAACAAAATGCTTGATCGTAACTTCCACAGTCTCTTTCAATGGGATAAAAGGCAAGCCAATAAATTTTACTCCTATTTTTCCGGCTCCAACAAGGATGAAGCAAATTTTACAGAGTTCATGAAAGGTAAAGTGAGAAAAGATAGCGATTTCAATGAAGCTGTAGAGTCTTTCTTAGAGCTAGGAGAACAGAGAAATAATCTTGTTCATAACGATCTCGCATCTGCACAGCTAGATAATATTACTATAGAAGACATTGAGAGGAAATATCAAGCAGCGCAAGGGTTTCTCCCAAAGTTTTATAACTATGCGCTGGAATTCATACAGAGTGATGTCAATAAAGAAACTCCCGCTTCTGACAGGGCATAACCCTACTACTTTATGATTAGAATAGGGCTGAAGGAATTCGTGGTATAGTGCCCATTCAGCAAACGAAAAGCAGGTTTATCATAATGCCTAATTACCTAGATAGCATCAATTTAGATATGCCTAAAGTTAAACGCCACTATTTAATGAGAGCAAACATATCTTCGCAATTGAAAGAACTCTTGATTGAAGACAAAAAGGAAGATTTTGCGAAGATTGCCGTAGGTCACACCAACCGCGCTGGAAACTACAGCGCTAGTAAACGTGCCCTCAGCGAACTAATTCTTGAACAGCCTGGCTCGTACTCAAGTATTGTTCGTCTTGCTAATGAATTTAATGGCGGTCAGTTAAGGGTTAATGACATCCCGAATACAATTCGTAAGGCAGACATCTCATATCTGGATATTAGCGTAGGCTCTGAAATCGCCTGCCTCCTTCGGCCTGATAAGTTCTGGGTAGGGAATGTTAGAACAATCTGGCCACACCTGCTTCTTGAGAATGAGTGGGACAGGGACCAAGCCGATAATGCTGAAGCGTGTTATAAGGAATGGCCTGCCATATACCCAACCATGGAGTCTAGTTTGGACTCAATTGAAGAATTAGCCGAGGGGTGGGCAACGAATCAAGATGTCACGCCTGGGCCGCTCAAGTATCTATGGATTGACGCTGTCTGTAGCGAGCTTTATGAGCTTTATGCGAGAAAAGAAGATGATAATAAATAAAGTATTATGCAGATATTTCTTAGTTGCCCGTTTAACATATTCGCCCCAAATTACTGTCATCACTCACAACGTTATTTGCGAATACTTAGATTTGTTTAAGAAAGTTCATAAAACTATTAATGTTTGGAAACAAAGTCACCGGTTTTCTTTTCGGTATCATCCCCATTCTAGTTATCACGGATGGGTCTGGGTTGATAGAAAAAATATGGCGGCAATGCTGGCTTTGTCCAATGGTATTTTCAAGCATATGAACGCCCTCTGAATCGGTTACAGGAAAAGAGTAGCCAAACACGATAACTTCCGTTGCAGTATCCAGCCAATTCTCGGCCAAAGGCCATAATCTTGCCATTTGCTTAGGTATCACGGCACCCTTACCTATAATCGGCGGAATAATAACAGGGAAAATATCCTTTGCTTGCTTGCTTTTTGGGCTATGAATTACGACATTTACGTCCTTACTTTGTTTGATTCGTATATTCCGTTTCGTATTGAACAAAGCTTTAATCGACGGGTTACTTGATGTATGCAGGGAAAACCAGTTAAGAGAACCGTGCAGTTTAAGCAGAGAGATGCAGCGGGTTGAGTAGGAAGCTTTGGGGAACTTTTTTATGCTTTTTTCTTGAGATCTTAATACTACGGGCTTGTCTTTCAAGTTATAGAGGTATGGAAAATTTAAAATTTTGCCTTCGTGTTTGTGATGTTGCTTTTGGTCATTTAATAAAAGAAGGGTTTTTTCAATGTGGAGATCATAGTTAAAAGTTATGATGCAGATGTCTTCTGGTTTGAATCCATGTTTCAGATACCAAGAAATAATTTTCCCTATGCCTGATGTACGTTTGGTCTTTAATGCATTGGTGGTTTTAGCTAACCTAGTGTTGAGTAGTTTGATTAGGTTCCGCAAAAGATCTTCACGTGACTTAATGGTTGTTCTACTACTATGGAGTACGTTAACATCCGTGTACACTTTTGTTAGAATGTATTCCAAGTCATCATTAGTCTCAGCACCGCCTATCGGATCTAGCTTGTAGTCTGTATTAAGATCACGCATGATGGCACTCAATAGGTCCGTGACTATTTTGCTTTTGTCCCAGCTACATTGTTGGAAAAACCCTTTACCTAGAGGCGGACGAAGAGACCGCGGTCTCTTCGTCTCGCCATCCGAATAGGTTGACCCTGCGCCAGCCACTATAACGAGTTTTGGGCTATTTACCATATATCTGGCTCCTTAATTAAATGAAAAACGGCGATGCTGGTGTTTGGCACCAAAGCATCGCCGCTTTTAGATTATTACCTGTTAGCAATCAGGCTCAGAACTCCCACCGCGCCCGGCCATACCACCTGCGCCCACGGGCATCAAAAACCGATGAGTCATAGGTTTGGAAGGCGTGTAGGGGCAACTCCGCATCAAACGCATCAATCAAACCAAAGGAGAAATGGGTTGTGCCCAGTGAATCATTGCCCCAGTTGTGGGTGTAGTTATATTGGATATCCCAAGTATCATAACTGTCAATCTTGCCTTTCAGATAGGGCAACAATCTGCTTGATGTCCTAGGCACATTGTTCCTGTAGCTAAGCACTTCGTAGGAACCAATATGTCGGTTAAACACCGCCACTGAGTGGTTGCCTCTTGTCCAACTAAGGGATACGTGCCCCTTGTTGTCGGGCACTGAGCGAACTATTGGAGCATCGCCGTTTACACCTGCCGCATCAGTTCTTCCTGTTTCCTGCAAGCCGAATTCAAAGCCTGGAATATCCTGCACCAGATATTGGTGAACATGAGTGAAGGTTAAGCCTGCGCGGAAGGTGCCCCAGTCGTTATCCCAGTTGTATCCCATTTTCAGATCTGCGCCGCTTACCTCTATGTTGCCTGCATTCACAGCCGGAAGTTGGATGGTTACCAAACTCGCAACGGTGCTGCCAATCAGACGCTGAACGCCGCTTATCCTGTATTCACGGGGGTCAACCACACAATCCCCTCGAGTCCCTCGTAGTTCATCAGCATCCTCCGGTGGATTATCGGGGTCATACGGTGTCAGCGCTGGGTCGTCAGGGTTGCAAGGCTGATATTGCTGGGTATAGAACGAATGATGAGCCGGAGCAATTGAACCGTTGAAAACATATTTGGTCGGGTCCTGCTTCACCTGATTGAATAGGTCAATCTCCGGTTGCAGGGCAGCGCGCGGAACCTGCGGCAACACCCGGTCTTCCACCTCAAATAGCCAGGCATCCACACCAAAGCTGAATCCATCAAGGGCACCGCCTGGTGTCCACTGGAAGCCAATGTTATAGGTGTCGGCGTATTCGTTACCGAGGTTCGGGTTCGGTGCACCCAAAGTGAATGAACTCTCCGCCTCGGCATTTTCGTTAGTTGGCTCCAGCAGG
This sequence comes from Pseudohongiellaceae bacterium, assembly GCA_051008235.1. Classification (GTDB taxonomy): domain Bacteria; phylum Pseudomonadota; class Gammaproteobacteria; order Pseudomonadales; family Pseudohongiellaceae; genus UBA9145. The sequence goes on along the minus strand of JBPCXV010000020.1, from coordinate 17,506 downwards.
TTTGCACGAACCAACCTGTTAGAGATGGGGTCTTGTACAGATGTTGAGGATGCCTCAAACGCCTCAAACACCACGCCGATGTTTGGTGCACGGAACGACTGGGAGAAAGAACCGCGCAACAGCAACTCATCTATTGGCCGCCAGCTCATGGCAATCTTTGAGGTGAGTTCGGCGCCAATGTTCTCACCATAATCCTCATAGCGAAGCGCCACCTGTGTCTCCACATCTTCTGCGAAAGGCAGTGAGAGTTCCACGAATATGGCGCTTACATTGCGGTCGTGGTCAAAGTTGAAGATACAGTTGGAACATTCCAGGTTGCCGGTGACATAGCCGCGTATCTCCGAACCATCAGCGTTATAACCGATGATGGGGTCCATGCCCCCCGGCAAGTCGGCCGACACGCCGGGGAGATTGATTGTTGGTGCACGGGATTTCGCATTGCGCTCCCGATAGTGCAACCCGGTCGCAAACTGTGCGGTTCCACCAGCCATATCAAATAGCTCACCGGAGACTATCGCATCAATCACTCCCAGCTTGTTGCGCTTGTCAGCGCGCCTCACATCTTCCCGCATCCAGGCAATCAACTCCGGGTCATTGGCCACATCGGGGTTGCTCAATGCGGTAAGGAACGGGTTGTAGAACATACAGCCATCCTTGCCGTGGTTGTTGCTGGTCAGCGCGTAAGAGAATACTTCCCGCAGATTCAGAATGTAGCCCGGGAAGGGAAGATCATTGAAGTTGTCTGCAAACCCGCTCCAAACTGCTGAGGTGGCAGGATGATTGGCATAATCAAGGTTGGGTATGCCGTTGGGGGTGCAGTTCGGGCCACCCAAACCCTGCAATGCCATCTCGGTTTTGTATCGGTTCAGGGTGAGATAGTCTTGCTCTATGCTGGAACTGGACAAGGCATAGCTGACGTCGTAGTTGTAGCTACGCTCACCCACCTCAAACTCGCCGCGAATACCCAGTTGAATCTGCGCGGTGTCGCTGAAGGTTTGGGCCTCCTCGCCGTTTCGGGGCCAACCGATTGCTGTTGCGCCGCCAAACATACCAGTACCCAGCCCGCCATTGCGTCTGTCCAGCGGCGAATTGGTGATGTCGTCAGCCGTGGGGACGGCATTTCCCGCGAATGCTGCCAACCCGCCCAGCTGGGCGGCACCCCCCCCCATAGTGACTGCTGCTAGTGGGCTTAAGCCACCTAAGAATCCCAATGGAGCATTTATCGCGCCATCAACAAAGGGCAACAATGCCCCCGGGATTTGGTCTCTGGGCCCCGTTATTACCGCTGTTGCTGCTGCTATCGATGTATCAATAGTAGGCCGCAATGCCTCCGGGATGTTTTCTCTGCGCCCTGTTATTATCATTGTTGCTGTCGCTGTATCGGGAAAAACACCCGCCGCCACCAGCTCCGCTGCCACCACCCCCGCTGCCACGTCTCCCGCTACCAATTCTCGCGCTGCCCTGTCAGGCTGTGACGAACCCGGAGGGGGAATGTAGTAATGGACAGAACGGGAAGCGACGCGGCCGCCGCCGATTTCGCGGTCGGTTGTGACATCGGACCAGGAACCGAAGGCGTAAATCTCTGCGGAGTCGCTGAAGCTGTGCTCAAACGATAAAGCCACACTTCTGCGCTCCCCGCCGGTGGCAATGGTGCTGAAATCCACGCCGTTCTCAAAGCAGTTGGCGTTGTTTCCCCCCAGGCCGCTATAGCGGTTGTCACGATAGAAAGCACCATTGGGGCCGGACAAAGTGGTGCACAGGGGGTCTCCCAGCACTGGAGTAGCGTTATTGTCTTCTGCAATATTCAAGGCGGTGAGTTCTTCATTCACATACGCGGGTTCGGTGTAGAAGCCCAGGTTTGTGTTCGTAAACGGTGTGCCAAGGGCACCTACTCTGGAGTTGTACGAACCGGCATCCGGGTCATAGTAGCTGGAGTATTCCGCGCTGACATGGTCGCGCTCAAAGTGTTCGGCTGACAGCACGAAGTTGGTGTTGCCATCATTGCTGCTCCAACCCCAGATGCCGCTAACTCTTTGGTCATACAGATTGCTGGCTGCTTCAATGCCGTTCAGTTCGCCATACAGTTCAAAACCTTCATACTCGGTGCGCATAATCACATTGACTACGCCGGCCACGGCATCGGAACCATACAGTGCCGAGCCGCCATCGGTGAGCACTTCAACACGGTCGGTCATCATCAGAGGGATAGTGTTCAGGTCAACATATTCCTGACCTGAACTGCTCACCGCGGCGGCAGGTGTCATGCGCCTGCCGTTAATGAGAGTTAGTGTTGAGTTGCCGCCCAGGTTACGCAGGTTCGCCTGCGCGGTGCCTGTTAGCTGGCTGAGGGAAACGCCGCCGGGATCAAGCGAGCCGGCAATGCTGGTGTCGGAACCGGAGTTCACTTCCAGATTGCGAATGACATCCCAGAGCACACTCGCCCCCTGCGCTTCAATGCTGTTGCGGTCAACAACAGTAACCGGGGACGGCGCGTCAAGAGGGGAGTGCCGGATATAGGAACCGGTTACTATTATCTCTTCAACATCGTCGTCGTCTTGCTGTGCCGCTACGGGCAACGACAAGCCAGCGAGAATAAATCCCGCGGCGATAGTGCTGCGTTTGAAAGGGAACTTGTGTTTCATCGTATCTCTCCGCTGTTTGTCTATCTATTTATGGGTTTAAATAAAGCAATAAAGCCGCAGGGTAACCCCGAAAAGGCGGTTTGTCCAGCCCGGTGGGGCACTCTCGGCTCACAGGGTAGCCCTTAAAACACGGGGTGTCTAGGGGCTGTGGGTGGATGCCCTGTGTGTCATTAAAGAGGCAGGGTAACCCTGAAAAATCGGGTTGTCTAGTGTTTTTTTGGGGTGGGCTAAGGGGGCTATGGGGAACTGTGTGTTTAAGGGTGGCAAGGTAACGCTTGGGGGCGGGGCTGTCCGGGGGTTGGGGGGATGGATGGTTTGGAGGGCTGAATTAGGTGACAAGGTTGTTCAATTCAGGAGTAGGTGCAAAAGGAAAGCGCAGTGCGGTGAAGGTAATCAGAACTCGGAACGGATATGTCAAAAGGGTAGCCCCTTCAGCGTGACGCTGAGCGTAGTCTTTTTGGATGAACGTCTAATCGCCGACGTTTTTGGTGGTTTCGCCTTGGTAGACATGAACCTGATAGTAACCGATGGCAGGTTGCACCATCGAAAGGCTATTGCCAACGCAGTAGCTGGTGAAGCCGTTCAACTATTTTTTTGTCCTTTGCCACATCAAAAGTTGCAAACCTCAGACGAGCCTCCTGCTTAGCAACCCGATATGATGAATGAACCCCTTCGTCCTCTCCTAGGCCACCGTGATGTGGATACAACAGTGTGAGTTTGCGACACTGATACACTTGACCATAGGCCATCATCTGATACACATCGCCTTGGCTGATGCCTTGCTTAGAATCATCAATTTGCTTAGAAATGCGCTTCCATTTTGTATCAACGATATGGATTACTTCGTCATCATATTCTATCAAAATATCCGGCTTAGTTTGGAACAAGCCCTTATCAGGTTCTTTTATTAAACAGAACTTTAATCCTCCCTGCGGAACAACAATCATATTTGTTCCAGAAAGCGCACGGATAGCAAGACGAGTAACATATCGCTCAAATAATGTGTTCATCTCAAACAGCAGAGAAAAGCCACGGCCTTTGCCGCTGGTCGTAGTCTGGAAACAGTGTTCCAACAGGAACCACGCCAAGTTGAAAAGATCGCGCCAACGCTCGTTGGTGCGGTTAATGATGGGCTTATTCCTACGCAGTGCAGCAACCGGGACCTCAGCAATATCGCTATAAGCGAACTCAAGTTCTCTCAATCGGCGCTGATTGTCAAAAGTCTGCGCGTGACGCCGCAAGAGAGTTACTGCTGCCTTCATAATCTGGTTTATCGCGATGTCTTCCGAAAGGGTATTGAACCGACAAGCAAGATGGGAAGGGTTAGCTGCATGTACAGTGAACTGTCGAGTAACATTGAGAGAGCCGCGTAGCATCGGCAGATCGTCCTCTTGTTCGATATAGCGACGAGGCACTCCCTTGCGAACAGCTTCAATCAACTTCTCTGAGAAAGCTCTTATCAGGACTTCAAGCAAAGTCTCTTTTTGCCATTCAAGTTCAGTTATCATACCCACGTCAATACGTATATCAAGTGCAACTTCCAACATGTAGATTAGCCTTTGACGAATTTTGACATTTTCTTCCGTCGTGTCGGAATCGTGGATATCAATCTTAGGCAAAATCTCCAGCGAGCAACCCTCAGCGGCTATGAGACCAACAACTCCTCTTGCCCTCAATCCATCGCGCCTGTGTTCAAGTACCCTACGACCGCTTAACCCAGACAATGAAAAAGCAGCGGCAGTGGCTGCAATTCTGCTCGCTGCTTCATCCGGAATGGTTTTTTCATTATCCAAGTCTGGGTCGTGCTTGATCACTTCCCATTCGGAGATGGTTCGATGAATCATGGTTATTTGAACCCTGAGAAGTCAAAGACATCTTTTTTCACACTCCATCGATACCTATCGCTTACCTTATGATTTGATTCAAACCCATCAAATGTAAGTTTCTCACGTTTCAAAAAATTACCTTCAAAGTTGCCTTTGCTATCCTTGTAGGTATCTTCAAGCACTCCCGCAACCTTTGACCAATCCTCGTAAAAATACTCCGTCAGCAAAGGAATAATCTTACCGCGCATTATTTCCTCGACATTTTCCTTTGTTTTGCACTCCATGAAGTAAGCGTGACCAATCTGATGTTCACGATCAAATAGGTATTCAATTCTCTCATTCATCTTGGTGAGCATCTTGCGAATCGGAATTCCATCTATATATTCTGATAACTTATCTGGTTCCGGCATGAGCTCACGAAACTTGAAACGACGTCGCAACGCTGTATCGAGAAGCGCAATGGATCGGTCAGCAGTGTTCATTGTCCCAATGATGTGTAGGTTCGCTGGCACACCAAATGAATCTTTTGAATAGGGCAGTGTTACCCTTATTTCATTCTTTTGGCCAAGACGCTTGTCTGGCTCGAGTAGTGTAATCAAATCTCCAAAAACTTTAGAAATATTTGCCCGGTTTATCTCATCAATGATTAGAACGTAGTTCCTAACGGAGCCTGAATGGGATGATGCGCCATCATCACCAACGGACGGTGTGCCCGAATCGTTCTGAGCTCGCTTACTGAGGGCCTTGAATATGCCTTCTTGCGTTTCCAGTCGGAAGCCATTGCTCGTTGTTCCGCCATTAGAAACTCCATCTGTAACTGGGCGTAAACCCTCCACAAACTCCTCGTAAGTAAAGGATTGATGGAAAGTAACGAATTCTATGCGCTCCTCTTCAACTAGCTCTCGGTATCTTGATATCAGAGCTTCACGGCTATCAATAGAGAACTCTGGATCACAAAGCTGCACAGCTTTCTCAGCAGTTTGATAAGTTTTTCCTGTTCCAGGGGGACCATATAGAATTAGGTTTGTTGTTACAGGCATGTCTGACCTAGAGCTTTTGGGCGTAATCAGAGTGTAAGTATAGGTCGTCGTAGAACTATTAGGTGGGCCTTTTTTGGTCGGTTGATGAAGATTTGCTAGCTCAAAAAATTTGGGCCCTTCCAGAACCTGACACACATTGGGGTGGCTTTGTGATAAGCCAATTTCGCTGTGTAGATCACCAACCTTAATGTCAACTGATTCCTTCTCTCTCTCGCGTGCAGGTTCAATATAATAATTGAGTGCACAATGCCTAATACGATCAGATTGTTTGTAGGAAACCTTTTCAGGCACGTCTACAGGATTGTCATTTTTATCAACTATGATGTACCCCGCCTCATGAAGCCTCCCTGCTGGGCCAAACTTCCCATTCCCGCCCCAACCACCTCTGAGCATTCTACCCACAGATTTACTCGCAATAGGTTTGGTTGGATAAACACGATTTTTTCTCTCGCGAGTTGAGCGCACATAGTATTTTTGGGGCTGACCGAAGCGGTCAAAATATTCTCTTGTCTTTGGATCGCATTCGTCACGCATATAGGCATCATAAGCATCCATCGCTTCTTCGATCTGTTCTCGCGTTATCGTTCTTCCTTGAACGTGCCAGCGGCGCGCACTGCCAGTCAGGCGATTGATGAGCCGCTCTCTAATCCGTTCCTGCCTAGGACTCGGCATCTTGCCCTTTAGGCTCTTCGCTTTCTTGACGATGCTAGGGATATCATCATCCTCAACATCGCTAGCTACGATATTAAACTTGCTCTTGAGAAACGAAATCTCGGGTTTCGAGAACCGTATATCAGCAATAGATACTTTCATTGTAGTTTCCTTCTGGGTTAATGCAAACGGGAAATCACAGCGTCATGACGCGTTGGGTTGTCATGTTAAACACTTTTGGTAAACCACTACAGTCGTTATAACGGATTAGTACATTTGAGACACTTACCCACAGGCAACCCTAGCAGCATCATGCCTATTTCAGGGGGTGTTTTCAATCCCATGTAGCGGATTAGTACATTTGAGATATTTGCTCTCAGGGACCCTTGATGGGTTTTACAACAGGACGGGCTGCGGATACTGTTTCCCACCCTCATTTACGAGGCCTAGTATCCTGACTACGAGACCATCAGGCAGAAGCTGATTGATTTCAATCTGAAGTTGCGTGATGACGACCGGGCGGGGCGAAAGGAATCGACCAGGGAATATTCCACCGGCTTCACTTCGTATTTTTCGCGTCAGGACCTTCACAAGTTGCCGGTGATTAATTCATTGTGGGGGAATGTTAATTCTCAATCGCGCGGCGCGATGGATGATGCCGCTAGTTACAGACGGTGCTCGGGCGGAGAATGCTTTCAATATGCGCGTGGCGCCGGAGGCTGGGAAGTTGCTGTTGTTTCCTGCCTGGCTGGAGCATGGGGTAGCGCAGAATTTGGAGGATGTTGCGCGGTGTTTGTGCTGAATAACATTTCGTGAAAAATCCTGCCGGGCAGTAGTGTCAGTGCCCCTGCGAGAATTAGTGCTCCCAGATAAACTCCAATCATGGAGCGCATATGGGCACGTTTGTATTTTGCTTCTCTTGTTTGTCTAAACTTTCTTATGTTCCATATTGAATAGGTTAATGCAATCAATGTGTATGGAATTAACAAATGAACAAGCGAGTATTCACCTGAGTTTATTTCTTGTATAAAAATAGCAGATATGGAAACAATCACCAGAATAATTATCCAAACCTGCCCCAGCAATTTATGTTTGGGTGTGCCTTTCGTGGTGGAAAAAATATACAGCCCCATCGGAATTGCCAGAAGGGCGAGAAAAGCGTGAATGAATATGGGTGTGGTCATGGCTATTGCCTTATGTTTCGCAGGCAGATTTGATGTTATCAGTATTATCTAGGGATGCGGTTGCCTGTTACAGCCTGATTGGGGAACTCAGATGGGTCTGGTGCGATGGTGGGCAGGTATTGCTTCTTGCTTGGTTGGCTTTATAGGTCTTGCCATTTCTCCTCAAACTCCTCATCAGTCAGTAAATCGTGCACTTTTTTCCATTCTTCTTGTCCGTATTTACCTGCTGCATCAAGCAACTTCTCTCTCCGGTCACGCAAACATTTAATTCTCATAACGTCTTCATCTGTTTTCACTACGCTAGGGAGGGGCGGCACCTTCATATCGTTCCTCCATAGATGAGCAGCTTCAAGTATCTCAGGGTATGTTGGTTGAGACTCAGGCATAACATATTCTTCCTTGTGAGGTTTTGGGGCTGGGGTGGGCTGAGCGGGAGCATTATGCTACTTGGCTGCTTGAAGCAAATGCACAGCCTTGGCAGTGGACAACACAAAGGTTGAACTCAATAATCAACTTTGTACACATACCAAGAGGTGTTCTCAGGGCCATCGCCGCCTGACGCATGAACACAACCATACATACTGTTCCCTGTACGCTTGTCAAGAGATTCTAGCGGATTAGCACATTTGAGATATTTACCATCAGGTCTTTGGTCAGCACAAGCCCTATTTCTTGCCAAAATCTGATTTCAACCCCATTCTAACCATCTGATAATCATTAGAAATATCAAAAAATAGCAAATAAGCATAGAGCAGTATGCTTATTTGTGTATAATAGCGCCATTCAAATATGCTTAATGGCCTGAAATGTTGCAAGTTACTGAATCAGAAATACTTAATGCCCTGGACGAAGCCAACCCCTGGTGGCAGGCCGATGCTGCTGTGCCATACGCTGACCTAAAACACCGCGCCTATCTGCCTAGTTTTTTGGCTCTGGTTGAGCAGCGTGAAGTGCGGCGTGCCGTGTTGTTGCTGGGTCAGCGCCGTATCGGTAAAACTGTCATGGTGCATCACGCCATAGGGGAGTTGTTGGCAAAGGGCGTGCCTGCGACGCATATCTTGTACTGCTCCACTGAAGCCCCGGTGTTTGTGGGTATGCCACTGGACAAGTTGGTGGGTTTGTTTGAGCGGCGTTTTACCCGGCAGGATTCTTCAGCACCTCTGTATGTCTTTCTGGACGAAATTCAGTACTTGAATGAATGGGAGCGGCATCTGAAAGTGTTGGTGGATACCAAACCAAACATTCACTTCATCGCCACTGGTTCCGCTACCGCCGCCCTGCGTCATAAGAGTATGGAATCTGGTGCCGGGCGCATTACGGAGTTTTACCTTCCGCCTTTGACCTTTGGTGAATACCTAGACTTCAAAAACCAGTCGGATAACTCTTCAAGTAAAAATATCGAATACACCAACATAACTGCTCTCAACCGGGAATTCGTGGACTGGCTCAATTACGGTGGCTTTCCAGAGGCAGTGTTTAGTCAACCGGTGCGCGAGCAGCCTACGCGTTTCATCAAACAAGACATATTGGACAAGGTGCTATTGCGAGACTTACCGAGTCTATACGGTGTGGCGAATGTGCAAGAACTGCATCGCTTCTTCGCCATGCTGGCCTACAACACCGGCCAGGAAGTGAGCTTGGACAGTCTGGCAAAAGGCGCCAACATTAACAAAGTAACTTTGAACAAGTATTTGGAATATCTGGAGGCGGCTTTCCTTATCCAGCGTTCCTACCGATTGGACCAGGATGCCCGTCACTTCAAACGGGTGACGGCTTTCAAGGTTTATCTGACTAACCCGTCATTGCGTGCCGCGCTCTATTCCAACCTGCCTGAAGACAGTAAACACATGGGTGCTCTAGTGGAGACCGGGGTGGCTATGCACCTGCAACCCAGAGATCAAAGTGCCAATCTGCACTATGCTCGGTGGGATACAGGAGAGGTGGATTTCGTGCAGTTAACGCCAGATCAGTCGCGAGTGGCCGCCGCCGTTGAAGTGAAGTGGAGCGACCATGCTGTAGATTCAAAAAATGGCCTGAAAGCATTGACCAGTTTAGTGCGCGGTAAAAAGATAATGACATTACCTATCATGACAACTCGCAGTATCAGGGGTACTCGAGAGGCCCATGGCCAAAAGATTATGTACGTTCCCGCTGCGTTCCTTTGCTTGCGTTCCAGTAGATTGGATATGGAATCGCTCCGACTCGGCTCCGACCTTCAACAGGCAACAGATGTCTTTATTTGAGTCTGTTACAACTCAAGCTGCCAATAACCCACATCAAGGCGTTCGCCGAACTTGAAGCCCATTTCTTTGAAGGTGCCCACGCTGGTGAAGCCCAAGCTTTCGTGTAGCTTGATGCTGGCCGGGTTGGGCAGGGCGATGCCGGCGATTAGGAGGTGTATTGGTGTTTCCCGCATCAAATCCATCAGCCGGGTGTAAAGTTGCCTGCCGTAAGATTGCCCGGTTGCGCCAGGCTTGAGATAGATGGACACTTCCCGTGAGAACCGATAGGCCGAGCGAGGCTTCCACAATGCCGCAGACGCGAAGCCAATCACCTCGCCCGCTTCTTCCATAACCAGCCACGGCTGAGTGTCATCATCAAAACACATCCGCGATTCCATTTCCTTCGCCGTTACTTCCTGTTCCTCAAACGAGATGGTGGTGTTTTCAATGTACCAGTTGTAAATGTCGGCGATGGCCTCACTATCGGCCAACTCCGCCGGTCGGATTGTTGCAGCTTTGCTCATGTTTCATGTTCTCCAATATACCCGTTACCAGCCCGCCCAAGAATTCTTGACGAACCTGACAGGTGGCAAGGTTACCCAATTCCGGGGTGGGGTGCAACAAGGGCAGGTTTCACCCACTACTGTGAGGTTTTGCGGCTTCGGTTTTATTCTCCGGTTGCGGTCTGCCCGGGGCTGGTTTAGGGGGGCGCTTGTTGGCCCGTGGATCGTTCGGGTCAATCATCTTTTTTGTTGGCCCCCAATTGCGGTTATCGTATCGTGACCTTTGAATTCTCATCTCATTTCCTCCTTCATTGACTTCAAATAAATTCTGACATTTCCTCAATTATAAAGCACCCTTGGGGTCTAGACAAATAGACTGAGGGTAGTTCATATAACCTTTTAGCATCAGCGTAAGTATAAACTGTTACATTGTGCAGAACAATCTCTTGAATCTTCGCATTTTCGGAAAACCAACCTATTTGCCCTTGGTAGGTCAAGTTGTTCTGGATATCTCTAATATTAACCCAACTGATATCTTCAATATTCAAATAATAGGAAAAGAGATTTTCATCGCCATATTTGTTAGATATGTGCAGGCGCTGTGCGATTCGGTGGACGAGTTTATTATCAACAATGAAAGAAAGGAACCCCGCGAGCGGGATAGATATCAAAACTCCGAAAATTATTTCTACTGGCTCAAACTTTGCCCCACTCCCATTGATATTATTCCATGCACTAAGAAGGGAAAAGGACGGCGTTTCCCAATAAAGCAAAGCAACAAACCATTGCCAGGCCCACAAGCCAAGTTGTTCGGTTATATAAACAGATATACCAAACACTATGGCATAAATCGTATACAAAAATGGCGGCCAGGGGCGGTGCTCAACCAGAGAGTCCAATATCAGAATGCCCAGTATTCCCGGCATGAGCAGGAGGAACACGAGCGCGGTGAATTCATTCATAGTAGCTATAACCTCTCAATGACTACCCCAAGTATAGTCACTATTTCAGATTTTGCCGGTTTGCTGGTTTAGCCCAAAATCGCAGGTTCGGGCTTACTTTGAGAGGTAGATTTTTCGGTCTGTAACCACGGCATCCAGCCGCACATCGTGGCTTGTTGTTGGCATGTTGTCCAGCAACTGGCATTCGTGGGCCAGGCCAACCAGGAGGGGTTTGCTTTTGGGGTTGGCGTGTTTGAAGGCAAGGGTTTTGTCATAGAAACCTTTGCCTAGGCCCAGGCGATTGCATTGGGTATCAAAGGCAACCAGTGGTATTAACATCAGGTCAAATTGCGCAGGGGGCAAGCGGTTTTCGGCGGGCGGCTCGGCGATGCCCCATTTGTTTTTTTGCAGCACGGTGGTTTCGGTAACCGGGGCGAATGTAATCAGCTGAGTATCGTTGTCGGATGATGCCGGTGCTGCCTCTTGCTCGTCGTGTATATCCTGTGCTGCATCATCCGCATGGGCTGCCTCTATTATGGGCAGGTAGCAAGACTTGCCTGCTTGCAATGCGGCATTGAGGAGAAGTTGCGGGCTTATTTCGCCATCTATCGTTTGATAGAAAGCGATGATGTTGGCGTTGTTAAAAAAATCCTGTGCTGTAACTTGTTCATACAGTTTTGCCGCAGCAAGCTCCTGGGCTTCCGCTGAAAGGTTATGGCGGGCTTGCCGTGTTGATTGGCGCAGGAGGGTTCGCGTGGCTTCGGTCATGTTGAGGCTGAAGTGTTGTGGCGGCTTTGCTGCGGAGATTTAATTGTGCGGGAGTCGCCGCAGAAGGGTCCGCCCGGCCTTGATTGAGGAGGAGACAAGCCCCCCGAAACACCGCTATCAGGTTTGTCCTGAACCCTGAGGTTCAGGTGGTGGCTCCCGCGATGCATAAGGCTTTCCGACTTGCGGACTTGCACAACAACATCTATCGAGTTGCCTCCAATTACACTGCATATAGGCTCAAGAACATTTCTAATTGGCAAATGCTCCAGGGAACTTCAGCCCGGATATCTCACCGAGCCGATGTAAGAATGCCACAAGGAATAAGTAAATACAATTACGATTTGAGTGCCGCATCAATTTTGTCTGACAGCCCCTGAACTTTTTGCAAAGTGTCCAGCCGCTGTTCGTTGATGACGCGGTTCTTGCTGAGCATATCGTTGGTGATGTTGAGAGCGGCCATCACGGCGATTTTTTCAATGCCCTGAATGCTGCTGCCACTCTTGATTTTCTTCATGTTCTCATCAAGATAGCGCGCAGATTTGAGTAGCGCATCTTTCTCGGATAAGGGGCAGTTAATCTGGTATTCCTTGTCCAGAATTTTCACTCGTACGGAGGTGACTTTTTCGGTTTTCTCTTCGGCGCTTGCTTCAGTGCTTCCCGCGGCACTCCCCGCAACGCCCCCTGTGGCGCCCCCTGCAACGCCTCCCGCCATGCCTCTCGTAGCACCCCCTGCAACACCTCCCGCCACGCCTCTCGTAGCGCCCCCCGCAGCACCCTTCGTATCACTCCCCGCAACACCCGCCGCAGCACCCGCTTCGGCATTTTGTTTAATTCTTTCAGCTTCAGCCATGGGATTATCCTCAAAAGTTGTTAGGCACTATTCAGCGTTTTAAGACGCCGCAGAATTGACTCAAGCCGCGAGCGGGCGTCTTGAGTTTTTTTCTGCAACTCGCGGCATTCATCCTGACGGGAACCTTCGCTCACCCGCAATGCCTGATTCTCTTGCCGCACCTCGGTGCGTGATTCAATGAGCGCATCCACCTTATCGCTCAATACCTGGAACTGGTCTTTACTCATGGCGGAACCTAACCTCTACTATAATTTCTGTCTAACATCTGTCTGTAACCTTCCTTGTCTGTTCCCGCACCCACGCTGGCCGCAACGGGCTATTGGCGCAGAGGTTCAGAGTCTGCCTTAATAACGGGGCGCAAGTCAAGAATTGAGTGTAAAATCTTTTGTATGCGAATTGAACATCTGAATTCACATTACGACCTGATTATCATCGGCGGCGGCCTGGTGGGCGCCAGCTTTGCCTGCGCGGTTGAACGCTCGCCTGAACTGGGCGAGTTGTCGGTGTTGCTTGTTGAGGCGAAGCCGCTGGCCACTGATGCTGCGGCGACACAACCCGGAAACTTTGACGCCCGCTCCACCGCACTGTCCTACGGCTCGGCGCAAATTTTTCAGCGTCTTGGTCTGTGGGATGAGTTGGATGGGGAGGCAAGTGCAATCAGGGAAATTCTGGTGTCGGACCTTGGGCATTTTGGCACCACGCGGCTGAGTGCCGAGGAGCAGCGTGTTGAGGCGCTGGGTTATGTGGTGGAGAATCGGGTGCTGGGTCGGGCGTTGCATCGGCGGTTGGGTGAGGCAGAGCGGCTGGCGGTGGCTGTGCCGGCAACTGTTAGCGGGATTCAGCCTGTTGCCGATGGTATGCGCTTGACGCTGCACCATGCCGAAGCTGACAAGGTTGTTGATGCCACGCTGGTGGTTCTGGCCGATGGCGGCAAGTCGCCGATATGCGAGCAGCTGGGCATTGAACAAATTCGGCGCGACTATGACCAGCACGCGCTGATAACCAACATCGGCTTTGAGCAGCCGCATCGCAATATCGCTTTTGAACGTTTCACCGACACCGGACCGCTGGCGGTGTTGCCGTTAACTGATGATGGTGTGAGCAGCCAGCCGCGCGGCGCGCTGGTGTGGGCGCTGACTGCACAACAGGCCAATGACTATATGGAGTTGCCGGATGATGTGTTGTTGCCAATCTTGCAGGCGCGGTTTGGGCATCAGCTTGGGCGCATTACACGCATCGGCGAAAAGTTTCGCTATCCGCTGGCGTTGAGTTATGCGCGGGAACAAATCAGGCCGGGGCTGGTGTTGCTTGGTAATGTGGCGCACAGCTTGCATCCGGTGGCGGGGCAGGGGCTGAATCTTGCCTTGCGCGATTGTGAGGCGTTAACAGATTCTTTGCAGCAGGCTCGGCGTGCTGGCAAGGGCTTGGGCGAGATGGCGGTATTGCAATCTTATCTTGACCGGCGCACGGCGGACCAGGAACGAACCATTTACTTTACCGACCGGCTTGTGCGACTGTTTTCCAGCACCAAATTGTCATATTCCCTGCTACGCAGATTCGGGATGCTGGCGCTTGACCTAGCCCCTGGCATACGGCGCCACTTTGCCTTGCAGACGATGGGGATTGATGGCTCTGGTGCGCGATGACTCACGTCAGCCCACGCCAACCCACGCAGCCGAATTACTTTGTTGCGATAATAAATAATGCTTTCAACGCACAGTAAGCGCAGCCCGAATCTCCTCAATCCGGTCGCGGTTCGCACCCAAATCACTATAGCCCACACGCGAAGCCGAGCGCACATGGGTTAAGTGTTCAACAGGGTCAAACAAAAACTCCACATCATCCACGAAGCCCATAAGGCGGGTGGTGAACTCCGCATACAAATAATTTTCTTCCGTGCTGATGATATTTGCCTTGTCCAACTGAAGCAGCACCTGAGTGATGGCATCCAGATCGGCAGCAAGCGGCGCAATGGCATGGTGGCCGCCGCTGGCAAAACTGGTAACGCAGTTGGGCGACTCGGGGCAGGGTGCCAGCCTGCCGCCTTGCTGCACACCAAGAGTAGTTGGCCGCTCGCCTGCGCAGGCCGCTAGCAGGGAAACAAGACAGGCCAGCAACAGATATAAAGCGGGTTTGTGTGAGATAAATAGACGCATAATTATAGCCCTTCAAAAATTAGCTTACAGATGCTCAAGCAACCATCGACATACCCAGCCATTCCGCAATAAGCGCCGGTTTGTCTTCACCTTCAATCTCTATGGTCACATTGTGTTTTATAAGAAAGCGTTTGGTAACTTTCTGCTCCGCGCTAACCAACACAAAGCGCGCACGAACCCTCTGTCCAACCTTCACCGGATTGATAAAGCGCACCTTGTTCAACCCGTAGTTAACCGCCATCACGGTATCTTCCAGCTTTATGCCACCGCCCATGCCACTGAACATAGTCATCAGCGAAAGGGTAAGAAAGCCGTGAGCAATAGTGGTGCCAAACATGGTTTCCGCAGCACGTTCCGGGTCAACATGGATGTACTGGTGGTCATCAGTCGCATCGGCAAACTGGTTGATGCGCTGCTGAGTGATTTCAACCCAGTCAGTAACACCAACTTCCTTGCCCACATAATCTTTCAACTTTTCCGAGGGTACTGCATTCGCCATGGGTCGCTCCCAAAGGATTCAGACGTGCAGTGTAACAGTTATTTGCAGGATTGGGCTATATTTAATGTCTCGCAGGCATCCGGGCCAGCGCATACGGCTTGCTATAATGGCGGCGATGACAGATGCCCAACCCAAAGACTTTGATATCATCATCGCCGGCGGCGGCCTGGTCGGAGCCACCCTGGCCTGCCTGCTCGCGCCGCTACGATTACGCGTTGCCGTGCTTGACCGCGCCCCGTTCAACCCCGATGCCATCGCCTTCAATCAGCCATCACTGTGCTTCGACCCCAGAGTGAGCGCCATCACGCGAGCCTCCCAGGAACTGTTTCGACAACTGGAAATCTGGCCAACCATCACAGCGAGCCGCAGCTGTGCCTACACCGATATGGATGTGTGGGATGCCGACGGCACCGGCGCCATCCACTTCGCTAGCACCGAAGTGAACCAGCCCGAACTTGGCCACATAATAGAAAACTCTTTGATATTGGCCGCACTGTATGAGCGGCTTGGTGAATCTGGTCAGACAGAACTTATCAGCCCCTGCACCATTACCGGATTACATCGCGCAGATGAAATGCATTGCATAGAAACCGAAGAAGGCAACGAGTTCCGCGCCCGGCTCATAGTAGCAGCGGATGGCGGACAATCCATCATCCGCAAACTCGCCGAATTCAACACCCGGGAATGGGACTACGCCCACGAGGCACTGGTAACCACCGTGCGCACAGAAAAGCCCCACAACAACACAGCCCTGCAACGATTCATCAACACCGGTCCCCTCGCGTTCCTGCCGCTTCGGGAAGGTAGCGATAGTGATGCCGCCCAACAAGGCAACCAACAACATAATCAGCAAGGCGGCAATAACAATGGCACTCGGCAAGATAACCAGCACCACTGCTCAATCGTTTGGTCAATGGTACCCACTCTGGCACAAGAAGTGATGCAGCTATCCGACACCGCCTTCCACAAAAAACTCGGCTTCGCCATAGAACACCGCCTCGGCAAAATCACCTGGAGCGACAAACGCTTCTGCTTCCCCCTGCGCCAATGCCACGCCACCAACTATGTGCAACCCGGCATAGCCCTAATCGGCGACGCCGCCCACACCATCCACCCACTGGCCGGCCAGGGCGTGAACCTCGGCCTGCTAGACGCCAAAGTCCTCAGCGAAGAACTGAGCCGAGCACTCGCCGCCAACCGCTCCCCCGGCGACCTCACCGTGCTACGCCGCTACCAGCGCCGCCGCAAAACCCACAACCTCAGCATGATGTGGCTAATGGAAGGCTTCAAATACCTGTTCGCCGAACAACCCATGCCACTACGCTGGCTACGCAACATCGGCATGAGCGGCACCAACAAAACCCCCCTAATCAAGCAACAACTAGCCCGCCACGCCATGGGCCTGAATAAAAACCCGTTATTTTAGAAATTCTTATAGAGTTTTCTTAAAGCCAGCCGATACTACCCCTGTGGCCATTCAAGCCCACACGCCAGACTTTCCGGCAAACCAGGGAGTAGCATCCATGACAACCAAAACACGAAAATTCCCCTTTGACCTGGACCTCAGCGGCCTGGACACGGGCAGCATCACCAATATCCTCAACGACATAGAGCTACACCTGCCCATGATGCAAAACGAGGGCGACCTGAGCCAGCTACTGCAAGTAAAAGAATTTGTAGAGCAGGAACTAAAACACACCCGCCGCCTGCACTAGTCCCGAGTCCCGACCCGAATATCTCCCAAATCCGGCTGATGCCAGAATCGGCATGCCGCCGCCAATCCTCTTCTCAAAACAACCGCTTGAATAGTGCCGGAAGTGCTATACTCCCCACTCCCCGCCCGAGAGGTGTAGTGCTATGAATGGTTCCATTAGCAGTGCCATGAAAACAGCTTTTCCTTTGCTTGCTGTAATGTTTCTTGTTAGCGGTTGCGATACGTTTTGTCCCGGTCCCCCGAGTTGCCTGCAGGTTCAAAGCGATATTGACATCGCGGCTCTGGAGCAGGCGATGGCCAATCCGCAGCGCCCGGCTGCAGACAAGGAGAGGGATGCCAGCCGCCGTGCGCCTGAGGTGTTGCATTTTCTGGGGCTGAGGAAGGGTATGACTGTGCTGGATATCAATGCTTCGGCTGGCTGGTACACTGAAGTGCTGTCTTATGCCGTGGGTGATGAGGGCAAGGTTTATATGCAAAACCGTCCCGGCGGGCGCAATGAGGAAGCCGCCA
>JBPCXV010000019.1:0-119975 GCA_051008235.1 Pseudohongiellaceae bacterium | reverse complement strand
TGTTGGCCACTCGTAACGCAGGCGGATGTTTGCCTGGAACTTTGGTGCGTAGGCCAGGGTGTCGCCTTTGCGAATGTCGCTGGTTGGGATGAGTACTTCGGTTATTTCCGAGTTCAGGTGGCTGAATGCGCCGGCGATGGTGAGGCCGGGTATGGGGGTCCAAATGAGGTCGCCTTCCACGCCGGTTACTTTTGCGTTTGCGGCGTTGTCGTTGTAGAAGGTGCTGATGATGCCGGGGTCGCTTATGGTGGCTTGCATATTTTCAATGCTTATATGGAAGATGCTGCCGTTGAAGCGTAGTGTGTTATCGCGCAGGTCTGTTTTCCAGCCAAACTCGTAGTTGATGACTTCATCGGTTCCCAGTGCTTCGGGTATGGTGTACATCGCGCCCGGCGGGGAAGGCAGGGATACGGATACACCGCCGGGACGGTTCAGCAAGCCGGGGCGGAAGCCTTCCGAGCGGGTGCCGTATAGCAGCACATTGTCGGCGGGGGTGTAAGTTAGCGCGAGGCGGGTGATGATGCCATCTTCGGACACCTTGTTCGGACCATCAATGCCTCTGCCACAGGAAGCGTCCGGTTTCACGCGCCCGCTTGCCCTGTCCAGTTTGCACCAGGAGAAGGTGGAACTACCTTCAAGACCCACTTCTATATCGTAGTGGCGTGCGCCCGCTGTTAGTGTGAAATTCTCGGCGAAACGCCAGTTGAGTTCACCGAACAATCCGTAGTTTTTATCGCTGCGTCTGTAGTCGTTGCGGAACAATACATCGGGCGGCAAGGGCCCGCGGGCGGCGGCGTAACTTGTGCCTGATGAGGTGGATGATGCCGATGGGTCGTAGGGATAGTTGGGCGAGAAAGGTGATTCTCCGGCGCCGTTGTCAGGGTCGTTGGTGGTGATGCTTGTTACGCTGGGATAGGCGTAGTCGTTCCATTCGCTTAGCACCATGTCGCTGTGGAAGGCGCCGATAGTTCCATATAGTGAGGCGGCATCGTCGCTTGTGAGGCGAATTTCATGGGTGGTGATTTCGGTGTCGGTGCGCGAGTCCAGTTGCACATAAGGGGGATGGCATACTCCGCCGGGATTGGTGCCGGTGTCCGGGTAGCCCACGGCGGGGTTGTCGCAAATGTAGATTGGCAGGAAGCCGCCGGTGAATAAATAGTCGGTGTCATCTATGCGCTGGTCGGTATCGCGGTCGGCGAAGGAGCCGGTGTAGATGGCTTGAAGATTGCCGAGCCTGCCTTCCACTGTCCAGCTGGTGTTGTGAAAGTTGTCTTGCAGGGAGTCTTCGGCAAAGCGGTCTATTTTGTGCGTGCCCAGGTTGGGGTCGGAATAAAACACGCCGTCTGATTCAATTTCCTGGCGGGCGTGGGTGGCGGTTAATATCCAGTCATCGTTGAAGTTGTAGCGGGCGCCCAGACGTCCGCCCAGATAGGTGGTGTTGTTAAAGTCTTCCCCCGTTCGGTTGTGGCCGTCAAGGTTGGTGTTGTCGGCTGGCAGGAAGGCGATGCCGCTCAGGTCATCGCCGGCCTGCGAACCGGCACGGGAAGGCTCAACCGGCACGCCGTTCGCCCGCTGCGTTCCTGCGGCGCGGAATCGCCCGCTCTGGCTGGCATCACGGGTGCCGGCTATGCTGTCCACCCAGCCGCCCTGTTGGTCGCGGTAGATTACGCTGCGTAAAGTCAGCCGGTTTGACAGGGGCAGGTTGAGCATCGCCTCAATCTTGTTGCCCGGCTCACCGGTGTTAACCCAGGCGCTGCCCAAACTGATTTTGCCGTAACTGCCGGAAGGGTCCGGCTTGTTGCTAATCAGGCGCACAGTGCCAGCCTGGGAACTGGCACCAAACAATGTACCTTGCGGACCGGAGAGTACTTCAATGCGTGCTATGTCGGCGGCATACACATCAAGGTTTCTGCCCGGCTGCATCAATGGCTGTTCGTCCAGATAGAAACCAACATTGGGCGCAAGGCCAACAACGCCGGCCGTATTGATAAACGATGTGGTTGAGGCGATGCCACGAATATAGAGCGTATTCTGCCCGGGGCCGGTAACACTGGCAGTCACTCCCGGCAACTGTTGCAAATAGTCGGTAAAGGTGGCAACGCCAAGTTGCGCCAGAGTTTCTGCGCTCAAAGCCCGCACCGCCACCGGAACATCCTGCGTGCTTGCTTCGCGCCTGGTCGCAGTTACCACTATCTCTTCAATCTGGGCTTGGGCTTCGCTCACAACTGAAGCCATCAGCACGCCCACCACTGCGACACTTAGTTTATTTTTTTGGAACATGGCTTTCCTCTTGTGTTCCTTGTGAGAAAACAGGTTTTAATGATACACATTTATGTGTGAATATTAAACAGATTCTCAGCCCAGATTCATTAATCATTCCCGTTATATGTAAATATGGCATCAGTCAAACATATACAAGACACGCATCTTGACAAACAATAACAACAGGTGCATATTGCACCAATCATTACAAGGCAGGACTGTTATGAAAATTGCCGTATATCCGGGGACATTCAACCCCATTACCAACGGGCACACTGATTTGGTGGAGCGGGCTTCGCGTCTGTTTGACAGGGTGATTGTTGCGGTTGGTACTAATATCCAGAAGTCGGGGGCTTTGCCTTCAAAGCAGCGGGTTGAGTTGGCGAAGACGGTGTTGGCTGGCATAGATAATGTGGAAGTGACGGCGTTTGATAATTTGCTCACTGAGTTTGTTAAGGAATGTGGTGCCAATATTATTTTGCGCGGGTTGCGCACTGTGGCTGATTTTGAATATGAGTTTCAGCTGGTGGGGATGAATCGGGTGCTTGCGCCTGAGATTGAAACTATATTTATGGCGCCTGATGAGCATCTGTCGTATATCTCATCTACGCTGGTGCGTGAGATTGCCGGTTATGGTGGTGATATTTCCAGGTTCGTGCATCCGGCGGTTGCTGCTGCCATTAGCAAGGCTGGCAAAGGCACGTAGCTAGCGCTGGCAGTTTGTGCAATACACTGTCGCCCGTTGTGCTTGTTTAATTTCTTTTAGGGGTTTGCCGCAGTTTTCGCAGGGCATTCCGCCGCGTCCATACACATATAATGATTGGCTGAAGTAGCCGGGGTTGCCGTCGCTGTCGGTGAAGTCTCGCAGGGTGGTTCCGCCGGCTTTTATGGCGCGGGTGAGTATTTGTTTGATGGCGGTTTCAAGTTGTGCGTATCTTGCCAGTGAAATTTTGCCCGCCTTGCGGGTGGGGTGGATGCCTGCCAGATAGAGTGCTTCGTTGGCGTAGATGTTGCCGACTCCCACTACTACATGACTGTTCATGATGAATGTTTTGATTGCGGTGTTGCGTTTGCGGCTGCGGTTGAACAGGTGGGTGGCGTTGAAGGTATCGGTTAATGGTTCGGGGCCGAGGTTGTCCAGCAAGGGGTGGGACAGGGTTGGTCCGTTAATCCATAGCAGGCTGCCGAATTTGCGCGGGTCGCAATAGCGCAGCACCTGTTTGCCGAACTGGATATCCACATGGTCGTGTTTGCCCGGCGGGGTGCCTGTGGCCACCAGACGCAGGCTGCCGGACATGCCCAGATGAATCATCAGCGTGCCCGCCCTGCTGTGTAGCAGCAGATATTTGCCACGGCGTTGCACATCACTTATTTGCCGACCCGGCAGCCGGGTGCTGATTTCCTTGCTCACCGGCCAGCGCAGTTTACGCTGCCGCACCACCACAGCGGTAACCCGCCGCTTGATAATGTGAGGGAGAATCCCCCGGCGTGTGGTTTCAACTTCAGGTAATTCTGGCAAGATGATTCACTGGCTGCTTGATGGTGCGAGGAATAATTCCCCGATGCGTGGTTTCAATATCAGGTAATTCTGGCAAGGTGATTCACTGGTTGCTTAATGGTGCGAAGAATAATTCCAGCAAGATGATTTACTTAAAAAACCATTAGACCTTGCGATAAAGACGGCGGCCTTCGCGGTTGTAAGCGTCAGCCATCTTTTCCATGCCCTCTGTCCGCGCTTGCTGAACATCGCCGGCGGTGTTGGCTGCCGCATAATCTCGCACTTCCTGGGAGATTTTCATGGAACAAAACTTCGGCCCACACATGGAACAAAAGTGAGCCACCTTGCCGGATTGTTTGGGCAGGGTTTCATCGTGAAACTCGCGGGCGGTTACCGGGTCAAGCCCCAGATTGAACTGGTCTTCCCAGCGGAATTCAAAGCGGGCTTTGGACAGAGCATCATCGCGCAACTGCGCGCCGGGGTGTCCTT
Organism: Pseudohongiellaceae bacterium; assembly: GCA_051008235.1. GTDB lineage: Bacteria > Pseudomonadota > Gammaproteobacteria > Pseudomonadales > Pseudohongiellaceae > UBA9145. The sequence goes on along the minus strand of JBPCXV010000019.1, from coordinate 115,726 downwards.
TTGCCAGGTCGGCGGCGTGGGCTGCAATTTTGTAGGCGATGAGCCCGTCTTTCACATCCTGCTTGCCGGGCAGGCCGAGGTGTTCCTTGGGCGTTACATAACACAGCATGGCGCAACCATACCAGCCAATCATGGCGGCGCCGATGCCGGAGGTGATGTGGTCATAGCCCGGCGCGATGTCGGTGGTGAGCGGGCCCAGGGTGTAGAACGGCGCTTCGGCGCACACTTCCAGTTGCTTGTCCATGTTTTCCTTAATCAGGTGCATGGGCACATGGCCGGGGCCTTCAATCATGGTTTGCACATCGTGGCGCCAGGCAATCTGGGTTAGTTCGCCGAGGGTTTCCAGTTCGCTGAACTGGGCGGCGTCGTTGGCATCGGCGATGGAGCCGGGGCGCAGGCCATCGCCCAGTGAGAAGGATATATCGTAGGCTTTCATAATCTCGCAGATTTCCTCAAAGTGGGTGTAGAGGAAACTTTCCTGATGGTGCGCCAGACACCACTTGGCCATGATGGCGCCGCCCCGCGAGACGATGCCGGTAACCCGCTTGGCGGTGAGCGGCACATAGCGCAGCAGCACGCCGGCGTGAATGGTGAAGTAATCCACGCCTTGCTCGGCTTGTTCAATGAGGGTGTCGCGGTATAAATCCCAACTCAGGTCTTCCGCGCTGCCGCCTACTTTTTCCAGCGCCTGATAGATGGGCACGGTGCCGATGGGCAACATGGAGTTGCGGATAATCCATTCGCGGGTTTCGTGGATGTGTTTGCCGGTGGATAAATCCATCACCGTGTCCGCTCCCCACAGTGCGGCCCAGGTGAGTTTTTCCACTTCCTCTTCAATGGAGGAAGTAACGGCAGAGTTGCCGATGTTGGCGTTCACTTTCACCAGAAAGTTGCGGCCGATAATCATTGGCTCCACTTCCGGGTGGTTGATGTTGGCGGGGATGATTGCCCTGCCCTGCGCCACTTCATCCCTTACAAACTCCGGCGTAACCTGTTCGCGGATGGCGATGTATTCCATTTCCGGCGTGATGATGCCTTGCCGGGCGTAGTGCAGCTGGCTCACATTGCAACCGGCGCGGGCGCGGCGCGGGGGGCGGCAGTGTTCAAAGCGCATCTCGGCGGTTTCCGCATCCAGTTGCCTGGCCTTGCCGAAGGTTGAGCTTACCGCTTCCAGTTGCTCGCTGTCGTCGCGCTCGGCAATCCATGCGCCGCGGATGGCGGGCAGGCCTTTGCGCAGGTTGATGGGGGTGGCCGGGTCGGAATAAGGACCGGAGGAGTCATATACCCGCAGCGGCGGGTTTGCCTCGTTGCCCGCCTCGGTTTGAGTATCGGTGAGTGTGATTTCCCGCATTGGCACGCGCAGGTCGGGGCGGCTGCCCGGCACATAGACCTTTTGCGAGTTGGGGAAATACTGCCGGGTGCTGGTGTCCAGTTGGCTGATTTTGTCCAGAAAAGGTTTGGGATTAGCGTTCATTGGGGGGTTCCTTCGGCGGAGTTCGCCCATTATGCCGCGATGAGCGGGAAAGTGCCAGCATCATTTTATACCTTGCAATTTCGGAATTAGTATCCTAATATGCAAGGTATGTTAGAGCGACTGATTACAGACAGACTCAATCAAGATATCGCACGCGTGCCTGCGCTTGCCTTGCTGGGCGCGCGTCAGGTGGGCAAAACAACGCTTGCCAAAGCCATAGCAAAAGGCACGAACTCAATCTATCTTGACCTGGAAGCTCCGGAAGATTTGGTGAAGTTAAGCGACCCAACCAGTTTCCTGCGTTCACAAAATGACAAACTGGTTATTCTGGACGAAATACAGCGCAGCCCCGACCTCTTTATGGTGTTGCGGGGCTTGATTGACGAAAACAGGCAAGCCGGACGCACCGCCGCCCAATTTTTGTTGCTGGGGTCGGCCTCCATGGATTTGTTGCATCAATCCTCGGAAAGTCTGGCCGGACGCATCAGCTATATGGAGATGACCGGCTTTAATATCATGGAAGCTGGCGATTCCCCAAAAAATATCCGGCGCCTTTGGCTACGCGGCGGATTTCCCGACAGCTACCTTGCCGATAATGACGATATGGCTATGGACTGGCTGGAAAATATAATTCGCACTTATCTGGAACGCGATGTGCCACAAATGGGATTTCAGGTTGCCGCCGCCAGGCTAAGGCGTTTATGGACAATGCTTGCCCACTTGCAGGGTGAGCCGGTGGATTACTCAAAACTGGGGGCAAATCTGGAGATAGATGGCAAAACCGTCAGACATTACATTGATATCCTCACCGGCCTGCTTCTGGTTCGGCAAATTGGGCCATGGTACGCGAATGTTAAAAAGCGGCTGGTGAAATCACCGCGGTATTATGTGCGCGATAGCGGCGTGCTCCACCGTCTGCTGGGCATTGGCAATTATGATGCGCTTCTGTCCAACCCCGTTCTCGGTAAAAGCTGGGAAGGATTTGTCATAGAAAATATCCACTCGGTATTACCCCTTCGTGCCGAGACCTATTTCTATCGTACAGCTGCCGGGGCAGAGGTTGACCTGGTTATCAAAATGCCGAATTCGGAAGTATGGGCGGTAGAAATCAAACACGGCGTTGCGCCGAAGATTGGCAAACACTTCAACCAGACTTGCGACGATGTCGGCGCAACGCAGAGGTATATTGTCTATGGCGGTGATGATGAATTTCCGGCAAGCGATGCTGTGCGGGTGATTTCCCTTGAGAAATTGATGGGGAAGCTAATCTCTTCTCACTCCCCCTAGAGGGCTGATGCGGTGGGGGGCAAGGGTAACCAGATGGCCTGCTGTGCGTCTGTAAGATTGTAACTACTTTTTACATTGTGTAAAATCACTCGTTTGCACCTGCTGCTACACCATGCGGGAGCACAGCGGGGGACACATAACGAAGTTTTCAGAAACGTTTTCAAAACAAGGTTGCGCGATTATGAAATACATAGCGAAATTTTTCAGAATATTAACGGCTTCGGTGGCTGCGGTAGTAGCGCCTGTTGTAATAACAGTGCTGGGGCTTGCTTGGCCGGCGTTGAGTTATGGGGATGACCTTTATGCCATCCTTCAGCTTGCGCTGGAGAATGACCCGCTGCTGAAGCAGGCGGAGGCCAGCTATCGGGCTAATCGGGAAAGTGGTGTGGGGCAGAGCCTTGCCGCTCTGTTGCCTACTTTGGGTGTGCAAGGCACCAGTAGCCGACTGACCAGTGGGCCCACTGATGATGTATATGGTCCTATGGTTGACCCGATGAACAGGGAAGTCATACTTAACCCGGACACCGGTGAGCCCGCGATATTCAAGTTGCAGGATGCACACAGTTTCCACCCGGGGCTCAACAATCACAATTGGGGTGTTAGCCTCACCCAGAGTATTGTTAATCTTTCCAACTGGTATAACTTTCGTAGTGCCCAGGCTAGTGAAAGAGCCGGGGCGATGAATTTGGCGGCGCAGGAACAGGAGCTGATTATGCGCGTGGCCGTGGCCTACTTTGATGTGTTGCGGGCGCTGGATACGCTGGATACCAACCTGCAGGAGGAAGAGGCGGCCTTGCGTTCTCTGGAACAGACTCGGCAGCGGCAGGCCGTGGGTCTGGTGGCAGTTACCGATGTTTATGATGGTCAGGCCGCTTATGATTTGGCGCGCAACACCACCATATTGCAGCAGGATATTTTGCAATCGCGCTATGAAGCGCTGGAGGCCATCACCGGACAGCCCCATCCGAACCTTGACCTGCTGCGGGATGATTTTCCCATCATCGCCGTTGCCGAGGAGATAGATGACTGGGAAGAGCAGGCAACCGATAACAACCTGGCTCTGGCCGCCGCCGAGTATAATCTGGAGGCTTCGCAAAAATCTCTGCGCGCCCGACAGTCGGATCATCTGCCTACCATTAGCATGAATAGCCAGTTTGGGCATTCGGTAACGGCGGATATTGTTAGTCAGGGTATTCAGGTTGGTGGTGGCGCCAGTGATAGAACCTCGCTGGCGGTAACTATGAGTATTCCGCTTTATACCGGTGGTGCAAATAGTTCGCGGCGGCGGGCGGCGCGGTATAATGTTATTGCGGCTCAGGAATCATTGGAGGCTACCAAGCGCCAGTTGACGCAGAATATTCGCAATGCCTATCGTCGGGTGAATACGGATGTGCTGGTTATTGCCCAGCGGCAGCAGTCGATTACTTCGGCGCAAAGTCGTCTTGATGCCACCGAGTTGGGGGCGGAGGTGGGGACGCGTAATATTGTTGAGGTGTTGCTGGCGCGGGAGAATTTGTATCGTGCCTTGCGTCAGTATGCTGATGCGCGTTATAACTATGTTATAGACTTTCTGGCGTTGAGGCAGGTTGCCGGGGTGCTTACGCCTGATGATATTATTGCGTTGAATGAGTGGTTGCAGACGCCGGCTAACTAGACGATTAACTGACTATCTGACTGCCTGACGAAAAGAGTGGCTTTATTTTGCAAAGTAAATTACCTGCGGTTGGCACTACTATCTTCACTGTGATGACGGTGATGGCTCAGAAGCATGGGGCTATCAATCTGGCGCAGGGGTTTCCTGACTTTGATTGTCCTGACCGGTTGAAGGAACTGGTGAACCATCATTTGTGTAATGGCAAGAATCAGTATCCGCATGTGAATGGTATTGCGGAATTGCGCCGCGAGATTGCGCGTAAGGTGGAGGAGCACTATGGTTATGCGGCGGATGCTGAGCAGGAGGTTACTGTGACTTCGGGTGCTACTGAGGCGTTGTTTGATGCGATACATGCCACGGTTGGGCCGGGTGATGAGGTGATTATGTTTGACCCGGCTTATGATTGTTATGACCCGGCGGTGGTTTTGGCGGGTGGGCGGGCTGTTCATATTCCGCTGAAAGCGCCGCAGGGTGATGAGCATGATGACTGGTATATTGACTGGGATCAGGTTAAGGATGCCATTACTGACCGCACCCGGTTAATTATGATTAACTCGCCGCATAATCCTTGCGGTAATCTGCTTGGTAAAGATGATTTGGATAGGCTGGCCGCTTTGATACGGGAGCGGGATATATTGGTGTTGTCTGATGAGGTGTATGAGCATATTGTGTTTGATGGCCATGAGCATAATAGTGTGTTGAGCCATCCGGAGTTGAAAAAGAAATCCTTTGCTGTGTTTTCTTTTGGCAAGACTTATCATGTTACCGGTTGGAAGCTTGCTTATTGTGTTGCGCCGGTTGAAATGAGCCGGGAGTTTCGCAAGGTGCATCAGTTTGTGACTTTTACCACCAGTAGCTTTGTGCAGTATGCGGTTGCTGACTTTATGGCGGAGTGTCCGCAACATGCTCACGAGTTGCCTGAGTTTTATCAAATCAAGCGTGACTTTTTTTGTGAGCGGCTGGCGCAATCGCGATTTAGTTTCACGCCCACGCGGGGTACTTATTTTCAACTGGCGGATTATTCGGCCATAAGCGATTTGCCTGATATGGAGTTCACCAGTTGGCTGGCCAAGGAGAAAGGTGTGGCGGCTATTCCGCTTACTCCCTTTTGCGAGACGCCCCCAAGTACTCGTTTTGTGCGCTTCTGTTTTAGCAAGGATGATTCTACGCTGGAAGCGGCTACCTCGTTGTTAAAGTCTCTTTAAACAACTCTTATACACGAATACTTGAACGAGCCTTGAACGAACGTGCAAACGGATGCATAAATGAGCGTTTGGGCGCACACTTGAACGGGCACATGAATAAATACATCAACGAACATATAAGCGATAAAGCATTACAACAGCTTTCCCACGACATTAGAAGTTGGGGAACAGAGCTCGGCTTTCAACAGCTTGCTATTACCGATACCCGGCTTGCCGATTATCGTCCGGCGCTGGAGAACTGGCTGGCGGCGGGCTATCACGGTGAGATGGCTTATATGGCGCGCAACCGGAACAAGCGTTGCCAGCCGGAGAAATTGTTGCCGGGCACGGTGCGGGTGATTGCGGTGCGTATGGATTATGCCAAGGAAAAAACCAACTCGCTGGCGCCGATGGGCGTGCGCAACAAGGCATACATCGCCCGTTATGCCAGAGGGCGCGATTACCACAAGATGATGCGCAAGCGGCTGCAATCGCTGGCGCAGAGGATTGAATCTGAAACGGGACACTTTGGCTATCGGGTATTTGTGGACAGCGCGCCTGTGCTGGAACGGGCGTTGGCGGAAAAGGCGGGGCTGGGCTGGATTGGCAAGAACACTATGCTCATCAATAAGCAGGCAGGTTCATGGTTTTTTCTTGGCGAGATTTTTACTGACCTGCCTTTGCCGGTGGATGCGGCAGATAACGCCGACCACTGTGGTTCCTGCAACGCCTGTCTGGACATTTGCCCGACTGGTGCTTTTGTAAAACCCGGCCAGATGGATGCCACGCGTTGCATTTCCTATCTCACCATTGAACTGCGCTCCTCCATACCGATGGAGTTGCGGCCGCTAATGGGTAACCGGGTATTTGGTTGTGATGATTGTCAGCTGGTGTGTCCGTGGAACAAGTTTAGCAAGCAAAGTAATGAGGAAGATTTTTCGCCGCGGCATCAGTTGGATGACTCGGAACTGGTTGCCCTGTTTGCCTGGAGTGAGGCAGAGTTTATGAGCAACACTGCCGGTTCTCCAATTCGTCGCATTGGTTATGTTTGCTGGCTGCGCAATCTGGCGGTGGCGCTTGGTAATGCCGAGCCTGATGCGGAGGTAATCGCGGCGCTGGAAGCGAGAAAGAATCATTCATCTGAGCTGGTGCGCGAGCATGTGCACTGGGCTTTGAGCCAACACCAGCAATAGTTGGTTATCACTTTGCGAAGTTTATTTGCTTGTGGCAGTGGGTTTGCCGAGAGTGTTGGCGGCGCTTACAAACGCAGAAAATGTTCGCGATAATATCTGAGTTCGTTAATTGAATCGTGGATGTCGGCGAGAGCCTGATGGGTGCCCTGTTTTTCTATGGCATCCAGCAGGGATGGTTTCCAGCGGGCGGCGAGTTCCTTGATTGAGCTTACATCCAGGTTGCGATAGTGGAAGTAGGCTTCAAGTTTGGGCATGTAGTTGGCAAGGAAGCGGCGGTCCTGACAGATGCTGTTGCCGCACAGGGGGGATGTGTCTGCCGCGCAGTATTGTTTGATGAATGCGAGGGTTTGTTGTTCCGCTTCGGCTTCCGATATGGTGCTGGTTTCAACTCTGTTGATGAGGCCAGTCTTGCCATGGGTGGTTTGATTCCATTCGTCCATTGCTTGCAGCACGGCGCTGCTTTGCTTGATGGCCAGAACCGGTCCTTCGGCCAGAACTTCAAGTTCGGAGTTGGTGATTAGGGTGGCGATTTCTATGATGCGGTCGGCACCGGGGTTCAGCCCGGTCATTTCCAAGTCTAGCCAAATCAGGTTGTTGCTGTTGTCCATTGTGTTCTTCCGGTGTAGCTGGATGTCATTGTAGCAAAGTCCGGGCGAGGCTGGGTAGGGTGCGTTCGTAGTCTTTTTTGAGTCCGGGCGGGCTGGGGTAAGGGTGTGCCGCACACGCCATGAATACATCCCTGTAGGCTCGGCAGTGGCTATCCTGCCACTGCACGGTGCGGCACACCCTTACCCCAGCCCGCCCTCATGCAAAATGGCTAGTCCTTTATGGTTTTGCTTCGGTTGGGTCTTGCATACATCCGAGTTGGGAGATGTGCCATAATTCGGCGTCTGAAATAGGTTATTTAGTTGGCACATGAATAGTTCGTCAAACAAACGTCGGCTTAGCAAGCAGCAAACCCGGCGGATTGCTAATCGTCAGCAAGATGCGCTGAGAACGACTCAACCGGGTGGGGAAGGTGCGGTGGGAGCTGAGAGCAGTGTGGACAGCGCGCTGGAGCAGTGTAATGGGCGGGTGGTTGGTCATTATGGTAAGCAGTTGGAGGTAGAAGCTCTTGGTGATGACCGGAGTGTTGTTGCTGCCGTAACTGCGCGTTGTCATCAGCGGGCTAACTTGCCGCCTGTCGTGGCCGGGGATTTGGTGGTGTGGGAGGCGGATGAGGATGGGCAGGGGGTGGTTGTTGCTCGCGGGCAGCGGCGTAATGCTTTTGGGCGTGCGAGTGGTCGGGTTAATAAGCCGATGGCGGCTAATGTGGATTTGGTGTTGGTTATGGTTGCCGTTGTGCCGGAGGCGTTTTGTGGGCTTATCGATCGTTATGTGGTTGCTGTTGAGGCGTTGGGGTTGCCGTTGTTGCTGGTTATTAACAAGTCGGATCTTATGGATGAGAGTAATGTTGCGCGTATAGATGGCATGGTTTCGCTGTATGGGTCGTTGGGTTATCCTGTGCATCTTATTTCGGTGCGGGATGGTGACGGGCTTGCTGCATTGAATGAGAAATTGACCGGGCTCACTGCTGTGTTGGTCGGGCAGTCTGGTGTGGGTAAGTCATCGCTTGTGAATGCGCTGGGGGTGCGGGATTTGGCGCAGACTGGTGCGTTATCAAAGAGAAAGTCAAAGGGTAAGGGCACGCATACCACTACTACCGCACGGCTTTATCATCTGGTGAATTTTAATCTTATAGATTCGCCGGGTATTCGTGAGTTTGGGTTGGACCATATTGAGGAGGCGGATATTTGGCGTGGGTTTGTGGAGTTTCGGCCTTTTCTTGGTCAGTGCAAGTATCGTGATTGTTCTCATCAGCATGAGCCGGGCTGTGCGTTGCGAGAGGCACTGGCGCGGGGGCAACTGCGGCAGGAGCGCTTTGATAGTTGCTTTCAGATTTTGCATGAGCATGGGGCGGCGCCTTCTTCTCGTTCTGCTTTATCAGATTCCTCGTAACCTTCAACGGAGCATGGCATGACATTTACCAAACCCTCTCAAGAAAAAAATATGGCTGAATCTTCTGAAGATAATGAGTTATTAACAGATTCTTCGCGGTTGCCCCTGCTTGTGGACATTAGTTTGTTGCAGCGCATTTCTCCGGCCAAGGTGTTGCTGGTTGCCGTGATGGAAGAAAGTGCTTTTAATGCCGGGCATATTCCGGGGTCGGTGCTGGTGCAGCCTGCTGAGCTGGTTTGTGGTCTTTGGCCGGCCGTTGGCAAGTTGCCGGATGTTGATTCGTTGAGTGTTCTGTTTAGTCGTATTGGCCTTGAGCAGAACAGTCATGTCATCGCTTATGATAACGAGAGGGGTGGCTGGGCCGGGCGGTTGCTGTGGACGCTTGATGTGGTTGGGCACGCGGCCTGGTCTTATCTTGATGGCGGGCTGATGGCGTGGCGGGCTGCTCAGCAGCCTTTGAGCAATAGCCCTGTTAGGCCAACTTCAACTCGCTATCATGCGGTGATTGATTCCGGGCCTATCGCCAGTCTTGAAGATGTGCTGGCGCAAATAAATGACCCGGGGTCGGTGGTGTGGGATGCCCGGACGGCGGAGGAATATCGTGGTGAGAAAATTACTGCGGCTCGTAACGGGCATATTCCCGGGGCGGTGAATCTGGATTGGCTGGAGTTGATGATGCACGACAGATGCCGCTGTTTGAAACCGCCTGCTGAATTGGCCCGCCTGCTTGATGCACGGGGGATTAGTGCGGGGAAGGCTGTTATCGCCCATTGTCAAACTCATCATCGTTCAGCGCTGGCCTATCTGGTGGGGAAGTTGCTGGGGCTGAATATCAAAGCATACGATGGCTCCTGGGCGGAATGGGGGAATCATCCTGATACGCCTGTTGAGGTGGGTGATGGGTCTGGCGCGGCGGCAACTAAATGAGCTCCTTACACTGAAATCCCCACACTGGACTTTCGCGCTTCATCAACCACACTGACTACAATGGCTTCATTATTTATATGGTTTCAATATCTGGTACCGCAACACTTGTTGTCGCGGCTGGTTGGTTGGTTGGCTAATAGCCGCCGCCTCAGGGTGCCTTTCATTCGCTGGTTTGTGAAACGCTATCGGGTGGATTTGAGTGAGGCTACTGTTCAGGAGTATGGGGATTTTGCCAGTTTTAATGATTTTTTTACTCGCGAACTGAAGCCTGAGGCAAGGCCACTGGCAGAGCAGGCGGGTGCTGTGTTGTGTCCGGCTGATGGTTGCATTAGCCAGCTTGGTACTATTAACGATGCGCTGATGTTGCAGGCCAAAGGCAGATATTTTTCTGTGGATGAATTGCTTGGTGTTAGCACGAATGCAGATATGTCCGGCTTGTATCACGGAGATGTGGCAACGATGCAACTTAACAGAGTGGCAGAGGCGCAACACGGTACGGATGTTGCGGCGCTCTATCGCAATGGCAGCTTTGCTACGATTTATCTCGCGCCGCGTGATTATCATCGGGTGCATCTTCCGCTCGCCGGTCGCCTGCTGCGTACGCGTTACATTCCCGGTAAACTGTTTTCCGTTAATAAAGTTACCACCGAGCGGGTGCCGAATCTGTTTGCCCGCAATGAGCGGCTGGTGTGCGAGTTTATTACCGACAGCGGGCCAATGGCGTTGATAATGGTGGGTGCCATGATAGTTGCTGGCATTGAAACGGTTTGGGGTGGCCGCGCCATGCCCGGCAAGTTTCGGGTTGATGATTATCAACAGACCTCACCGCCCATTGAGCTTGCCCGGGGTGCGGAGGTGGGGCGCTTCCTGTTGGGCTCCACGGTGATTGTGCTCTTCCCCCATGGCAGTGTTAAGCTAAACTCCGAGTTGACGGCAGATTGCCCGGTTCTTATGGGGCAGCAAATGGGACAACAGATGGAACAACAGCCCGGACAATAGCAGGGGCAACTGCTCGGGCAACTACGCGAGCAACTGCATGAGCAACTATATGCGCAACTACACGAGCAGTCATACAGGAACGATAACAAACGAGGCATAACATGACACAAGACGAACTGAAACAGGCAGTGGCGCGGGCGGCGCTTGAATATGTGGCCGCGCATATTGAGGATGATGATGTTATCGGTGTGGGTAGCGGTTCAACCGTTAATTTTTTTATTGAGCAGTTGGCGGAGATAAAGGGTCGGTTGGAGGCTGTTGTGGCCGCTTCTGAGGAATCTTCCCGTCGCCTGCAAGCGCAGGGCATAGCGGTGGTGGAGTTGAACTCGGTGGCGGCGCTGAAGTTTTATATAGATGGTGCGGACGAGGCCAACGAGTATCTGCAACTTATTAAGGGTGGCGGTGCGGCGTTAACGCGGGAGAAAATTATTACTGCCACCGCCAGGGAGTTTGTTTGTATTGCGGATGAATCAAAGTTGGTGAAATTGCTGGGAACATTTCCGTTGCCGGTGGAAGTGATTCCCATGGGGCGTAGTTATGTGGCGCGGGAGATTGTCAAGTTGGGGGGTGATCCGGTGTATCGGGAGGGCTGTGTTACTGATAATGGTAATCACATTCTTGATGTGCATAATCTGGACATACTCAACCCTCGCGAGTTGGAGCAGCAGCTTAACCAGATAGCGGGCGTGGTGAGTAATGGCCTGTTTGCCGTGCGCGGCGCAGATCGTTTGTTGCTGGCTGTCCCGTCCGGTGTGCGCGAGTTGCTGCCCGCATAGGCGGCAGGCCGGGGCTCACGCCTGTGGCGGCGCGCATACCGGTAGCAACCTGGGCTTTTGGCGCAGGCAACTCTTGCGGAATCCCTGCGGAACCCCGCAAGCAACTTCCACAAACAAGCCTCCGAAGTGGCTTCGGAGATGGCATTCGCAAGTATTGAATTGTGGCGAAACTTTTCCGCCCGACTCGTGAACTTACAGTGGGGTGACGTTTTCCGCCTGTGGCCCTTTCTCGCCTTGGGTCACCTGCATGGTGACTTTCTGGCCTTCGTGGAGTGTTCGTCGTCCAGAGCCGTTTATAGCACTGAAATGTACGAACACGTCCTTGCCGCCTTCCTGCTCAATAAATCCGAATCCTTTCTCGTCGTTAAACCACTTAACGGTACCCTCGATTACGTCTGACATATCGTTCTCTTGCTGTTGAACTAGCTGTTAAAAAAACATGTGGCCCTGAACTCTCGTTCGGACCCCGGTAAGACTGCTACCGAGGCGCCATTTTACGCCTATCGGTACCCGTTTGGGAATACCTAATGTATAAGTTTTTTCAAGGCTTTGAAATTGCTTTTCGCTTGCTTATGGGTTGCTTTTGGCTGCTTTCAGATTGCCCGGCCAGTTTCTCTGAAACGCCTGAAAGCCGCTTGGTCTGTGCCTTTGCGCCGTTTGCCTGCTGTCCTTGAGGGGCTTGAGGGGTTCGCTTGCCACTTGCGAAGCGTGTGGGTGCCGTCTTTGAGGCATTCAGTTGCCGCCTTCGGACTATTTGCTTGAACTATTCGTTTTTTCGCCTTTTTGCCTTCAAGCCGCCTGCTGGCTACCCTGGGCTGTCGCCGCCGCCGCAGTCTCAGCATAGCGTCGGGACATCTCTTCCAGGTTGTATATCTTGCCGATTTTCGGGATTTTTCCGGCGCAGCCGAATGCTTCCAGGCGGGCTTTGACGATGTCGCGCATGGCGCCGATGGTGGGGGTGAGGAATTTGCGCGGGTCAAACTCTGATTTGTTTTCCGACAGGAAGCGCCGCACTGCGCCGGTGGATGCCAGCCGCAGGTCGGTGTCGATGTTGACCTTGCGTACGCCGTGGCGGATGCCTTCCTGAATTTCTTCCACTGGCACGCCGTAGGTTTCGGGAATCTCGCCGCCGTGTTTGTTGATGATGGCCAGCCAGTCCTGCGGCACTGAGGACGAGCCGTGCATGACCAGGTGGGTGTTGGGTATCTTTGCGTGGATTTCCTTGATGCGGTTGATGGCGAGAATGTCGCCGGTTGGCGGGCGGCTGAATTTGTAGGCGCCGTGGCTGGTGCCGACTGCGATGGCGAGGGCGTCAACTTCGGTGGCGGCGACAAAATCCGCTGCTTCCTGCGGGTCGGTGAGCAGTTGTGCCATGCTTAGTTTGCCTTCGGCGCCGATGCCGTCTTCCTCGCCGGCCATGCCCGTTTCCAGTGAGCCGAGGCAGCCAATCTCGCCTTCCACTGAGACGCCGCAGGCGTGGGCCATATCAACGGCTTGTCGGGTTACTCGTACGTTGTAGTCAAAATCGGTGGGGGTCTTGCCGTCTTCAGCGAGGGAGCCGTCCATCATCACCGAGGAGAAGCCCAGTTGAATTGAGCGCTGGCAGACGGCGGGGGATACGCCGTGGTCCTGGTGCATGACGATGGGGATGTGGGGGAATTCTTCAATGGCGGCTTGTATCAGATGGCGCAGGAATGTGGAGCCGGCATATTTTCGTGCGCCGGCGGAGGCTTGCAGGATGACGGGGCTGTTGACCTCGGCTGCGCCCTCCATAATCGCGCGCACCTGTTCCAGATTGTTCACATTGAATGCGGGTACGCCGTAGTTGTTTTCGGCGGCGTTGTCCAGTAGTTGTCTCAGGGTGATTAGTGCCATTGTGGGGCCTCTTGCCGGGTTGGTGTGGGTTGGTGAGTGTGATGTGGACTATACACTATTATTCCTGCACCGTTATATTATTCTGGCATGGCGCGGGTGCGGCATACCGGGTGTGGTGTGAACATACATCATTTTTAGCGGGGCGCGGGGCGGGGCATGCCGGGGGCGACATTGTCAAAGGCTTCGTCAATGACGCCGCCTATGTAGGAGGCGCACAGTTCCGGTTCTTGCTGAATGCAGTATGGCAGGTCAACCTCCTGGGCTATCTGGTCTTCCAGCCAGGTCATTTGACGGTCGCTTATATCGCGTCTCACGGTGTGGCGGGCTTCCCAGTAGTCGTTGTCGTCCTCGTGGATGTACCGCCAGTGGCCGGCGAAGCGAAAGGCCAAATCAAATCGCACATCGCCGGTGATATCGTTATGGCTGAGCGAGCCGCGCCGGTCCATATACCAGCCGTTGACGAAAATTTCCAGCACACCGAAGCTGTCCGTAGGTAGCCCGTTTGCCAAATCAAGCAATCTGGCGGGCTGGGTTGCGGCGAAACCTGTGTTTCGGTATTCGCGCAGGGCGGCCACATCCTCCAGGATAACTTCAAACCCGCGGGACTCCAGATTGCGATACAAGTCCACCAGCAGGGTTTCCTTGTGCAGGTCATTCAGGTTGTGGCTGGAGATGATGACCAGCATTCGCAACGGAAGGCCCTCATAAGGCGTATTGGGGTCGGTGGAGGCGCGCATATCATCGCGGAGGTCGCGGAGATCCTCGGCGGTGTTACGCAGGCCTTCTTCAATATCATCGCGGACACGTCCGAATGGGCCGTCGGTGGGTGTTTCGCAGCTGAATAGCAAAACGGGTAGCAACAATAGCGGTAGAAAGCGGCACAGGATGTGCATGGCTTGCCTCCTTGGTATTGGCGGTATTGGTGATGGCTGGCGGGGTTGGTGATGCCAGCCTGTTAATGGGCAGTTTAGCAGGCTCAAGTTATAGGCTCAATGGCTGGGGCTGCTCTGGATACATGGTTAGACAAGTCAAGTCGGTGAATGTTCAGGATATTTAACCGTCTGCGGGTACCTATAGGAACTAACTGAGAATATCCTCTGCGTCGTCTTTTTGGATTTCTTCACCAGGCTGCAGGTTATTTCTCTTTACTGAACGATCCAACACTCTTCGCAATCCTTTAAATATTGCCCTAGGAGTCATTGGCAAAGTTCGGTCAAGCACGTAATCGATGGTTTGTTCACTGAAAGGATGAAACCTGTTCGCGTGTTCAAAGTTTTCTGGGCGGTATGCCTCAAAAAGCGTGGCGAGAAATTCTTTCGCTTCTTCCATTTCAAGGTCAGGTACTTCTATGTAATCACGAGACATTCTTTGGAGCAATGCCTCATTAACCACCGCTTCCAGAAGAGCCGTATCCCCAGAAAAACTACATATAAGACAAAAATTCTGGGGCATTTGATTGACAAGCTGCAACAACGCATTAAAAAGGGCTTGAGATTCTACCACTTTAACTTCAGTGGTTGCCTCAACTTCATCCAAGAACAGATAGTTGGCTTCTGTAAGTGGGCGTTCATTTTCGTCGGTGCATTGCTGCATACACTTAAAAAAGGCACCCAGTTTCCTCGCGGCTTCAAAGTCTGATTTAACTTTAGTCAAAAGAATGTCCATGGGATCATTGTTACCATCTGCAATTCCACGAAGTTGCTCTAGCATACCCCTTAACTCCTGATCAAATTTGGATAGCACATCGTCATTCTTTTTATCCTTAATACTCTCTGCTTCTTTCAGTTTAATATGGTTATTGACGAGCTTTGCAACATTTTGAATGTACTCCCCGCCTAACTGGCGAATTATTTCTTTATAGATTGCGAGAAATGTAATTCTATCCTCAATTCTGATGCTTTCGATATAAACGGCTTGTGCTCTGTAATTATCTTTGTGCTTTTCAATATAGTTTTTTAGGTATCGCAATGCATGTGACTTCCCCGCACCGTAGGTTCCATGCAAAACCACAAATTCACTGAGCCCAACATCACTGTGTCTGGGGCTCTCTATGATATCAATAAGCTTCTCGCGAAGTTCCTCCCTTCCAGCCCAATGCTTAGTTGCTTGCTCCGGGACTATAGGAAATGGAATTTCAGTAAAGCCATATGCCGCAAAATTATTCATGTGAAACCTCCTGTGCAATGATAGCCTCTCGTTTGAACATCGCTTGGCAGTACGTACGGGCGGCATACTAGCCTACTCACGTTACACTGGTCAAGCCTCTGTTGGGTTCTGAGTACCAGCCCATAAAATCTAGATTGAGTTTATTCTGCCACAAGAAACGGACATCAAGCAAAATGATTAACAGTTTGTGATTCATTGATTTTTGATATCAAATCGATTTTTCATTTTCCAATTTTCAAAGGGGGTAGCACCCAGTTCACTTAATCGCTGCACTTCAGTTAATATTTCTGATTTTCTACTAACAAATCGAAACCGCGCAACAGTTTCGTCATTTCTCTTGAACCCTCCAAGTGTGAGATTAGCAGATCCGATAAAAGCAGTGTAATCGCCATCATCGTACTTGAACAGATAAATCTTGGAGTGGAGAGGTGGGCGTGTCCTAATCCTTAAATCTATTCCCATGTTACAAAGCTTTATCGCTTGGTCTAAAGTCAAGCCAGCAGGGCCTGGAGGGCGGGTGATAAGCGTATATGGGCGCGCATGTCTCGCCATGAAAAATCTCGAGAATTCAATTATGGACTTCCACCGCCCAAAGGCACTGATATACGGGCTAACTATCGTTAGTTTACAGTCTCGAGTCATAGCGGAGGAGAAAGATTGGCTGAAAACCTTTGTCTGTTGTATGTTGTAACTTTTTGCGTTCATGATTCTTTGATTGCCTGGAAAACCCCTGGACGGAGTTTTCGAATAACTTTCTTGGGATTATGTCTGACTTCTCTATTCAGAACCGCATTAAAACTAACATATAGACTTGAAGAACAAGTGCCCTCAAGCCCTTTCGACAATGCCACCTTTGCCACCTGCTCGTAGTGCATTGGCAAACCTGATTCTAATAGCACCGAAATTGCTACTTCAAGTTTTGTGATTTTCCTATTCACCACTCATCCTCAGCCGATAGTGGCCAATCTTAGCGTACCTACTTGAAATCGCCCCGAATTCCTTACTATTCTCTTTAATCACCTTCTCAATCATCTCTTTTGAATTGATAGTCACACTGTGCTCATATTCAAGGAAGTTGCAAAATAGATGGATGCTACCAATTGATGCTTGGTTGGCAGATACCAGCTTCAGATGAGGATATGCTTTACGCATATACTCCGCTATAGCATCACAATGCTTCTGCCACTCGTCGATTCCTGCCCTGACATCTATTTTGCCTTCGATTCCTGTTCTAAGAAGATCTCGGGGTGGACCAATCTTTCCGCGCATAGAGTTTGTGGCGAATGGTAGCTTATCAAGTGTGGCTTGGCTAGGCCCTATCCAGAAATATGTACCGCTGTTCGATAGGCGCGCAAAGTATTTAACACCACCATCAGTTAAACGACCACTGGATTCATCTACATGATATTCATAAGCCCATTTTTTCCTAGGGCTTACATAATGTTCAATGCTCCTGTCTGGTATATCTTGCTTTTTAAGTGCAACATCCATACCTGATAACTCCAGCCAATCAAACCGGTCGGCTATCGCACGTCGCAATACTTTATGTTTCACATTAGCGTTTATCCACTTTACACGACTCTCTCGGATTTCACGTATGCGCTGTTTAAAATAGGGGCCTATACGCTTACCTTCACCTTCAGAAAAGCACTCTAGTATCAAGCAGTAGAAATCCGCATCATTGGTAGCAAGTATCAAACCAACCAAGTACGCCTTAAAAGCATCGTTATTCAGACAGACAGCAGACCTGATTGCACGACCGACATCGGAAATTTCATACTTGCCTAGTTTGGATCGTCCCCTTCCCAGATTTAATCGTTGTCCATTTCTCTTTTCGCCAGAAATTTTTTTTAATAGACCAAGAGCCGTGACGAAATCAAGAACACCTGATGCGTATTTTTCGCTAAGAGGCTTTTTTTTATTCAATGTATAACCAAAATTTTCAATCTCTTCTATTGCTTCAAATTCATAAATAGCAGGTTTACCATCTAATTTATTCAAAATTTGAATAAATCGATCAAATACATCCGCACCCGTAGTATAGCCCACATAGCGTGATAGTGAGGTTAGAAATTCTTTCTCAGCTTGGACTCTGGTGCTCATTACGGTGTGTTCCCACCATGTGCTGATACCCTAGGACGGAGTTTAATCATTACTGTCCTCGGGCTATTTGAATCTGCAATTATCGCTTCGCCGGTCCTTAAAGTTCTAATCAAATCTCCATTACCGAGGCTCCTTCCACCACTAGTGGTATACATCCCACTTGACATAGTTGGCATACGCGCTAATGCTGCTGACAAATCACTCTCAAATCCTAACCGATGAGTTATCGTCAAATCAACTTGACTCATCAGTCGCCTGTCAACTGCTGATGGTTGTTGGGTAGCAAATATGAGAGATAAACCTGCGTCTCTTCCTCTTTTTACGTAACTAATGAGGGGTTGTGTGGCGGCGGTTGTGCCCTCGCTTGGTGCCACAGAATGAGCCTCATCAATAATAAGCCAAACTCGGTTTGGAAGAACCGGCTGCTTATCCAAACTTGCTCCAGTTCGCCTGCTTATTCTTTTCATCTTATGCATCTGCCCCATCTTGTCTGCGACAATTCTGGTTATTACACCAACTACTAGTGCCCGCAATTCATCCGACAGTTCTCGAAGCAAAAGTACAGACACTCTGTTTGTGCGTAACATCTGTTCAATGTTTATACCGTTGCTACCAATAATTCGCGCCCCCTCAAGTGCTTCTAATCGCCAGCGAAGCGCTTCTATAGTAGGTGTTTGAAAATTCGGGAGTTGTGCAGGCTGACATTTAGCAGCCAAATCTGTTGGAATGCGGTTTGGATAAAGATTAACAAGGTGCAGTAGAGCTTGACCTTGTGGTGAATAGCGCTCCAGTTCCAAAAGCGCCAACCAATCTTCACTTTTCAATTGCTCTGGTGAGATCATAAGCTCTTTGGTGCCACCACTGGGAAAATTGCACCCTGCTGGAAGCCAAAGGTCAACATTATTAACTTTGTTTGCTTTCATTCGCCATGCATCAAGGTCAGCTATCTGGTCCTTGTCTTCGTCTAAATCTGGCCTAGGTTCCCATCCTAAAGTCCAGAATTGATCTTGAATGTCAAAAATGATAACCCCGCCATCAAGGTCGCTCCCGGTTGAAACGGTATCTTCGGGGATTAATGCACACTCCGCCAGCACACCTAAATCAAAGCTCTTGCCCGACCCACGTGTACCAAAAATCCCTATGACATGCGGGAAACCAAGGTCTAGCCATACAGAATGGTCAAGCATTGACCTAGTAGAGCTTGACTCAATAACCTTACCAATAAGCCCTTTCCTAAATTGGTTTCCACTGGATCCTCCTAGGACTAACGCCCTATGCGATGACACAGTGTCAAAGCCGTCTGTTGGTGCATCAGACTTAAAACGAGTTGTCTGAATAACTTTGCTAATTTCTCTTGTCATTTCTCATAACCTTCACTTCATCAGTGGAAGTCAAATTTACAAAAATAGTCGGATCAAGCGCCTCTGCAGGATACTCTGGTCTGGCGGTTGCTGCAATAACCCTAAATCCATATCTTCTCGCCGCTGCTCGCAGGCTCTTACACACAGCAACTGTTGAAAATAGGTCTATTGATTCGCAGAATGCGTCTAAAAATAAAACATCAGGCTGTTCACACAGTGCGACAGCAATGCCTAATCGGTATCTCTGGCCTTCACTCAACGACCGCGCAGGTCGAACAAACGTGTGAGGTTCGGCTAACCCTGTAATTGCAAGAACTTTCAATATGGTTTCAAGTGACTTCCCTGGAAACTGATCAACTGGAGCCATATCAAGTTTTGGCTTGGCATACGCGACACACTTAATTTTAGGGCCACGGTACTCTGCTTCTAAGGTAACATTTTCAGGAAGCCTATTTTTTTGTCCGCTGATTAGTTGTTTCAGGCAATTCATTAAAACACTTTTGCCGCTTCCACTAGGGCCGGTTATCAACGCGACATCGCCAGCAGATAACTTCAGATCGAAGGCTGACGATATGTTAGTGGCTAATTCTTTGCTAACGAAGCCGAACGATTCCTGCACTGATCTGGATCGAGATGACCCTGATATTTTTGAACTTATAGATAGATGCTTTATGTCAATCCAAAGATCATCTGACGACGGAGCAATTTTGTATAAGTCAAAAATCTTCGTTGGTTCTTGTATGCCAAGATTCTCTTTCCTTTTTGTAATAAATTTTTGCGCATTTGAATTAAGCCCGGCTATGTATGTATGTTTCGGTCGACGAAATACTCTGTGCAGCGCTATCCACTGGTCATCAGTTAGCTTGTCTGGCGACTTCTTCAAAATATCTACGACTTGCCGCAGCGACATTTTTGAATCCATCATCATTCGTCTGAGCGTTTCTGTGTTTGAAATTTGCAGCGACATTATTCCGCCTCCACCTTGTGGGAGCGATTCGCGTCCATGTGAAATGTACTTTTTAAGGAGATACTCCATATCTTTGATTAAACGATCTGCATTACCGGCGGTTTCCCCTATGTATTCAAAACCTGCTGATTTTACAAACGGGTGGTATCTAAGCATATCAGCGGTAATCTCAAGAAAAATTGGACGCAACCCCGCAATATGCCATCGCTGTTGACAGTATTTTAGAGCTGCATCACAGAGAAGCTTGGAGATTCCCATACCACGTAACTCTGGGAAAACTACACATCTTGATATTCGGGCCACAACGTTTGAGAACGATTTTGGTGTTTTTCCACTCCACCGAACCCAAGCGATACCACTATCCTCATCAGAAAATGTGGAGTCAAATAATTTACGTCTTGCAGAGTTGGTAAGAAGTGAAGAAGTAATTTCTATAAATCCAATAACTTCTGGAATATCGTTTAAACTTATAGTTGCAACAATAGGAACAGATCTGCCAACGCCCTTGTCGCCACGATAATGATGTTGTGTCAAGCGTTTGTAGCCAGCGAGCTCTTTCTCATTTCCTATCTCTTTCAGGGTAACCGAAAGATTTTCTCCCATAATGCATATATTTCTTTGAATTTTCCAGCATGGTGCAATTTGTACATGCTTATCGCTACATCTTAACTTTATTGTTGGATCTAGGTGAACGTACGTTGATTTACCATTCTTAGTTAAAGTATCTCCTTTGCTAACAGGAGCAAACGCACCCACAGAAACAGTATCTCCATTATCAAGCTTAAGCAATGCTTTCGCTCCAGAGATATTCCGATCAATGACCTTCACAATATCTAGTAAAGATGTGTTTTTTTCTATGCTCACCATGATTTCAAGCGCGAAGTTTGACCCGCTTCCTTCTAAGGCATTAGGCTTTGCAAGTGACAATCCATAGTACGGGAACTACAAAAATCACCCGTGTTGCTTCGCCAAGGGTTTCAATACGCTGGGCGAGATGCATAGTAACACATCTTTATGTTACTAGCATATCGGTATCAGCCCATATACATATAGTAATTCGAGCCATTGAATGCCTAGGCTTAAAGCTGCTATTGACGTTCTTTAAGAATTTGTACAGCGGGCAATTCGGTGCCCTGCAAATATTCTAGGAGTGCGCCGCCGCCGGTTGAGATGTAGGAGATGTTATTGGCGACATTGAACTTGTTAATAGCAGCGATAGTTTCACCACCACCGGCTATGGAATAACTGGTTTTGGCGGCTATCGCTTGGGCAACTTCTTTGTGGGCGGTTATCGCTTGGGTAACTACTTCGTGGGCAGCTCTCGCTTGGGTAACTACTTCGTGGGCAGCTCTCGCTTGGGCAACTTCTTTGTGGGCGGTTATCGCTTGGGCAACTTCTTTGTGGGCAGCTATCACTTTACTAACTACCTCAGTGTTGGCACCGAGATTGCTAAAGGTGGTGATAAATTCACGCTGGGCGGCTATCGCTCTATTGACTACTTCAGTGTTGGCACCTAGATTGCTAAAGGTGGCGATAAATTCACGCTGGGCGGCTATCGCTCTATTGACTATCTCAGTGTTGGTACCTAGATTGCTAAAGGTGGCAATAAATTTACGCTGGGCGGCTATCGCTCTATTGACTGCCTCGGTGTTA
This sequence comes from Pseudohongiellaceae bacterium, assembly GCA_051008235.1. GTDB lineage: Bacteria > Pseudomonadota > Gammaproteobacteria > Pseudomonadales > Pseudohongiellaceae > UBA9145. The sequence goes on along the minus strand of JBPCXV010000019.1, from coordinate 94,109 downwards.
AAGGTTATCGCTTTGGTAATTGCTTTGTTGGTAGCTATCGCTTTGGCAATGGCCTCGGTGCCGTCTGCGAACCGGTCAAACTCAAACCTACCGACCGGGCCGTTCCAGAGAATGGTGCGGGCGTCGGCGATGCATTGTTTGAAAAGTGTGACTGTGCGAGGGCCTATGTCGAAAATTATGTCGTTGTCCTGTACCGTATCATTTGCTTTTGTGTTGGTCTTATTAATGTTCCTAATTTTAGGTTTCGCTGCAGCACTGAATTCTTTCCCCACTAACACATCCACAGGGAGCAAAATATTGGTCTGTTTCATAAGTTCCCGGGCTGTTGGTAGCAGTTCAGGTTCGTAGAGTGAGCGGCCTATAGGTTGTTTTGCCGCCGCGAGGAAAGTATTGGCGATACCACCACCAACAATGAGTTGGTCAACCTTGTCGGCCAGATTCTGCAGGAGTTTCAGCTTGGATGACACTTTGGCACCTCCCACCACAGCTAGCAAGGGGTGTTCGGGGGTTATCAGACAGTGGTCAAGGGCTTCCAGTTCACGGGTTAGCAAGGGGCCAGCGCAGGCGACGGGGGCATATTTGGCAACTCCGTGGGTGCTGGCTTGGGCTCGATGTGCAGTGCCGAAAGCATCCATGACGAAGATGTCGCACAGGGCTGCGTAGGCCTGCGCCAAGTTATCTGCGTTGGCAACTTCTCCCGAATTGAAGCGCACGTTTTCCAGCAGGGTGATGTGGTTGGGACCGGATGTTGGTAGTGGTTTATCAGTGAGGTAATGTTCTGCTGGCACCAGTTCCACTTTTAGGTCAGACAGTGTTTGTGTTGTTGTTGATTCTGTTCGTAGCAGGTGTTCAAGGTGTTTGGCTACGGGTTGCAGGCTGAACTCTGGTTGTTCGGTGGCGGGTTTGCCTTCTTGTGGGCGGCCGAGGTGGGACATGAGTATTACTGTGGCTCCTGATTGCAGTGCCAGTATGATGCTGGGCAGGGCGGCGCGGATGCGGGCATCGTTGGTTATCGTGCCATCTTTTATTGGCACATTCAGGTCTTCACGGATTAGTACCCGTTTGCCTGTCAGGTCTAATTCCTGCATTCGTTTGTATGTTGTTTTGTCTTGTGACACTAATTCATTCCGTCAAAGTTGTCAGATGTTGGGCAACATCAAGCATGCGGTTGGCATAAGCCCATTCGTTGTCAAACCATACCAGCAGTTTTAGCAGGTTGCCGCCGGCGACGCGGGTTTGGTTCAGGGCTACTATGGCTGAGCGGGGGTCGTGGTTGAAGTCGCAGGAGGCCAGGGGTTCTTCTGTGTGGCCTAGTACATTGTGTGGTAGTTGGGTGCTGGCTTGTTTGATGGCTTTATTGACTTCGTCGGTGCTGGTGTTTTGGCCCAGTTGCAGGGATAGGTCCATGGCGGAGACGTTGATTACTGGTACGCGAATGGCCTGGGCTTCCAGGCGTCCTTTTAGTTGCGGCAGGATTCGGGTGATGCCGATTGCCAGTGCGGTGTCCACCGGGATTATGGATTGCATGGCGCTGCGTGTTTTGTGTAAATCGTGGTTGTGGTAACTGTCCAGCACTGGCTGGTCGTTCATGGCGGAGTGGATTGTGGTGATTAATCCTGACTTGATGGCGAAGGCATCATCAATGGTTTGCAGGACGGGGACAATGCAGTTTGTTGTGCAGGAGGCATTGGACAGGATGCGTTGTTGTGCGGTGAGTGATTGGTGGTTTATGCCGTAGACTATGGTGGCATCCACATCGGGTTGCGCCGGTTGTGAGAACAGGACTTTTTTTGCGCCGGCTGCTAGATGTTGTTCGGCGGTGGGGCGGTCGTTGAATGCGCCGCTGCATTCCATTACCAAATCTATGCCCAGTTTTTGCCAGGGGAGTTTGCGGATATCGGGGTTGGAGTGGAGGTTGATGTCATCGCTGTTTATAGACAGTGTACCTTGGCAAACTTCTGTATCGTGGGTTGCTGCATCGCGTACTTTCGTATCTTGCGCTTTCGTTTCGTGTGCTTTCGCATCACGCACTGCCACATCGCCCGGAAAGCGCCCGTGGGTGCTGTCGTAGCGGGTGAGGTGGGCTACGGTTTGCGGGTCTGCCAGGTCATTGATTGCTACGATGCTTAACGGGTCATGGTTTGCGGATTCGTAAAACGCCCGCAGCACCAAGCGGCCTATGCGCCCGTAGCCGTTTATTGCGATGCGATAGGCCATAGTGGATGCTGTAAGTTAGAGGGGCGAGTGGATGCAGGTTGGTTGCGAGTGGGTGTGAGTGAATATCGGGCGAGTTAAATCATAGCAGGGAACGAATGGTAGCCGCTACCTTGTCGGCGGTGAAGCCGAAGTGTTCCATTAGCACGTCGCCGGGTGCGGATTCGCCGAAGGTGGTCATGCCGATGATGCGGCCATCGGGGCCGACGAACTTGTGCCAGTAATCGGTGGCGCTGGCTTCCACTGCTATTCGTGTGCTAACGGCGGCGGGTAGCACGGCTTCGCGGTAAGCTTCGTCTTGCGCTTCAAATACATCAACGCTGGGCATGGATACCAATCTTACTTTGACATTTTCTTTGAGCAGGGTTTCTACGGCGGTAGCACAGGGTGCTACTTCGGAGCCGGTGGCAATCACAATGACATCGGGTGTGGCGGGGCAATCTTTGAGTATGTAGGCGCCGCGTTTAACGGTGGCCAGCTGTTCATCGCTTCGCGGCTGTTGCGCCAAGCTCTGGCGTGAGAATACCAGGGCGGTGGGACCGTCGCGGCGTTCAATGGCGGCTTGCCAGGCGACTGCGGTTTCTGCCTGATCGCAGGGGCGCCAGACGGAGATATTGGGGGTTAGCCGTAGCATGGCGAGTTGTTCCACTGGCTGGTGGGTGGGGCCGTCTTCGCCCTGGCCGATGGAGTCGTGGGTGTAAACCAGAATGCTGCGCTGTTTCATCAGTGCCGTCATGCGCACGGCGTTGCGGGCGTATTCCATGAACATCAAAAAAGTTGCACTGTAGGGAATGAAGCCGCCGTGCAGGGCGATGCCCGTGGCGATGGCGGTCATGCCGAACTCGCGCACGCCGTAATAGATATAGTTGCCATCGGGTTGCTGGCTGAGTGCTACGCTGCCGCTCCAGGTGGTGAGGTTGGAGCCGGTGAGGTCGGCGGAGCCGCCGATGAGTTCGGGTAGCAAGGCGCCGTAGGTTTCAAGACAGTTTTGTGATGCCTTGCGGGTGGCTATGTTGTTTGTATCATTTTGGCATTGCTTGATGAACTCATCTGCCTTGTTATGAAAGTAGTTTGGGATTTCACCTTTTATGCGGCGCACCAGTTCCATGGCGAGGTCGGGGAACTCTTCTTCGTATGCCACCAGTTTTTCTTTCCAGGCGGTTTCTGTTTGGAAGCCTTTTTCCGTGGCATCCCAGGCCTGTTTGATTTGTTCGGGGATGACGAAGGGGGCGTGGGGCCAATCCAGTTCCCGGCGGGTTGCTTCAACTTCGTCTTCGCCCAGTGGCGAGCCGTGGGTGGCTGCCGTGCCTTGCTTGTTCGGCGCACCGTAGCCGATTATGGTGTTGCAGATAATCAGGCTGGGGCGTTGCGTTTCGCTTTGGGCTTTTTTTATGGCCTTGCTGATTGCGGCGGGTTTGTGGCCGTCCACTGTTAGCACTTGCCAGTTGTAGGCTTTGAAGCGGTTGTCGGTGTGGTCGGTGAACCATTCTTTTACTTCGCCGTCAATGGAAATGCCGTTGGCGTCGTAGAAGACGATTAGTTTGCCGAGTTGCAAAGTGCCTGCCAGTGAGCAGGCTTCGTGGGAGATGCCTTCCATCAGGCAGCCGTCGCCGGTGAATACATAAGTGTGGTGGTCAACGATGGTGTGTTCGGGGCGATTGAATTGTGCGGCCAGGGTTTTTTCGGCGATGGCCATGCCTATGGCGTTGGCCAAGCCCTGGCCGAGAGGGCCGGTTGTGGTTTCAACGCCCGGGGTGTAGCCGTATTCGGGGTGGCCGGGGGTTTTTGAGTTGAGTTGACGGAATTGTTTTAGTTCTTCCAGCGGCAGGTCGTAGCCGGTGAGATGCAGCAGGGAGTATATCAGCATGGAGCCGTGGCCGTTGGAGAGCACGAAGCGGTCGCGGTTGAACCAGTCGGGGTGGCCGGGGTTGTGGCGCAGGAAATCGTTCCATAGCACTTCGGCGATATCAGCCATGCCCATCGGGGCGCCGGGGTGTCCTGAGTTGGCCTTCTGCACCGCGTCCATACTTAATGCGCGGATGGCGTTCGCCAGTTGTTTACGTGATACGGACTGCTGGGTCATTGGGGCTGCCGGGAGTTTGTATCTGGACACATATAAGGTGAACTGTGGAAAGCGGGTATTTTATCGCTGGTTTGAGGGTAATAGCGAGGGGTATTTTGGGGATTTGAGGTTGCAATGTCCATAACCGATTCTATTAGAAGGTATGGGTCTTCCTTTGGAGAAGGCGGTCCAGTATTTGGATGAGTACTGGCAGGGCGCCTTGATTGGTTGCTACCAGTTGTCGGCCTGCTTCACCCATGTGTTGTCGTTGGTCGGGGTTGGCCAGCAATTCGCTTAGTGTCTGGCCGAGTTCTTTGGCGTTTGCAACAGTGCGCAGGGCGCCGCAGTGCTCCAACTCCTGACAGATTTGCGCGAAATTATATTGCGACGGGCCCACTACTACGGGCACACCCCGTGCTGCCGGTTCCAACACATTCTGGCAACCGGTATTCACCAAACTGCCTCCCACGAAGGCAATGTCGGCCAGTTGAATGTAGGCTCCCATTTCGCCCATGGAATCTCCTAGTACAATCTGAGTTTGCGCGGTGGGCAGCTCTCCGCTACTGCGCCGAACAAAGTGAAAGCCCTGCCCGGCCAGCAACTCGGCTACGGCAGTAAAGCGTTGTGGATGTCGGGGTACGAGTAGTAGCAGGCAATCGGGATGGCTGGTGAGTGTTTTGCGAAAAGCGGCCAGCACTTTTACTTCCTCGTCCTGCCGTGTGCTTGCAGCAACTACTACTGGTCGCTGACTGGTTTGGGTGGCGGTGAGTACCGGGTCGGCACCGATGTTCACAGGTTCAACCTGCACATTGAATTTCAAACTGCCGCTAACCTGAACCCGGTCAGCGGCGACACCCAACTGTTGAAACCGCATCGCATCCGCCTCGGACTGTGCGGCAATGACATCAATGCAAGCCATCATATTGGCGGTGGCGGTTTTGAACATTCCATAACGCCGTGCGGAGCGGGGCGACAGGCGGGCATTGGCAAGTAATATTCTGATGCCACGCTGGTGTGCGATGTGAATCAGGTTGGGCCACAACTCCGTTTCCATCAAAACGAATACATCGGGTTGCAGTTGTTCAAGGAATCGTTTTACCGCGCCGGGGTAATCGTATGGCAGGTAACTGTGGCTTACCGTGTCGACAAACAACTGCCGCACTCGTTCTGAACCGGTTGGTGTCATCGTGGTGATGTGCACCTGACATCCGGAATAGCGAGCCTGAATCTCTCGCACCAGTGGCGCGGCAGCTACAGTTTCGCCGACTGATACGGCGTGAATCCAGAATACCTTGTTCTGCCCATCCTGTCCGCTCTGCCCATCCTGCCTACTCTGCCCATCCTGCCTACTCTGCTCACCCTGCCTGCTTCGTTCCGACACAGGCACAATGCCGATGCTCCAACCAAAACGTTCACTAATGCGGTTGCGGTAGGCGGGTAGCGCGAGCGATTTGAATAACAACCGCAAGACGATGGCCGGAAGTGCAAGGTAGAGGATGATGTTATAGAGAGTACGATACATGGAGTGGCAGTTTACACTATACCTCGTTGTTCACTTTGTATTCTCCAAGACTTTCTTACCTGCTGCTGTCAGCCGGCACTTTTGCTTGCTGCTTCCAGGTTTATCTGAAATAGTCAATTCACTCCCCTGCCCCTTTCATTTTTTCTACTATGGCCGAAGTGGAGCAGTCATCCAGGAATTGCAGGGCTTTTACTTTGCCGCCGTAGGATTTTACATAGTCGGCGCCTATTATTTGTTCCAGGGTGTAGTCGCCGCCTTTTACCAGGATGTCGGGTTGCAGGAGTTTAAGGAGGGGTTGGGGGGTGTCTTCGGGGAAGTTGGTTATCCAGTCTACGGCTTCCAGGGCGGCGAGGACGGCCATGCGGCGTTCAAGGGGGTTGATTGGGCGGCCTGGGCCTTTCAGGCGGCGTACGGAGGGGTCGTCGTTGACGGCGACGATTAGGCGGTGGCCGAGTTTTCGGGCTTCGGTGAGGTAGCCGATGTGGCCGGCGTGGATGATGTCGAAGCAGCCGTTGGTGAATACTATTTTTTCCTTGCGGGCTTTGGCGTCTTGCACGGCGATTTGTAGTTGGTCGGGGGTCATGACGCCGCGGCCGGATTGTTGTTCGGCGTGGGCGGCGCGGCGTAGTTCCGGGCCGCTGATGGCGGCGGTGCCGAGTTTGCCGACGGCCAGGCCGGCGGCGAGGTTGGCGAGGGCGGTGGCGTCCGGCAGGCTGTCGCCGGCGGCTAGGGCGGCGCCCAGTACGGCGAGCACGGTGTCGCCGGCGCCGGTTACATCAAACACTTCTTGGGCTCTGGCGGGCAGGTGTAGTTCGGGGGAGTTCGGGCGGATTAGGGTCATGCCGTGTTCGCCGCGGGTGATGAGCAGGGCTTCAATGTTGAGTTGTTTGATTAGTTTCAGGCCGTGCTTTACCAGTTCGTTTTCGTTGTTGCTGTGGCCGACGATGGATTCAAACTCTTGCAGGTTGGGTGTGATGAGTGTGGCGCCGCTGTATTTTTGGAAGTCTGTGCCTTTGGGGTCAACGATGATGGGTAGTTTGTGTTTTCTGCCGAGTTTGATGAGGGCTTGCACATTTTGTAGTGTGCCTTTGGTGTAGTCGGACAAGACCAGAGCCTGGGTGTTGTTGATGAGGGATTTTACTTTATCTGTGAGTTCGGCTGTGTCGGTGGCGTTGAATGGTTGTTCAAAATCCAGTCGGATGAGTTGCTGGTGTTGGCTGATTACTCGCAGTTTGGTGATGGTGGGTTTGTTATCGGCGTGCAGGAATTCGCAATAGACGCCTGCGGCTTCCAGCCTTGAGGCGAGTTCGCGGGCGGTGTCATCTTTGCCGACGATGCCTGCCAGCGTGGCCGCGCTGCCCAATGCTGCCACATTGAGTGCAACGTTGGCGGCGCCGCCGGGGCGGTCTTCGCTGTTGCCTATTTGCACTATTGGCACTGGTGCTTCCGGCGAAACCCGATGGGCGGCACCGTGCCAATAGCGGTCAAGCATTACATCGCCGACGACTAGTACTTTGGCTTGCTGGAAGGGGGGCAATTCAAGTTTCATTTGCGGATATTATCACAGCGAGCGTGGTGGTCTGCTACAATGCTGCTCTCATCAGAGACACTATTCGCGAGTTCTGCTTTGTCTGATTCCTTATCCAAGTCCCGGCCTGTTCCCTTGCGGCAATATATTGCTCCGCGTTATTGGCCTGTTTGGTTGGGGGTGGGGTTTATGTGGCTGGTGGCGCGTCTGCCTTTTGCGTTGCAGATGCGTGTGGGACAGGGGATTGGTTGGTTGGGTTATTGGCTGGCGAGGGAGCGGCGCCATGTGTGTGGGGTGAATCTGCGTTTGTGTTTTCCTGAGTTATCGGAGGTAGAGCGGCGGCGGCTGATACGGCGTAACTTTATTTCCAGTGGTATTGGTTTGGTGGAGGCTGTTCTTACATGGACTCGTTATCCGCATTCTTATCGCGAGCGTGTTCGTGTTACCGGGCTGGAGAATTTGCAACAGGCCAGGGCCAAAGGCAAGGGAGTGTTGCTGGTGTCTGCTCACTTTACTACGCTTGAGATAGGCGGGTTTCTGCTTTCTCTGTTTGAACCTTTTAGTGTTACTTACCGCCCGAACCGCAATCCGTTGCTGGATGCGTTGATACTGAATGGCAGGCTGCTGCACTATAACAAGGTGATTCCCCGGCACGATGTGCGTCCGGCAATTCGTAGCCTCAAGGCGGGGGATATATTGTGGTATGCGCCTGACCAAGATTACGGGCCGAAACATTCGGTGTTTGCGCCGTTCTTCGGTGTGCCGGCGGCAACCATTACCGCCACCAGCCGGTTTGTTCGCGCCACTGGTGCGGCGGTGGTGTTTTTCAGTCATTATCGTAATGGGGATAATTCGGGGTATGACCTTTATTTCAGTGAGCCGCTGGAAAATTATCCGAGCGGTGATGATGAGCAGGATGCCCGGCGGATAAATGAACTTATTGAGGCGGCTATCAGCAAGCAGCCGGAACAATATCTGTGGCTGCACAAGCGGTTCAAGACGTATCCGGCGAGCAAGGAAACCGGACCATATTGATTGGTAAGACTTGCACTTGACTTTACGGATTTCTCCGTAATACATTCCGAATGTAGCAACTAACCCAAAAGAGGAGAGATTCAGATGAAGCAGAAAACCGTGCGTTATAAAATGCAGTGGGATAGGGAAACCTACCACCTTGCGGAACGTGCCGCTCAAGCCTCGGAGTTGAGTAACAGCACAAAGCTTACCAACGAGCAGTTTGATGCATTCTGTCATGCCTGTGAAAACCCTCCGCCTTTATCGGCAAAAATTCGAAAGGCGGCGCAAGCGCTAGACCGCGAAGGATTCGCAACAGCAGATTGATGTATAATCCCCGCTTTTTTACTAACCCAGTCAAACGAGGTGAATCATGCTTTACGTAAACGGTAGACAAGTCACACGCGGTAAAACACCAAGCAGTGTTAACAAGGCTGATGAAAAAGCGATAGGTTGTTTTTTACAAGGTGCAGTGTATTGTTGGTGCGATACAAAGGGAAAAGCGAAATTTACTGCACCAACATTCGTGGGTGGAAAAAATTGGCATTGGGGAGGTACTCCTCTGATGAAAATCTATGAATACCACTTGAAGAAACAAAAAAGCCATGGCAAAGCATACAAAAAGGCTGGCATAGATGCCGGGCACCTGCTTAAGAAGGTGCTGATAAAGGATAGGCGGCGATTTGACCGCAAGACTGGCAGCGGTTATGAACGCAACGCCAAGTATGCATGGGATGGTCAGTATCCTAAAAAACCGTGATTATCACCCGCCCATGTTAAAACCCGGGCGGGGATTTTCTTTGAATCAACTTTCAAATTATCACACCCCCCACAACCCCCCAATCGGCACTGCCCACAAGCCGTCACCAAATTGTCCCGTATGTTCCCCGGCGTATAACAGCACTCCGACAAACGGTCGTCCCTTTGCGATGCTGTCTCTGAACCAGGCCAGATGCCTGAAATCTTTCTTGCTCGCACTGATGGCGGCCTTTACCTCTATACCAAGTATCGCCCCGTCATCCCGTTCAATGATGAAATCTATTTCTCTCTGTTCGCGGTCGCGGTAATGATAAAGCGCATATTCGCCGTCACCCGTATCTACTTGCGCGGCCAGTTCATTGCAGACAAAGGTCTCAATGAGTTTACCTGCATGGTCAGAATTCAACCTGACTTGTTGTGCCTGCAAGCCGAGGATGGATGACATCAAACCACTATCGGCCATAAACAGTTTTTTCTGTTTGCCCACTCTTCCGTAGTCAGTTTTCGTCCATGGCTGCACGCGTTCAATAATAAAAAGTGCCTCCAGCATGTTGATATAGGATTCAAGGGTGGGGCGAGGAAGGGAAAGCTTTGTGCATATACTACTGACATCCATGAATTTCGCCGACCATGCCGCCAGTGCTTTAACCAGTTCCTGCATGGCCTGATGTCGGCGTATGCGGCTGATGTCCCTCAGGTCTCGCTCCAGTAGTGCGCTGATGTAGTCCCGGTGCCAGCGGACGCGGGCACGCCCCTCCAACCTTATGGCTTCCGGGAAACCACCGCACAAGGCTGTTTCAATTAATTCATCGCGATTGTAGTGCCTGCCCTTGTCGGTGAAATCCTGATTGAAGCAACGGCTGAGAAAATCAGGTTCCGCGCCGCCAATCTCTCCTTGCGAGAAGGGACGCAGGCGGATTTTGGCTATCCGGCCTGCCAGAGACTCCTGCACATCAGGCATGGTTTGGATATTGGCTGAGCCCGTCAGAAGAAACTGGCCGGGGCGGTTGTTTTGATCAACTACTTTCTTGATGGCCGGGAGTAGTGATGGAACCCGCTGCACTTCGTCAATGATGAGCGTTTCCCTGTCATGCTGCACAAACCCTTCGGGGTCTGATTCCGCCAGTTCCCGCAGGGTCGCATCGTCCAAAGTGCGGTATTCAATGTTGCGGGACTCAAATTGCCTGACAAGCGTGGTTTTCCCGCATTGGCGGGGGCCAGCCAACAGCAACACCCGCCGCTCCTGCATTAGCGTCTTTATGCTTTTGCCCTGCCATCTGTTCAGGATTTTTGCCATAACTGTGCCCTGTGGTTATGCCGGTTTTTGTGCCGCGATATTTATAACTCAAGCCCCGCTATTTTGCAAGTAAATAGCCCGCTATTTTTATAGTTCAAAGCTGAGCGGTGCTTTCTATCAAGTCGGCTGCTGCGCTGGGCAGGGAATAGAGTTCCGGCTGTTTGCCGTATTCAATGCCGTTGCTTGACCAGTTGCTGTCGGGCAGGGTTTTCAGCATGTGGTGGAGTTTTTCGTTTAGTTCTTGCTGGTTGAACGGGTTTTGGCATACCAGGCCGGCGTTGGCGGTTTCAACTCGGGGGGCGTAGCCGCAAGTTGCGGTGGTTAGCACTGGCAGGCCGGCGATTATGGCTTCCAGTATGATGTAACCGGCGCTTTCCAGGTGGGCGGGGTGGAGCAGGATGTCGGCGGCGGCGAAGAAGCGGGGCAGGTCATCGCGGCCGGGTAGCACAGTGACATTGTTGCTTACGCCGAGGCGGCGGGCAAGGCGCAGGTAGCGGGCGGGGTTGTCTTGTCCGATTACCAGGTAGTGGCAGCGTTGTCGTAATGTATCCGGCAGGGCGGCGAGGGCTTGCAGTGAGCGGTCTACGCCTTTGCGGCGGAAGTCGGAACCAACTTGCAGTAGCAGGAAGTCGTTTTCTGTTATGCCGTATTCTGCTCTTAGTGCGGGGCGTTGCTGGCGATGTGCGGCGGTTACTATGCGGTCGCGGATTACGCCGGGTGGCATGAGATGCAGGCGGTCTGTGCAGTGGGGATAGTAGGCGGTGAATGCTGTGCGTTGTTGGGGCGAGAGAATCATTATTTGGGTTTTGCTGTTGCTGCCGAATACTGCTTCTTCGTATTCGCTGAAATGGTGGTAGCGGGGGGTGAAGCGATAGTAATAGCCGCGCTTGTGTTTAGCTTTTTCGGCGAAGCAGTCGGGGTCGGCGGCGAAGTGGATGTCCAGCAGGGGCATGCTGCTGAAACCGATTGTTACATCGGGGGAGGTTTTAGCCAGGGCTGTTGCCACCCAATCGGTGTAGCGGCGGTACAGGCCAACGTTGGTTATGGCGCGAACGGGCACCAGTGTGCGATTGATTCCGGGGGGGATGTCGCCTTGCCAGCGCAGGCAATATACATCAATCTCATGGCCGCGGCGTTGGCACTCCTGAACTATGTTGACAAAATCCCGTTGCTGGCCGCCGTAAGGGAAATAGGAGTATATGAGGAAGCAGAGGCGCATGGGGGTTACCCGGTTTAATTGGTCTGGCTACTGTGGATATTATCACAGCAAGCGTGGTGGTCTGCTACAATAACTGTTACCTAACCGACACTAGCTGGCAAGTTGCATGATTAGAATAAGTTGCATCATCCCCACTTTTAACTACGGCCACTTTATTATTGATGCCGTAGATTCAGCGCTGGATGCCTTGCGGGACGACGACCAGATAATCGTTATTGATGATGGCTCAACAGATGACACAAGGCAAAGGCTTGACAGCTATATAAGCGACAACAGAATTCAATATCACTATCAAGACAACGCCGGTGTGGGTGCGGCAAGAAATGCCGGCACACAAATGGCTGATGGCGACTACCTGTATTTTTTGGATGCGGATGACCGGGTTATAAAGGCCGGTTTCTCAAAACTGCGGCAAGCCGTTGAACGCAATCAGGGCATAGCGGCGGTTATTGCCGGACATATTAGTGTCAACGGCCAGAAGCGGCGTGAGCGTCGGCAAAAACCCTTTAGCAGCAACAAAGCAACAAACTTTGTTGACTATGCGATACGGCGCCGGTTTTCAATGTCAAACACCGGCGCAACCTTGTTCAAGCGAGACATTGCCCTCAAATACCCCTACCCGGATATCAAAACAGGTGAAGACATGGTCGTCTATGCCTTGATACTAGCAAATGAATATGTAATGTCCATTCCTGATTCCAGTGTTGTGACGAACAGACACGCCGACAGCTTGCGCGAACAACCCCAGGGTTATGCCAACACAGTGGAGCACCTGCCCGATCTGGTGTTTGATGAAACCAGATTGCCAGCACCCCTGATGAAGTGGAAACAGCAATTTTACTGCAACTGCCTGCTATCACTGTTCAGAGAACAATACCTGAGCGGCGAGTATGAAGCGGCCAGACACACTTACCAGCGGGCACGACAACTCAGCTTCCGGCGTTCACTGCAACTTTCCTATCTACGAAAGTATCTAAAAATGCGTTTGAAGTTTCATTTTTTTAAATCCCAACGGCAATAGTCGCTGAAGAGTTAGCGTGAGGGGGAAGCCAAAGATGGCATCTTTTTCTGCTTTGGCGAAAAGCACTGCTGATTTGGCTTAAATGCGCCGAGATTACTACAGCAGGTTGATATTAACTGTCCTTCGCTTGTATGGTGTTTATAGCGAGATGGAATAATAGTTCACTGAAATCCTCTCCCAATAGTATCTCGTCATACAGTTGCTCTGGCACTGTCCCTGTTTCTTCTTTTATCTTTTTCTGTATTACTTCTGGATCTAAGTGTGAGTTATCTTTCTTGTCGGATCTAGTTATAATAAATATTCGTTTGATGATCGTAAGATTTTCCTTGCCATTGCTTTCCCAGTATTCCTTAGCGTTAGCCAACTGCTTGAGTCGCTTAGGATTCACAGTACCATCATAATCCTTTACTTGAATGGCAATCGCAAACCACGAACCTATCTTAAGCGGATTAGGCATCTTTACAAGTATGTCTGTTCCATGCTTGCTCTCTTCTCTACCTCCTTCCCTCGTTACTTCGTACGATGGAAAGGCATTTTTAAGACCTGCTACTAGTGCAAATTCCCATTCTGATCCTTGAAGGTTCTTGTCGGTGCGCTCAATTAAATTTGCTTTAAACTCATCTTCTACAGTAATAAACGCTTCGTTAACAGCATCAATAAACTTAGCCTGATTGTTGCTAGGTGTTGATAGAGCGCTTCTTTCAATTTTAAGCAGTTCAATTATAGCATCCTTATATCTACTCATGTTCCAGAACCGACTAGGGCTTCTCAACGAGCTACGAATGTCACCATGAACATGCTTATTGTGCCTATGGAATGGCTTGACTTCGGCGGCAGGAAACTTATGACCATAATCGCCCATTTCTTTGTCTATATCAAACTTGTAGCCTTCATCCCAATCTTGGATGGCCACAACAATGGTTACCTCTCCATAACTAGGTAAGCGAGGTACCAAAAGAACATCGCCCTTCTTAACCTTCTTGAACATAGGAAGATTGCGGCGAGCACCTCGATCAATGGTTGGATTGGGTAGCTTCTGTTCTTCTAGCCAGCCCCACCCCTGTCGTAAAGTGCCGTTCTTTAACTGATCATGAAAATACTTGGTGTTTTGGTTATCAACACGGTATCCCCAAAAGTTTGCATTGTTTTCATTTACGGTTATAGTACCGCCAGACTCTGTCTTTATATCCATGATGCGCTCCTGTTTTCAAAATATTACCGCATATTAGCAAGCTGTTGCGTGGTGTCAAGGCTAACCCCACCGGCTCAACTACGGGCTGGCCGCCGTAAGGGAAGTAGGGGTATATGGGGAAGCAGAGGCGCATGAGGATTATCTGTTCTGATTGGCCAGCAGTTTTTCAAATTGCTGCCAGACTGTTTCCGGTTTGTGTGTTGAGAAGCATGGCGGCACTATTTGGAAAGTATCATTCTGGTAGGTATCGGTTAAATCGGGGCCTTTGTAGCCGCAGGTTCTTTTGCCGCAGGGTGCACAGTCAAGTGTGGACTTCAGGTGGATTTGGCCGTGGCCGTAAGTGCCGGCCAGTTCCGGTCGGGTGGGGCCGTATAGTGCGACAGTGGGTTTGCCCAGAGCTGCGGCCAAGTGTCCCAGGCCGGTATCAACGGTGATTACGCCGGTGGTTTGTGCGATATGAGCGGCCAGAGTTGACAGGGATTGGCGGGGCAGGATGTTGACATATTTGTTGCCTTTGGCAATGAACTCTGCTCTTTGTTGCTCGGTGTCGGACCCCCAGGTGAGCGACACATCGTAGCCTGCCTCGGCGGCAATTTGTGCCAGATGACGCCAGTAGTGCGGCGGCAGGTGTTTGGTTTCCCAGGTGGTGCCGTGCAGCAGCATTATGCCTGGTCGTTCGTGTTGAAGTTGTTCGTGCTCTATACCTTCTATACCATAGTCCAGAGGCAGTTTGTCATGGCTGTAGTGATGGTGATAATCCAGGGCGTGGGCGAACAGTTCTCTTGTTCGTTCCACTGCGTGTTTGTTTGTGGATACTGAATACACCTTGTTGTGGAACAGGGCTGCTAGTGGCTCGCGGCTGCTGCGGCTGTTCAGGCCGACGCTGGAGCCTTTGGCGAGGCGGCTGATGATGGCGCTCTTTATCAAGCCCTGGGCGTCAATGATTAGATCGTAGCGGGTGCGCTTGAGGGTGTTGCGGAAGGTGCGGAACTCGGGGCTGAAATAACTTTTTATGATATTGCGTCGCCAGCGGCGGGCGGCGATGGGGATTACATTGGTAATGGCGGGATGCCAGGCGGGCACTTCGGCGAAGTTTTCTTCCACAACCCAGTCAAAGGTTACATCTTGCCGCATGGTGCTGGCATCGGTTATTGCTGGCAGGGTGTGGATGATGTCTCCCAGCGAAGAAACTTTAACGATGAGTATGTGCATTTAAGCGAATAATCGCCTATTCCACCAGCTTAATCCATTCGCCGGGTTCGGGCTGGCCGCTTGGGTAGTAGCCGTTGAGCAGGCGCAGGGTTTCTTCTCCGAAGTTAACCATGGGTGAGTTTTGTGCCGCCGCCGCGAAATCAAAGTTGGCATCAGCTTGCACCCATTTGAGGTGGCGTTCGGTGGCGGCTTGAAGTTCGCCGTGTTGAATGGCGCGGAAGGAGCGGATTGCGTTGAGTAGTTGGGCATCTATTGCGTCTTCTTGCGTCGGGTCAAGAATTTCTCCGTAGAAAGTATAAACGCGAGGGCCGAAGTAGATGGCGGCTACGCGCATGGGGTTGCCGCTGCCTTGCGCCGTGGTCATGCCGGTATGACCAAGCAGGCGATATTGTTCCAGCACTTCGGTTTTTTGCAGATTGGAAATACCCAGTTTGTCGCGAATGAAGAGGCGTGGTTCTATGTTGTCCTGGATGCGTTGCACTTCAACGCGCAGTGAACCGACTGCCGGGTCGGAGGCGGCAACTGTGGTTGTGGTTTCATCAAGTTGCCAGTCGTTGGGGAATACCATGGTGTAGCCGAGCAGGGTTTGGTAGTAGCGGTTGCGTTCGTCTTTTACTTTGGAGCCGGCGCTTTGGCCGAATACGAGGCCATCCATCACATCGCGGAAGCGGCTGTTGTCAACTGCGGGCTGTCCGGCCGGTAATTCTCCCACGCTGGCGATGGCTTCTTGCAGGCGCGTGTCGGTGCGCGGGTGGGTGGCGAACACGCCGTGATAGCCGCCGCCGCCGCCGGTTACGCGGCGCATGTAGTCTTTCTGGTTTTTGAGTACGGTGATGACTTCAATCATTGCCTGCGGGTCATAGCCGGCCTTGATTAGATATTCTGCGCCGAGCCTGTCTGCTTCCAGTTCCTGTTCTCGGCCGAAGCCGCTTAATCCAACCTGTGCCCAGAGGGAGCCCACCTGGCTAATCTGGCTGCCGATGTAGTTGCTGCCAGTGGCTACTGCCGCCACGAACCCGCCGACCTGGGCGGCAACGCGGCTTAGTGCGCCCTTGCTTTGTTGCTGCACTGCGTGGCGGGCGGTGATGTGGCTGATTTCATGGCCCAGCACGGCGGCCAGTTCAGCCTCGGAATTGAGATAGGCGAGCAGGCCGCGGTTCACGTATGCATAGCCGCCGGGCAGGGCGAAGGCGTTGATGGCGGGGTCGTCAATGACGAAGAACTGGAACTTCAAATCGGGGCGATGGCTGGTTGCCGCCATACGATTGCCTACTTCGGTTACATAGGCGGTGAGTTCTTCGTCTTCAACTACGCGCGTGTTGGTCATTATTTTGTCGTGTTCTTCCTTGCCGATTTCCATTTCCCGCTTTTCTGACATTGTTACCAAATTGGGGGTGCCGGTGGCGGGATTAACTGCGCAGGAGGACAGCAGAGGTAGTAGCATGACGCAGAGGAGTGCGGCAAGCAGGGGGTTGGTGTGCCGGGCTCTTGCTTTGGCTTTGGTTCTCACCTTAGTCTCCGTTAACAAAATCTTTGAGTTGCGTTCCCAGACGGCTGCAGGCATTGGCTTCAACCCGTGCTATTAGCGGGATGGGGACTACCAATGCGGGCACATAGGATTGGCCGATGGCATCTGTGCTAATCCTGCCGACGGTTTCCAGTGAGCCTACATCCCACACCCGGGCATCGAAGCTGGCATCATCCTCCCAGGTGCCGAAGCCGAAACAGCCGCCGCCGCCGGGGCCAATGGTGCAGGAGATTGAGCCGCCCCGGTCGGTGGTTTCGGTGAAACCATCCACCCATATAATGTAGCGGATGCGGAATTCCTGAATCTTTGCCGCCACTACTTCTTCGGCCATAAGGCGTTCCAAATCACTGGTGTGCAGTGGTGCGGTGCGTGGTTCAAACCAGGGGAACAGGGCATCAACGAATTCCTGTTCCGGCACTACGGAAATGGCGTTGGCACCTCGGCCAATGTGGCGGCCTACGCAATCTATGAAGTCGCCATCGGTTTCGTAGTCGCTGCCCTGGCGTCGGCCAAGCACCACTACTGATTCGTGAGACTCAATGCCGGTTTCAGCATCACGATGTTCTTCCACTGTGGTGCTGGTGCAGGCGCCGAGTATTACTGCCAGTATGCCGAGGGCTACTGTGCTTTGCTTATCACTTTTCTTCAACATCGCTATTTTCATAATCTCTACCTTTGTAATAACTTCCCTAATCATTGTTTCCCCTGCCCTGTTAGATTTCAACCAGCTGCTTCACGGTGCTGGTTACTGGCTCATCCAATCGCGTACTTCGGGTACTTCGCTGAATCTCAGGGAGAAGTTGGACGCCAAGTCGCGCAAGGCGATGATTGTTGCTTCATTGATGGATGATTCTGCGGACTGGAAACCTTCCTTCTGGGTTTTGCCGTAGGAGGTTACCACCCAATCGGCGATGTAGCCACCGTCGGCGGTGAGCAGACGCATATTGTACTTAATCCAGACTTCGTAGGCATCCAGCATGGTTTTGTCCGGTAGTGCCAGTTGGAACTCTTCAATGGCCGGCCTGAATACGGCATCCACGTTGAGGGTGGCGGCCTCTTCAACGCTATCAACCACAACTACATCGGTGAACATGGCTGGCAGCACGGCGTTAAATAAGCGGATATGGGAGAGGCCGCTGTCCACATTGTACTCTTCGTCTCCGATTTCGTTGTATTCGGTGTAGCTGAAATCGCGCAGGGCCGTATCATAGTAGACCGCAACACGCAGGGGAAGTTTCTGGATGTTGGGTGTGGGGAAGTTGCCTTCTATTACCACCTGGCTTGAGCCGCAGGTGGTTAGTAGCAGGGTTGCTATCAAGATTAGTGCGTTGCGTATGTACATTGCTCTGTTTCTCTCTCTTGGTCTCTGGCACAAACAAGACTACTGATAATTGTTCAGCCCTACAAATGTGCCGCCGTTTTGCTGGGTCATTTCGCGCATCAGGGTGGAATAGCGATAGACGCTTTGCTGGAAGCGCATCGGTCCGGCGAACAGGGCGGGGAAGCCGATGCCGTGGATGCGTACCCGGCGCTTGCCCTCTTCATCCTCGGCGTTGATGCGGCTTATGGTATCAAGCACCTCGCGGATTGAGCCGCCGGGCTGAAAATCGTCTCCCAGAACATAGATACTAATTCTCTTGTCGGGAGAATAAAAGGTATTTATTGCCCGGGTTACTCCCTCCACGGGGCTGCTGTTGCTGAACGGGTTCCAGTTGCGCAGGGTGGATATGATGCGGTTGCGGCGGCTGGGGGTGTCGGGAATCCATTCGCCGCGGTAGGAGTCAAACATATAGTCGCCCATGTCGTTCATTATTTGTATGCCTTTGACTTCGGGGTAGACTTCAAGGGTTTGCTCAATTACATCAAGCATTTTTTCCCAGCTGTTGTTGAACATGCTGCCGGAGGTGTCAATGACGAAGATGATGTATTCGCTGTCCACTGGCACGCCGCCTATGACATTGTTGGCCGCTACGGTGGTGCTGGCCAGTAGTCGTTGCATTTCTGCGCTCATGGTTTGGCGGGCGATGGCCAGTTGGTCCATCTCTACGCTGATATCTTCGGAAATCTGGCTTGCGGTGAGATATTGTTGTTGCACATTTTCAAGGTCGCGGCGCAGGCGGGCGACTCGTTCTTTCATGATTGAGAGTTGTTCCTGTTTGGCGTTCAGGTTGCGGCTGAGTATGGTGGTTTCGCCGCGGATGGTGAACAGTTGTTCTTGCAACTCGGCTACTGTGGCGCGGTCGGATACCGGCACATTTTCCAGGGTGGCCGGGGTGCTGGGGTTGACAATCATCAGCAGGATAATCATCGCGCCAAAACCGCAGGAGGCCACATCCAGAAAGGATACGGTGAATGATTCGGCTTCTCTGTTTTTGCGTTTCATGATTGACTCTGCTGATTCGGTTGCCGTGCCTGCCTTATGGCCAGTCGCTTGAGGGGGTGAGGAAGGAGCCCCGGGTTTGCTGGGCCAGTTGCCAGTAGGCGGCGGCGGCATTGGGGTCGCCTTCCAGTGGTAACAATATAACATTAACCGGGATGCCTTCGGGAAGTTCTCTGAAAGCATCTTCAAACAGGCGCAGGCGCTGGGAGGGGGTTACCAGGCCGTCGGTTGTGCGGTCTCCGCTGAGTGTGGGCAGGCCATCGGTGACGAGGAAGATATTATCCGGCAATTGCTCCATGTTTGCCACTCCGCGGAAGGCTCGTTCCAGGTTGGTGCCGCCGTTTGGCACCAGGTCATGCACTGCGTTAATTGCCCGGTTTAGTTGGTCGCGGTCGGCTACTTCCAGCCATTGGCCGTCTGTTTCTTCCAGCACCGGGGCGAAGTCTTCGGCGAAATGGATAATCTGGTAGCGGCTGGTGATGGGGAGTTGGGAGCTTACCCAATCCACACTGCGCACGCTGCGTTGCCATTTGGGTGCGGCTTTTTGGCGCTGTTCGGTCATGTTGCGTGTGCGCAGGATGTTTATCAGGCTGTTGTCCAGCATGCTGGTGGAGGAATCCAGCAGGATGAGAATGCGTTGGCCGCCGAGGAACATGCCGGAGAGGTATTGGCGGTTGCCATCGCCGACGAACTGGCGGGCGCTGTTGCCGCCCTCCTCCGGTGAGGTGGCTTGTAGTTCAAGCAGGTCTTGTTCCAGTTGTTCTACTTCGTCGCGTAGTTCTTGCAATCTTTCTTCGGCGGTGCCGCTGTTTTCCAGGGCGGCGAGTTGTTGCAGGAAGTCGTCAAGTTGGCTCTGGATTTGTAGTGCCATGCCTTCGGCGGTGACTACTTCCAGGCTGACATCGTCCACTGTGTTGCGAATTTGTACCAGTCCTTCTTCGCCTTCGAGGATTTCTTGTTCCAGTAAGTCAACTTCGGCCTGGGTGGCGTAGTCGGTTTCTACCAGTGCGTCTGTGCTGTTGTGGTCCAGTATCAGGAAAATCAGGATGACGGCACCGAAGCCACAGAACATGACATCCAGGAATGCCAGGCTGAGGGGGTTGACGCGACGTCTGACGGATTTGTTGGCCATGGTGTTCCTGGGGGTGTATCTGTGTTGGACATATCGGGGCGGGTTTAGTGCCGGATTGTATTTGGTTTCTCGGTGTTTGTCAGTGTTTGTGGGGTGTGGGGTAGTGTGTTGATTAGGGTCATGGCATCGGTGTCGGCGCTGCGGATGTGGGCGGCCAGGGCTACGCAGTTGCGGCTTAGGCCGGGTTCATCAAGCACGGTGGCGGTGCGGGTTAGTGAGTGGCTTAGTGCCGGCAGGGCGGCCAGGGCTGGGCTTATTAGCAGTTGGGTTGTGGGGGTTGTTGCGGGGGTGGCTAGGGCTTCTATGTGCTGGTCTATCTTTTGGTAGTTGCTGCGTAGTGTTTGTAGCAGGCTCTCCCGTGGCAGTTTGGCGGTGTGAACCTGGCTGGTGGTTTTTAGTTCCAGTACTATGTTTTCGCTTTTGGCGGTTGCGCTGTCATCGTAATCGCTTAGCCAGTGGGGTAACTGGTTGCACAACTGTTGTTCCGACTCGGCGTTGTGTTGCGGGTTGAAGCGGCACTGCTGGATGAACAGGGTGGTGGCCAGTTGCATCATCTGTTCGGTGAAGTCCTGGCTGCCGACGCCGGGGATTTGTACTACTGCTTGCAGTTTTAAGTGGTCGCCGTCTGGTATGAGATGGCTGAGCAAGACTTGGTGTAGCTGGATGTCGGCGTACACTATGCTGCTTCCCGACGCATCACCAATCACGGTCGCCAATGCCGAATCAATTATTCCGACCGGTTTAAGCGGTGTTTGTTTGGCAAGGCCGAGCAGAATGGCCAGTTGCTGTCGGGTGAAATTGCCGGGGACTGCGAATACGGTGTCGCCTTCCAGTTCCGCCGCCTCCGCGATGTATTTCAGATGAGCGTAAGCCAGGTCGGCATTGTGGCGCACTGCTGCGTTGTGGGGAATCGATTCAAGGCTGAGGTCTTGCCAGAACTTGTTGAAGCTGCTGGTAGGATGCAAACGCGCCTGATGCTGCGCCGTCTCGCCCAGTTGCAAGGTCTTGCCTGTGGCAAGCGCGAAGCCGGGGCTACGCAGGATGATGCCGTGTTCGTCCCCGAGGGTGATAGCGCGGTCGTTGAACTCAATCACTTTCACGATTTAATCTCCGGTCATCGGGGGTGGTTATTAAAAGTAGCTGTCAAAAGTGGCGATGCGAACATTGCAGGTGCTCATTGTGCATTCACTCGCTTGCGTGTTCCATTCCTCTGGACACTTGCAAGTGGCGAATCAAGCGCTCGTCGCAATAGTTCTGACAGTCCAGCACCAGTCGGTCCTGCAAGAGTTGCAGTTGATGCAGCAGGAACATCAAAAAAATACTCACCACCAAAGCGACAAAGGTAGAGTTAAAGGCCACACCCAAGCTCGTCGTTACACCGGCGATGTCGCCGCTCACCGCTTGATAGGCTTGCCCCAGCGCCGTGCCAATACCGCGCACCGTACCCAGAAAGCCAATAGACGGAATTGCCCAGGCAATGTAACGCACAATAGTTAATTCAGTTTCAAGCCGGTCAGCCTCGGTGTCGCAAGTATTTTTCACAATTCCCGACGCAGCCTGTATATCACGCGTAGTTTGAAACCGATGCAACCCCGCCAGCAAAGCGCGAGGCAACAGGTACCCCCTGTCCTTTTCATCAAGAGCCTGCACCGGCCGCGCATAATTGCGCGCATCCTCGGGCAATATACTCATCCCCTCCGCCACCTGCACCAGATTACTTTCCAGCAACCGCCGCTCCCGCAATGTCCGCGCCGCCTTCATCCCAATGATAGCCGTCGCCCACAACATCAAAATAATGCAAGTCTCCTGCTCCAAATCACGCAAAATAATATACACCGACCGCTCCGGCGCAAAATTCTCATCAAGCTGCTGTTGCAGCGTATTCTGCTCCTGAATCAATTCCGCATTAGGCCGTATCAGCGTCACATAAGTGGCATGCACAATAAGAAATGCAACCAGCAGCGCCACTATCTGATAAAAAACTTCGTTCAGCAAACCTTGTTTCATGGGGGTGTTCCTGTGGTGGATGTGTCAGGTTGGGTGCTATTGTAGCAAAATGGAAACAGAAACGCCGTGTTTCGTGCGGTGATTATAACTGCTATTACAGTAATCTGTAAGTTGACACCAGCCCTTGCCTCCGGGTAGCATCACACACATCTAAAGGAGGGTTTGTTATGTCTGCGAATGTTTTACTCTTTATCACTATCTTTACATGCATCGTGGCGTTGGCGCTCTACTTCTTGCCGTTTCTGGTAGCCAACGGTCGCGGCCATCCACAAGTGGTGGCGATATTTGCGCTCAACCTTTTACTTGGCTGGACGCTTCTGGGTTGGATCGCCGCATTCGTCTGGTCGCTCACGGCATTTGAGCGGCGTTCTTGAGTCTTCCTTGCTTTTCTTGTCAGGCAATGTCCAGCCAGTTCGGATGTTCGTGTATCCACATATATTCACCGCATATTATGCGGCGATTATAGCCTTTATTCACCGCAAAATCAGCACAGAAGCTCATGATTGGGGGCGTTGCCCCAGGCTCACCGCAGGTGTGTAGTGAGCGGGGTACTTGGTGTCTTATTTGCGGCTTAGTTGTTGTTTTACCCGTTTGCAGCGTTTGGTGATGTATCGGGGGAAGTGGTCATATACGGGTTTGGTGCCGTGTTGTGTGGTGAAGTTGTTGACTGTTTTTGTGGCTGCATCTGGCAATATCTCGGTTAGTTGTGCGAGTCTTTCCATGGTCGTTTTGGGTGGGATGGAGAGGTCGTGGGCGAACTGGTGCCAGTCGGTTAGTTTTACCTGGTCTGACACTTCGGCGTTACCGATGCGTAGTGCCATCCTTCTGCCCCAACCTGCTTTTTTTGCTACATTAAGGTATTCAACGGCGACGATGTCGTAGCAGGGTGAGAGTTGTGGTGCGGCGTTGCCGGGTTTGTATAAGAGTGCCAGATTTTTTGTGTGGCCGTCCCAGTTGCCGATTAGATAGTTTAATAATTGCCAGTCTCTTAGTTGCAGGATTGATTTGCCGGGTTCTGATGAATGTGTTCTTAGTAGCTCGGCGATTTTTGCCAGGCCTGGGCCGCCATCACTTTGGTATTTTAAGGCTGTTGGTTCTCCCAATGCCTGGAGTAAATCTTCCTGATGCAGACGGAGCACTTTGTCATCCTTTTTTATGCGATCGTATCTGTCAATGCGAAGGAATGGGAGGGGGTATTTGCCGCCGCCTTCAAGGAACTTGGTGTTGACGACAGGAAGCCCGATGCTGGCGGCGAGTTGGCTGGCGGCAATCTCGGCGAAGCAGACCAGTGGATGAGTTTCAAATTTCAGGATGTGGGTGGATGGGTAATGGCGGTTTGGCAGGGCGTAGCTGTCTTCATCATGGTCATAGATTACCGACTGCTTCTCTTGAGCACCGGCCAATGAAAAACGGCGCTTGCTTTCATCGACGGCAAGCTCGCCTTTGGTGCTGGCCAGCTTTGTTATTTCTGATTGTGTCAGTGGTGATGGTGGCTCGTGCGCTTCGCTTGATGTCTCCGGCATAATTGACAAGGCGCCTGCACAATCTTCGCCAATAGCGAACAAAAGACCAGCGTCATCTCGCACATCAATTCTTTTCTTTCGGCATAGTTTTACACGTCTGTCGGCTTCCGGTAGCAGGCCGGAGAAAAACGGGTGTGCGTAGGCTTCCTGTTCTCCGAGCGGCAAGCTTACCGAAACAGGAAAACTGTCTTCGTGACTTAACCAGTCTTCACTGTAGGTGAAGTAAAGTTCGCGGGATTTTTCTCGCAAAATTCCGACCAGTTGCTCGTCATACCAAACATTAGCTGAGCGTTCAGACATTATTAAAGCGACTCCTTATCTGGTCAAGGCGGGCTTGGCGGGGCAGGATGGTGAATCGGAGGCCCAGCATATTCAGGATTTTAATCAACCTGCCCACCGAGTTAATTTTGCCGCGCTCCAGTTCCGACATGAGTCGGGTTGAGATTCCGGAACTCTGGTAAAACTCGCTCAGGGTCATTTCCAGATGCAGGCGCTGCTGGCGTAGCAGTTGGCCTAGTTGTTGCTGGGTTTTGACTTCCCCGTATTCGGGTTCGGTCTTGTGAGTATGCTTTGTCATGTTGGCCTCCGGTTTTACGAAATCGTAATTTTAAGCCGATTTCGGGGGCTAATGCAAGCTTTTTACGAAATAGTAAATTTTGGCTGTATGGCGGTGGGGAACCGCTTGGGGTGGGTGGAGGGAAACCTAGATGTCTGTTGGGAATGATACACCGAAGTCTTGGGAGATTTGTTCGGTGGGGATGAAGCGGGTGGATGGTTCTTCCTCGTCGTCGTCTGTTGGGTTTGTTTCTTCGTTATCTTCTGAGCTTAGTGTTGGTTCTGTTGATTCGGTTGATTCATCAGTAACTTCGTCAGTGTCTTGATTGGGTTGTGCTTCGGTTTCTTCGGTGGGTTCGGGTTGTTCTGTTTGTTGTGACGCAGGTTGTTCTGGTGCGGGTTGTTGTGGGCTGGGGGTTGCCTGGGATGCGGGCAGGCAGAGGGCTAGCCAGAGGGCGGCGAGTAAGGGAGCCCTTGTTGGATGGGGGTGAGATGAGGGGGTTTTGAGTGTGTGCATGGTGTGGTTAGTTTTCCAGGTATCGGGCTATGCGGAAGCCGAGGTCTTCGCGGGGGTCGGTGCCGTAGTCGCGGAAGGAGAGGCGGAGTTCGGTTACGGTGCCGTGGCTCCAGCTTGAGCCGCGGATGATGTGGAACTGGCCGGTGTCGGGGCCTAGTGGATCCACTTCTGTGTTGCCTGGGTTGCCGGCGGTGCCGTAGAAGTCGTTTATCCATTCGGCGATGTTGCCGGCCATGTCGTATACGCCGTGGTGGTTGGGGGTGAAGGAGGCGACTGGGGCGGTGGCGAAGTAGTGGTCGTTGTAATCTAGCAGGATGTTGGCGAGGAAGCGTTGTGCGGTTACATCGGCGAAGTTGCCGGCGTTTTCCGGGGGGGGTAGTAGGTTGCCCCATGGGTATTTTAGGGAGTTGCCTGAGTCATCGGTGCGGGCGACCCAGGCCCATTCGGCTTCGGTGGGCAGGCGGTAGCCGGTGGAGTCGGGGTTGGTGCCGGTTACTTCGGTGCCGCTGATGACATAAAAAGGTTCAAGTGATTCTTGTGCGCTGAGCCAGTTGCAATAGCGGGCTGCCTGGTGCCAGCTTATGCGGACTACGGGTTGGGATTCGTTGTTGAGTGTTGAGCCGCTTATGGTGCCGGAATTGTGGGCTGCGTCAAAGAGGCGATACTCGGCGTTGCTTATTTCGCGCAGGCCGAAGTAGAAGGCTCGTTCCAGTTTGATGTCGCGCATTATTTCGTTGGGGCGGCGTCCGGATTCCCGGCGTGAGGCGCCCATGGTGAAGGCGCCGGGGTAGAATAATTTTAATTCCTGACCGGCGGCGGTGGTGATGAGTGGTTTGATTTGTTCCAGGCGGGCTTGTTCTTCGGATTTGAGGGTTACGCGGATTGCTTGTTCAAGGCCGGGGCGGGGGGTGAACTCGGTGGTGTAGGGCACGTAGCCTTCCTTGCGGATTTCGATTTGTTGTGTGGCGGCCATGAGTTCAATGACTTGGCTGGCGGTGCCGTGGGGTTCGCCGTTGATGAAGAGGTTGGCATCGGGTGGGTTTGCGGCGATGGTTACGCTGGCGAGGATGGGGTGCAGATTCATATTCAGTTCGCGTTCCTGGCCGGATGTGATGCGAACGGTGGTGCATTTTGATTGGTAGCCGTTTTTGAAGAAGCGTAGTTCGTGGTTTTGGTCGGGGGGCAGTGCTACTTCAAGGGGTGTGAGACCTTGGAACTCGCCGTCGTCAGTGGTGTTGTTGGGGGCTGGTTGGCTGCATCCGTTGCTGATGTTTCGGCGGATGATTACGCCGGCATCGCCGGGGGTGGAACGGATGAACAATAGTCCGTCGGCGGGTTCCAGTTGTATCAGGTCTAGCGTTATGTCTTCGCCGGCGATGATGTCGAGGCTGTATTGCCATGCTTTGTGGTCGCTCAGCTTGAGCATGATGTTGCGTTCGCCTTGCAACAGTTCCAGATTGAGTGGGGTGGTGCCTGTTACTTGTTCGCCGTCTACTAACACTTCGGCGCCGGGGGGTTCGGTGCTGAGGCTTACGATTGCCCAGGCGGGTTGCAGATTGACGGTGAAGCTTTGTTCTACCGAGCGGCCTTCAATGACAATTTCGCTGCCGTGGTCAAGGTAGCGTTCCAGTGAGACTCGCATCTGGCGTGTGCCGGGTTCTATCAGAGCGGCTTGCAGTGGTGTTGGGCCGATGTCGATGCCGTCTATCTGCACTCTGGCGCCGCTTAGTTCGGTTGTCGTTGCGTTGGTAGTTATGTTAATTACGCCGGGTAGTTTGCGCAGGATGAACGGGTGGGTTTGGGCTTGTTGTTCGCTTACTTGTAGTTCGGTGATGGTGTCGTGGTAGCCTTCGTTGCTTAGAGTTATCTGGTAAGTGCCGGTGCGTATCAGGTAGCGTTGGCCGAGGCGGATGCTGAAGCCGCCGTCAATTTCTATGGCGGCGGTAATCGGGTCGGCTTCCACATAGACTGAGCGGGCGGTGAGTACGAAGAACAACGCCGGTGCCGCCAATAGCACAACGCCAATAACTGCGCCGTGCCACCAATTCAGGCGGAATGAGAACAACGACTCCTTTACTTCGTGTGGAGTAAAGTCTATTGGCTTTATGGGATTATTGTCTGTCATCAGCTACGGCACCGGCTCAACACATTGTACGACAACTTGGGATGGGGTTTGGCCGTAGCCTACGGTGAACTCAACTCTGACTTCGCGGAATCCTTCGCGGCGGCCGATTGCTGTGTAGTTGCCGGGTTTCAGGGACAGGCGGGTTTGTTCAAACAGGCCGAGTTCGGCGGTGCGTAATAGTGTGACGGTGGTGAGATTGTCTGAGAGCAGGTTTATGTCAACGGGGATTTGGGAGGTTTCAAGCAGGCCTTGCAATTCATCCAGTTGGCTTTGCAGGCGCGGGCCGGGGGGTTGCAGTGCCCGTCCGGTGCGATAGACATCCAGTGTTTGTTGATAGACGGCATCTTCGCTGAGGCGGGTTGGGTTGGCGATGGCTTCCACTAACAGTTGGTCCAGGTTGGTTCGCTTGTCGGCGTAGTCGCGGCCCTGGATGGCGAAGCTTAGATTCGGGTCTATTGCTAACACTTCATCGTAAGCGGTAACGGCGTCCGGCCAGCGTTCCTGAGTTTCGGCTTCGGTGATGGCATCCTGAAGTTCGTTGATGCGGGCGGTTTCCAAATTGGCTTCGGTCTGGGTGATGGCGGCGCGGGCCTGGGCGGGGTTGACGCCCAGATTTGCGGCGCGGCGGAAGGTGGCGATGGCGGCGGCGGGGTCGCCACCTTCCAGCAAGGTGTAGCCGCTGGACATGACGCGGGCGAACTCGGCCTCGCGTATCTGCCGGTTTATTGCGTTGAGTCTTGTGCCGGTTTCGGTGTTTGTAGCGTCCAGGTCGTAGGCGGCTTCAAGGGAATCTCTGGCTTGTTCCAGTTCATTGTTTCGGGTTTGTCTTTCTGCCTGGGCCAGTAGTGCGTTCACTTCGTCCAGCACCTGGGCGCGGGCCAGACCGGTGCGGGCGTTTGCGTTGTTGGCGTCAATCACCTGGGCCATGGTGAACTGCTCGGCTGCTAACTCTGCGTCTCCTGTGTTCAGTGCGTTCTCGCCGGCGGCTAAAAGTTGTGCCAGCACTTCGGGCACCGAGTCGCGCAGTTGGGTCATTGCCTCAACGCTGTTGCTGTATGAGACTCTGGCCTGTTCAAAATCCTGGGTTCGGTAATGTTCGTCGGCGGTGGCGGCTTGTTCCAGTGCGGCCTGATAAGGGGCGGGTGCCCAGCGTTCAATTTCCAGGGTTTCAAGTTCGGCTTGTATGCCCAGCAGTTCGGCCAGCACATCTTGCGCCTGTTTGCGCTGGTTGGCCAACTGGGCTTCTGCGAAGGGGGATACGGTAACTGCTTGTGTGCCGTCGCTTGATTGTGGTAACGGTGGCGTGACATCTACCCGGCGTTCAAGGGGTAGCTCATATTGATTAACAACTTCGGGCAGGACGAAGATAACTATTAACGCGAGTAACGCGAGAACTCCCACACTAATCCAGCGCCAGGAAAGAGGAGATGATGGTCGCATAGTGAACAGATTTACAACTCACCTACTTCTGCGGCGTAGAGGTCGGCAAGAATCTCGCGCCATTGGCTATATTGTTCTTCTACTGTGCCGGTGAGGGTGATGGTGCGGTCGTCCAGGGTGAGGACTCGGGGGGCTAGCTCGTTTTCCAGTGATTGGCCGAGTTCTTCCAGTGCCTCTATGTGCATTCCGGCTTCCGATTGTTTGTTGAAGCCTTCTCTGATGACATAAGCACCGGCGCCCACTGCCGCTGCGCCGCCCACTTGTGATGCGTAAGTGCCGCCTTTGGTTGCTACTGCCAGGCCGCCGAGTACGGCTGCGGTGCCGGCGACGAAGCGACGGCGGGCGGCTTGGCGCACCTCGCGCAGGGTGACGACTTCCTTGTAGCTTTGCTCACGCCAGGTGTCGTAAGGTGCGCGCATTTCTCGGGCGTAGAGGGCGTAATAGTCTTGCACTGTGTCAACGAACAGGAAGTCGCGTTCGCGTATTTCGCGGATGCGGGCCATTAGTGGGTCGTTTTCTGCGGGGAGGGTTTTAATCTGGTAGTTGTCGTTGCGGTCGCGGCTGAGATATTTGTCGTAGGCTTCGGGGGCGAAACGTTCGGCGAAGCGTAGTTCGGATACCAGGCGAACTTCGGTGATTTTTTCCTCAGATATGCGGGATTGGCGATAGGTTAGCAGGTCATTGGCTATGTTGTTGTAGATTGCCTGGAAGGGATCGTTTTGTCGGCGCAGGTTTGGGTCGTAGCTGAACTCGCTGATGATTTCGGTGTATTCTTTGGTGTACCACTCGCTGCCGGTGGAATCGGATACGCGTACGCGAAGACCCATTGCTTCGCCGTTGGATTGCAGGATGGTGCCGGCAATGTGAACGTCCATCATGCTGGCGTCGTTTGGCAGCACTCGCACCATGCCCCAGTTGGCGGAGCGTTGCAGGGTGTCGGCCAGCATGTAGGATACATAGCGGGTTTCGGCGACGCGGATTTCATGGTTGGTGGTTTCTTCTTCGTTGCTTTTAATCTCGTCTATGCCCGGGTTGAAGGCGCCGATGCCCACATCAAGTAGCAGGTGTTCGGGAATGTGCTGGCGGCTTTGGGCGAGGGGGGTGTATTCGGTGGTTTTGACTGTGTGTGTGGCGCAGGCGGTGAGGCCGGTGAAGGTCATCGCCAGTGTTAACAATCCACATAAAGTTTTGGTTGGGCTATTCATTGTTGTCGCCTCTGTTGTCGTTGCTGTCGTTGCTGCCATTGCTTTCATCTGTTACTTCTATGCCTGTGTATTTTCTGTATTCGTTCCAGAGTGCTTCGCGTAGCACCGGGTCTGGTTCGCTCATGGCGGCTTCGCGTAGTTGTCGGGCTACTACATCGTCGTCTCTGCCGCTGGGGATGTCTGCCGGGGGTTCATTGACTTGCCTGTTGCCGGATGAGGCGGATGCTCCCGTCGGTGTATTTCTACTGTTATCGGCTGGCGGGAGGGCGCTTGGGCGCTGGCTTACCGAGCCCTGGGCGGCACCGCCGGTGCTGCTGCTACCTGCGGGTGCGTTGCTGCTGCCGCCGCTGTTTCCAACCTGGCCTTGTGCTTGTTCCCGTTCTTTGAGGATGATTCCGTCAAATACTTCGTAGCCGTGGCGTAGTTGTTCGTCAAGCACGGCTGTTCGTTGGGATGCGGATACGGGGCCGGTGTTGACTGAGCCTTGTTGTGTTCCGCCGGGTAGGGTGTCCAGTGTGTAGTCTCCGTCCGAGCCGGTGCCGGAACCGGTGCCTGTGTTAGGACCATCGGAGCCTGAGCGTGGTGTGGGGTTGTTGCCTGCGCCCGGTGAGTTGGTGTTTGTGCCGCCGGGTGAGCCGGTGCCGCCATTGCTATCACCACGGCCGCCATTGCCATCGTTGCCGGTGCCGTCATTGTTGCCGTCGGATCCTGAGCGTGGTGCGGGGTTGGTGCCCGGTAAGCCTACGTTTACGCCGCCGGGCAGACCCACGCTTACGCCGCCACCCGGTAAGCCTACGCTCACGCCACCGGGCAGGCTTACGCCTACATTTACATTGCCGGAGTCAGAGGTTCCGGGGGAACCGGGGGAACCTGATGTTCCGGGCGAACCGGATGGGATTGGGGAGCCGGGGGAGCCTGATGCTCCGGGCGAGCTGGATGGGATTGGGGAACCGGAGGAGCTAGGAGAACCGGGGGAGCCGGACGGGATTGGGGAACCGGGCGTGCCTGGTAAGCCTGATGCGCCGGGGGAGCCGGGGGAACCTGAGGGAGAACTGGGGGGTGAGGGGTTGCCGGAGGGCATGGATGGTGCGCCGCCGGGGATTGAGGACGGGACGGATGGGGCGCCCGGGATGCTTGGAATACCGGGGGGGCTGCTGGAACTGCTGGTGGATTCGCAGGCCGCCAGACCGCACACCAGCGCACTGGTGAGGAGTAGTCTGGGGAGGCTGACTATGGTGCTGTTCATCATTGTCTTCATGTTTATGGCCCCGAGGTGGTGATTGCTACACAGTTTGCCCCGCTATCTGGCTGTGTATGTGCTGCCTGTTGCCTATTATGCCCTTTTTGGGGCGTCTTGGCACCCCCTGATGTGTGATGCACTTCTCAATACCAGTAGCGGTAGCGGAAGTGTTGGTTGGCGGCGGCGGCGGGTTTGCCGTCAACCAGTATCGGGCGGAAATAGCTGCGCCGCACGGTTCGTTGCAAGCGGTCAAGCTGGTGGATGTTGGCTTCGGTTTTCTCCGTGAGCAGGCGCACGTTGCGCACCTCGCCGTTGCGGGTTACATCGAACATCAGGTCAACATAATCGTAGTGCAACACATTAGACTCATGATTGACCGGTAGAGTTTCAACTAAATTGTCGGAATATCGGGCGAAGACCGGGATGGGCGAGACTTGTCCGAACAGGGTTTGGCGTTGTGCGGTGCTGTCTTCCAGGTCGCCCAGGATAGTCCAGGCCATTTCATAGCTTTCAATGGCGATTCGCCGCCGTCTTTCAAGCAGATACCAGTCGGCCAGGTCGGCCAGTGCGGTGGCGTATTCCAGTTGCTGCTCCGGCTCGGAGGCGTAGTGGTCAACTATCTCTTTCAGCGCTTGTTCGCCGGTGACAAACCCCTGGGGTTGTTGCGGTCGGTAGTGTTCGTGGAGTTGGGCGCGCAGCATATCCTGTGCGTTGAGATATTCCGGTCGGGTTACCTCGTTCATCAGGCTGGCGTTGCGTGCCACCAGCAGGGCGGTGTTGGCGATGCCTTGCTGTAACTCTACGAAGCGTTCGTCGGATTTGCCGAAGTGGTCTTGCACCAGGCGGGCGGCGGCGCTGTAAAACCCCTGTGCTCTGGTGAGGCGCAGGCCGAGCAAATCGCCGAAGCCGATGTTGAAGGCCAGTATGTTCCAGTCGGCCAGGCTGTCCATCACCGGGACGATGCGCGGGTCATTGATTCCGTAGGTCCGCTCTTGCACATAGTATAAGTAGTTGTAGTACTGGTCTGCATTTCCCCAGTCGCCGAGGGCGATGTAACTCTCAATCAGTTTTTCCACTGCCGGAATCTGGTCTTGCGCATGCAGGCCGGAGTTGATGCGGCTGACATGCACGGCGCGGCCAAATGTTTGCACGGCGCCGTGATGATTGCCCTGAAGTTGTTGCAGTATGCCCATTGCCAGCAGCCGCTCCGGCAATGTGCCGGCCCAGGCGCCGCCGCTTTTGACTTCAATGGCCTCTACTTCGGCGATATAGCGGCTGATGGCCTGCTCGCGTTCCATGAAGGCCGGGTCGTTCTCCGGGCTGAGTACTGTTGTTGGTGGTGGGGCGATGTCGGATTCTGGATCGATGGCTATGGGCTGGTCGAAAAAGAGGAATGGGGATTGTGGTGTGTTGGGGGCGGGTGAAGTGGGTTCGTCGGGGGTGGTGGGTGAGGCAGGCTCTCCGGGGATGGTGGCGGCTGGATCTTCCTGGGCTGTGGCGGGGGCTGTCAGGAGCACAATGCAAGCGGCACTGACAAAGTTTTTTATAACCTTGCTGGTTAGTGTGCTGAGTACTATATTGGTTAGAATATTCATAGTTATAGTTACAGTAGACAGGAATGTTGAGAGTCAGGTTGTCTGACGCACGCTGCGGCTCATCTAATGAGTGGACTCCAATGATGCCGAGGGGGTTCCCGTTATATCACTAACCGCTTGGGTCTGTAAATGTTTTTTGCAAGTGGAGGTTGCCGTAGTTGTCCATGCGGCAATTCCAGTTTGGGGCGACGAAGGTGGTGGCGGCGTATTCGGTGATGATTGCCGGGCCGGGGAGATCTGTGTTGGTGGGGAGTTCGGTGCGGCGATAGACTGGAACTGGCTTGCTGATGCCGTGGACTTTGGTTTGGCTGGCACTTTTGCATTGGTTGCCGTCGGCTACTGTGGGGAGGGGGAAGCGGAAGCCGGGGGCGGTTATTTTTACGCGCAGGTTGACCAGTTCCACCGGGCTTTTTAGTGCGTAGCCGTAGCGCCGTTCGTGCAGGGCGTGGAATGCTGCCACTGCTGTTTGCCAGTCGGCGTAGGGCACATTCAGGGTGTAGGATTGGCCGGCGTAGCGCATGTCGGCGCTGTGGGCTACGCGTAAGTCTTTGTCTTGCACACCTTCATTGATTAGGGATTGGCGGCCTGTGTCTGCCAGTTCTGCGAAGGCGGCACTGATGTTATCGACATTTGTCGGTTCTACGGAGGATGCGCTAGTGTTATCGGCATTTGCCGATTCTGCGGAGGATGTACTTATATTATCCGCATTGGGATTATCATCTGCGCTGGTGTTATCCACACCGATGTTGTCCTCGCGCACAAGCAGGGTTCTGGAAAATTGCCTGCCCCGGTCAGCCACTACCATGCCCAGTGCTGATAGCACGCCGCCATTAACCGGCACCAGGGCGCGGTGCATTTGCATGGCTTCGGCTACGGCGCACACATGGAGGCCGCCAGCGCCGCCGAAACTGGCGAGTACGAACTCGGCCGGGTCGTGCCCGCGGTTAACTGAGATTAATTGGATGGCTCTGGCGGTGTGTTCATTGGCGATGGTGATGATGCCGGCGGCGGTGTCTTCAAGTGAGAGGTTTATTTGTTTGGCCACCCGGCCTACGGCGGCTCTGGCGGCGGCCACATCAAGGTGGAGGTCTCCGGCCAGGGCGGCGTCGGCGAGTAGTCGGCCTAATACCAGGTTGGCATCGGTGACGGTGGGTTGTTGGCCGCCGCGGCCATAGCAGGCGGGGCCCGGATCGGCACCGGCGGATTGTGGGCCAACTTTCAGCAGGCCGCCGCTATCCACATAGGCCAGTGAGCCGCCGCCCGCGCCGATGGTGTGCATATCAACCATGGGTACGGCAACGGGATAGCGGCTGATGCGCGATTCGTTGCTAATCTGGATTGCGCCATCCAGCAAGGCTACATCGGTGGAGGTTCCGCCCATATCAAAACTGAGAATGCGTGGGGTAGCCAGCAGTTCGCCGAGAAATTGCATGGCGGTGAGGCCGCCGGCGGGGCCGGATAGTAATAGTTTCACTGCGGCTTGTGCTGCGCCGTCGGCACCGATGGTTTCGCCGCTGGATTGCATCACTTGTAATTTTGACTTGCCGATTTTTTTGCTGAGGCGTGCCAGATAACCGCCCACCACCGGCCCCAGTGCGGCGTTTAGCC
Source organism: Pseudohongiellaceae bacterium (assembly GCA_051008235.1). GTDB lineage: Bacteria > Pseudomonadota > Gammaproteobacteria > Pseudomonadales > Pseudohongiellaceae > UBA9145. Next base: position 60,214 of record JBPCXV010000019.1, on the reverse strand, counting down.
AGGTGGCTATGCCCCGTTCGTATTCCTTGTATTCCGGTAACACTGCCGACGAGCGACTGATCCAGGCATCCGGCATGGCTTTGTGCAGTGCGTTGGCTATTTGTTTTTCAAAGCTGGCGTCCAGGAATGAGAATAAGAGATTGATGGCGATGGCTTGCGGTGCTTGCGCGGCAACTTCTGTTACCAGTGTGTTGAGTTCGTCGGTGTTGAGCGGTTGTACTACTTCGCCGTTGGCGCCCAGTCTGCCGCCGGTTTCAAAGCAGAGGTCGGGGGGCACTGGCGGGGGTTGCGGGGCGAACTCCAATGCGTAAAGTGCCGGGCGGGTTTGGCGGGCCAGTTGTAGCATGTCGGCGAAGCCGTGGTTGGTGATGAAGGCGGTGCGGGCGAGTTTGCCTTCCAGCAGGGCGTTGGTTGCTACGGTGCTGCCCTGGATGATGTGCAGTTTGCCTTCATCCAGGGCGGTGTTCAGGCCGAGGGCGTGGATGCCTTGCAGGATGGCTTGCTCGGGGGCGGCGGGGGTGGACAGGGTTTTGTGTATTTTTATGGTTGGTGTGGTGGTGCCGAGTTCAACATAGATGAAGTCGGTGAATGTGCCGCCGGCATCTATGCCGAGGATGTGTTGTGGTTGTGTTTGGGATTTCATTTGTGCCTTCGGTGGGGGGCTAGAAGGCAGCTTGCCAGCCGAGCAACATGCCGTAGTCGGAGGCGCCGGCTATGTGGCCGAGGTGGTGGGAGTATATGGTGGCGAGGCGGAGTTGGCCGCCCCACAAGTTGTTGTGGTGCCAGTGGGCTGTCAGGTCAAGCTGTCGTCCTGATGGGCGTAGTTGGGCGGTGATGTTTTGTTGCAGAAGTTCGCCGCTCAGGGTTTGGCCTGCGGGGACTTTTAGTAATAGTTCTCCCTGTTCTACTCGTGCCGGTTGGGACAGGGAGAACATTAAACTGTTTTTGTGGTTGAGGCTGCGGCGGGCGTATAGGGAAGCGGCGCTGGTAGTTACGCCGGACAGGTTATCAAGCAGACCGCCTTGGGTGTTGGTTTGTGCCATGCCCAGTTCCACATCGGCGGCTATTTGCCAGTTGCGCCATGCGGTGCTCCATTCCAGGCCGGCTACTGTGCTGGTGGTTGCGACTTTGCCGAAGGCGCCGCGGGTGTATGAGCCTAGCAATCCGGCTGATTCGCCTAGCACACCCATGCGCACGCCTAATGTTGAGTTGGGTGGGCGCCAACTTAGTAGTGCGCCTCTTTCGGGTTGGTGTCTCTGCTGTCGACGTTGTTGTGCTGATTGGTGCCACTGTGTTGATTGAGGCTGCCAGCCTGATTGGTGTTGCTGCGCTAGTTGGTGTTGCTGCTTTGATTGATGCCACTGTTTCAAGCGGTGCCGGTGTTCTGACTGGCGTTGCCATTCCAGTCGGTGTTGTTGTTCTGATTGATACTGTCTTCCAGACAGGCGTTGGCGTTCTAATGGGTAATACGCCAATCGGTGCTGGCGTTCCAGTTGTTGTAGCCATTCCCCGCGTTTGGTGCCAGCGAAGGTTGTGAGTTGCCACTCGCTACCGGGGGAGAGTGCGTAAGTTAGTGCCATTGTTTCGCCGGTGATGTTTAGCAGGCTGCTCTTTGCGGTTAGCAGCTGTTGATGCAGGCCGAATTGCCAATCGCCGTGGGCGACGGATAATTCATCCTGGGTAAAGGTTGTTATGTATTTTGTGCGTGCGGCTGCCGGGTTTTTGTTTGTGGTTTGTGTGTTTGGGAATTCAGGGAAGGGGAAATTCCACAGGCGCTGGTAGGCGGGTTGGGATGAGCGTGAGGATGGTTGTGAAGATGCTCTGTTGGTGTTAATCAAACTCGTGAGTTTGTACCAGAATGGTGCGCCCAGATTATCAAATGCTGCTACTTCGTGGCCGGCGAGGGAGTTGGTTACGCTGTCGCCGAAGGCGCTGCCGAGATGCAGGCGGGTTTCATCTATGGAATAGGTATATTCGTTTGCCTCTGCTGCTGCGGCGCGTCTCTGAATTAGCGGGGTGCCGACCGGGCTCATGGCGGCACCAAAATCCGCCAGGCCCTGGCCGTAAATTTCCATGTCTGCATATTTGCCTTCCTTGTTTGCGGTGGCATACATTCTTGCCAGCAGTTCCGGGTTGCTTAGTTGGCCGCGGAAAAACTGTCGCATCATTGCCAGCCCGCCGGTTACCAGCGGTGCGGAGTATGAGGTGCCAAAGGCGAGAACCAGATTTGACATATCTGTCTCCTCATCAAAGTCCACTATGAAAATGAATTCTCCGGGTGCCGCGATACACCATGGGCCAGCCACTCCGCAACGGTTGGAGAAGTCCGATATGTCGCCATTCGTGCCAACTGAAACCACTGCCACTGCGCGATCACGCAACTCGGCTATATGAACCGGAAGCGCAGAGTCCGGCGATGGAGAGGTGGCATCATACATTCCTCCTTCGTCTTCCTCCATATTATCTGGATCGGGTAGGCAGTTTTGCTCTTCCGGGTCGTTGATGTTACATGGCTCACCATGATTGTTGCCGGCGGCAAAGACAAAGACGGTCGGGTTGCTCACACCTGTCTGTCTCATCACAGCAATGCGCTCGGTGAGTCCCGCCCGAACTTCTGCCTCCGTGAAGTTCTCAACAAATATACCGCCGAAACCGAAACTCAGGTTCATAAAATGAGGGGATGTGCCGAGAGCTGCTGTTACCGCATTCGGCCAGCTGTATTCTTCGCCTATCGGGATGGCATGCAGGTCAACATCGGCGCCGGGCACAACGCCGGTGTATCGCAGGGTTGATGAAGTTGAACCGGGAGTTATAGTTGCGCCGAAATCTGTAACGCGATTTCCTGCCACCACAGTGGCTACTCCCGTGCCGTGCTCCCGGTCATTTGTGGCTCCCTCCTGAAGAGTAACGGTGATATCAACACCATCAAACAGGCGGTGGCTTACATCCAGCCCTGAATCCAGTATGCTCACCCTGACACCGGTGCCCGGTACCACCTCTCTTCCCTGAGTTAATTCCAGTGCGGCATGGGCTCGTGGCATATTGACAAGCGTGAAAGCCGGTTGGAATGTATATTCCCCAGCCGCTACTTTTCTGCGGGCGAGGATATCTCTTGCTGTTATGAACTCATCAACTTCCTGACAGCTTCCGTCCGCTATGGTTACACAATCTACCATTGGGGGTGGAGGTGGAGGGGGCGGTGGCGGCGGCGGCGGGGGTGTTGTGGGTGGGGCTGGTGTTGCGCCACCACCGCCGCTGCTGCAACTGCCGAGTGTTAGTAGCAGGATGCAGAGTAGTATGGTTAGGCTATGTGCACGTCTTAGGAGTTGATGCCAGGTGTGGTTCATTTGTGGTTTCCCTGATTGAGATGTAATGCTGCGTGGGTGGCGTGGGTAGCAGGTGGGGCGATGTGGGGCAAGCATATAGCGGAGTGGTGAGTCGGGTCAATGAGATGTGAGGAGTTAGAACGCGGCTTGCCAGCTGAGCAGCATGCCGTAGTCGGAGGCTCCGGCTATGTGGCCGAGGTGGTGGGAGTATATGGTGGCGAGGCGTAACTGGCCGCCCCATAAGTTGTTGTGATGCCAGTGGGCTGTTAAGTCCAGTTGTCGTCCTGACGGGCGTAGTTGGGCGGTGATGTTTTGTTGCAGGAGTTCGCCTGTCAGGGTTTGGCCTGCCGGGACTCGTAATAGTAATTCACCTTGTTCTACTCTTGCTGGTTGGGACAGGGAGAACATTAAAGTGTTTTGGTTGTTGAAGCTGCGGCGGGCGTATAGGGAGGCGGCGCTGGTGGTTACGCCGGACAAGCCATCAAGCAGGCCGCCCCGGGTGTTTGTTTGTGCCATGCCCAGTTCCACATCGGCGGCTATTTGCCAGTTGCGCCATGCGGTGCTCCATTCCAGGCCGGCTACTGTGCTGGTGGTTGCGACTTTGCCGAAGGCGCCGCGGGTGTAAGAGCCTAGCAGTCCGGCTGATTCGCCTAGCACGCCCATGCGCACGCCTAATGTTGAGTTAGGTGGGCGCCAGCTTAGTAGTGCGCCTCTTTCGGGCTGTTGCTGGCGTTGTTGTGCTGATTGGTGCCACTGTGTTGACTGAGGCTGCCAGCCTGATTGGTGTTGCTGTGCCAGTCGGTATTGCTGCGCCAGTTGGTGTTGCGCTGATTGATGCCATTGTTTCAAGCGATGCCAGTGTTCTGATTGGCGTTGCCACTCAAGTCGGTGTTGTTGTTCTGATTGATACTGTCTTCCTGACAGGCGCCGGCGTTCTAATGGGTGTTGCCCTAATCGGTATTGTTGTTCCAGTTGTTGCAGCCACTCTCCTCGTTTGGTGCCGGCGAAGGTTGTGAGTTGCCATTCGTTGTTGGGGGAGAGGTTGTAGCTTAGTGCCATTGTTTCGCCGGTGATGTTTAGCAGGCTGCTCTTTGCGGTTAGCAGCTGTTGATGCAGGCCGAATTGCCAATCGCCGTGGGCGATGGATAACTCGTCCTGAGTAAATGTTGTTATGTATTTTGTGCGGGCGGCTGCCGAGTTTTTGTTTGTGGTTTGTGCGTTTGGAAATTCAGGGAAAGGGAAATTCCACAGGCGCAGGTAGGCGGGGCGTGAGGGCTGCCGGTTGGTGTTAATCAAACTCGTGAGTTTGTACCAGAATGGTGCGCCCAGCTTATCAAACGCTGCTACTTCCTGGTCGGCGAGGGAGTTGGTTACGCTGTCGCCGAATGCGGTTCCGAGGCGCAGGCGGGTTTCATCTATGGAATAGGTATATTCGTTTGCCTGTGCCGTAGCGGCGCGTCTCTGAATCAGTACGGTGCCGACCGGGCTCATGGCGGCACCAAAATCTACCAGGCCCTGGCCGTAAATATCCATGTCTGCATATCTGCCTTGCTTGTCTGCGGTGGCATACAGCCTTGCCAGCAGTTGCGTGTTGCTTAGTTGGCCGCGGAAAAACTGCCGCATCATTGCCAGCCCGCCGGTTACCAGCGGCGCGGAGTATGAGGTGCCTTGGGCGTATGCGAACTGCGGGTTGCCTGTCATTTCATTGAAGCGCGCTATGAAGATTGATTCTCCGGGTGCCGCGATACACCATGGGCCGGCCACTCCGCAACGGTTGGAGAAGCGAGATATATCGCCACCCCTGCCAACTGAAACCACTGTTACTATGCGGTCACGTAACTCGGCTATATGGACCGGAAGCGCAACGTCCGGCGACGGGGAAGAGGCATCGTAAAATCCTCCATCAGGAGCATCCGGGTGGGGTATGCAGTTTTCAATATCCTCCTCGGTGGGATCACAGTCGTCACCATGATTGTTGCCGGCGGAAAAGACAAAGACAGTCGGGTTGTTCACACCTGTCTGTCTCATCACAGCAATACGCTCGAAGAACGCTCTCCGAATCTGTCCTGCCGTGTAGTTCTCAGTAAATATACCGACGAGACCGAAACTCAGGTTCATAAAATGGGGGGAGTTGCCGAGACCTGCCTTTATCGCGTCCGCCCTGCTGTAGTCTGTGCCTATCGGGATGGCATACAGGGTAACATCGGTGCCGGGCGCAACGCCGGTGTATTGCCGGGTTGTTGAGGTTGAGCCGGGGGTTATGGTTGCGCCGGGGCTTGTAAAGCGAGTTCCCACCACCACACTGGCTACCCCCGTGCCGTGAACTCTATCACTTGTGGTGCCCTCCCATAGAGTGAGAGTGATATTAACGCCATCAAACAGATAGTGACTTTTATCCAGCCCTGAATCCAGTATGCTTACCCTGACACCGGTGCCCGGCGCCGCTGTTCCCCGAGTTAACTCCAGTGCGGCATGGGCTGTTGGCAAATTGGCGAGTCTGAAAGCCGGTTGCAATGCATATTCCTGAGCCGCTACTTTTCTGCTGGCGAGGGCATCTCTTGTTGTTATGAACTCATCAATTTCCTGGCAGCTTTCGTCTGCTATGGTTACGCAATCTACCATTGGGGGTGGAGGTGGAGGTGGCGGTGGCGGCGGAGGTGGTGGAGGCGGCGGAGGGGGTGGAGGCGGCGGAGGTGGTGGAGGCGGCGGAGGCGGCGGAGGGGGTGGAGGCGGCGGAGGTGGAGGGGGTGGAGGGGGTGGTGGGGGTGTTGTGGGTGGGGCTGGTGTTGCGCCACCACCACCGCTGCTACAACTGCCGAGTGTTAGTAGCAGGATGCAGAATAGTATGGTTACGCTATGCGCACGTCTTAGGGGTTGACGCCAGGTGTGGTCCATTTGTGGTTCCCCTGATTGGGGTGTAATGCTGCGTGTGCGGCATAGGTAGCAGGTGGGACAATATGGGGCAAGCATATAGCGGAGTAGTGAGTGGGGTCAATGAGGAGGGAAGTTAGAACGCGGCTTGCCAGCTGAGTAACATGCCGTAGTCGGAGGCTCCGGCTATGTGGCCGAGGTGGTGGGAGTATATGGTGCCGAGGCGTAACTGGCCGCCCCATAAGTTGTTGTGGTGCCAGTGGGCTGTCAGGTCCAGTTGTCGTCCTGACGGGCGTAGTTGGGCGGTGATGTTTTGTTGCAGGAGTTCGCCTGTCAGGGTTTGGCCTGCCGGGACTCGTAATAGTAATTCGCCTTGTTCTACTCTTGCTGGTTGGGACAGGGAGAACATTACAGTGTTTTTGTTGTTGAGGGTGCGGCGGGCGTATAGGGAGGCGGCGCTGGTGGCGATGTTGGATAGTTTGCTGAGTAAGCCGTCCCGGGTGTTGGTTTGTGCCATGCTCAGTTCTACATCGGCGGCTATTTGCCAGTTGTGCCATGTGCTGCTCCATTCAAGGCCGGCTACTGTGCTGGTGGTGGCAATCTTGCCGAAGGCGCCGCGGGTGTTGGAGCCTAGCAGTCCGGCTGATTCGCCCAGTACGCCCAGGCGCAGGCCCAGCGTTGAATTGTGTGGGTGCCAGCTTAGCACTGCGCCTCTTTCTGGTTGATGTCTTTCCTGCCGACGTTGTTGTGCTGATTGGTGCCAGCCTGATTGGTTTTGTTGCGCCAACTGGTGTTGCGCCGATTGATGCCACTGCCTCAAGCGATGCCAGTGTTCTGACTGGCGTTGCCATTTTAGTTGTTGTAGCCATTCTCCTCGTTTGGTGTCGGCGAAGGTTGTGAGTTGCCATTCGCTACCGGGGGAGAGTGCGTAAGTTAGTGCCATTGTTTCGCCGGTGATGTTTAGCAGGCTGCTCTTTGCGGTTAGTAACTGTTGATGCAGGCCGAATTGCCAATCACCGTGGGCGACGGATAACTCATCTTGGGTGAAGGTTGTTATGTATTTCGTGTGCGCAGCAGCTGAGTTTTTGTTTGTGGTTTGTGTGTTTGGGAATTCAGGGAAGGGGAAATTCCACAGGCGCAGGTAGGCGGGTTGGGATGAATGTGAGGATGCTCTGTTGGTGTCAATCAAGCTCGTGAGTTTGTACCAGAATGGTGCGCCCAGATTATCAAATGCTGCTACTTCGTGGTCGGCGAGGGAGTTGGTTACGCTGTCGCCGAATGCGTTGCCGAGATACAGGCGGGTTTCATCTATGGAATAGGTGTATTCGTTTGCCTCTGCTGCGACGGCGCTCATCTGAATTAGCGGGGTGCCGACCGGGTTCATGGCGGCGCCAAAATCTGCCAGGCCCTGGCCATACAACATCGTGTTCGCATACTTGCCCTCCTTGTTCGCGGTGGCATACATCCTCGCCAGCAACTCCCGGTTACTCATCTGCCCGCGAAAAAACTGTTGCATCATTGCCAGCCCGCCGGTCACCAGCGGCGCAGAGAATGAGGTGCCGGTCGCGTACCCCAGTTCCTGCTCGCCAGCTCGCGTGTAATTCGCCACCAGAAGATCCCCCGGTGCCGCGATACACCACTCGGCGGCCACCCCGCAACGGTTGGAGTAAAAGGCTATGTCGCCTTGCTGATCAACGGCAACCACTGACACTGCAAGAGAGCGTAACTCTTCTATATGAACCGGAAGCGCATTATCCGGCGACGGGGAAGTGGCATCGCGTCTTCCTCCCATTGTACTGGTCGTGTCCGCTACACAATTTTGCACGCCAGGCGCATTAGGGTCGCATGGAAAACTATGATCGTTGCCGGCGGCAAAGACAAAGACGGCTGGATTCTCCACACCTGCTTGTGTCATCGCAGCAATATGCCCGGCGAATTCTTTCCGAATATCTTCCTCGCTGTAATTTTCAATGAACCTGTGGGCCAGACTGAAACTGAAGTTAATGACATTCGGGGACTCGCTCAGGCCAGTCCGATAGGTCATCTCCGGTTCCCAATATTCGGAACGCGGCAGGGCATACAGATTAACCTCGGCACCGGGCACAACGCCGGTGTACTTCAGGTCTGTTGAGCTTGTGCCGGGATCCATGGTGCGGGTTCCCGCCACTACACTGGCTACCACTGTGCCATGGGATGGGTCGGTGGTGGTGCCGATGAGGGTTTCGGTGATATCAACGCCGTCAAACAGGAAGTGGCTGGTATCCACTCCTGAATCCATTATGCTCACCTTTGCGCCAGTGCCTGGAACTACTGTTCCCTGAGTTAATTCCAGCGCGGCATAGGCCTGTGGCAAATTGACAAGTTCAAAAGCCAATTGTAGTGAATACTCTCCGGCAGCTATTTTTCTGCTGGCAAGGGCATCTCTTTCATCCAGGAAAAGGTTTGTTGCCTGGCAGCTTCCGTCCGCCAGGGTTACACAACCTGGTATCGGTGGTCGAGGTGGTGGCGGAGGTGGGGGTGGCGGAGGCGGAGGCGGAGGCGGGGGCGGGGGCGGAGGTGGGGGTGTTACGGGTGGGGGGGGTGGAGTGTCCCTATCGATCCTGTTGCTGCAACTGCCGAGTGTTAGCAGCAGGATGCAGAGCAACATGGTTAAGCTATGTGCACGCCTTAGGGGTTGGCGCCAGATGTGGTTCATTCGTGGTTTCCCTGATTGAGATGTAATGCTGCGTGGGTGGCATGGGTAGCGAGCGGGGCAATATGGGGCAAGCATATAGCGGAGTAGTGAGTGGGGTCAATGAGGGGGAGCTTAGAACGCGGCTTGCCAGTTGAGTAACATGCCATAGTCGGAGGCTCCGGCTATGTGGCCGAGGTGGTGGGAGTATATGGTGCCGAGGCGGAGTTGGCCGCCCCATAAGTTGTTGTGGTGCCAGTGGGCTGTTAAGTCCAGTTGTCGTCCTGATGGGCGTAGTTGGGCGGTGATGTTTTGTTGCAACAGTTCGCCTGTTAGGGTTTGGCCGATGGGAACTCGTAATAGTAGCTCGCCTTGTTCTACTCGTGCCGGTTGCGACAGGGAGAACATTACACTATTTTTGTTGTTGAGGGCACGGCGGGCATACAGGGAGGCGGCGCTGGTGGCGACCTTGGATAGTTTGCTGAGCAGGCCGCCCTGAGTGTTGGTTTGTGCCATGCCCAGTTCCACATCGGCGGCTATTTGCCAGTTGTGCCATGTGCTGCTCCATTCAAAGCCGGCTACTGTGCTGGTGGTTGCGACTTTGCCGAAAGCGCCTCGGGTGTATGAGCCCAGCAGTCCGGCTGATTCGCCCAACACGCCCATGCGCAGGCCCAATGTTGAGTTGTGTGGGCGCCAGCTTAGCACTGCGCCTCTTTCTGGTTGGTGTCTTTCCTGTCGGCGTTGTTGTGCTGATTGGTGCCAGCTTGATTGGTATTGTTGCGCCAACTGGTGTTGCGCCGATTGATGCCACTGTTTCAAACGATGCCAGTGTTCTGACTGGCGTTGCCATTCCAGTCGATGCTGTTGTTCTGATTGGTGTTGTGTTCCAGACAGGCGCTGGCGTTCCAGAGGGTGCTGCTCCAATCGGTATTGTTGTTCCAACTGTTGTAGCCATTTTCCTCGTTTGGTGTCGGTGAAGGTTGTGAGTTGCCACTCGCTACCGGGGGAGAGTGCGTAAGTTAGTGCCATTGTTTCGCCGGTGATGTTTAGCAGGCTGCTCCTTGCGGTTAGTAACTGTTGGTGCAGGCCGAATTGCCAATTGCCGTGGGCGACGGATAACTCATCTTGTGTGAAGGTTGTTATGTATTTTGTGCGGGTGGCCGCCGGGTTTTTGTTTGTGGTTTGTGTGTTTGGGAATTCAGGGAAAGGGAAATTCCACAGGCGCAGGTAAGCGGGTTGGGATGAGCGTGAGGATGGTTGTGAGGGTAATTGGGAGGGTGATTGTGAAGGTGCTTGTAAGGACAGTCCGTTGGTGTTAATCAAACTTGTGAGTTTGTACCAGAATGGTGCGCCCAGATTATCAAATGCTGCCACTTCATGGCCGGCGAGGGAATTGGTTACGCTGTCGCCGAATGCGCTGCCGAGATGCAGGCGGGTTTCATCTACGGAGTAGCTGTAATCGTTTGACTGGGTTATGGCGCGTCTCTGAATTAGCGGGGTGCCGACCGGGCTCATGGCGGCGCCAAAATCTACCAGGCCCTGGCCGTAAATTTCCATGTCTGCATATTTGCCTTGCTTGTTTGCGGTGGCATACAGCCTTGCCAGCAGTTGCGTGTTGCTTAGTTGACCGCGGAAAAACTGTCGCATCATTGCCAGCCCGCCGGTTACCAGCGGTGCGGAGAGTGAGGTACCCTGGCCGTATCCGACAATTGGGTCGTCTGTAACTCCACTAAAGCGTGCCACGCGAAATCCTGTCCCGGGTGCCGCGATGCACCAGGGGCCGGCCACCCCGCAACGGTTGGAGAAAGATGCTATGTCGCCATTCAGGGCGACGGCAACCACTGTTACTACGCGGTCGCGCAACTCGGTTATATGAACCGGAAGCGCAGCGTCCGTTGATGGGGAAGTGGCATCATATCTTCCTCCTTCCATAACATCCGCATTGGGTATGCAATTTTCAATATCTTCCTCGGTGGGGTCGCATGGGTCGCGATGGTCGTTGCCAGCGGAAAAAACAAAGACAGTGGGGTTTGCCACACCAGTCTGCCTCATCACACTAATGCTGGGGAAGAACATCCTTCTAACCTCTTCTGCATTGTAATTCTCAACAAATATATAAGGGATGCCGTAACTCAAGTTCATAAAATGGGGGGAGTTGTTCAGGCCTGCCGTTATCGCAGCCGCGTTATCAAAGGATTCGCCTATGGGAACGGCGTATAGCTCAACAGCGGCGCCGGGGGCAACGCCGGTGTATTTCAGGGTTGCTGAGGTTGAGCCGGGGGTTATGGTTGCGCTGGGGTCTGTAATGCGAGTTCCCACCGCCACACTGGCTACCAACGTGCCGTGAACCCTGTCACTTGTGGTGCCTTCCCAAAGAGTTAGAGCAATGTTGACGCCATCAAACATAAAGTGGCTGTTATCCAGCCCTGTATCCAGTATGCTTATTCTGACACCAGTGCCCGGTGCCGCTGTTCCCCGGGTTAACTCCACCGCGGCATGGGCTTGTGGCACATTGGCAAGCACCAGAGTCGGTTGCAATGAATATTCCCGGGCGGCTATTTTTCTGCTGGCGAGTTCGTCTCTTGCAGCAAGAAAATCATCGGGCGTATCACAACTCCCGTCCGCCAGGGCGACACAGTCTGCCAATACGGGCGGCGGGGGTGGAGGTGGTGGGGGTGGAGTTGGTGTCGGCGTTGGCGCAGAACCGCCACCACCGCTGCCGCAACTGGCAAGTGTTAGTGGCAGGATGCAGAGTAGTGCGATTAGGGTGTGTTGCATTTGCTTGACGGGCGGATGCCAGATGTAATTCATCTGCGGTTCCTGTGGTTGGAATGTGGGGGAGAATATAGCGGAGTGGTGGGTTTAGTCAATATGGGGGCTGGTGCGTGTTAGTGAATGATATAGCCGGGTTGCTGAGAGGAAAATGATTATAAGTGAGAGGGCTGTGGCGATGAAATAGTAGCGCCAGTGTCCGACTGGGAATAGCAGGAAGTGCGGCACAACAAAGACTGCGGCTGCGACTGTGAATCCTTCCAGTGATTTTCGTTGAAACTTGCCGCCGAAGATGGCGAGGGCGGTGCCGAGTGGGATGATTGCTATTTTCCAGGTGGAGAAAAGTTCGCGGATGCCGCTCATGTAGGGTCTGATGTAGTCGTTAAGGTCGGGTGATAGTTGTATGTTTGCCGGATAGGGGTGGGCGTTGTGAATTACCGCGAAGTTGAAAGTTCTTAAGTAGCCATAGTTGTTGAAGAAACTGTTTATTGTGAAATAGATTAGGGCTGCTGCGATTACTGCGATGATTGTTTGCGTTCGGTGTTCGCGACTGTAAAGCACCCAGGCGAAAAGTGGGACCAGTATGATGAAGTCTGGTCGTATTGCGGGGATGAGGGGTAATAGCAGTATTGCCAGGCGCGGGGTTCGCAGGCCGACGCAAACGATGATAACTGCGAGCATGGTGGCGAGCATGTCTGGGGTGCTGAGTCTGGCGAGTTCTCTCAGGCCGGCGGCTGCCAGAATTATTGGGAATAGCAGGAACAGGGTTAGTCTTTCTCTGATTATTAGTTGGCTTAGCAGGATGAGTGTGATGGCGCCGGCGATGGCCGAGATAATCCAGGTGGCCGCCGACATGGTGCCGACGAGGAACGAGATTAGAATGGTGAGGCTTACATAGATGAGCCGGGTTTTGTAGTGAACTTGTTGTGCTAATGCTTCGGGGTCGCTGTATAGGGTTCGGCGGTAATCGTCGTCTTGTGCGGTGAGTTTTGCAAACTCGGTTTCATCGGTGGCGGATTGAACATCGGCGTAAGTTTTTTCGTGTAACTCCTGGCCTTCCATGCCGAGGTAGTTGTATGCCGAGGCCACATAGCCAATCATGTCCCAGTTGTAGTTGGGGTTGATAGTGGAATAGGCGAGCAATGCCGATGCGAGGACAAGCAGGTAACCCATGCGGGCGTTGGTTGATGTTTCTTTGTGGTTGGGCATGTGGGTTACCTTGTTTTGACATGGTATTCATCGGCATTGGCAGTGTCAAATCTTTGTCTTGGCTTGGCGCATTCAATATGGCACTATGGCTGACCAAACCCATCAGGAGGAATAGCAATGAAACACTTTTGCATAGCAGTAATGGCATTGACTATCAGTGTCGGTGCCTTTGGGCAGGGAAGCGAGTCGTATGTATATGGAGGCATCATCGTCGGTGTCAAGCAGGACGCTGAGATTGGTAATGTTGATATTGACCTTAGTGGCACGCCCATTTCTGTGCTTGCCGGATGGCAACTCAGTGAGGATTTTAGTTTTGAAGGACGAGTTGGCACATGGAACGACTTTTGTGTTGAGAGTGTATGCATTGATGGCAACATTGATGCAAGCATACTGGCTAAAGTTGGGTTCTATTTTAACGATTTGATTTACCCTTATGCCGCGGCTGGCTATTCGCATACGTGGCTTGAGTTTGAAGGTGTGAAGGCAGACGAAGGTGATTGGGGTAGCCTGATTGGCGTAGCTTTCTTGCTGTCTGAAAGCTTGACCATCAATATTGAGTACAGCAGGAGCGAAGAGGAAATTGAAGGTTATGATTTGGAATCGTTTAATCTGTCTTTGGGATTAACTTTCCGCCTCTGACCCAGTTGCTCGGCCACGGATGGCCTTCGTGGATGTTTGAAAGGCAACCCTTATGTCCAATAACATAAGCAATCCCCCCGCACCCAACCAGCCAATTCTCGTTTACCTGCCGCTTTTTCTCATTAGTCTGGCAGTGTTGTGGGACTGGGTGATGCAGCTGTATGCCTGGAATCAGGTTTGGGACGTCCACCATTTTATGTATTTCGGGCAGAGGCTGGTTGAAGGGGAATTGCACTGGACAAAAGGGTTTGTTGATAAGCTTCCGGTTAATCAGTTTCTTTTCTGGCTTCCGGCATATCTGGGAAGTTTCAGGGTGTGGTTGCTCATGAGTATAGGCGCCTGCCTGCTTGGGGCTTATGCTGTCTATGTTATTGTTGCTGACATATTCTCGCCGGCAAGGGGCTTCCCGGAAAGGTCGGGGCATTATACTGCCTTGTATAGCAGTGTTCTGGTGCTGTATTTGTTCTCATCCATACCCAGCGGTATTGACCATATTAATCCGCTGGTGGTGTCTGCAGTACTAGTCGCATTAGCCTTGTTCAGAGTCAGCTACAAACAGCCTGAAAGAAGGTTGAAGATGGCGTTGGCGTTAGTTGCAAGTTGTTTTTGTGCCAGTTTGGCCATCGGGCTCAGGCCATACTTTCTGCTATCCGTTAGCATCATCCCTCTTTGGACATCAATAGTAGTGCAGCTTGAGGACAGTAGTCGCAAGGTTAATTATGTTTTTGCCGCCAAGTGTTTCATATACTGGAATCTGGGGGTATTGTTCTTCCTGCTATGTGTAAATGTTCTGCCTTATGTTGTTACTGGTGAACTGGAATCGTTCATTGCGGGGGTTCAGTTCTTGTCAGAAGAATTTGCTCCCCAATCTGCATTAGAAACATTATTAACGCAATTAACTTCATTTGCAGAGTTGGATTTATTTTCAATTCTGTTGTTTTGTTTATGGGGTGTTCTGGCGTTTTTCCTTATCAAGAGTCTGGCAGGTTTTCCGCGACCAATTGGCAATATCTCCAAGCCGGTTGTCATTGATTTGCTCGCATTGACAATCCTGATGCCGCTATTAATTCAATTTATGATTTACACCAAGCATTTTTGGTATTTTTACATTCAGTTTTTCGCTGTTTTTGCCGGTGTGGGCGCGGCATCTCTTGTTCTGCTGGTTTGCAATGGAAAACCGGAATATCTGAACTTTCTGTCGCGCCGTAAGTTAATTGTCATTCTTTTCGCACTCATTCTGGTTGGTCCCTTATCCTCTCTGGATACAAAACCACAATCCAGATTTATGGAAAGCAAAGAGCTTGAAGTGGAGAACTTGCGTCAGTTACTCAGCGAATATGAGATAAGCGATAAAGATTTTCTTGCCCCTCATAATATGTATGTCCATTGGGTGTTTAATCAACACAGACACGGGTTTCCATACGCCGCAGCAATTGACTACATAGTCATGAGGGGGTGGTGGCAAGAAATCAATATCCCCGATAAATTCAATATCCCCCGGAATCTTGATGAGCACTGCCAGATGCTAAACTCATCCGGCCCCAAGCTCATTGTCTTTTATGAGGAGCATCCTTTGACGCAATGTAATCTTGTCAGGTACGACTTCCATGACCTTAGTAGCAAAGCCCCTGCAACACGCTGGTTTCCGGATATCAGGTATTACTTCGTTAGAAAGGATGTGCAGGCTCGCTAGATCTTCGTAACCAAACCCCTTGACATCCCCTATAGCCACCTGCACTATGGTTCTCGCCAAGCGATGCGAACCTGCAATAGACTACCCTCGTGTGATTTGGCAAAGGCCCGGCCTCGGTCGGATACGCAACAGATACACGAGTGGACGGATTATGTCTTGCCATTTAAGCATGACTAGCCTGTTGCTTGGGGAGTTATAAAATGGTTTCGCCAAATGATGTTACTGGTAAAGATCGGGAACTAATCAAAGTTTTATACGAAGGACAAGGTTGGAGTGTGGCTGAAGTAAAGTGGCAAGGAAGGGAAGCGGTTGGCATTCGATGGGATGGAGAAAAAGAGGAAGATATTGGCTTTCCAAATGCACGCGGCAATCCAGTTTGGTTCGTTGTTCCTGATGATCTTGCAGACCTAATACGATCCGTAGCTAAGGTGTATGCGCGATTAAAGGACAATTAGCTGTAGCGAATCAGTACACCTGAGATGCCTGCCCTCAGGCAACCCTAACTAGCATCATGCTCATTTCAGCGAGTGTTTTCAATCCCAGCGATATCGGATTCCTGCACTAATTGCTTTAGCCCAACCACGCGGATGTTGTTGGTGAGGGAGTAGGTTCGGTTGCCGGGGTAGATGATTGTTATTTGTTCCAGTTGCAAGTCTTCCAAAGCTGTGTGCATGGAACGGGTGGCCTTGGGGGTTGAGGTGTATTTGAATTCGTAAGCGGTTTTTTTGTCGCCTTGCATTAGTAGCAAGTCAAGTTCAGCTGTGGCGTGAGTGCCCCAGAAGAAACATTCCGACGCATCGGCGCGGTGAAGGCGTGTGACTTGTTCCAGCGCAAACCCTTCCCATGAAGCGCCGACGCTTGGATGCCCCTGCACGCCGGCGAGGTCGGGCAGGTTGAGCAAAGCGTGCATGATGCCTGTGTCGCGGAAGTACACCTTTGGCGATTTGATTTGACGCTTGTGGATGTTCGTGTGCCAGGGTTGCAGGATGCGCACCATGAAGGTGCCGGCCAGAATGTCCAGATAGCGCTTTACAGTGGCCGCGCTGACATCCAGCGAGCGGGCAAATTCCGATGCGTTGAACACTTTGCCGTTCCAGTGCGCCAGCATCATCCAGAGGCGGCGCATGGTGTTGGGTGCGAAGTCTATGCCGAGCATTGGCAGGTCGCGTTCCAGAAAACTCGCGATGTAGGCTTTGCGCCAGTTTATTCCGATTGTATCGTTTGCCGCCAGATAGGCCGGGGGGAAGCCGCCGCGCAACCACAGTTGTTGCTGATTCTCGGTTTCGAATATGGTAAAGGGAGGTAATTCCAGATAGATGATGCGGCCGGCGAGGGACTCGGAAGTTTGTCGTAGCAAGTCGCGCGAGGCGCTGCCGAGTACCAGATAGCGTTGCTTTAGTGGGCGGCGGTCAATCAGCACTCGCAGCACGGGGTAGAGTTCCGGCAAGCGCTGGATTTCGTCAATGACAATCAGGCCTTCCAGCGATTCCAGTGCCAGCTTGGGGTCTGACAGGCTATTCAGGTGGTCAGGGTCTTCCAGATCGAAATAATGGACTTGCTCATCGGCTGGGGCTTTGGCCGCTGTTTCGGATAGTCCATTGGGCTTGATGTAATCCCGGGCCAGGGTGGTCTTGCCACACTGGCGCGGGCCCAGGATGCCAACTATGGGGTGGCTCTGGAAACAGGTGTCAATCTGCCGCAAAAAGACTTCTCTTCGCATGGGCTGGAACCTTGAAAATCGGAAGTGAGACTATCAAATTTCAAGGTTATCTTTATCAGGAGCCTCCTGTCAAGGGGTGTCGCGCCCCCCCACCGCATCAGGCTTCGCCAGCGGCTTGCCCTCAAGGGGCGTTATTTACTCTCCTTTTCCTGTATAATCGCCGCCCATTTTGACCCGGGCTGGTGAAACACCGATGCATTCTGTAACTGAAAATCTGAATATCGCCTCTATTGAGCCGTTGATTACTCCTGAGCAGCTGAAAGCTGAGTTGCCGTTGGGGGAGGCGGCGTTGGTGGCTGTGCGGGAGGCGCGGGAGGCGGTGTTTTCTATTTTGAAGAGGGAGGATCCGCGGTTGTTTTTGGTGGTTGGGCCTTGTTCTATTCATGATACTGAGGCGGCGCTGGATTATGCCCGGCGTTTGAAGGGGCTGGCGGAGAAGGTTAGTGACACGCTGTATTTGGTGATGCGTGTTTATTTTGAGAAGCCACGCACCGCGATTGGCTGGAAAGGGCTTATTAATGACCCGCGACTTGATGACTCCTTCAAAATTGAAGAGGGGTTGCGTATTGGGCGCAAGTTGTTGCTGGATATTGTGGAGTTGGGTTTGCCCACATCGTCTGAGGCGCTGGATCCGGTTTTGCCGCAGTATCTGCAGGATATTATTGCCTGGTCTGCTATTGGTGCGCGCACTGCTGAATCGCAAACGCATCGGGAGATGTCGTCCGGGTTGTCCAGTGCGGTGGGTTTCAAGAATGGCACCGATGGCGGTTTGATGGTGGCGGTGAATGCTTTGCAGTCGGTTTCCAGTGCTCATCGTTTTCTTGGTATTAACGGCAGCGGCCAGGTGTCGGTGGTTACTACGCAGGGTAATCCTTATGCGCATCTGGTGTTGCGCGGCGGTTCAACCGGGCCGAACTATGACACGGTTCATGTGGCGCAGTGTGAGAAGGCGTTGGCTGAAAGTGGCGTGAAGCAGAACATTATGATTGATTGCAGCCATGCCAATTCCGGCAAAGACCCGAGTTTGCAGCCGTTGATAGTGAAGGATGTTACGCATCAGATTCTTGAGGGGAATAAATCTATTATTGGGTTGATGTTGGAAAGTAATATTAATGAGGGTAATCAGCCCATACCGGATGACTTGTCGCAGCTTAAGTATGGTGTGTCGGTAACTGATGCGTGTATGGATTGGGACAGCACCGAGCAGGCCGTGTTGGGAATGGCGGATAAGTTGAGCGGTGTGTTGGCGAATCGTTGAGTTGAGGGGCGGTGGGTTTTGTGGATGCCAGAGGTTGCGTGAACGAAAGGTGCACTTAGTCGCCCGTATAAAAATCCGGGGCGTTTTCTTTTACTACGGGTGAACTGGTTGCCCAGGCGTGGCAGGTGTTTAGCACCACCGGGCGGGTTTTGGCTTTGCCGACATCTGAATCTGATTTGTTTTGGCGGTGGCGTAGCAGCGGCCATAAGGTTTGCATTGCTACTGTGGCCATGGGGAATAATAATTCGGTGAGATGTGTGCAGCCGTTTTTGCCGCCTACTTTTGTGCGCACCATCTTGCGCCAGCCGGGGCCCATCTGGATGCCGACTACGGACTTGTAGGCGTCGGTGATGTCCGGGCACATGGCGAATGGGCTGTTGTCGGTTACGGCTGTGATGTCGCGGATGATGAACTTGTCGTCAACGGTTACTCTGAGCAGCATTTCGTGGATGGGCTCGCCGATTTGAATTTCGCCGCGCCAGTTGTTTTTGAAACCGTAGGTTTTGACATCGGTCATGTGGGCTTCAATGTCCCACAGGCCATCGTCCCGTTCGTAGCCTCGGTAGTCAATGGCTCGGGTGTGGATGTGTTTGCGGTTTTCTGGGGTGGGTAGTGGCATGGTGTTCCTCGTTTGTGGGGGGCGGGATTATACCTTACTCGGCGAGTGGGGATTCATCGTCGGGGTTGGCTTTTATATAGTCTGCTATCAATGCCAGGAACTCATCGCCATAGCGTTCCAGTTTGCTTTCGCCGACGCCGCTTATTTCCCGTAATTGCATCAGGGTTTGCGGTAGCAGTTGGCACATTTCGCGCAAGGTGCGGTCGTGGAAGATGACGTAAGGTGGCAGGCTTTGCGCCCGGGCGAGTTCGCTGCGTTTGGTGCGCAGGGCTTCAAATAATATCTGGGGGACATCGGCGGGCAGGGGCTCGGGGCTTTTTGGTTTGCTGCGTTGCGGTTTGGCGGGGGTGGGGTCGTGGCGTAATTCTATGTGTTCTTCGCCGCGTAGCAGGGGGCGGCATTTGGCTTCCAGTAGCAGGGAGCCGTAGCCTTCCACATCAACTCGCAGGTAGCCGCGGGCTACGAGTTGTCGGAATACTGAGCGCCATTGGGTGTTGGTTAGGGCTTTGCCGACGCCGAAGGTGGGTAAGCGTTCGTGACGGAGTTGTTGGATGCGTGCGGTGGGTTCGCCGAGTAGCACATCAATGAGATGGTTGACGCCGAAGCGTTGGCCGGTGCGGTAGGCGGCGGACAGTGCCATCTGCGCCATCTCGGTGCCGTCCCAGCATTCCACCGGTTGAAGACAGTTGTCGCAGTTGCCGCAAGCTTGTGGCAGGGTTTCGCCGAAGTAGCCGAGTAATGTTTGGCGGCGACAGGTGGTTACTTCGCACAGGCCGAGCATGGCGTTGAGGCGCTGGCGTTCGGCGCGTTTGTGGGCTTCGTCGCCGTCGGTGTTGTCCATCATTTGTCGTAGCATGATTACATCTTGCAGGCCGTAAAGCATCCAGGCGTTGGCGGGGGCGCTGTCTCGTCCGGCGCGGCCTGTTTCCTGATAGTAGGCTTCTATGGTTTTGGGCATGTCCAGGTGGGCGACGAAGCGGACATCGGGTTTGTCTATGCCCATGCCGAAGGCTACTGTGGCTACTACGATTAGAGGTTCGTCTTGCAGGAAGCGGGCCTGGCATTTGCTGCGGGCGGCGGTGTTGAGGCCGGCGTGATAGGCGAGTGCCTGGAAGCCCTGGTTGCAGAGCCAGGCGGCGGTCTCTTCGGTTTTGCGCCGCGAGAGGCAATAGACTATGCCTGAATCTTCGGCGTGTTCCTGGCGCAGGAAGCGTAATAGTTGTTGGCGGGGTTCGCGTTTCAGGCCGATGCGGTAGTGGATGTTGGGGCGGTCAAAGCTTGCGATGAACTCGCGTGCTGAGGTGAGTGCCAGGCGTTTGCGGATTTCGTTGCGGGTGCGGCGGTCGGCGGTGGCGGTGAGGGCGATGCGTGGTATTGCGGGGAACTTTTCGTGCAGGGTGCTGAGTTCAAGATAGTCGGCGCGGAAATCGTGGCCCCATTGGGAGACGCAGTGGGCTTCATCAATGGCGAACAGGCAGAGGTGGTTGTTGGCGTGGGCGCGTTCAATGAGTTCCAGTGTGCGGGGTTGTAGCAGGCGTTCGGGGGCGATGTAGAGCAGGCGGAGTTCGCCGTCAACAAGGGCTTGTTCGGTTTCGGTTACGCTGCGGATATCAAGGGTGGAATTGAGGAAGGCGGCGGCTATGCCGAGTTGGCGCAGGGCGTGTACCTGGTCTTGCATCAGTGCGATGAGTGGTGAGACTACTATGGCGCAGGTTTGGCTTACCAGTGGCGGGATTTGGTAGCACAGGGATTTGCCGCCGCTGGTGGGCATTAGCACGAGTGCGTCGTTGCCGTTTAGCAGGGTGTTGATGATTTCTTCCTGCTGGCCGCGGAATGAGGGGTAGCCGAATGTGTCGGCTAGTACCTTTTGGGCGCTGTTTGGTTCGCTGGTTGCCGGGTCGTAGAGGGCGGCGGCTTGCTTGTTTGTGGTGCCTGGTGGGGCGTTGGGGGATGTGTGTTCGCCATCCATAGATGGTCTCCTTTCCGGTTGGTGGGTGTCTGTGTTTGCGTAGAAGCTTGTCTCGGTTTAATAGTAGACAATAATTTGGCTGTTCGCAGGATTTTTGTGAAATATTTATTTGGGGTGGGGGATTTTGGGCTGTAGTTTGG
This sequence comes from Pseudohongiellaceae bacterium, assembly GCA_051008235.1. GTDB lineage: Bacteria > Pseudomonadota > Gammaproteobacteria > Pseudomonadales > Pseudohongiellaceae > UBA9145. The sequence continues at coordinate 39,327 of JBPCXV010000019.1, read as the reverse complement.
CTAGGAGTTCGGCTGTTTCGTGCAGGGGGAGGCCCATGATGCCTGAATAGCTGCCCTCTATTTTGGTGATGAAAGCGGCGGCCTTGCCTTGAATGGCGTAGCCGCCGGCCTTGTCCCAGGGCTCATCGGTTTGGCAGTAGGCTTCGCACTCTGCTTCGCTCAGGGTTTTGAAGTGAACTGTGCTTTTGTTGACTCTGGTGTGTAGCTGGCCTGTTGTGGTTAGCAGGGCGACGGCGCTGATGACTTCGTGTTCCCGGCCTGACAGGGTGCGTAGCATCTGCATTGCTGCGGCGTGGTCTGCGGGTTTGCCTAAAATTTGACCATCCAGAACAACCTCGGTGTCGGCGGCGAGTATCGGCAAGTCTGCTGCTTGCTGGCTGGCGGCTCGGGCTTTGTCGCAGGTAACGCGTTTGATATAGGCCAGAGCGGTTTCGCCCTCGGCTTGTTGTTCCGGGATATCTATGTTGATGAGTTTGTATGGCACACCTATCTGTTCCAGCAGGGTGCGGCGCCGGGGTGATTTTGAGGCGAGGTAGATGATTGGTTGTTGTTTGGGAATGCTCATAGTTCAGGGATGTTCATTTGCTTCACGGGTATAATGTAATCGGTTCGTAAGTTGTTGGAACATTATGTATGACCATAATGCGCGACTATTATATGTGACTATGGCTATGACTCAAAAACTTGCACTGTTTGATTTGGATAACACCTTGCTGGATGGCGATAGCGACCATGCCTGGGGAGAGTTTCTCATTGGCAAGGGGCTTGTTGATGCGGCGGCGCATCGGGCTGAGAATGACAGGCACTATGCGGCTTACAAGGCTGGTGAGTTGGATATTCATGCTTATGTGCGGTTCACGCTGGCGCCTTTGCTGGATATGAGTTCGCAGCAGCGGCAGACATTGCATGCCGAGTATATGCGGGAATGTGTTGCGCCTATGATATTGCCAGCGGCGCGGGAGTTGGTGCGGGGGCATCAAGGGGCGGGGGATTGTTGTGTGATTATTACTGCCACCAATAAGTTTGTTACGGCGCCGATAGCGCGGGAGTTTGGGGTTGAGCATTTGCTGGCGACGGAGTTGGAAGAGGTGGATGGTCGTTTCACTGGTGAGATAAGTGGCACGCCTTGTTTTCAGGAGGGCAAGGTGGTGCGTTTGAATGAATGGTTGCGGGTGCAGCATACGGCATACGAGCTGGAGCAGGCGGTTTTTTATACGGATTCTGTTAATGACTTGCCTCTGTTGCGGCTTGTTGGCAAGCCGGTTGCCGTGGACCCGGACTCGCGGCTCAAGGATGAGGCTGAGCGTTGTGGCTGGGCTGTTCAAAGTTTGCGCTAACTCCCCCCTTGAGGGGGAGTCGGTGGCGCAAGCCACCGGTGGGGGGACTGGTTTGCCTTAAACAACCAGTGTGCGCGGGAACTGTGCGTAGTTTTCCCAGCGGGTGGCCTTTTCGGGCACATCGTCTTGAGTGGGTTGAACATGGCCGGTGATGTCGGTTGCTCGTGAGACGATGGTGTGTTCGCCGGGAGCGGGGTTTTCCCAGTCAAAGCTGAACAACTTCCAGGAATAGGCGGTGGAGCGGCGGTCAAGTTGTGCTTGTTGCCAGGGACCGTCGTCAATTTTTATTTCTACACTTTGCAGTGGTGTGCCGTCATTCAGAACGAAACCCTGAATGTTGTAGCGGCCGCCGGTTTCGGTTACTCGCACAATCGCTGATTTCAGATTCATTCGGGTTACGGAGTTTTCCACCCAGCGTTCTACGCCGCCCACCTCTTCCCGTTTCAGTGTTACATAGTCGCGACCCATGAAGCGCCCCATGTAGCGGGTGTCTTGCACATGGATTTGGGTTAGCCACTTAACATTTGCCACGCCATACCAGCCGGGAACCAGCAGCCGCAGTGGCTTGCCGTGATAGTGTGGCAGCGGCTCGCCGTTCATTTCGTAGGCCAGCATGGGTGCCGGTGCCATGGCATCTTCAATGGACAGGCTGCGAGCGAAAGCCTTCTCCACCTCTTGATCGCGGATTTCTTCGGTGGACACATCGGCACCGAAGAACACCACTTCCTTGGCACCATCCTGAATGCCTGCCTGTTGCAGGATGTCGCGTAGCGGGACGCCACGCCACAGGGCGTTGCCGATTAGCCCGTTGAACAAGGCCGGGGTGTTGCCGCCGCATTCAAAGCCGACTGGCTGCTCAATGGCATCCCTAGCCAGCAGGTCATCCAGCGATAGTTCCAGTTCGTTATCCACCATGCCGGTTACGCGCAGGCGCCAGGAGGCGTTGTCAATTTCTGGCTGGCCGTAGTGTTGCACCAGATAGAAGTCGTCATTATCGGTGAAGAAAGTGGTGATTTCCCGGGTGTCCAGCCAGTGGGTGGCATTGGGACGCACCGGGCGCACCTGGAAGGCTTCGGGCACATCACTGAAAGGCACCAGCCGCTCGCCCTGAGCGAGTGCCGGAAAGATGAAACTAGGCATGGTGGCGGCACCGGCGGCCAGAACGCCGCCGCCTACTGCGCCTTTGAGGATTTGCCGGCGGCCACTGTCTTGTGGGCTGGCTGACGGGTCGGCTTGTAGGCCGGGGGCTTGCTTGTGGCTGTTGTCTTTGGGGTTCATGGCTCTGCTCCCGATAGTGTTGGTGCTTAAGGATATTGAACTACGACTGATATTACAATGTTTTTGCACTTGGCTTTGGCTGCCTGATTTGTGTATAATCTCGCGTTCCCGTCAGCGCTGGTAGTTTAGTGGCTGGCACGGGCACCATGTAGTTGTACACAATGCAAAAGGAAAGTAGTTATGCCAAGCAGAGCAAGAAAGAAAGAAGCAACAGCCAGCCGTGAGGATATAGAGGCGCATGTTAGTGCCTTTCTCAAGTCTGGTGGAAAAGTTAAACAGATTCCGGCAGGCAAGAGTGGACAAACATCCACTAGCGGCCCCAGACAAATAGTTCTGAGCCACAAGACCAGTTCCTGACCTTAAAGTTGTTTAATGGTATAACCCTTCGCTTGCAGTAATTCCAGCAGGCCCGGTCTTACCACATGTCAAAATTATTATTCAACCTGCGCGGTGTGCCGGACGATGAGGCCGATGAGGTGCGCGGCCTGCTTGATGAGCATGGCATTGCCTATTACGAAACTTCCGCCGGCCTGCTGGGTATTTCATTGGCTGCGCTGTGGCTGGTGGATAAGCAGGATTTTCCCGAAGCCCGGCGCTTGCTGGATGACTATCAGCAAGAGCGCGTTGCCCGAATGCGTAGCGCCTACGAGATGGCTCAGCAACGGGGCGAGGCCGGGAGTTTGTGGCACTTGTTTATGGAGAATCCGTTGCGTTTTATCGGGTGTATATTGCTTATCGGGGTTATTTTGTATTTTTCTCTCAGGTTTTATTTGCCGATTTGAGTGCGCGGCAGGAACAGTTGGTGCTTCAACAGTTGCGGCTAACGCATCATAGCCTTTGAGGTGTTACGCTTGTGCTGATGACTAAAGCTGCGTGATGGTGTAGCCCCTCGCTTGTAGCAGTTCCAGCAGGCCATCAGGGCCGGGCATGTGCCCTACGCCGACCAATACATATTCAACATCAGCATCTTCAAACATGGCCTCTATCTTCGGTAGCCAGCGCAAGTTGCGCTGTCGTATCATTATGTCATAAGTATGCGGGTCCTCCTTTAACATCTCCGGGATACGGATATTTTCCCAAAACTCCATATCACCTGCGCGCCAGGCGGGAACCAGCCCCTTCATTTCCTCTCTTCTCTGTATATTTTGCACATTGTGCAGTTGCAACAGCACGAATTCACTTTCATTGCCTTCGCCCAGAGAGGCGAGTGCGCCAATCTGGTCCTTGAAAGTTTCCAGTCCGTGGATAGGCCTGTCAGCATTCATTGCCCTGTACGCGAAATGGTCTTCCACACCCATAATAGTAACTTTCTTGCCACCGCTCTCCCTCTCGCTACTTTTCCCGTAATCGGCAGCCTCTATTATCGTCCACATCACAAATCCGGGGCGACTACGCTGTAAGTCCTCCACCGAATATCCTTCTGCGATAAGATATTCCGTGAGTGCTTGGTAGGCTTCCGCACTGAGTACATCCTTCAGAGTGCGTCCATCATGGTAGGTGAGGAGATCATACATGACCATTAACTGCTCGAGGTTATAGACAAGCGGGAAGATGTAGGGCATCTCAAAGTAAATCTGTTGTGAATTTTCGAATGCCCGCTCAAATGCCTCAGGCAACGGATACTCACTCTCTGGTAAGCCATGGTGAGTGCCGCCGAGGTAGATTGTGTGCTCACCATTGCTCACCTCCCAAACTGAGGTGTCGGCGCGGACGTTCGGCACAATGGTTCCCGTCAGTAGAAGAGTTGCAGCCAGCGCGACCAGCAGGCCACGACACCCGCAACGAGCCATTTGTGAATAAAATTGATTCATCCTTTATTGCTTACTGTCTTTTCTATAAATCGAACCGAGAAACGCAACCATACACACAATTACTAAAGGTAAATTGACAAGAGCCCCTGGTGCATCTCCAAGTGTAACCACGGGCTTCCAACTGCCAATCGCCATTCGCCCCATGTACTCCGCAATCACAATGACATACATCAACGGAATTAAGCTTCGATATCGAATAGCGACCAACAGATATACAAAGGCAAGCAATAACTGTGATAGTCCCCATAACGAGAAAATTCCAACAATCGTTGTGGCAGCATCTGAACTAAACAAATCTAGTGGGATGGTAGCAATACTTTGAGCCCCACCATCTTCTGCCAATAAATGATGTTGACTGCGCCATAAGGTGACGATAGTCAGGAAATAAAACAGGTACAGGCTAAGCTTTGAGCCTTGATAGTTATTGTCTATAACTTTGGGAAGGACGGATTTAAAATTTAAATGCATTGTGTATTGTACCTTTATCAATGTTAGCGATCACATGGTTCAATAAAGCTGCTAATACGAATCAATTTTTAGGTATTTCATTGGATTTCTCCTCTGGTGTTACCCTGCATAATTACGGAACGGTGGATAGTACGCCCCACAAAATGGGCTTGTCAAGTGTATTAAGTATGTAATTCCCAAAGTTATTTACCAAGATAGCTGCGTAGTTGCGGTGGGAAAGTTCGTTTTACCAGGGCTTGTTGCAGAGGCCATTGTTGGTCTTGTTGTATTGGGCGCAGGAAGGTGGTGTTGCCGCTTTCCAGCATTGCTATGGGGATGCCGTCGCGGAACAGTACGCGGTTTTGTGCCAGCCTGGGTAGTTTGTGGTTTGGGAGAATCAGGTTAATCAGGTTTAAGGGGTCGGTGGCGGAGAGGCTTATGTGAACCGGACGGGAGGGGTCGGGTTCAGTCTTGTTGAGTTTGCGTAGTTGGTCAACGATTTCGTTGTGGGCGAATTGTTCGCCGCCTACGCCGGCGACGAAGCGGCCGCCGCGTAATATGCCGCGTAGTTCCATTCGTCGTAATAAGGGAAGTAACACGCGCCAGGGGGGTGCGAAACTTTCTCGTTCCAGTAATCCTCTGAATAATACTCCCCAGCGCTGGAGATATACGGTGATGAGGCGTTCCAGTTGTTCTTCTGTCAGGTAATTCCACTCTCGGCTTGGTGATTGCTCTTGTTCGGTTCCAGGGCGTTTGAGCAGGCTCCAGCGGCCGGCATCTTCTATACCGAACATTACGCGGCGACCGCGGCGGTGGCGGCTGTCGGTTTTGCGGTGGGCGGGGGTGAGCAAGGCGCGCAGGCCGGTGTAGGAATCGGAGTTCACATAGCCGCCGCTAACTAACTCGGCCAGACCTTCTTCCAGTTGGGTTCTTAGCAGTCCGGTTCGTTCTTGTATCTGGTCAAGGAAGCTGGCACCGTGGTTTGTCAGGTCGTTGGCTATGCGTTGTGCCAGCGGGCCTGATGGGGGTGCATCAGGTTCGTTGCGTTGCGCGGCGGCGAGGCTTTGCCACAAATCAAGGTTGTGGCGTGTGGCTAGGGTGATGGGGGAGCTTTTGATTGGGCCGCTTCTGGATTTGCGTTGCAACTTGGCGGGCGGGCTGAACCGACCCCAGCTTACGCGGCCGCTGATGCATAGCAGGTCGAGCCAGCCGGGGTCGTAGTCCGGTATGCGGCTGGGTAATATGTCGCTCTCCCAGCTTGCTGCCGGCACGGTTACGCCATCCAGCAGGCTGAGTGTTACTTGTAGTTGGGTTTGGCCGTCAATGTCGGGGGCAATTTGTGTGTCGCCATCCGCCACTGTTTGCAGTTGATGGCGGGCGTGCAGGAACCGGGTGTAGGTTTGCAGGGATACCGGTTGTATGCTTTGGCGGTGGGCGTCTATGGTGTAGCGATGAATTCGTTGTAGCAGGCGGCGTTCGCACCATTCTTCGTCCGCTTGCGCCGTAAAATGTCCGCGAAAGGCGAAGCCTTCCGTCTCCAATCCAATCAGGGCTTGATTGATTTGTGTTGCATCCAGTTGTAACTCTTGTTGCAGGCGGGTTGCTGTTATCGGGCCAAGTCCTTCAAGCCTTCCCCGCAGCAAAACTTTCAGGGCTTCCTGTGGTGGGGATGATTCTGTTGCGGGTTGTTCGTTGTTGCGCTCTGATGAGTTGGTGAGTGCTTCGGGTATGGCCAGTTTGGCGAGGGCATCGGGGAACAGTGTTTTGAATTGGGGCAGGTGTTCAATGGCTATCCATAGTGGGGTTGGCAGTGCGGTGAGGCGGGTTATGCGGCCGGTTTGTTCCAGTTGTTGCTGGTGATGTTGATAGTTGTGGGTGGTGAACTCGGCTTCGGTCATGTAGCCGAGGCCGAGTAGTGCGTCGTGTAGTTCTTCGCTGTTGCGTATCAGGGGCCAGGCTTCTTCTTGCACTTTGGCGATGGCTGCCGGGTCAAGCTGGCTGTAGTCGCCGGCTTCGGCGGGGTCGGTCCAGTTGCGATGGCGGATGGCGTTGGTGCGGCGTTCTTCCAATGGTGCATCGTCAAGGAAGGCATAAGGGCGGGCGTTGATGATTTCCTGGGCGAAGGGTGATGGTTCGCGCAGGTCTTTGGCGATTAGTGTTAGTTGTTTTGTTTCAATCTGGTTGATGAGGTGCAGGAGTTCGTCCACATCCATTGCTTCGGTGAGGCAATCGTGGATGGTTTGTTGTACCAGGGGGTGATTGGGTATCTCGCGTTTGCCGGTGATGTTTTCCTGACAGGCGATTTGGTCCGGGAATACATGGGCGATGAAGTCTTCCGCATCCATGCGTTGGAACTGGGGTGGCACTCGCTTGCCGCTGCGGTTGCGTTGCAGTGCCAAGGCGCGGGTGGCGTTCCAGCGCCAGCGGACTTCAAACATGGGGGCGTCCAGTAGTGCTTGCACCAGTACATCTTGCACTGTGGCGCTCTTGAGGTAGTGGAAGACATCTTTTAGTTCAAAGCTGTGAACTGAGCCGAGTGAGATTACGATGCTGTCTTCATTGGCGGCGGCTTGTAATTCAAAGTTGAAGGCGCGGCAGAAACGTTTGCGCAGTGCCAGCCCCCAGGCTCGGTTGAGGCGGCTGCCGAATGGGGTGTGGATGACTACGTGCATGTCGCCAACCTGATCAAAGAAGCGTTCCATGACCAGGGTTTCGCGGGTGGGCATTGTGCCCAGGGCGTTCATGCCGGCTTGCAGGTAATCAACTAGTTGTGAAGCGGCGGTGGTGGGCATGTTGACTTGTGCCTGCATCCACTCCTGTGCTGCTGTGTGGCCTGAACCATTGCCTGGTGTGGTGGTTGATTCATTGTTTGGCGTGGTGGCTGACTCGTTGTGTAGTAATTTGGCAATAGTTTGTCGTAGCCTGGAAACTGATTGCGAAAGTTCTTGGGTGCGGCCCGGACCTTCGCCGAGCCAGAATGGGATGGTTGGTTGCATTCCGGTGGCGTCTCGCACTCGTACCTTGAGTCCGTCAACGCGTAGTAGTTGCCAGGCATGGGTGCCGAGAGTGAACACATCTCCCGGCAATGTTTCCAGCGCAAAGTCTTCATTGAGGGTGCCGACTACTACATCTTCCGGATCCAGCACCACCTGATATTCAAACATATCCGGGATAGCACCTCCGTTGGTAAGCGCAACCAGATTGGCACCGCGGCGGGCGCGCACTTGTCCGTTTATTCTATCCAGATGCAGGTGTGCGCCGCGTCTACCCCAGCGAGTTGTGTAGCCTTCGCCCAGCATTGCCACAATGTCATTGAACTCCGCACGCGACAGGTGGCGGTAAGGATAAGCACTGGTGAATAACTGGAATAGGTCATCTATGGCGTAACCATCTGCGTTATCGGAGTTACTGTGGGCATCGGGACTATCCGTACTACCCGTACTATTGGGACTATCAACACTGTGAGAGTTGCCAGATGATAGTGCTGCGGAAGATACTTCGGCAACGATTTGTTGGGCGAGGATGTCCATAGGTTTGTTGGGCATGACAATTTGATCAAGCTCGCCTTCGTTGATGCTGTGTAGCAGAGCGGCGGCTTCCACCAGGTCATCGCGGGTTAGTGGGAAGAGGATGCCTTTGGGTGTGCCGTGCACTGAGTGGCCGCTGCGCCCTACCCGTTGCAGAAAAGTGGCGATGCTTTTGGGGGAAGAAAACTGCACTACCAAATCAACTGAACCGATATCAATGCCCAGCTCCATTGACGCGGTTGCCACCAGCACTTTCAGTTCACCTGCTTTCAGTTTTTGTTCGGCGGTGAAACGGTGGTCCTTGCTCATGCTGCCGTGATGGGAACTGACCTGCTCCTCCCCCAGTCGCTCGGCCAGAGCCAGGGCAAGCCGCTCTGCAAGACGGCGTGTGTTGACGAACACCAAAGTGGTGGCATGACTTTCAATCAGTTCCACCAGCCGTTGATATAACTCCTCCCAAACTTCATTGCTCATCAGCGCGGTGAGGGGTGAGCGGGGAACTTCAATGCTGATGTCGCGCTTGCGGCGGAAGCCTTCGTCAATAATTTCGCACTCACTGCCGTTGCCAACCAGAAAACGGGCAACTCTGTCTATAGGTTTCTGGGTAGCCGACAAACCTATGCGCTGAAGTTCATGTTTGCTTATAGATTGATGATTGCGCGTTTGAACCAGCCGCTGTAAACGTTCCACCGACAGGGAAAGGTGAGAGCCGCGTTTGTCGCCGAGCATGGCGTGAATTTCATCAATGATGAGGGTGGATACTGTGCTCAGCATGGCTCGGCCTTTGGCGCTGGTGAGGAGCAGGTAGAGCGATTCCGGGGTGGTAACCAGAATGTGTGGCGGGTTGCGTGTCATTTTTTGTCTTGTGCTTGCCGGGGTGTCGCCGGTGCGTACGGCGGCCTGGATGTTTGCTGGCGGTAATCCTTGTGCTTGGAGTTGTTCGGCGATGCCCTTTAAAGGGGCTTCAAGGTTGCGCCGGATGTCGTTGCTCAGTGCTTTCAATGGGGAGACATAGACGATGTGTACGCCATCTTCCAGTTGGCCGTGGCAGGCGCGTTGTATCAGGCTGTCAATGGCGGCGTAGAAGGCGGCGAGTGTTTTGCCGCTGCCGGTTGGTGCGGATATCAGGGTGTGATTGCCTGCCTTGATGGCCGGCCAGGCGCGGTTCTGGGCGGCGGTGGGTGTGCCGAATTGCGTCTCAAACCAGCTGCGGCAGGCGGGGTGGAAAGACTCCAGTGGTGATTTCGGGGGTATTTTTGATGATGGTTCTGATGGCATAAGTTGCGACCCTTGGGCGGGACAAGCATAGCAGAGATTGACAAACTGCGGCGGGGCGTTTAGTTTATGGGGCTATTGGTCTCACGCAGACGACCAGGCAGACGACTGTATGCATAAACACACTCACAAACAGGCACTTATATCGGCTTCGCAGCGGCTGGATGGCGAGGCGGGGCAGGCGCATGCGGCCGAGGTGGTGGGCTGGCGGCGGTTGCGGGGCGGGGTGTGGCGGGTGTGGGTGGAGAATCGCAAGTTTGTGGTGGTGCTGGGTTGTATCATTTTTTTCAAGACGGCGATTGCTGACCTTAATTCAATTTCGGGGGCATCCATGCAGCCTACCCTGCTGGATGGGGATAAAATTTGGGTGAACAAGTTGGCTTATGATGTTCGTATTCCTTTTACGGGAGTGTCGCTGGCGGAGCGTTCGGCGCCGCAACGTGGGGATATTGTGATTATTGATTCCAGTACGGCTAACAAGCGGTTGGTGAAGCGGATTGTTGGCATTCCGGGGGACATTATTCATATACAGAATAATTTGCTGGTTATTAATGGGGTGGCGGCGGATTATGAGATTCTTGCACGGGAGGATGATGCGTTGATTATTCTGGAGCAGTTGGCTGACAGGGTGCATCAGGCGCAGTTGTCGCCTCATTATATGAATCGTGTGTCGCGTTCTGATGGACCGGATGTGGTGCCGGAGGGGCAATATTATGTGCTTGGGGATAATCGGGATAACAGTGCTGATAGCCGTGTGCATGGTTTTATTCCGCGAGGGGAAATTGTTGGGCGTTCCAGTTCGGTTGTGTTTTCGCTGGACAGGGAGAATAGTTTTTTGCCGCGGAGTAAGCGTTTTTTTGCGGCGTTGGACTAATACAATGTGTTATCTATCTTTTGATTAACAGGAGTCTATTATGAAACCGCTTACCAAGTTACGCAAATACACCGCCGCGCTATCAATCGCACTGCTGGCCTTGTTGCTTAGTGTGTTGCCGATGGCCAGTGTGGCTCAGGAGTTTGTTTGGGCGCCGGATTTTCCGGTGGGTAGCAATATGATTGAAATATCCGCCGAGGATCAGAATGGCAATGTGCAAACTTTTGACAGCCTGAAAGGGGAAAAGGGGCTGGTTTTTATGCTGAGCCGCTCCTTTGACTGGTGACCGTTTTGCACTAATCAACTCGTGCAGTTGATAGATATCGCAGACCAGTTTGAAGCGCTTGGCCTTAATGTGGCAACGATGACTTATGATTCGGTTGCCCATCTGAAAACAGTGGAGGAAGACCACGCTGTGGAATTCAAGATGTTGCATGACGAGGCGGTTACCCATGTGAACGCCCTCGGCATTCGCAACCCGGATTATGAACCGGGGCACAGGGTTTATGGCATCCCGCTGCCCGGCATCTTTCTGGTTGATGCGGACGGCGTAATCCGCTACAAGTTTGCGGAAGAGTCTTATCGCGACCGCCCGGATTTTGCCGTCATATTGGAAGCCGCAGCTGCGATGCAGTAAATGCAACAAACAGCACTGCATCAAAAACATCTTGACGCCGGAGCCCGGATGGTGGATTTCGCGGGCTGGGATATGCCCATCCACTACGGCTCGCAACTTGATGAACACCGGCAGGTGCGCGAAGCGGCGGGCGTGTTTGATGTTTCGCACATGACTGTGGTGGATGTTTCGGGCGAGGATGCCACGAGCTATCTGCGTTACCTGCTGGCCAACGATGTGGCCAAACTCGATGTTGAGGGGCAGGCTTTATACAGTGCCATGTTGAACCACGCCGGCGGTGTGGTGGATGACCTTATTGTCTATCGCATGGCGTTCGGTTATCGGCTTGTGGTTAATTGTGCCACGCGGCAGAAAGATCTCGCCTGGATGGCCGAGCAAAGCAACGGGTTCAATGTGGTCATTGCGGAGCAACCCGGCACCGCAATTCTGGCGATACATGGTCCGCGGGCTATCGCCGCTGTGTGCGCCGCCCTGTTGTCTGATGCTCAGGCCGAAGTGGTGGCCGAACTCGGCAACTTTCAGGGCACTGTGCTTGATGACTGGTTTATCGCCCGCACCGGTTACACCGGCGAGCAGGGGCTGGAATTGATATTGCCCGAGCAGGCGGCGCCCGCAGTTTGGGACAAGTTGCTGGTAGCGGGCGTGAAGCCCATCGGCCTGGGTGCGCGGGACACCTTGCGGCTGGAGGCGGGTATGAACCTGTATGGGCACGACATGGATGAGAGCGTGTCGGCCGTTGAAGCCAATATGGTTGGCACCATCGCCTGGCAGCCGGAAGAGCGGATTTTCATAGGCCGGACTGCGGTGAGCGCACATCTCAGGCAGCAGCGGGACGGGCTGCGCCCCCACCTCACCGGCCTGGTGCTTGAACAGCGCGGCGTGTTGCGCGAAGGCCAGCGGGTGATTGCCGAGCGGGGTGAGGGTGTTATCACCAGCGGCGGCTTTTCACCAACATTGAAGCATTCCATTGCATTGGCTAGAATCCCGCTTCCCGCTGATTCCTGCCAGGTGGATTTGCGCGGCACGCTGGTTCCGGTGAGAATTGTGAAGCCGAACTTTGTGCGGTTTGGCAAGAAAGTTTTTAAGTGAGCGGCAACTGACGAGACAACTAGTGAGGCATTACGATGAGTAACAAATATCCTGACGATTTGAAATATCTGGCGAGCCACGAATGGATTCGTGTGGATGACAATGGCATCGGCACGGTGGGCATTAGCGACCATGCGCAGAGTGCTTTGGGTGATATTGTCTTTGTTGAACTGCCGGAGCCTGGCACCACGGTGAAGGTGGGTGGGGAAGTGGCGGTGGTGGAATCGGTGAAGGCGGCGTCTGATGTTTATAGCCCGGTGTCCGGGGAAGTGGTTGAGGTGAATCAGGTGTTGCAAGATACGCCGGAGATTGTGAATAGTGCGCCTTATGGGGATGGCTGGTTTTTTCGCATCAAGTTGTCGGCGCCGAATGAGCTTGATGAGCTTATGAGTGCAGAGGCTTATACCAAGCATTGTGATGATGATTAACAGCTTGCGCTACCCGGATGAGTTTGTCAGCCGACATATCGGGCCCGGCGAGGCGGAGCTTGCCGAGATGTTGGCTGTGCTGGAATTGGATTCGCTGGAGGCGTTGATTGAGGCAACTGTTCCCGATTCTATTCTGTTGCGGCAGCAAGATGCACCGGCGCTTGGTGAGCCAACACCGGAGCACATCGCGCTGGCTCGTCTGCAAACCATTGCTGAAAAAAACCAGCCGCGGCGTGCCTTCATTGGCCTTGGTTATCATGACACTATTACTCCGTCGGTAATTCTGCGCAATGTGCTGGAGAATCCGGGCTGGTACACCGCCTATACGCCTTATCAACCGGAAATTTCGCAAGGTCGGCTTGAGTGCCTGCTGAACTTTCAGCAAATGACTCTTGACCTGACTGGCATGGAACTCGCCAACGCCTCCCTGCTGGATGAGGCCACTGCCGCCGCCGAAGCTATGGCGCTGGCAAAGCGTGTTAGTAAATCCAAACAGGCGAGACAGTTTTTTGTGGATTGCGAATGTTTCCCGCAAACTATTGATGTGCTGAAAACCCGTGCCGAGCGTTTTGGTTTTGAACTGGTGATAGATGCGCTTGAGCAGATGCCGGAGTCCGGGCTGTTTGGTGGCGTCTTTCAATATCCCGCCCGGCGCGGTGATGTGTTTGAGTTAAGCGATGCCATCAACAAACTGCATCAGCAGCAAGCCATCGCCGTTGTCGCCGCCGATTTATTGAGCCTTGTGTTGCTCAAACCGCCCGGTGAGATGGGTGCCGATGTGGTGGTGGGCAACAGCCAGCGCTTCGGTGTGCCTATGGGTTATGGCGGGCCTCATGCGGCCTACTTCGCCACCCGCGATGCGTTCAAGCGTGCCGTGCCTGGGCGCATTATCGGCGTATCGGTGGACAGCCGTGGTCGGCAGGCGTTTCGTATGGCGTTGCAAACCCGTGAACAACATATTCGTCGGGAGAAAGCCAACAGTAACATCTGCACGGCGCAGGTGTTGCTTGCCAACATTGCGGCCTTGTATGCCATGTATCACGGTCCGGTTGGTTTGCGGCGCATTGCCCGGCGCGTTCATCGCCTAACGGCAATTCTTGCCTGCGGTTTGCGCGAGCAAGGCATCACCGTGCTTAATGACAGTTTCTTTGACACGCTCACCTTGCAAGTGAAACCGCAAGATGCAAAAGCCATTCTGAAACGAGCCGAGCAAGCGGCGTTTGATTTGCGTTTGGTGCAGGCTGAGCAGGCTAATCAATCCAGTCAGTCCGATAAATCCGACCAGATAGGAATTAGCCTTGATGAATGTACTACTGCTGAAGATGTGGAACAACTTTGGCAAGTTATTCTTGGTGATGCTGCTGCCAAGTTATCAATAGAAACTATTGATAACGATATTGACGTCAGCATCCCAAATTCATTGCTGCGCCAAACCCCAATCCTCCAGCACCCCAACTTCAACAACTACCACAGCGAAACCGAAATGCTGCGCTACCTTAAGCGGCTGGAAGACAAAGACATCTCCCTCACCCACGCCATGATTCCGCTCGGCTCCTGCACCATGAAACTCAACGCCACCAGCGAGATGATGCCCATCAGCTGGCCTGCCTTCGCCAAACCTCATCCGTTCACCCCGCCAAACAAAATGGCAGGCTATCAACAAATGATTACCGAACTGGAAACCATGCTCACCGAGATTACCGGCTTTGATGCCATCAGCATGCAACCCAACTCGGGCGCTCAGGGCGAATACGCCGGGCTGCTGGCCATCAGCAAATACCTCAAAGCCAACGGCCAGGCGCAGCGCGATGTGTGTCTCATCCCCACTTCCGCTCACGGCACCAACCCGGCCAGCGCGCAGATGACAAGTATGAAAGTGGAACTGGTAGCCTGCGACGACAACGGCAACATAGACCTTGAAGACTTGCGCGCCAAAGCCGAACAACACAAAGACGACCTGGCCGCGCTGATGATTACCTACCCTTCCACCCACGGCGTGTATGAAGAAGCCGTTCGGGAAATTTGCGAAATCGTTCACCAGCACGGCGGACAGGTTTATATGGACGGCGCCAATCTGAATGCCATGGTGGGCGTTAGCAAACCCGCCGACATCGGCGCGGATGTGGCGCATGTTAATCTGCACAAAACTTTTTGCATCCCCCACGGCGGCGGCGGTCCCGGCATGGGACCCATCGGTGTGAAAGAACATCTTGCGCCTTATCTCGCCAACCATCCGATTATCAAACTGGATGGTCCGGCAACCGACAACAGCGCCGTATCCGCCGCGCCCTGGGGCAGCTCCGGCATCCTGCCCATCTCCTGGATGTATATCACCATGATGGGCGGCAGCGGCCTGCTGAAAGCCACCCAAACCGCCATCCTCAGCGCCAACTACATCGCCCGCAAACTGGCCGGCCACTACCCGGTGCTTTACACCGGCCGCAACGGCATGGTGGCGCACGAGTGCATCATTGACCTGCGCCCACTCAAACAAAGTTCAGGCATCAGCGAGGAAGATGTGGCAAAACGCCTGATGGACTTCGGCTTCCACGCCCCCACCATGTCGTTCCCGGTGGCCGGCACACTAATGATTGAACCCACCGAAAGCGAATCAAAACAGGAACTGGACCGCTTCATCCACGCCATGATAAGCATCCGCGAAGAAATTGCCGAAGTGGAAGCCGGCCACATGGACGCAGAAAACAACCCGCTAAAAAACGCACCCCACACCCTCGCCGACATCCTTGACGAAAACTGGACCCGCCCCTACAACAAACAACAAGCTGCCTACCCCGGCGGCCTCACCATCCAAAACAAATACTGGCCCAGCGTAAACCGCGTTGACAACGCCTACGGCGACCGCAACTTGTTCTGCGCTTGTCCGCCGGTTGAGGATTATTTGGAAGATTGATTTTCATTTGACACCTCGTGCGTCCGGGACTATATTGTTCGCAGTAGTGTCGCCGAAAGGGCCGGGCAAGTCGCTTCCCGGTGGTAGTTCGCTCTCTACAGTTAATCTGCGGAGTAGCCAGCAGGCCTCATCGAGGGTGGCGTCTCGTTTCGGCGGCACTACTCCTTCACCTCTTCAATAACAATATATTCCTTGCGCCGCAGGTTTCAGGCTGGAACATAGCCATCGGAAACTAAAGTATGGCATGGTTGACGCTACTGGGTTGTTTCTCTATACTTTCTCTTGATGGTCGTTGAGTAGGCTGGGTAATCATCGCTGCTGTCCCAGTGGGAAGTTTGCCGACCGTGGTTAATCTGCGGTTGTAGCCAGCATGCCGGATCGAGGGTGGCGTCTCGTCTCGGCGGTCATCACCTCAAACTTCTCATATCACTTTGTGTTGCCTCAGATTTAAAGCTGACGTTGATTTTCATTTGACACCTCGTGCATCCGAGACTATATTCTGTGCAGTAGTGTCGCCGAATAGGCCGGGTAATCCGCTTTTCCCGGTGGAAAGTTCGCCAGCCGTGGCTTGCCTGCGGTTGTAGCTAGCATACCGAATCGAGGGTGGCGTCTCGTTTCGGCGGCACTACTCTTTCCCTAAAACTGGCCTGTTGCGCGGCCATGAACGGCGCGTGGTAATGGAGAATTTTCCGTGGCTCGGGCGACAGTTACCTGCCGTGCCGAAACAGATCAGCGATGGCACCCAGGAAACCACAAAAGAGCCGGGTGAATATCCAGGTGAATAGCACAAAAACACCAACAACAACTACGAGCAGGTACATTAGCGGAATCTGGTCAATGGCAAACGCCACAAGAAAGCCGAAAGTGGCACCCAGTACGCATTCCAGCACGGGCGGCTTGTATTCTGCGTCCTCGGCGTTCTTTGTTTTGTCGGTGTTCATCGGATGGCACTCCGAATCAGTAATCAAGTGTGGCAAAGTATAGCATGGTTGGCATTGCTGGGTTGTTTCCCTTATACTTCCTCCCGATGGTCGTCGAGTAGGCCGGGTAATCGCTGCTGTCCCGGCGGAAAGTTCGCCAGCCGCAGCTTGTCTGCGGTTGTAGCTAGCACACCGGATCGAGGGTGGCGTCTCGTCTCGGCGGTCATCACCTCAAACTTCCTATATCACTTTGTGTTACCTCAGATTTAAAGCTGACGTTGATTTTCATTTGACACCTCGTGCGCCCGAGACTATATTGTGCACAGTAGTGTCGCCGAGTAGGCCGGGTAATCGCCGTTTTCCCGGCGGAAAGTTCGCCAGCCGTAGCCTGTCTGCGGTTGTAGCTAGCACACCGGATCGAGGGTCGGCGTCTCGTCTCGGCGGCGCTACTCCTTCACCTCTTCAATAACAATATATTCCTTGCGCCACAGGTTTCAGGCTGGAACATAGCCATCGGAAGCTAAAGTATGGCATCGTTGACGCTACCGGGTTGTTTCTCTATACTTTCTCTTGATGGTCGTCGAGTAGGCCGGGTAATAAGCCTTCCCGGTAGATGACGGACAAATGCAACCTAATGGTGGTGTTTGTCGGTGAACTGCATCGAGCTGGCGTCTCGTCTCGGCGGCCATCACTTCAAATAAAGAACTATTCTGTCCACCACATGATAAGGAAGTGTTGACAAGCACAAGAAACTGGCAGAAAATGCGAGTCATCTGGGGTCAAGTGCCCTGCTCTCTTATCTGCAATGGGTGGGAAAAGTGACATCTAATAAACAAGTTTGGGTTATTCCAATGGATTGCCAGAAAGTAATGGCTGGCATGAAGAATGACAGCGTTTCTCTCATTGTTACTGACCCTCCCTATTTTATTGACGGAATGGATGACCAGTGGAATAACAAGAAACTCCATAAGCGAAAAATTCACAAAGGGGTTGTTGCCCTGCCTGCCGGAATGAAGTTTGATGTTACGCAGGGAATTCGTTTGAGGGAGTTTCTCTCGCCAATAGCAAAAGAATGGATGCGTCTGGTTAGGCCGGGTAGTTTCGTTCTTTGTTTCTCTCAGAATCGTCTGGTGCATCATGTTGCAATGGCAATTGAAAGTGCGGGGTTTGAGATTAGAGATATTCTTGCATGGAAATATGAAGGGCAGGCAAAAGCATTTAGCCAAGAGCACTTTATCAAGAAAAGAAACATACCTGATGCCGAGAAGAAGCGATTGATAAAGAAGATTGATGGCAGAAAGACTCCTCAACTAAAACCGCAGTGTGAATTGATTGTTCTGGCTCAGGCACCGAGGGAGGGTACATTCGTTGATAATTGGGATAAATGGGAAACTGGGTTGTTTGACCCGAGTAATCCACTCATTGACCCCGATAAGTTTCCCGGAACTATAATTCCATCAAAAAAACCACGGGTCAGGTATGGGCACATGACAGTTAAGCCGGTAGAGATACTGAGGCATTTGATTCGTCTCTTTTCAAAGGAGGAATCTCTGGTCTTTGATCCTTTCTCCGGTTCCGGGTCAACTGGTGTGGCGGCACTTATGGAAGGAAGGAAATTTGTGGGGTCGGAGATAGATCAGGAAATGGCTTCAATATCTAATATGCGAATAGAGGGCTGGCGGAATGAGTAATCATGATTTGCCAAGTAAAAAGGAACTGCAAGAAGCTTGGCTGAAAGTAAAGGATATACATAGAGAGTATCTTGCCCGGCATAATGTTAATTTGCCTGATGCAAAAAATTATTGGGAAACATCTAAATCCATGTGGCTCGCTGTTCTTCTTCACTATGAGGGGCAGGAAGTTGATAAAAATTTTATGATGAAAGTGGCCGAGAGAGACAGGCCAAATCATGCGGGGGACCAGCAGGTGAGACATTTAAAAAGAGATGGCTGGGAGATTGGGGATATAAAAGGAAAGCACAAACTTGACCCATACAAACCTTCAATGGAATTTTTGAATGTTGACAGAAGGAAAAGCAAAACACTTAGCGCAAGCACTTTTGGCGAAATTAAAGAGGCTTATGGTTTCAAGTGTGCCACATGTGGAGGCAAGGAAGGGCAACCCGACTCTCGCTATGGTTCTGAGAAGATTAAACTTCAAAAAGCCCACATGAATCCACTTGATAGAGGGGACATCAAAGGGAACATAATACCGCAGTGCCAATTTTGTAATCGGGCGTATCGCGGAGATTATGTGTTTGATGATAAGGGGCGTGTGAAATCTGTTGCTGATGTAAGGCCAGTACAAAAAGCAGATAAAAAGGTGCAACGAATGATTTTAAAATGGTTAGAGAAGCATATGTCATAAAGGGGGAGTTATTGCTCCCCCACAAATCTGGTTTGCAAATAGTTCAGTCTTGCCTGTTCAAAGGGCATGATGATGAACTCGCGGTAGCCTTTTAGTTTGTGTTTGGTGATGAATTGTTTTGTGATTTCGTGTTGGCTGAGCAGGGGGTGGGGTTCGCCGAAGGCGGTGGGGCAGAAGCTGGACCAGGGGTAGCAGCCCGGGTAGTGGGTGAGGGCTTGTTCCAGGGGTTGGCGTTCTATGAACTTTTGGCATTCAAGGGTGAGTTCGTTGTGGGGCATTAGGGTAACGCGGGGTTTGTTGCGCCACACTTGAATGTTGCGGCGGTAGCGCTGGTTGAAGTAGGCCGAGTAGTTGCGGTTGAGGGCGGTGCAGAACTTGGTGATGCTGTTTGGGTAGCCGGGCGTTAGCAGCAGCCACACGGCCTGGGGCAGCAGTGCGTAGGCGTGGATTTGCAAGCGATAGATGTGTCGGTGATTCTTCATGCGTAGCAGGAAGTAATCGTAGCAGCTTGCATCAATGAAGCCGGCGGTGGGTGCGGTTGTGGTTAGCAACACGCAGCACGCCGGGGTTGAGTTTTGTATGGTGGGCATCGCGCCGTCTCCTTTCGGCTGGGGCGCGTTACGCCGCTTCTCGTTCTGTCTTTGCCGCTATCGCTGTGGCGCACAGGGTTACAAGGTCTTCAAACTTGGCGTTTGCCTTGATGTCGGCGGGGTCAAGGATGATTTCCAGTGCATCTTCCAGTTCAATGAGCAGTTCCAGTAATGACAGGGAGTCGGGTGCCATCTCGGTGAGCGGTGTTTGGCTCTCGGGATGGATTTCTATGTCCAAATCATTCAGGGTTTGACGGATGGTTGCTGTGATGTGTTCGGTTTGTTGCGTTTGAATTTCCATGGTGTTACCCCCTCCTTTGAGATGTGGGTTGGTGATTGACAGTCGTGTTTGTGTTTGGCGCGGCGGGCGCGGCCATGTAGCCGGGCAGGAAGGGTAGGAACTTCCAATGCTCCGGGTGTTGGCGGAAATGGGGGGCGAAGAAATCTACCAGTTGTTGGGAGAGGCGCGTTGTTGCATCTTCGCGGGATTCGTTTGGGTATCGTGTTGGTTCCAGTTGGTTGCCGAGGGTTACGATGTCTTGTTTGTCCTTGCACAGGGTGATGACTGGTAGCAGTGGCACACCGGCGAGCAGTGCCAGTGATGCTGCTCCTCTGGGGAATTGGGCGGGGCGGGACAGGAACGATACCTCGCCGGTGGCGCCGAAGGTGTCGGGCAGGTCGCAGAACAGATACAGTGAGCAGGGGGACTTGCGCAGGTGGCGCAATAGTTGGCGCGGGTTGGTGTTGTTGGAGAGCAGGAACTGTGCCTCGTGGGTGTGGGATTCGGGCAGGGCGATGCGCATGTTGTGGAAATATTCGTCGCCGGGTTGGGATTGGATGAGCAGCAGCACCGGGCGTGAGCGGGGTTCAAGGCTTTTCAGATAGGGCATGCCATAGACGAAGTTGCCGAAGTGGAAGCAGACGATGATGCGGGAGCGGGGGTCGGCTTCAATTAGTTGTCGGTAGCTGTTGGCTTGGGGGCATGTCAGCCGTTGCCGTATGCGGTGCAAAGTTGACGCAGATTGTTCATCGTGGCGCTTTTTTGACAGGTCGCGATGGTAGCGGGTGTTGGCGCGCAGCAGGCGGGCGGCATCGCGGAGTGGCTCCGAGAGCAAGCCGCTTATATTCAGCAGAATATGCTGGTCGCGGATGAACTGCTGCTGGCGCCAGATTTTCAGTATCTGCATCTTGCGGCGATAGCGGGCCAGCCTGCGCTGCCATCGTGTGTGCCAGGCCGCCTGGGGGCGGGGTCGGGGAAGGAGATGTGTAGTCATACTGGAACTCCCTTTCGCTGGTGTTGTGAGTGCGTTAGTTGTTTGGGTTACTTCCAGTGTAGTCAACTAATTTGATTTTTGTGCAAATTATTTGAAAAAATTTTTGGTGATGGCGGGTTATATTACTTTTACGGCGGTTCCGCTGACAGCGACCATCAGCATGCTGCCGGTTTTGCCTATGACCTCGTAGTCCAGGTCTATGCCCACGATGGCATTGGCGCCGAGGGCGGTGGCGGCATCATCCATTTCCTGAAAGGCAATCTCGCGGGCGCGACCAAGATCCTCTTCGTAAGCACCTGCCCGGCCACCGACAATATCCCGGATACCACCGAAAATATCTTTGACGATATTCGTGCCGAGAATGGCTTCGCCGGTTACGATGCCGCAGTATTTAGTGATTTCCTTGCCTTGCAAGGTGGGTGTGGTTGCTCTAATCATGTTGCTTCTCCTGGTTGGTTACTTGAAATGTGCTACTTAGACCCGCGCTTCGGCGAGGATGCCAAGCCACATGCCTAGTACGCTCAGGGTGCCCAGGCCGAATATCAGGAAGCGGTGCATTATATTGTTGTAGCTCAGGTGGATGCAGGTGTGGATGAATCTGGCGGCGACAAATGTCCAGGCGCACCAGATGGTGAAGCTGCCAGCCATATCCATTGCCAGATAGGTGGCTCCGGCGGCGTAGAACAGCACTGGCACCTCAAACAGGTTATTCAGATGGCGCGAGGTTTTGGCGACGAACTCGGGCACATCGCTGCCGGTCATCAGGGCGTAATAGTTGGCTGGAACCTTGCCCTCTTTGACTGAGGCAAAGCGTGTTCTGGCACTGAGAATCAGTACCACATTAGTCAGTAATACCAGCATGAACATGGGATACAGCATTGGCGGCCTCCTTCGGGGTAGTGTGCCGGATGGCTGTTGGCAAAGAGGCATACTACTACATATTGTATTGACTCAGATATATGTGAGGCTTTTAAACAAGAATCGGGCAGTCTGCAAAGGTCACGAGCAGAATAAAAACTATATCAAAATACATAAAAATCCTATTTTCTGTTCTTTTAATGTATTTTTAGGTAGTGCTATATCAATATTCATGATATGCTTGAAAAACGTTACTAATCTGTGTTTTGATATAGTTATGGCTGAAACTCCTTCAAAGAGGCAAAAATCCCTGGCGGCACTGTTACGTGCAACGCCCGGCACGATTCGAGTTGCCGACGCGACCCGTGCCCTTGAAATAGACCGGCAGCATGCATCCAGACTGCTGGCTGGATGGCATAAGCAGGGGGTAGTTCGGCGTGTTGCACATGGTTTGTATGTTCCTGTTCAGCCATCAGCACTGGGGCAGACACAAGTGCTTGAAGATCCTTGGGTACTTGTGCCTGAGTTATATAGGCCGGGATATATTGGTGGTTGGAGTGCATTGGAATACTGGGGGTTAACAGAACAGATTTTCAGGTCAATCTGTGTACTTACCCATAAGCGCGTTACCTATGGCGGAACTGCTCACCAAGGAGTTGATTTTTTTATCAAGTATGTTCCTGAAAAAAATTTGTTTGGCACAAAAACCTTATGGCGAGAAACTACGAAGGTACAAGTTTCGGATCCTTATAAGACGCTTTTGGATTGCATTGATGATTTGCACTTAGGCGCGGGGTTGCAACATATAACCGATTGCTTGCTTGAATTTATAAAGGTATTTAATAAACCGAGCGATCTTGATACGTTGCTGAACTATGCTATTCAAATCAACAATGGCGCACTTTTTAAAAAGCTGGGTTATCTGGCCGAAATGCTTGAGTTTGAATCTTCGTTTGTTGGCGAATGCCGAAAACACTTAACTTCGGGTTACGCCACCCTTGATAAGAATGCAAAAAGCAATAGGCTGGTAACACGATGGAATTTATGGGTTCCGGGGGGGAAACCAGATGATTAACAAGGACGAGATAATGGCCATTGCTGGCGAGACAGGTTTAATGCCCATTGTTGTAGAAAAAGATTATGTGCTCGGTTGGCTACTTGCTGCCATTAACAGAAACTCTGTTCTGTCCCAATCGTGGGTATTTAAAGGTGGCACCTGCTTGAAGAAGTGTTACTTTGAGACTTACCGATTTTCAGAAGATTTGGACTTCACGCTTCAAGATGTGGGCCATCTCAATGAGGCATTTTTGATAGAGCAATTCACTTCAATTGCGAAATGGCTATACGAAAAAACAGGGATTGAAATGCCGAAGGACAGGTTTAAATTTGATGTTTATCCCAATCCAAGAGGCCAGCAATCCTGCGAAGGACGTGTTTATTACAAAAGTTATTTCTCCAGAGGCAAGGATAGCTTTCCCAAAATAAAACTTGATTTAACCGCAGATGAAGTATTGGTAAGGCCGCCAGCACGACGGGCTGTATTTCATCCTTATACCGATGTACCACAAGACGGTATTTTTATTGAGAGTTACGATTACCCGGAAGTGTTTGGTGAAAAAGTCAGAGCACTTGGCGAAAGGGGTAGGCCAAGGGATCTGTACGATGTCATCAACCTCTTCCGTAATGATGATCACTTACCGGAACCAGCCATGATTCGGAATGTCTTATCAGAAAAATGCAGGTATAAGGGAGTCAATATTCCAACTCTGGCGGGTATGGATGCTTGTAAAGATGATATGCAGAGGAACTGGGAACCAATGTTGGCACACCAACTTCCCGCGTTACCAGAACTGGATGGTTACTGGAATAGCTTACCCGCTTTTTTTGGTTGGCTTGAGGGACGCGATACGCAAGAAAGACCACAACTTGTGGCGATTCCAGGAAATGAGGAGGTTTACAAACCATCCTATGGCCGTCTTGGATTGAGAACACTGAGCGGCAACTCTCTGGAAATTATTCGATTTGCCGCAGGAAGCAGGTTATGTGTAGACTTGGATTATACCGATAACAGTGGCCATAGAAGATCTAGAGTTATTGAACCTTATTCGCTACGACAGGCACAAAACGGCAATATATTGTTGTATGCTGTGCGCGCTGATGACAATCAGATTAGAGCATACAAGATTAACCAGATTAATGGTGCATCTATTACCAATAGGGTATTTTCACCCAGATATCAGGTCGAGCTTAATCCGTCAAATATTCTAGTGCCAATGACGCAAACAACATCATCAACCCGTCTTGGCTTGCCGAAACGATCAGGGATTACAGGTTTGAGAGCACGGAGAGGTTCTTCAAAGCGACAAGCGTCTTTGCGTAAAAGAAATGGGCCAATATATGTTTATCGCTGCCCAATGTGTAATAAAACATTCAGGCGTAAAGCACAAAAATCAAAGTTAAATCCTCACAAAACTAAAGATGGTTGGCCATGTGCAGGTAGAACAGGATATTATGAGAATACAATCTATTAGGGACAGGATGAGCTTGGAGAAAATTGCTTCAAATAAGCTGTTCATATCAGTATAATGCCCGTTCGCCGATAAGAACAGCCACCCCGAGAATTGACGAGAGACGAAAAGAGTTATCAGCGGAATAAATCAGGAGCAAGCTCATGGCTAACGAAGCAGGCACTTTTGGTGCCCATATACAGCGATTGCAATCCATCTACACCGATGCGCTTTCGGTGCTGGATGATGACTCTACCAAGGCGGATTCCGTGCTGGTGCATAGCGGTAGTGAGGTTTATTACTACGCCGATGACCAGACTGTGCCGTTTGTGGCTTATGGCCACTTTATGCACTGGTTGCCGGTGAACCGTCCCGACCAGTTCATCTGGTTCAGGCCGGGTATGCGTCCGGTGTATCTGCAGGTGATACTTGAAGACTTCTGGCACGACCAGAGCATTGAGAATGAGAGTTGGTGGGCTGACCAGTTTGAGCTGGTGCGCCTGTCGGCGGTGGATGGGGTGAAGGAGCATCTGGAGCAGCACGGTAGCGGGGGGCGGATTGCCTATCTGGGGCCGAACACGGAATTGGCGGGGGAGCTGGGCGTTGCCGAATCTCTCACCGGATTGCCCTTGCTCAGTTACTATCTGGACTTTCACCGCGCTGTGAAATCCGCCTACGAACTGGAGCAGTTGCGCGAGGCCAATGTGCAATCCCTGCCCGGCCACGCTGCGGCGCGGGAGATTTTTCTGGATGGCGGTAACGAGTTTGAGGTGCATCAGGCATTCCTCACCGCCTGTAATATTACCGCGCGCGAGAGCCCTTATAACAACATCGTGGGCATTGATGAGAAGGCGGCGATTCTTCATTATCAATACAAGCGGCGCAACTCGGCGGCGGATAGCAAGGTGTTGCTGATTGATGCCGGTTGTCGGGTGAACAACTATTGTTCGGACATTACCCGCACCACGGTTAAGGATTCTACTCACACTGTTTTCAAATCACTGCTGGCTGCTATGGATTCCTTGCAATTGTCGCTGGTGGAATTGGTTAAGCCCGGCATGGCTTACAAGGAGTTGCACGATGCTGCCATCGTGGGTATTGCCGACATCCTGCTGGCGCATGACTTGTGCTACGGCAGCCGCGAGCAACTGGTGGATGATGGCACTGCCAAGTTGTTTATGCCCCACGGCATCGGCCACCTGCTTGGTGTGCAGGTGCATGATGTGGGCGGGCATCAAAAAGATTCCACCGGGCTGCAGGAAGACCCGCCGGAAGATGCGCCCTCGCTGCGTAACACGCGCATTATGGAAGAGGATATGGTGTTTACGGTGGAGCCGGGGTTGTATTTTATTCCCATGTTGCTGGAGCCGAAGTTGGAAGAGAGCAGGGATGTGTTCAATGCTGCGCTCATTGGCGAGATGTATCCGCTTGGTGGCATTCGTATAGAGGATGATGTGCGGGTGCGTGGTGCCGGGGTGGAGAACTTTACTCGTGTCTGACATTAGTTTGTTTACCTCCGAGTCTGTGTCCGAAGGGCACCCGGATAAAATGGCCGATCAGATATCCGATGCGATTCTGGACGTGCTGCTCAGCCGAGACCCACAATCACGTGTTGCCTGCGAAACGCTGGTGAAGACTGGCATGGTGCTGGTTGCCGGCGAAATAGCGAGCGATGCTGATGTCAACATCATCACTCTTGAGCAGTTGATACGGCAGGTGGTCAAGGACATTGGCTACGACAATGAGGCAAGCGGATTCAACGGCGAGACCTGTGCGGTGTTGAATGAGCTTGGCGAACAGTCCGCCGATATTGCGATGGGGGTGGATGAATCTGCAAATCATGAACAGGGTGCCGGCGACCAGGGGTTGATGTTTGGCTATGCTACGAACGAGACTGATGTGTTGATGCCGGCGCCGATTGAGTATGCTCATCGTTTGGTGAAGCGCCAGTCTGAGGTCAGGAAGAGCGGTGCCCTGCCCTGGTTGCAGCCGGATGCGAAAAGTCAGATTACTTTCCGTTACCAGAATGGCAAGCCGGTTGATGTTGCTGCGGTGGTGTTGTCCACCCAGCACAGTGAAGAGGTGGGACTGAAACAGGTCAGGGAAGCGGTGATGGAGGAAATCATCAAGCCGGTGTTGCCGCCGCAATTGGTTAATGGCGACACGCGCTACTTCATCAATCCCACTGGACGTTTTGTTATTGGTGGACCGCATGGGGATTGTGGTCTTACCGGCCGCAAGATTATTGTTGATACTTACGGTGGTATGGCGCGTCATGGCGGTGGTGCGTTTTCCGGCAAGGATCCCTCCAAGGTTGACCGCTCGGCGGCTTACATGGCGCGTTATATGGCGAAGAACCTTGTGGCGGCCGGTATTGCCGAGCGTTGTGAGATTCAGTTGTCTTATGCCATAGGTGTGGCGGAGCCTACCTCGGTGAGTGTGCAAACTTTTGGCACCGGCAAGGTAAGCAATGCGCGCATCGTGGAACTCGTTAACAAACATTTTGCACTGCGGCCTAAAGAGCTTATTGCCATGCTTGACCTGTTAAATCAGACTTATCGCCCTACCGCCACTTACGGCCACTTTGGCAGGAAAGATATTGACCTGCCCTGGGAGAAGACTGACAAGGCGGAAATGCTCAAAAGTGAGGCGGGCATATAGCCATATACGAACATGTTGTCTGTATAAACACGAACGAGTATTACCCGAGGCTAGGAATATGAATATGTTATCCGTACAAACCCAAGTTGATACTACTCAGGATTACAAGGTTGCCGACATCGGCCTTGCCGCGTTTGGTCGGCGGGAAATCACTTTGGCGGAAGCCGAGATGCCGGCTTTGATGACATTGCGTATGCGATATGCGGATGCCAAGCCGCTGGCCGGTGCAAAAATTCTTGGTTGCATTCACATGACGGTGCAAACTGCGGTGCTTATTGAAACGCTGGTTGCCCTCGGTGCCGAGGTGCGTTGGTCTTCATGCAATATCTTTTCTACGCAGGACCATGCAGCCGCCTGCGTAGCCGCCGGGGGCGTTGCGGTGTATGCGTGGAAAGGTCAGACTGATGAGGAGGGCGAGTGGTGCATTGAGCAAACCATTCTCAAGGACGGCAAGCCCTGGGATGCGAATCTGATTCTGGATGATGGTGGCGACCTTACTGCTATGGTGCACGAGAAATATCCCGCGCTGCTGGATAACATTCACGGCATCACTGAGGAAACTACTACCGGCATTAATCGGCTTATGGAGTTGCTGGAGCAGGGCAAGCTGAAAGTGCCTGCTATCAATGTGAATGATTCGGTAACCAAATCAAAGAACGACAACAGGTACGGCTGCCGACACAGCCTGAATGATGGCATCAAACGCGGCACCGATATGTTGCTGGCTGGCCGCCATGCGCTGGTTATTGGTTATGGCGATGTGGGCAAGGGTTCGGCGCAGAGTCTGCGGCAGGAAGGCATGATAGTGAAGATTGCCGAGGTGGACCCCATCTGCGCGATGCAGGCTTGCATGGATGGTTTTGAAGTAGCCTCGCCTTATGTGGATGGCGTGAACAGCGGCACTGCCAACGGCATCAACAAGGCGTTGCTGGGTAAGCTGGATCTTCTTGTTACCGCCACTGGCAATGTTAATGTGTGCGACCGCTTTATACTGGAACAGATTAAGCCCGGTGCGGTGGTTTGCAATATCGGACATTTTGATAATGAGATTGATACCGGCTATATGCGCGACAACTGGGAGTGGGAAGAGGTGAAACCCCAAGTGCATAAAATTTATCGTGCGGGCACAGGCAAGGGGAAAGGCGAGCAGGCCGATTATCTTATCCTGTTATCGGAAGGCCGCTTGATTAACCTGGGCAATGCCACCGGCCACCCGTCGCGGGTAATGGATGGTTCATTCGCCAATCAGGTGCTGGCGCAGATGCACCTTTATACACAACAGTTCGCCGCCCTGCCCGCCGCCGACAAGTCGGCCAAACTGGGTGTGCAAGTTCTGCCCAAACATCTTGATGAAGAAGTGGCCTCACTAATGGTGGGCGGTTTTGGTGGCATTCTCACGCAGCTTACCGAAGCCCAAGCGCGATATATCAATGTTGATGTGAATGGTCCTTTCAAGCCAAATAGCTATAAGTATTAACATTGCACACGGGAACAGAAACTATAAAATAGCTCGTGAGTGAGTTACGACAACATGGCCGACCGCAATACCAACAACCTTTATAGCTTTGAGTTCTTCCCACCGCGCACACCGGAGGGCGTTACCGCGCTGGATAAGGTTCATACCACGCTGGCAAAACTGAAGCCCGATTTTTTCTCGGTTACCTACGGCGCCGGTGGCGCCACCCGTGATGGCACTCGCGAACTGGTGTTGCGTTATGCGGAACAAGGCTCAAGTGTTGCGCCTCATCTCTCTTTCGGCGGGCTGACGGATGACACCATGCGGGCGCTGCTGGATGATTATGCGAAGTCCGGCATCCGCCGTGTGGTGGCGTTGCGGGGTGATTTGCCTTCCGGTATCGGAGCCGGAGCCCAGTGCCGTTATGCCGATGAGCTGGTGCGCTTTATCAAGGACTACAAGGGCGACCAGTTTCATATTGATGTGGCCTGCTATCCCGAAACTCACCCGGAGTCGCGCAGTTACGCCGAGGATGTTGCCTACTTCAAACAGAAGGTTGAGGCCGGGGCTGATTCTGCTATTACTCAATACTTTTATAACGCTGATGCTTATTTTCGTTATGTGGAATATTGCGGGCAGCAGAATATTCATCTGCCTATTGTGCCTGGCATTATGCCGATTACCAATTATCAGAACCTTATGCGCTTCAGCAAGAAGTGCGGTGCGGAAGTGCCTCTGTGGCTGGCAAAGCGATTGGAGGGCATGGCTGATGACCCGCCGGCGTTGCGTGCATTCGGGGTTGATGTGGTAACGAAGTTGTGCGACAAACTTCTCAGCGGGGGTGCGCCGGGGTTGCACTTTTATACTATGAACCTCGCCGGAAGCACCAGCCAGGTGTGGCGTAACCTGGGGCTCGGTGGCTAATCCGCGAGCGGAGTAATTGATTTATGCTGAATTCCAAATTTATTAATGACCTTGTTAACCGGCTTGCCGAGGTACTTCCTGACCCCGGGCCGATTAATGCCGAGATTCGCAGCAAGATGGAGCAGGTTATCAGCAAGGGTATTGACGAGCTTGACCTGCTCACGCGGGATGAGTTCCAGGCAACCGCCGAACGTTTGCAGCGCGCCGAACAGCGCATCGCGGAACTGGAACGCACGCTGGCGGCGCTTGCTGATGAGGCGGAGCCGCCTGCAACTGGCGCGCAGTCTGATGATGCCTGAGACATCCTGCCACAGCGTTTCGCATTCAGCCCCGGCTCAGCCGGACGCGGCACTCCAGTTCAGCCCGCGGCCTGCCCCGCCGCGCCGGGCAGGCGGGTGGCGCGGTAGGATAGTGCTTCCAGCAGATGCACGCGCTGCACATCTTTGGCCGACTCCATATCGGCCACGGTGCGGGCGAGGCGCATGACGCGGTGGGTGCCTCTGGCGGAGAGGCCCAGCCTGTCCACCATGCCGATTAGGAAATCCCGGTCGGGCGTGCTCAGTTGGCAATCCGCTTCCAGTTCATCCACTTCCAGTGTGTTGTTGAGTTTTCCTCGTCTGTTCAGTTGTTGCTCTCTGCATTTGTTCACCACACCCGGCATCTTCTCGCCGGTATCTGACTCTTTCGGCAAATTCATAAGTTCCTCGGCACTCAGGGCGGGCACCTCAATGTTGATATCAAAGCGGTCCAGCATCGGGCCGGAGATGCTGCTCAGGTAGCGTTTGATTCGGTCGGGCATGCATTGGCAAAGTTGGCGCGGGTCGCCGGCGTAACCGCAGGGGCAGGGATTCATCGCCGCGACAAGTTGGAAGCGGGACGGGTAACTGACTCTGCTGTTGGCGCGGCTCAAACTAATCTCACCGGCTTCCAGTGGCTCGCGCAGGGAGTCAAGCACTCTGGGTTTGAACTCGCTGAATTCATCAAGGAATAGTACGCCGCGGTGGGCCAGGCTCACCTCGCCGGGCAGGGCGCGGTTGCCGCCGCCGATTAGTGCGGCGGCGGTGATGGTGTGGTGGGGGGCGCGGAATGGGGGGTGTCTGGCGCTGTCAAGGTTCGGGAATTGCCGTTCGCGCACGGAGCGTACTGCTGCCAGTTCCAGTGCTTCGTTGCTGTTCAGTGGTGGTAGCAGGCTGGCGAGGCCTCTTGCCAGCATGGTCTTGCCGCTGCCGGGGGGGCCGAACATTAGCAGGTTGTGCCCACCGGCGGCGGCGAGTAGTACGGCGCGTTTGGCGGCGGTTTGCCCCTTGATGTCGGTCAGGCGGGGGAAGCCGGGCTTGTGCGACAGGCTTGTGGGCGGGGGCGTTTCAATCCGTTTGAATTCCATCTCCACTTCTGCTTCCGCCTTGCTGAGTTGGGCGACGCATTCGGCCAGGTTGGGCACCGGCAGAATCTCCACGCCGGTAACCAGATTGGCTTCCGGCTGATTGTCGGGGCAGATGACTGGCAGTTTGTTATCTCTGGCATACATGAGCGCGGGGATGATGCCGCGCACACGACCAACCTCGCCGGCGAGCGTGAGTTCACCCAGCACCAGCAGGCGTTTGCCGCGCTGCTCCCAGCCCGGCGGACGGAAGCGCCCGGAGGCCAGCAGGATGCCCAGGGCGATGGCCAGGTCGTAACGCCCGCCGGATTTGGGAATTTCTGCGGGCGCCAGGTTGACGGTGATTCGCCCGGGTGGGAAATCAAAGCCCGCATTCATGATGGCGCTGCGCACGCGGTCCTTGCTTTCCCTGACTGCGGTTTCCGGCAGGCCGACGATGGAGAATGAGGGGAGGCCGCCGGTTAGGTGTACCTCTACTTCTACGGGTATGCCTTCAATGCCGACTGTGGCGCAGGACCTTACTCGTGCCAGTGGTTTCCAGGCGGCGGGTTCGGTGGCGGGGGTTGCGCTGGGCTCATCCACCACTCGCGCCGTATCTAGTTCAGCGGTGGCTTGAGTTGGGGTGGGCTCATCGTTGGCGGGGGTTGGGATGAACTTGTCGTTGGTTTCTTGAGCTGTTTGGCTGTGTTCCATTGGGTTGCTCCGGTTGGTTATTTTCAGGGTGCCTGGGTCTTACGCAGGGGTGCCGCTCGCGGGTTGTGTCAGCGAGAGCGCGGGGGTAGAATGAATGCATCAGTCCTCTCACTAATAGGTATAGTCAAAAATTTAGGGTTTTGCCAAAGAAAGTAGGGAAATGAATATTGGCAAGTAGATATAGAGAAGAGGTGCAATATGAAAAACCTCGGCATAGCACTGGCAGCGGTTCTGTTCGCGGCGTTTTCCTGTGAAGGCGCGGTCGCGCAGTCGGCGCTTCCCCGGACTGCCCTCGCGAGCGACGGGCTCGCCATCGCAGCCGAACATCGTTGCGCTCCTTATAACCGCGATGCTTACCGCTATTCGCAATCAGTTGAACGGCAAATCGTATCCCGCATGGGCGGCCGCATCTATGGCCCTTATGAGGGCAGGTATTTTGCTTCAACGGGTGATACGGAGATAGAGCATATCGTTGCCTTGTCGGAGGCGCACGATTCGGGGATGTGCGGGCGGAGCGCCGAGGCCAAGCGCGCGTTTGCGAGGGATTTGGTTAATCTGACGCTGGCATCAAGTTCCGTTAACCGGAGCAAGGGCGGCAGGGATTTCGCCGGCTGGTCTCCCCGGCATAACCGGTGCTGGTATGCGGCGCAGGTGGTTGCGGTTAAGCGGAAATATGGTTTGACTGTGGACTCGGTGGAAGCGGCGGCGTTGGGCAGGGTGTTGCGGGGATGTCAATCAACGGCAATGCAATTCACCGCGCCGGGCGCGATACCTGCTCCGTCCGCACCATCAGCCCTGGTGAATACGGCAGGCGGGGATGCCGTGCTGCTGCGCTATGACACCAATCGCAACGGCCGGATAACCTGCGCCGAAGCGCGACAGCACGGGATAGCGCCCGTCCCCCGTTCCCATCCGGCATACCGATATATGCGGGATGGTGATGGCGACGGGGTGGTGTGTGAGTGATTGGGTGATTGGGGCGGTGAGCGACGGTTTTCGGGTTACTCTGCGCCATCCTCTGCGCCACTGTCTGCATCGCTCTCCGTGCTGCTGTCAACCATGTATTGCACGACGGCGCGAAGTTCATCATCGTTGCAAGTGAGGCACAGGCCTTTGGGGGGCATGGTGTTCAGGCCATCAATGACGCTTTGCACCACCGCATCAAACCCTTTCTCCAAACGGGGCGTCCAGGCTTCCGCGCTGTCGGGCCCAACTTTGGGCGCGCCGGCGGCACCAGTGCTGTGGCAGGCGAAGCAGCTGGCCATATAGGTGGCCTCCACATCAAACTCATCACTCACCTGAGCCAGTAGCACGGGCTGGTTGTCCTGGTCGGCAAAGGTGCCTGCGGCAAACACAACCCACAACGCGGCCATAGCCGCCATACAGATAAGCAGTACTCTCTTCAACTTCAACACAATTATGCTCCTTACGGGTTAATCAAACAAAAGGTTCGTAGCCGGGTGGCTGGATTGGGCGGGTGGCCCGGTTAATCGGGGGGATTATACCTGATTTTTGGTGGGCTGGGATATGAAGTCTTTTCCAATATGAAATGAACCTATAAAGCCGCGCCCTGCCCGTCCATGATAAGGAGGTGAACACTATCATGGGCGAGAAAAAGCTAACCACGATTGACCAGCTGGCCGCCTTTCTGGACGAAGCCCAACCGGTGGCTTTTCTGGTTGCCTCGAACAAGGACGAGCGCTACGGTGGATACAGAGCAGGCTGGTCAAATTCAACTACCATGCGCTAGGCAAGCAGGACCGGGGCATCCTCCTGCTCCGCTACATCGCCAAAATCAGCAACTACTCGTGCTCTCAGGTCGACCGTCTGGCGAAGCAGTACCGCGAGACCGGCAGGATTGTTGATAATTTGCTCGGGCCATTCAAATTGCTTTAGCCCACATTGTTCTTTTTTATACCTGTAGGCGGAAGTTTGGTTGGGTCGCCACGCATGGCTTCTATCTCAGCAAGGCCATTGTGTTTTTTGTCGCACGTCGTCATATGTGCAAGAAAATCAGCATACGATATAGGGCCAACCGCCCGCTTCACAGCGGGGACGGTTAACCAAAAACAACCGGTTTGGTATTTTTCCTTAAAATTGTCAAGAAATTCGCATTCATCAGTTACCTGAATTACCATTTTTTGCCCAGAAGGCGTTATCACCATGAGTGATAATCGGTTGCAGTGGTCCAATAGCACGAGTTGCCATCCACCAGGCCAACGTAACCCTTCAATAATATCGTCATTACTGCCGCCTTGCAAATATCCTGTACCAAGAATCTGTAATGCCTTTAGTTTCTTCCGATCTTGCTCCCAAATCCCTTTTCTCAATTTCTTTGCGTAGGGAGTGCTTAAGAAATTGGGTCCGAAATGTTTGTAGCCAACACCGAGCGCGAGCTTTATTAAAAAACGGTAATCTGCGTGAGGATCAATCATGCTTTTACATTTTACGTGCTCTCCACTATCAAGGATCTTCGTAAACTGATCCATAACTTGAGAATCGTCAGAGTTTAGGATCATTTCTTGAAATCGCGTCTCTTTCTCATCCAGATTAGCGTTCGTCACAAATATCTCGGCTTTAGGAAATTGTTGTTTAATGGAATTAAGGGCGATGTTTATCCAATAGGGTTCTTCGGAAGTAAAGCTAA
This sequence comes from Pseudohongiellaceae bacterium, assembly GCA_051008235.1. Taxonomy (GTDB): domain Bacteria; phylum Pseudomonadota; class Gammaproteobacteria; order Pseudomonadales; family Pseudohongiellaceae; genus UBA9145. Next base: position 5,435 of record JBPCXV010000019.1, on the reverse strand, counting down.
CAAGCACACGACCAGCGTGTGATGTCCTAGAACTTCGCATTAAGTCACCACCGACGTAGGCACCCCAATTAGTACTTAAGTTTTTTCCGTTTTTGGCACGCAGATGCAGTATGTTGGCACCCACACATGTCCAATAATCAGCAACTTCGCCTGGGGTGGTTGTTACATTCTCAACAGTACCCATGTAGTGTAACGAAATTGCACGCTCTACATTGGTAGGAGACAGATACTGCAAACCATCATGTGCACGCTCAGCAGTGCCGAAAAATCCCCTGATAAATGCTCCGTCAACGAATAGGCCTGCCAAATTATTACATTTTTGACAGACATCGTCTGTTTTCCAATGTTCAGAAAGAAAGTCGCCACCAAGTGCAGCGGGCCAAATGTGTTCGTGGGAAAAATTTACGTTCGTCTTCCCGCAATAGATACATTTCTGCATTGGTGCCACCTAAGCTAATTTGTTTGGTTCAGGACCAATATATAGATTTATGTAGTCAGACTCAATTAGGATGCCCGATAAGCAACTACGCTGGATAAATCCTTATTTTTAATCATCTTGCGATATGCGTCATATATACACATATTATTTCGCCTTTGTGCTTTATTCTTCCTTCTCCTTTATTGATCCCAAGCATAATAAAGTATGTATCACTCTGTCAGCAGTCTGCTGGTCAAACATACTTGGTGGAACCAAGCCGTGACAAACATTGTTTCTTATGTTCCAACCTCTTTGGTCTGTAAATAAAACTCTAAGGTAGTCAGAAAAATCTTCTCCTAATGTTTCTTTTATCACATTGTCTCGTAAAATTTCATCAAATGTTCTTAAGTGATATCCTCCACCCCTTGAAGGTTTTAAGACATTACCTCCAGAGAATTCCACTATATTTCTAATTGCTTCTTCAATCTGGGGAACCAGCAAATGAATAGTTACTAAGAAATCACTTGAGAAATAAGCATCCAAGCCTCTATCTATTATCTCAAATCTTTCCTCATCGATTATTGGTGTGTTTTCAATAAATTTCAATATTTGAATTTTATTAAGTCCTTTCCTGTCAATAGACTCTTGCAATGTAGCTCCCAGAAATACTGAGGACAAAGAGAGATTTTGAGAAACTTGTTTCACCACATGGCCTTGCAAATCATTTTCTAAAGATCCGATTGTTGCGATTACTCGTCCTTTCCCATCCTGTATTTGATGTTTAGATAGAAAAAAGGTTAAGGGGGCTTTCTTTGAAAGATCGATTACCTGTTCCTTTACTTGTTCTTTATTTGGGATATATCTAATAACAATTCTATGAAGAACCTTTTGAATATCCCCTTCAGTCATTGTTGATATATATTTATCCATTTCTTTTTGGGGTATGCTGAATGAATGTGATTTTAACTTCATTTCAGAAGCCACTTTAAAGCCTAGTCCTCGAATCCTTAATAGAAGCTCGTTAGCCTCGTCCATGAGATTGAACTGTAAATAAAGATTATGAAGATTATCAAGCCAGCCAGATGCTTGCATAGCAGATGCGCTACCAATAATTTTATCAAATGCCCTTCCTACTTTTAGTATAACTCTACGTGTATCTTCATTTCTCTGAGCTTTTCTATAATAGCGACCAAGACGTACTGCTGCTGCTTCCGCAGCCCATGGATCTACTTCTTGACCTTCTGTGTCACTTGTCGTTAAACGAGACAGTCTTTTTTCCAATTCCTCTATAATACTTGCTTCCTCTTTTTTAGTTAGACTTACTTTCTTATTATCAACAAGAATATCAAACGCATGCCCCCACAGCCCTTGTTCCGTATCTTGTGCGTACTTATTTTCAAAGCTTATAATAGCGTCCTTGCACTTCTCAATTAAGGTGTGATCATTAAGGCTTATACAGAGTTCTAATGCCCGTTTGAGTTTCCCGAAAGTTTCAAACTTATATTTATGAAAGTTTTCATTGGCTTGGGCTATTAGAGCATCTATATACAAACGACAAGTTTCATGAGATGGGTTCGTTCCGGTAATTTTATAACCAAAATTCCAAACCAATCCACTATAGCGAGCAACGATTATTGGGTTAGTGCTCTCAACTGCTCTCTTTTCCCAATATTCAATCATTTCAGGAGTGATTAGTTTAATTGAGAGCGATTCGGTTACTGTTCCACCGCTATTGCTCCAAGCCATCATTTCAGCCCTTAGATCCTTATCAATTATTGTTGATTTGTCGTCTGGCAAGAGTTGTTTTAAGGCAGCCCATACGTCATGTTCATCAAACCCAGTCTTAGACGGAGAATCAAATGGTTGCATGATTTCTTTGATTGTCATCGGGTTCTTTATTTAGCTTGTGGAAGATATCTTTGTTTGGATAATTCTACTGCTTCTTCAATAAAAGAATCTTCTATTGGGGCGCCAATTGCATGTTCAAGATTGACACGATGTTTAATATAGCTTGATAAAGTTAATGGACTCGGTAGATTACCACCATCTTTAAAACGAGAACGATGTCTTTCAATCCTCATTATTATTTCTTCATCGGAAACACCCCTTTTCCTTAGAGTTGCCCATGTCTGCACAATTGTGACAATTGTGCTTTCAGGAAGACCCATGATCTGTATGCCCGACAAAGAATCGACCATGCTTTCGTCAAAGCCCATAGCGGCCGCCATAAAATCATCTCTTACCCTTGACTTCGTTAATTCTTTTATCAAGGCTTTTTTGTCAACACCGCTGCCAAATAATTCTCTAAATAAACCCATTTTTTGGATCTCCTATTTTGTTGCTCGCCTTGTTCTGACTCAGTACATATGAGACCATCAGAGTCCTTTTGCAAGCTGTTGAGAATAGGCTATTGGGGCCTCCAAGTCAAATGGCGATTTAATGAGACAAAATATGAGCAACAAAAAAATAAAGCATGTTGAAGGGCTGGATAATTTTCCATTTAGAACCTTTCAAGAGTTTAAAAACGCCGACTGGGAAGGTATTGCTCAGCCTGGGGTTGACAGAGGCGTTGCTCTACGATGGGCATACAGTGGAAGTTATACGTCCGGAATTTTACGCGCTCAGGTATTTTCCCTTATGTCAATTCCTTATATTGCCATACTAGGTTTTGTTGTTTGGGTAATTATTTCTAAAAGCTGGCCTATGCTTCTTGGTCTCCCAGTTTTATTGTTTGGGTTTTGTATGTTTCATCCAAGCGCAGTGGCTTTCGGTATTATTCGTTGGGGGTTTATTGGATTATCTTTTATTGGGTTGGCATACGCTTTTATGACAGATAGGCCCGGGCTACTGGCTCTATGTTTAGCTCTTGTTGCCATTTGGTATGGCGAAAAAATGCTTTACAGAAAAGCCGTAAGTTCTTTAATAAAGGCGGCTACTGAACATGAAGATTTACTTTGTATTTTATGGCAAGGCAAAGCCTTGAATGTCAGGTTTTTAAGTGGCGATCACTATTGGGTTCACTGGAAAATGGAAAATGGCCAAAGTACCCATTATTAATTAGACTTTCTTCAATTCCACCCGAATAATGAATATCAACAATAAAGCCTATGAAGATCTCAAATGATTATCTTGAACATAGCACATGATTGCTAGGCATCTTGCCCGTAGCCGTTAATCCAGATTGAATAACATCTGTTCCAGTAACATGTCCCCTGCTTCCTCCCTGCTTGCTTCCTCCAGCTCACTTGCCATATATTCCTCCTCTCCCTCGCCATCCTTGTCCATCGGAAACAGTGACTCCATCACGCTTTCCAAGCTGTCCGGTATCAACTCCATTAGTATTCCCTTCGCCGCTACCAAGCGCTGGATCTCTCTCTTTGCGCCCTCCGGCGGCATTTTTTCTGCCGCTATCTGCTGCCGCGCTATCGTCTCATGTATCAGCAAAAGTACCGGCACCCATCCTGGATAGCTCTCTTGGCCCAGCAGTTTCAATGCCAGTTTGTTCATTGGCGTATTGTTCTCCGGAATAGATTCTTTCATCGCATAGCCTCGCTCAGGTTGCCCAGTGCTTCCTTGCCCTACATGAAGCACAAAATTTAGATTATTAATCAAGGAAGGTTAGGACAGCCCCGAGTAATTGTCTTGAACATAGTTCATAAATGATGGAATCCCAGGCACCATTTTGGAAGAGTTGGGTGGCTTCCATACGAAGTCAATTCGGTTTAGTTCTTTTGTGAGTTCTTGTGCTTTAGCGGTGCGGCTGGTGGGGTCTGACAACCTATTGTTCAGGCTGTCTTCTATGACGCGGTTGAGTGTTGGACGGTCAAGGCTTTCTTGACTTTTGAAGGCTCTCGCGACTGCGTGGGCGGCGCTGAGTAGTTCGGGGCTGTCATCCAGTGCTTCGTATCGTGAGTCGTAAAATCCCACTCTCTTTGTTTGAACATCTGCTTCCAGAGTGGCGGCATCTTGTTGCGTTAGCGCCGTTGTGCCGCTTTCTTCTGTTTGGGCGTAAAGTGCTTCTCCCCATTGCTGCAAGAAAAACGGATAGCATTGCGCGTGATGTATCACATGACTCAATGCTTTATCCTGAATTGAAATGTCGTGGGATTGCAAAGGCACGCGGATTGCTTCTGCGGCTGAGGCTTCATCAAGCAGCCCGATGCCTATACGCTCACCTCGTTCTATGAAAGTGGCTCCTACAGTTCTTAGCAACTGCTCAAGCCCCGGGGTTCCGGCCAGCACCAGCAAGAAGGGCGCTTTGCGGGCGACTGTTTGCGCCATCTGCAAAAACTCCTTGTAGTTTTCCGGGTTAACCGGGTCGTGCGCTTCGTCCACCAGCAACGCTCGCGGTTGATTTTTGCAAGCGGCTACCAGATGTTCTTCCAGCGTCCCTTGCTTTTTAGTTTTTGGGTTGACCCAACTCATTTCCATTTTCAACCAGCCTCCCGTCGCCACACGGAACTCATCCGGCAACCAGCTTGGTGGCAGCAGCACCCTTGCCAGATCGTCGGTTGATTTCAAGGCGACTGATGGCGTGGTTGTCAGCGGCTTTACCTTCGCTTTTTGGCAATATTCTTCCAGCCATGCCAGCAGCACAGTCTTGCCCATGCCGCGCGGCCCGTACATCACCACGCTGTTGACTGACTTGCCCGTGTTCATTGCGTCAACCCTGTGCGCGAGCAAAGCCTGCTGTTCGCCCCGGCCGGCCAAATGCGGGGGCGTCAGGCCGTAGCCGGGGGTGAATGGGTTGGCTCTGTTCATGACCGTTAGCCTATGAGAGTGCCTAGCTGGGGCATTGATACTAGGCGACCAGCGCCTGCAAGTCAATGTCAGGCAGGGGCGCCGAACTGTTGCAAAATTTGCAACAGTTCATCCTAACCCGTAAGCATTGCCCGCCAGCTTGCAAGGGCAGATTACCTTCTGGACGACTTGTGCGCCCTATGGTTCGGGTTCATTTGGTTGGCGCGATTGTTCCGGCCTTGTTGCGATTGCCCAGAGCCGCCACCTTTGCCACCTT